>JAOAUC010000017.1 GCA_030157785.1 Zoogloea oleivorans
CGTTGGTGATGCCCTGGCCGAGCGGGCCGGTAGTGGTTTCGACGCCGGGCGTGTAGCCGACTTCCGGGTGGCCCGGGGTGCGGCTGTGCAGCTGGCGGAAGTTCTTCAGGTCGTCGATGGACAGATCGTAGCCGGTGAGGTGCAGCAGGCTGTAGATCAGCATCGAGCCGTGGCCGTTGGACTGGACGAAGCGGTCGCGGTCGGCCCACTGGGGGTTGGCCGGATTGTGGCGCAAGTGGTGGCGCCACAGGACTTCAGCGATTTCGGCCATGCCCATCGGGGCGCCAGGGTGGCCGGAATTGGCCTTCTGGACGGCGTCCATGGCCAGCGCACGGATCGCGCCAGTCAGGGAGTTGAAGACGGGCGGCTTGACGTTACGCGAAGAAGACATCGGGAGAACCTTGGGCCGGGGGAACGGCGCGCAAAGACCGCAATTATCTTTGATTTCCGGGTACTTGGGTAGCCTTGGCGGGGGATTTGTACCATCCGGGCAGAGGAGGGCGGCGCCGGAAAAACTGCGGCATAATCGCAGCCTGCCCCGAAGCATTACATTTTCTTACATCGCCTCCGCTGATGCCCTTCCTCCCGCGTCTGACTGCCCTCGTCATTCTCCTGTCCGTCCTGCTTCTCGGGGGCTGCAGCACGATGAAGTACACCGTCGATGATGGGCGCAAGGTTAACGAAACCCTGCTTTCAAACCTGCGCCTGCTGGGGCACGGCGAACGCTCCCTGCGCCCGGCCATCGTGCGTTCGGCGGCGCTCAAGGATCCGGATTGCAGTCACCAGTGGGAGTTGCCCTTCAGTGTGGCGACCAGCTACGAGTGGCCGGAGGATGACCGGGTGGCCTGGGTGCGGGCGCTGCAGGTGGATGAGCGACTCACCGTGGTGGCCGCCGCACCGGATATCGGCCTTCAGCCCGGCGACAAGATTGTCGATATCAAGGGCTTCAAGAAGAACGACGCCAACAAGATGCTGGCTGAGCTGGCCGAGTTGCGGGACGACGGCGAGCCCTTTCCGGTCAAGACGGCGGCCGGCAAGACGATCACCGTGAAGCCGCTCCAGGTGTGCCGTGGCTATGCGCGCCTGGCGCCGCCGGTCACGCCGGATTACCAGGATTTCCACTGGCTGATGAGCATTCACCCCCTCGAGATTTTCGGGCCGCAGATCACGCCGGACGAGGCCTTGTGGATGGTGCTGTGGACCCAGGGCCTGTCCGAGGAGGGCGGCGCCCGCATGAAGACTTATCACTACACCAAGGAAGTCGTGTCTACGCTGTTCGAGATCGCTTCCCTGGCAACCGGCCTCAATGCTGCCGCGCAGGCCGCCAAGGTGGCGGTCAACCAGGCGGCCCAGGCGGCGGCTGCGGCGGCAGCGAAATCGGCCAGTGAAGCCGTAGCCAAGCAGGCGCTGCAGGAAGCCGCGCGCAAGATCGCCGAACAGGCCGCCCAGGATTACGCCCAGAAAGTGGGAGAGGAGGTTGTCAAGTCGATGGGGCGGCAGGCTGGCAACGTGCTGCGGGACACTTTCATGGCACGGGTCGGCATGTCGGTGTCGAGCCTCTCGTGGGTGGCGACCACCGTTTTCGACAATGCCGATCGCTGGGCCTACGACCGGATCGGCAAGCTCGGCGGCGATCCGCTGGCCGGAGCCACGTTGCATCAGAAGCTTCTCGACAAGACGCTGGTGCGCAATGCGTTTGTGCTTGACGAAGAGCGCCTTCAGAACGTAGCCGGGCTGGCCCGCCAGACCCAGCGTGAGGACATGCTGGCGGCGGTGCTCAAGGGCGCTTCCCTTGAAGTGTTTGCCCTGAAGCTTTCCGAGCTGCCCAGCGCTTCCGAGGATGCGGGCCTGGCGATGCAGTCGGAAAGTGATGAATTCCTTGCCCCGCCGGGGGGCGGGACGGGAGGTTTGATCGATGCCATGTTGAGAATGCCCCTCGAGTCGGGGGCGGATTGATTTCATGAACAAAGCGTGTATTCACGGATTGACCGTTTGCCTGCTGGCTCTGGTGAGCCTTGGCCCTGTTGCCCCGCTGTTTGCCGCCGAGCCGGCGGCTACCATGCCCGAAGCGTCGGCACCGGCGCCGGAGTGCCCGGTTCTCATGCAGGAGGCCGAGGCGACGTTCGAGCGCGGCCATCAGGCTGCGGGTGTAAAGCGCTGGAAAGACGCCGTCCCGCTGTTGCGGGAGGCCAGTGGCACTTTCCTCAAAGTGGCGGCGGGGTGCCCAGCTCTGGCCATCCAGGCCAACAAGCAGGGTGACCGGGCGATGGCCGATCTCAAGCTGGCCGAAGGGGCTGCTACCCATCAAAGCGACTGTCTGCCGCGCTTCGACAAGGCCCTCGACCTGGATATCCGGGCTGCCGCCGCCCGCGGTGACAAAGGTGACCCGGCGGAAGTCGAGCGCCTGCTGGCCGAGGCGGAGAGCACCTGGCGGGAGGCGACAGGCCTGTGCTTGCCGCCTCACCGGGAGAAGGCCGAGAAGAGTCTCGCCGCCACGGTCCGCACGCGCGCGGCCAACGCCGAACTGCTCAGTGCCGGGCCGGCCTGCGATGGGGCCTGGAAGAATGCCGGGGCGCTCATCGACTACGCCAAGGGTGCCTGGAAAGATAAGCGCTGGGACGACGCCGCCATGCTTTACAGCAAGGCCGTGATGGCCTGGGAGGGCGCCGCCGACAAGTGCGTCGGAACGCGCCAGCAGCAGGCCCAGCGTAAGGTCGAGCAGACCCAGATCGATGCCCACAATGCCGAGTTCTGCGGGCCCTTATGGGAGAGTGCCACCGAACAGAGCCAGCGTCTGAAGGGTTCGGGTTCGAGCGTCTCGGCTAGCGACCGGGACCTGATGTCGGTGAAGGCGGAGGTGGTCTGGCGGGATGCCGTTACTCAGTGCCGGGGTAGTCCGCAGACCCTCGCCCGCAGCAACGCCGATGCGCTCGCCCGGGAGCGCGGAACCCCCCTCCCGGCCCAGGCAATGGCCATGTATGGCAGCAGGAAGCCGGCGGCTCCGCCGGTCGTCGTGGTGGCTGTGCCGGCGTCTTCCGGAGCGTCCTTGTCGGCGCCGGCGGCTGTCGTCGTCAAGCCGACGGCTTTGGTGGCCCCCACGCCGGCGAATGTCGTTGCCACCGAAACCCGGACGACCCCGGCTCCGGCGTCAGCTCCGCCGGCAGTGGCAAGCGATGCGGTGCTGGTGGCTGGTGATACGACTTACCGGGGGGCTTTTTCTGTCGATCCGAAAAGCGGTGCAGTGAGTGGCACCGGCATCATCGAATGGACCAACGGGGAAAGCTTTGCGGGCACGCTGATGGACGGCCGCAAGCAGGGCAAGGGCCGCTTCAACTGGGTTGGCGGGCAGTGGTACGAAGGCGACTGGGTGGATGACCGTTCCATCGGCCACGGCGTGATCCAGTTTCCGGGCGGCAACCGCTACGAGGGGGCGGTGAATGACGGTGAGCCCCACGGGCGTGGAACACTGATTTTCTCGACCGGCGACCGCTACACCGGGGATTTTGTGCGCGGCGTTTTCCAGGGGCAAGGCACCTACGCCTGGAAGAACGGCAACCGCTATGACGGTGCCTGGAGCCTTGGCAAGAAGCATGGCCAGGGGCGCCTGACCTGGGCTGGCGGTGATGCCTGGGAAGGGGAGTTCCGCGACGACCAGAAGACCGAATCCGGCAAGAGCGTCGCAGCCGCTGCGACGTCCCGTTGATGGCCGATCAGACCCACTGGCGGCGGCGTTCCATCAGTTTCCAGATGAGCGGGGTGAGGATCAGCTGCATGGCCAGATCGAGCTTGCCGCCCGGCACCACGAGGGTGTTGGCGCGGGACATGAAGCTGTCGTGGATCATGCGCAGCAGGTAGGGGAAGTCCACCCCCCGCGGATCGCGGAAGCGAATGATCACCATCGATTCGTCGGCCGTCGGGATGTCGCGGGCGATGAAGGGGTTGGAGGTGTCCACCATCGGCACCCGCTGGAAGTTGATGTGGGTGTGGGAGAACTGCGGCACGATGTAATGCACGTAATCGTACATGCGGCGCAGGATGGTTTCCTGCACGGCTTCGAGCGAATAGCCGCGGGTCTTGGTGTCCCGGTGGATCTTCTGTATCCACTCCAGGTTGGTAATGGGTGCCACGCCGATCAGCAGGTCTGCATGCCGACAGGTATTTACCCTCTCGGTGATCACCGCGCCGTGAAGGCCTTCGTAGAAAAGGCAGTCGGTGTCGTGAGGAAGGTCTTCCCAGGGGGTGAAGTCGCCTACTTTCAGGCCGCGCCGGGCTGCTTCTTCGGCGTGATGCAGGTAGAAGCGGCGCTTGCCGCCACCGGATTCACCGTAGGTGCGAAAGAGTTGCTCGAGGTCTTCGAGCATGTTGGCTTCCGGCCCGAAGTGGCTGATGCCGCGCCGTCCCTGGCTTTCCGCTTCGATAATGAGGTTGCGGATTTCTTCGCGGGTATAACGGTGAAAGCTGTCGCCCTCGATGATCGCGGCGTTCACCTTCTCGCGCCAGAAAATGCCTTCAAAGGTGTGCTTTACCGTCGTGGTGCCTGCGCCGGACGAGCCGGTCACCACGATGATGGGGTGCTTCATGGACATGGGCTGTTCTCGAAAGTGAGTAGTTTTGGAGCAGGGCACGGCGCCATGGCCTGTTCCAAAAACACTCGACGAATCTCTTGAGCAAAATCCGGGCCGCCCGGATGTGCGGCTGCTCAGGAGTGGGCGTGCAGCCAGGTTCGCCACTGCTCGAAGAGGGCCGGGCTGCCGGCGGCAATCACCGAGCGCTTGATGGCCGGGCCGGCGGTGAGCGGCGTGCCGCCCAGGGTGCTGTAGCTGCCGCCGGCTTCTTCGAGGATCAGGCGTCCTGCGGCGTAATCCCACAGCATCTGGCCGCCATGCAGGTACACATCGAGGCGGCCCGCCGCCACGTAGCACCATTCGAGGGCGCTGGAGCCGAAGTTGCGCTGGGAGTAATAGGGCGGGCGCACCGCCAGCTCGTCGCCCAGGTGATGGCTGATGCGCTTGAAGTCCACGCCGGCGACGGCGTCCTTGAGGCGCTCGGCCGGCTTGCGCAGGGGCAGCGAGATATCGTTGAGCCAGGCGCCGGCGCCGCGGCCCGCATAGAAGGCTTCGTCGGTGACCGGGTTGTAGACCACGCCGATCTGGGTCTTGTGATTGACCAGGTAGGCCACTGCGACGCCGAAGAACGGAATGCCGTTGGCGAAGTTGGTGGTGCCGTCTATGGGGTCGATGACCCACAGGCCATGGATGCCCTCGTGCCACACGCGGCCCTGCTCTTCGGCGGTCATTTCTTCACCGAGCACCGGGGCCATGATGAGTGTTGGCAGGCGTTCGACCAGCGCTGCCTGGGATGCCAGGTCGGCTTCGGTGAGCAGGCTGCCATCGGCCTTGTGCTCGCGCACGGCGCGCAGGTAACGAGGCAGAATGATGTCCTTGGCCATCTGGCGGACCAGTTCGGCGAGGGCGCGGGCGAGTTCGAGGCGCTGGGCGCTGGTCATGGGGTGGCTCTCCACGGGGTGGAGGAGCTGCTGTAAGGGCGCGGCTCCCGCGAAAGGTCGTCGGGTGAAACTGAATCCGGCATCAAGAAGCCGGAAAGGTGCTGGAGCGTGGTGAAACTAAGCATGATCTTCGTTTCAATCCCGTTGAGGCACGCGGTTTTGCGGATAATAGCATGATGAATCCGCGCTTCTTCTGCCCTGAGGGCTTGCTCCCCGACTCCGAGATGCCTCTTCCTGCCGCCGTGGCCCACCACGCCGAGCGGGTCTTGCGTTTGGCCGTGGGTGACGAGGTGGTGTTGTTCGACGGTGCGGGGGGTGAATGTGCCGCAACGCTCCTGGCGCTGGGCAAGCAGCCGGTGGCACGGCTCGGCCCGCGGCTGGCCACGGAGCGCGAGTCGCCGCTGGCTATTACCCTCGTGCAGGCTTTGGCGAGCGGTGACAAGATGGACTGGATCGTGCAAAAGGCGGTCGAGCTGGGCGCCATTGCAGTACAGCCGGTGGCGGCCGAGCGTTCGGTGCTCAAGCTCGCCGGCGATCGGGCGATCAAGCGGGTCGCCCACTGGCAGCAGATTGCCGTGTCGGCCTGCGAGCAGTCGGGCCGCAACCGGGTGCCGGCGGTGGGCGAGATTCTGTCGCTGGCCAAATACCTGGCCCTGCCCGCCGAGGGGACGCGTTTGATCCTGGCGCCGGGTGCCGAAGGGGCGCTGGCGCGCAAGGCGCGGCCGGATGGCGCCTTGTCGATCTTGATCGGGCCGGAGGGCGGCTGGTCGCCGGCCGAGCTGGCGCTGGCGGAGCGCGCCGGTTGCGCGCCGCTGGCCCTGGGGCCGCGGGTGTTCCGTACAGAAACTGCCGGGCTTGCTGCGCTGGCCGCATTGCAGACCCTGTGGGGCGATTTTACGGGAGAGTGACAATGTTTGAGTCCGCGGAATTGGGGCACCGGCTGTCGAAGGCCGACTACGAGCAGATCGAACCGCAACTGCGCATCGATCTGCTCGAGGCGCAGTTCGAGCTGCTGGAAAAAAAGGGCTTCGCCGCGGTGATTCTGATCAACGGGATCGACGGTGCCGGGCGGGGCGAGACGGTCAACCTGCTCAATGAGTGGATGGATCCGCGGCATATCGAGGTGCACGCTTTTGACAAGCCCACCGACGAGGAACGCGAGCGGCCTTTCCTGTGGCGTTTCTGGCGGGCCCTGCCGGCCAAGGGCCGGATCGGCATCTTGTTCGGCAACTGGTATTCCGATCCGATCGGCGACCGGGCCTTCGGGCGCATCAAGAAGGCGCATCTCGATCAGCGCCTGTCCGATCTTAACCGTTTCGAGGCCATGCTGGCCGCCGAAGGCGTGCTGCTGATCAAGTTCTGGTTCCATCTGTCGCGACAGGGCCAGAAGAAGCGCCTCAAGGCCTTGGAGGCCAACCCGGATACCCGCTGGCGGGTGCGCGAGGCGGACTGGCTGTTCTACGAAGAATACGACCGTTACCGGGCGGTCGCCGAGCATGTGCTGCGCCGTACCAGCACCGGCATTGCCCCATGGGTGATCGTCGATGGCACCGACCCGCAATACCGGGCGGCACAGGTGGGGCGAACACTGCTGGAAGGCTTGCGGCGCAAGATCGAACAGGTCAACAAGGGCTATCGCACCCGCCTGACGGCCGCACCGCTGGCGCCGGCGGTGGATGAGCGCAATCTGCTCAATGCGCTGATGCTCAACCAGCCGATGGACAAGAAGGATTACGAGAAGCAACTGGAAAAGCTGCAGGGCCGGCTGGCCATGGCTTTGCGCAGCGAGGCCTTTGCCAAGCGCAGTCTGGTGCTGGTCTTCGAGGGCATGGACGCGGCCGGCAAAGGGGGCGCGATCCGCCGGGTGACCCAGGCGCTCGATACCCGCCAGTATCACGTCTCGCCAATTGCAGCGCCTTCGGACGAGGAGCGTGCCCAGCCCTACCTGTGGCGCTTCTGGCGGCGTTTGCCGCGGCGCGGCAAGGTGACGATATTCGATCGCTCCTGGTACGGTCGCGTGCTGGTCGAGCGGGTCGAGGGGTATTGCTCGGAGGCGGACTGGATGCGCGCCTACACCGAGATCAATGATTTCGAGGACCAGCTGGTGTCCGCTGGGGGCATCGTGCTCAAGTTCTGGCTGTCGGTAAGTGATGAGGAGCAACTCCGGCGCTTCAAGGCGCGGGAGGCGGAAGCGTTCAAGCGCTACAAGATCACTCCCGACGACTGGCGCAACCGTGAGAAATGGCCGCTCTATGAGCCGGCCGTATGCGACATGATCGACCGGACCAGCACCGAAAACGCGGGCTGGACGCTGGTCGAAGCAGATAATAAATATTACGCGCGGGTAAAGATCCTGCATGCGCTGGTCGATAAGCTTGAAATAGCATTGAATCAATGAAGACAGCTCCGGAACCGCTAGTGAATTCGCCCGATATCGTTCCTGCCGCCGTGCAGGGAGACTACCTTTCCCAGCGTTTCGTCGCCTGGGTGCGCGCCGCTGCGCCTTACATCCACGCTTTTCGCGGCAAGACCTTCGTGCTCGGCTTTGGTGGTGAAGTGGCAGCTGGCCACCTGGCCCAGACGCTGGCCTACGACTGCAACCTGCTCGCCGCACTGGGTGTGCGGCTGGTACTGGTGCACGGGGCGCGTCCCCAGATCGAAGCCGAACTGGCCCGCCGCGGGCTGACCCCGCGCTATCACAAGGGCCTGCGGGTAACCGACGCCGCGGCGCTCGAATGCGTCAAGGCAGCCATGGCCGTGACCCGCATCGAGGTGGAAGCGCTGTTGTCGCAGGGCCTGCCCAATACGCCGATGGCCGGCAGCTTCATGCGCGTTACAGGCGGCAACTTCATCACCGCCAAGCCGGTGGGCGTGGTGGATGGCATCGATTACGGTTTCACGGGTGCCGTGCGCAAGGTGATCGCCGAGGAAATCGCTGCCGATCTGGATCAGCAGAATGTGGTGCTGATGTCGCCCCTTGGCGTATCGCCGGCCGGCGAGATTTTCAACATGAGCATGGAAGCCGTCGCCGAAGCGGTGGCCATTGCACTGAAGGCCGAAAAGCTGATCTACCTGTGCGATGCGCCCGGTCTGCTCGACCTGAAAGGGGCGCTGATCGAGGCCATTACCGCCGACGATGCGGAAGCCAAGCTGATTGCCGGCGAGGGCATGACCGAAGACCTGGATTTGTATCTGCCCTGCGCCATCCGTGCGGTGCGGCAGGGTGTCGGCCGGGCCCACCTGATTGACCGGGACAAGGATGGCGGGGTGCTGCTGGAGTTCTTCACGCCCCAGGGCGTGGGTACCGTGCTGACCCGTGACCCGCTGTTTCGCCTGCGCGAGGCGACCGTCGAGGACGTGGGTGCGCTGGGTAGCATGATTGCGCCGATGGAGGCCGACGGTACGCTGGTGCGGCGCAGTCGCGAGCGCCTGGAACAGGAGGTCGAACGTTTTACCGTGGTCGAATACGATGGTCTGCTGGTGGGCTGCGCAGCCTTGTATCCCTTCATCGACGAACGTGCCGCCGAGATGGCCTGCGTCGCCGTGGTGCCCCAGTATCGCCGCGCCGGCCTGGGTGAGATGCTGCTGGGGCGGATGGAGTCGCGGGCCCGTGCCCTCGGTGTGGAGCGCCTTTTTGTGCTCACTACGCGCACTGCCGACTGGTTCCGGGAGCGGGGTTTTCGCGAGGCGCCGCCGGAGGATCTGCCCCGCCAGAAACGCGAGATGTACGATGTGAGCCGCCGTTCCAAGGTTTTCATGAAGGCATTGTGAGCGTTCTGTTTTTTCCTTCACGACTGAAGTTGGCTGCACTGTCCGCGGCCATGCTGCCGACCGCGCCAGCCTTGGCCGGGCTGCCGGAAAGCATGGCTTCGCCATGGGTAACCGTGACGACAGGTCTGGCCATGATGCTGGCAGTGGCCGGTGGCGGCTATCTGTTGCTGCTGCGGCAGCGGCTTGCCCGCCTGCAGGAGCAACTGTCTCTTCCCGAGCGCCTCCCCGTTCAGGTTGGTGAGGCGTCGCCGGAGGGAGAAGGAGGCGCGTCCGAGGACGGGCAGGATCGTTACTTCCGCCTGGCTGCGGAGGCCGGTCATGGGGTCGAAGGCTGGATCAACCTGGAGGGCCGCCTGTATTGGGTCAATCAGGCGGTCGAGCGGCACACCGGCTACACCGCAGAGGAAATGCTGGCGGAGGATTTCGTCGAGCTCCTCATCTATGAGCGGGACCGGCGTTATTGTCGCGATCAGATTCGTCAGGCGCTGGAAAGTGGCGTGTCTGCCGACTTTGAGCTGCGGGTTGTGACCAAGACCGGGAGCCTTCTGTGGATGGCCTGCCACTGGCAGCCGATCCGCAACGAGTCGGGGGCGCTGCTGGGTTTGCGGGCATCGATGCACGACATCCAGGCGCGCAAGGAGGCCGAGTACAAGCTACTCGAGTCCGTCGCCGCGTTGCGCCGGGCCCAGGCCTTGTCCGAACACTATCTGCGCCGCAGCAACGAGGAGCGCTCCCGCCTGTCGGCACTGCTGGATGTGGTGCGCATGGGCATCCTGTTCATGGATGCTGATCGTCGGGTGGTCTTCTGCAACCGGGCGCTCTACGACATCTGGGGCATGCCCGTCGGGGAGAGTTTCGTGGGTGTGCGCGACGTGGTGCTGCAGCAGTATGTGATGGAGTTTCTCGAGGATCCGCTGAGTTATCAGCGGCATATCGCTGCGGTGCTCGACCAGCGCGTGCCCAGCGAGCCGTTCGAGATCCAGTTCAAGGACGGGCGGGTGATCACCGATTTCTCACGCGTTGTTCCCGGCCCGGAAGGCGCGCGGCCGATCGGGCGAATGTGGGTCTTCGAGGATGTTACCGAGCAGCGTCGGGTGGCGGCCCAGCTCATGCGCCTGGCTGAACGCGATCCCCTGACCAACTTGTTCAACCGCCGCCGCTTCCATGAAGAACTGGAGCGGATGCTGGCCGACGGCAAGCGTCATCAGGAGGAGGTGGGCTTGCTGGCCATTGACCTGGATGGCTTCAAGCCGGTGAACGACCGCTACGGCCATCAGGCTGGCGATGAGGTGCTGGTCGGTTTGGCCAATGGCGTGTCTGCGGTAGTGCGCCGCAACGAGATGTTCTTTCGGATGGGGGGCGACGAATTTGCGATTCTGGTGCCTTCGGGCGGCCCCCAGGAGCTCTCCGAGCTGGCCCGGCGCGTCTGCGTGTGTATCGCCGGGATGCGCTTTGTCTTCGCCGGGGAGCCGGTGTCCGTGACGGCGAGTATTGGCATTGCGCTTGGCCCGCGTCACGATCATGACGGAGAGCGCCTGATCGGCGCGGCGGACAGGGCGATGTACCTGGCCAAGGCGATGGGCGGCAATTGCTGGGAGCTGGCCCGGGAATCGAGCAGCGAGCGGCTGGCTTGAGTGGCCCCGGCGGGCTAGAATCTTGCTACCTTTTCCGGAAGCAGCGACACTGCTCCGGAATCCCAACTCGAGAGGTGATACATGGTACGGATGGTCAATTGTGTGAAGCTCGGTCGTGAGGCCGAAGGTCTGGATTTTCCGCCCCTTCCCGGTGAACTGGGCAAGAAGGTCTTCGAGAACGTGTCGAAGGAAGGCTGGCAGCAGTGGGTCAAGCACCAGACCATGCTGATCAATGAGAACCGCCTCAATCTGATGGATGCCCGGGCGCGCAAGTATCTTTCCGAGCAGCTGGAACGTTACTTCTTCGGTGGCGGTGCAGATCAGATCGGCGGTTTCGTTCCGCCCCAGTCCTGAGTCTTCAACGGCTTCAGCTCGTAGCGGCCCCGGATTTCGGGGCCGTTTTGTTGTGGGTGCCCTGTTCGAGGCTGTACAGCCAGGCGAGGAGTTCGGCTACCGCCACGTAGAGTTCCGGCGGGATGCGGGCATCCAGGTCCACCTGCATGAGCAGGGCGACCAGCTCGGGTGATTCGTGGACGTAAATGCCGGCCTCTTTGGCGCGGGAGACGATTTCGGCGGCGATCAGGCCGCGGCCCTTGGCAAGCACGGTGGGGGCGGCGTTGCCCGCGTTGTAGGCGAGGGCGACCGCTTCGGCGCGCAGTTCGGCGGGTTGCTCCGGGCTGTTCACGACACCTGCCTCAGTTCTGCCACCATGCCGGTGAGGGGTACGTTGGCAGCGGCAAGGGCGTCCGCCAGGCGCGATTCGGCGGCTTCAAGAGTGTTGCGGGTGGCGCTATCGTCGGCAATCAGACGTACCGCGATGCCGGCCGGCGTGAGGTGCAGGCGCGCTTCAACGCCGCCGAGGCTCGGCAGGGTCAGGCGCAGGGTGGTGTTCCAGGTGGATTCCGGCTCGTCCCCGCTGCCGTCGCTGTCCCGGGCCGGGTCCTCTATTTCCCATTCCATGTTCTGTCCGGGCCAGACCTGGCCCTGCCAGACCAGTTGATGGGTGGCGATGGCGTCCAGTTGCTGGTGAACGAGGGGCAGCAGTCTTTCTGCTACCGGGGGGAGGTCGGCTTTGGTGCCGGCCGATGCGGCGGTGGTCGTGGTCGGGGCTGTGGTCTCTGCCGATTCTGCAGGTGCTGTTGCCAGGGTTTTCAGGGGCGTAGTGGATTCGCGCCCTTGAGGTTCTTTCAGCAGCGAGGCGGTATCCACCTGTCCGGAGAGCCAGCGAACCTGGTGGGATTCATAGAACAGTCCGCTTTCTGCGACTGCCGCGCCCAGGTTGCTGGCCAACTGGGCCGTGGCGGTCGCTGTTTGAGGGGCTGCAGCGAGCAGGGCCTGGCCGCCATTGAGGCTGGCGGTGCCGGCGGCCGGCTGGCCGGTGAGCAGGAAGCTGATCAGCTTGCCGGTCTGGCTGAGGGCTGTACCGCTGGTGGTGTCGGTAGCCGGCTGGGCCGGGGTGGCGAAAACGGCTTGTGGCGTTACGCGGCTGACGATCAGCTCAAGGCTGTCACCGGCCTTGACGCCCTGTGGCAGGGACAGGATGACGTCCCGTCCGTTGATCCGGGCCTGGTAGGTATTGTCCTGAGCGGTGGCCTGCAGGCTGGCAGTGATGCGCTGGCCGGGGGTGAATTCGGGCAGGTTGGCCGAGATGGCCTTGACGCGGGCGAGCGGGGCAACATTGGGCTCACCAGAGAAAAAGCTGGCTTCGTTGAGCGTCCGCAAGCGTGCGGCGAGGTCGCTGGGAATCATGATGCGGCCACTCGCCTGGCTGCCGGGTTGTCAGGTGTTGTCGGTGTCGCCGTAGGCGCTGCGAACGCTGCGTTCGCGCACGCCGCCAGACAGCAACTGGCGAACGTTGTCCATCCAGGGCTCGGTATGAACGCGGACTTCCTTGTCGTCACTAAGAATGCGCCGGATGAGCGCAATTTTCTTGACGCGTTCGTCTTCGGACATGCGCTTCGGGCGGGACGGAAAGGCAAGGGCCTCCTCGACACCGATTCGGTCGCGCAGGGAGGCAACCTGTCGTTCGAGGCGGGTGAGGCGGTCCCAATCGTTGGCGCGCGCAGCATCCACCATTTCGGTGGAGTAGTTGCTCATCTGTTCCAGGAGGGCGAGGGAACTCATGAAAAATGTCTCCGGCTGTCTTAGCGGTTGGCCTGGTCGGTGGTGCCGATTTCTTCCCAGGCGCCTTTCAGTTCGGTAAGCAGTTTGACGACTTCGTCCATGGCGGGCCGGCTGTTGTGCAGGTTCGCGTAGAGAAGGCGCTGGCTCATGTAGTCATAGAGAGCGCCAAGGCGCTGGGCGAGGTCGCCGCCAGCGTCAAAGTCGAGGCTGACCTTGAGCCCGTTGGTGATGATCTCGATGGCTTTGGATATGGCCAGTCCTTTGGCGGGAATGTTCTTGTTCTCGAGCGCAGCGGCAGCCGTGCCGATCTGAAGGATGGCACCTTCGAAGAGCATCAGGATCAGTTTGTGCGGGTCTGCGGTAGAGACTCCGGTGGCAACGCCAACCTCGCTGTAGGCAGCGGCGGCACGACGGGCGGCAAGGCCAAACGACATCTTGTTCTCCGGTCGGGGTTAGTTGTTCATGTTGCTGAGGAGGGTCAGCTGCTGGGACAGGTAGCTGCTTGTCGTGCTCATGCTGCTCATGGAGGTGTCCAGCGCCGTGAATTGGGCGCGGTAGGTTTTCTCGATGGCGGTCAGGCGCGTATTGAAGGCGTCAATCCGCTTGCTCATGTTCTTGACGCTCGCATTCAGACCATCTGTCCGGCTGGCGATGACGCCCCCGCTGTCGAGCAGGTTGGTCGTGGTGGTTTTCAGCGCACTGCCGTAGGCGCCGATAGCCGTCGCCACGGCGGCGAAGCCCGTGCTCGACGCTTTTTCGAACTTGGTCGCATCCATCTTGAGGCTGCCATCGGACTGGAAGGAAATGCCGATATCGCTCAGGGTTCTCACCGAGCTGCCTTCCAGGCTGGCCGGAACACTGGTCAGGGCGCTGCGGACCTGGGACTGGATGCTGCGCAGGGATGAGTCGCCATTGAGTGCCGCACCGGTTTTGGTGCTGGCGTTGTAGGCACCAAGGCTCTTGATGGAAGAGTTGAGGTTGTTATAGGCGGTGACGAAGGCGTCGAGCTTGCCCTTCAGGTCCGTGTTGTCACGGGCAATGGTGAGCGTGGTGGTGCCTGTCTTGGTGAGATCGAGGGTGACGCCGTCGATGGCGTCGGTGATCCTGTTGCCGCTGGTGGCAATCGATACACCCTGCATTTTCACGGCCGCATCGGTGGCCGCCTGGGTCTGGGTGAAGGCACTCGCGGCCGCTATCGGGGTGCCCGGTGCGGCCGGATCGATGAAGCTGGCTGTTCCCGAGATGCTGACGGCGTTGGCGGTGCCGCCGGACGTCGCCGTCAGGAGCAGGTTCTGCTTGCCGCTGGTGTCGGTGACGATTGTTGCATTGACGCCTGCTGCGGCATTGTTGATGGCATCGCGAACACCGGCGAGGGTGTTCTGGCTGCTGTCGAGGGTGATGTCGACGGGCGTGCTGCCCTTCGTGATCGTCAGGGTACGGGTGCTGTCCGAGCCGAAGTCCAGAACCGCGTCGGTGGATCCGTAGGTTTTGCCCAGCGCCATGCGCTGGTTGGTCGCCAGTGCAGTGACTTCGAGGGAGTAGGTGCCTGCCACCGCAGAGCTGCTCGTCGTTGCCGTGGCGATGGTCGAATCGGCAATGCTTGCCTTATAGGCGGAAAAAGCTGCCGTCGGGCTCTGCAAGGTTGCCGGTGTGAGGGCCTTGGCTGCTGTCTGCAGGGCCGCGAGGGAACTCTTCAGGGTGCCGAGGGCGGAGATTTTCGACTGGTAGCTGGTCTGTTGAGCCTGAAGCTTTGAAAGGGGCTGTTTTTCAACGGACATCAGGCCGGTGATGATCGACTCGACTTGTAGCCCGGAGCCAATACCCGCTGATGAAATGGTCGCCATGATGCACCCCCTGTGTTGCTGTATTGCTAGTGATTTGGATTACGGCCGGCCCCGGAAAAACTTGAGAGTCCCGGCGTTGCTGCAGTTATGTAGCATGGACTGTGCCGGGGGCGCTCGGTTCTCCTCTAGCAGCAAAAAAATCCCACCGCTTGGGTGGGATTAACGTTGCCACGAGAGGGAATTGCCATTCAGGCTTGCTGTTTGACCAGCAGACCCTGCAATTTGTCGAGCGCCTTGGCGATATCGAGGACTTCCTCGGAAGGAATCTGGCGAATTACTTTCTTGGATTCGGTGTCGATCACCTTGACCACCGTAACGCCAATGTCTTCGTCGATGGAAAACTGGAGGCTGTTGGCTGTCTGCTTGATGACGTCCTGGATCTGTTTGACCGCTTGAGTCAGCTGTTCGCTGCTGGGTGGCACCTTTGCGGGGGCTTGTGCAGCGTTCTGGGTTTGCTGGGCGCCGCTCGTTTCGGGAGTGGCTTCCGCCTGTCGTGCTGCACCGACCCCCTGGGAAGCGGGTGTTTGCACGGGGGGCGCGTATTGCGTTGTCCTCGCGCCGACTGGCTGGATGCTCATGATCTTCTCCCTCTCGAGCGAGGCGCGCCGCGCCTGTCAGGGCGGCGGCGCGTGCCGGGGTTTTGGTGATTAAAGGCTTACTGGAGCAGGGACAGCACGTTGTTCGGCATGCTGTTGGCTTGGGCAACCATCGCGGTGCCGGCCTGTTGCAGGATCTGGCCGCGGGTCATGCTGGCGGTTTCCTTGGCGAAGTCGGCGTCCATGATGCGACCGCGGGAAGCCTGTGCGTTTTCAGACGCAACCTGCAGGGTCTGCACCACTGAACTGAAGCGGTTTTGTACGGCACCCCAGGTCGCACGCGCGGTGTTCAGGACGTTCAGGGCCGCATCAATTGCCGAGATGGCGGCCGTTGCGGCTGAAACGCCTGCGCTACCTTGCCCGGAGATCGTGCTGCCGCTGATGGCGCCTGCAGTGGTCGTGCCGAATGTGGCAGAGGCAAGGGTTACTGCGCTGCCGACGGTGATCGTGTCGGTGGAAGCCGTGCCGGCACCCACCTGGAACGAAAAGCCACCCGAGACTTCACTCAGGACGTTCTGCCCGTTGAACTGGGTGCCAGAAACGACGCGTGCGATTTCCTGGTTCAGCTGTTGATATTCGGTGTCAAGACTGCCCCGGTCACCGCTGCTGTAGGTGCCGTTGGCGGCCTGCACAGCCAGCTCGCGCATCCGTTGCAAGTTGTCGGTCACTGCCTGCATCGCGCTTTCAGCGGTCTGCGCCATGGAGATGCCGTCATTGGCGTTGCGGATCGCCACGTCGAAGCCCTTGGCCTGGGAGTTCATGCGGTCGGCAATTGCCAGGCCGGCGGCGTCGTCCTTGGCGCTGTTAACACGCAGGCCGGAGGACAAGCGTTGTACTGACGTTGCCAGGCTGGCCTGGGACGTGGAAAGGTTGCGTTGCGCATTCAGCGACATCGCATTGGTGTTGATTGTGGCAGCCATTTTGGTTCTCCTTAAATCCGTTCAAGATAAGCGTTTCGGCTTAACTTTGGTTCGCCTTGCCCGGGTATGTGTAAGGCAACCGCCGTTGTGATCATTAACGGGGCAAAGCGAAAAGACTTTAGAAATTTGTTGACTTTTTTGCGGTTACCAATTTTTTCATTTTTCTTTGCGGAGTACCGCTTGGCTTGTGATAGCGGCCCCGAAAATCAAAGCTTTAGGACTGATTTCGTGGGCCGGCCGAGTTTTCGGCCGGTTTCTGCATATGCCCACGGTCTAGTGAGCGAAGCCCTTCAAGGTCCGTAAGCTGCAAACCAGCTTGCTGCATGGTTCTCGAGGATGAAGCTGTCGTGTACCCATGCTTGCAGGGTGAGTCCGGCTTCGCGCAGCGCGTCGGGCTCGGCGAGTTGTTCACGAATCGTCTTGATCCACTTTTCGGGCTCGTTGGGAAGCCGGGTTACGGGCGCGTTTTGATACGGGTAAATATCGGTGCAGATCACCGGCCAGCCCATCGCGCCGTATTCGAGCAGGCGCAGGTTGCTCTTGGCTTCGTTGAAGGGGTGGATGTCGAGGGGGGCGATGGCCAGATCGAGGTCAAGGCTGGCCAAGGCCTTCGGGTAGGCGCTGAAATCGATTTCGAAGCCGCGGGATTCGTGGACGAAGGGTTTCAGGGCCTCCGGGCACATGCCCATGAAGATCCAGTCGACCTCGTCGGCCAGGGCTTCGACCACGGAGTAGATGAGTTCCAGGTCGCCCTGGTGTTGCTGGGCGCCGGCCCAGCCGACCCGGGGCTTCTTGCGCGGCAGGCGCGGCGGCACGGCATCGCCCCATACTGCCCATTCCAGGCAGTTGGGCATGACCCGGATGTCTTCGATCATGTCGACGCACAAGTCGGCCAGCGGCCGGGTGCTGACAACGAGGCGGTCCATCAGGGCCAGATTGCGGCGCAGGCGCTGGCGCCCGTCCTTGTAGCCGGACTTGTAGAGCGGGTGCTTCTTGGGCAGATCGGTGACCAGGTCGTCGATGGTGAGAATCCGCCGGACCTTGGGCAGGTAGCGGGCGTAGTTTTCGATGGCGTCGCTCTGCGTGTCGTCGAGGGGTTGGTGCAGAACGAGGGCATCCGGCGCGGCGCGGGCGATCTCGACCGGCGAGAGGATGCGCATGGCGAAGGCCTTGGGGGACTCGCAGATCATGGTCTGGGCGAGCCCGGCCTGTCCGACGATGCGTAGTGGTGCCCGCAGGCGGTATTCGCCGGCGCCGCCGGGGACCGGGATGGCGAGGATCCGCGGCCGGTCGTGGAAGTTGAGGTCCCAGTCGGTGGGGGCGACATGCTCGGGCTTGTAGGGCTCGAGCAGGCTCAGGTTGCGGTTGTAGGCCGGGTCGTGGACTAGGCGCGGCATCCAGCGGTGGATGAGGGTTTCGTTGGCTTGCTGGGCGGCGAGCAGGTCGGTCAGCCGGCCTTCGAGCTTGCGCTGGCGGGCCGTGATGGAGACGCTGCCGTAGTGGACCAGTGCGGAGTGGGGGGTGAAGACGATCTTGTGGCCGGCTTCGCCGGCCCGCAGGCACAGGTCGAGGGCGCCATGGACGAGCCCGAAATCGGTGGTGTCGAAGCCGTGCAGTTGCACGTAGGCGCTGCGGCGCACGAGCAGGGCCGAACCGCTGGCCGCACTGACGTTCTGGTCGCACAGGGCGCGACCCATGTAGCCGGGGTCGGAGAGCTCGAGCTGGTTGTCCCAGGGGCTGCCCGCGGTTCCGTAGAGTCCGAGGATCGAGCAGCCCTGCTGGACCCGGCCGGTTTCGGGGTAGGTGAGGCGGGGCGCGACGATGGCGACTTCGGGGCGCTGGGCGATGCTCATCAGCCGCGACAGCCAGTCGTCCTGGACGATGTGGATGTCGTTGTCGAGGAACAGCAGGTAGTCGCCGCCGGCGGCTTCGGCGCCGGTGTTGGCGCTGCGGGACCAGTTGAATTCGCCGGGGACGGGCAGCACGCGGGTCGGATGCTTTTGTTCCGTGGCGGTCAGGCCGGCCAGGTAGCGAACGGTGTCCGGGTCGGTGCTGTCATTGTCGATGACGATGATTTCGTAGTTCGGGTAGCTGGTCCGCTCATGGAGGCTGTCGAGGAGCGGGCGCAGGTACTCTTCCCGGTCGCGGGTCGGGATGATGATGCTGACCCTGGGCGTCGCGGCCCACTTGTAGTGGATGCGGCGGGTGCCGAAGAGCGCGCCGTCGAGGACTTCGGTGTCGAGGCCGCAGCGCGCCAGATGGTCTGCGACGGCGGCTTTTTCGGCTTCGGGCTGCATGGCCCGTTGCGAGTCGCGCGACAGGTGGGCGAGCATCTGGTCGATGTGGCCGATGCTCCGCTCTCCGGTCTGGTCGAGGATGCGCAGGCTGAGGTCGTAGTTCTCGGCGCCGGTCTTGTCGCCGTAACGGCCGGCCGCCAGGAAGGCCTGTTTCTCGACGACGACGAAGCAGCCGAAGTAGGCCTGGGCACGCAGCAGGTCAAGGTTGAAGTCGGGCTTGAAGAGCGGCTGGGTGAAGCTGTCGTCGGCTTCACGGGTGTCTTCGTCGCAGTAGATGAGGCGCCAGTCGGGTTTCTCGTTGATGTAGTCGGCGACGACCTGCAGGGCCTGGGGCTCGAAGGTAAGGCCCGGATCAATGCGGGTCAGCCAGCTGCCCGGCGAGGCGGCGGCCATTTCGTCGATGACGTAGTCGATGTGGGCTTCGTCGCGCAGGGCCAGCCACTGGATGTTGGGCGTCTCGCCGAGGCCGTCGGGCGTCGGCAGGGCCGTCACGATGGTCAGCAGCCATTCGGGGTAGAGCTGGGCGGCGAGGCTGTCGAGGGTATCGGCGAGGAGGGCTTCTTCGCCATTGCGCAGGGCAAGCAGCAGGTGGATGCCGGGGCGGGTTTTCCATTTCAGCACCATGCGCTCGGCGAGCAGCTGGGCGTCGATCTCCTGGAGGGTCTTGCGGCGGCGCCAGGTGGCGTAGCGCTGGATGGCTTCGGCCTGGACCGGATCGTCGCCGGGGAGCTTCGGGACTTCATGCACGGGCATGGCCTGGGTGGCCGTCACGAAGTGGTCGAGCTGCCCCCAGAAACGTTCTTCTGCCGCCCGGTAGGTATCCTTCATCTGGCCGACGGTGCGCTTGGCGAAGGCGATTTCTTCCGGCGAATCATTGACGGCAATGCCTTCGCGACCGATCTCCTCCTCACTGAGCAGGGTGCCGTTGAAGAAGGGCGAGGGTAGGAGGATGGCCGGGCAGCCGCACAGGATGGCTTCGAGCGCGATGGCGGTGGATTCGAAGCAGTAGACGGCCTCGCTACGCCGGAACAGATCGGCCATGTCCTGGTGGGACTCGGGCCATGCGGAGGTGATCAGCGTGGCTTCGGCGGCCAGTTCCGGGTAGCGCGCAAGCCCTGCCTGATGGCGCCCGGGGTAGAGCAGGACGCCGCTGCGCTGGCTGTCGAGGGGGTTGTCCAGGTTGTTGAAGACCTGGGTGTCGATGGGCGGCAGGAAGAGGATGTTGGCCTGGTCGGCACCCTCGGGCAGCACGTTGCGGCCGTAGCCGAAAACGAGTTCCGTTTCGGCGTAGGCCTTGTCGCCGCCGAGCAGCCCGGCCTTGTTGAGGACGTAGCGCACCACCGAGCCTGCCCGGCGCGGGTTGCCGGTAACGACTTCCGGATAGACGACGATCGGTTCCCGCCCGGCTTTCTTGTGACGCTCGGCGATTTCGGCGGTCAGTATCGGGGTGTCGAGTTCCGGGCTTGTCGTCGTGTTGTAGACGTAGGCCTCTTCGCCGATGCTGTTGAGGGCATGGCACAGGAGGTGCAATACCCGGATGCCGGCCGATGTGCGCCGGTAGGCCGGTGCGTCGATGTAGTACGGACGGCGAGGCTGCGAGTAGAGATGGCGCGTGGCGGACATGGGCTGTGCTCAGGAGTGTTGATGGGGCGTGGTGCAGGCGGCGGTGAGGCGGATGGCCTGGTCGAGAGGCGTCCAGACGTCCAGCCCGAGTTCGCTGCGGGCACGGTCGATGGCGGGGATGTAGCGGGAGCGCAGGGCGTTGTCGGGCGCGCTGCGGGTGATCTGCACGGCTTGTCCGGGGCTCAGGGCGTCGCGTACGGTTTCTGCGAGTTCACGGATCGAGACGGCCCGGTCGGAGCCCACGTTGTAGGCCTGTCCGTGGGCGCCCTGGAGCAGGATCTTGAGCAGCCAGATGGCCAGGTCGGCGCCGTAGAGATAGCTGCGCAGCGGGGTGCCGTCGCCATTGACGCGGATCGGGCGGCCGGCGAGGGCGTCGCCGATGAAGTTGCCAATGGCGAAATGCCCGTTGAGGGGCAGGCCGGCGCCGACAAACGCAAAGCAGCGGGCGATGGGAATGGCAATGCCGTGTGCCAGGCCGAATTGCACGCACCACTGTTCCGCACCGCGCTTGGCCGAGCCATAGGCGCTGTCCGGATGGGTGGCGTCGCAGGCACAGGAGGCGGACTCCGGGAGCTGTTCCATATCCGCCGGCTGCACGCCGTACACCGCCCCGGAGCTGACGTAGAGAACCCGGCTGACGCCGCTGGATACGGCATGGGCGAGGGTGTGGCGGGTGCCGAGCAGGATGTTGTCCATGATCGCCAGCGGATCCCGGTGGGCGGCGGCGTCGGTGTCGGTGGCGGCGTGGATGAGCAGGTCGGCGGGGATGGCATCCGCAAAGCTCTTGACGTCACCCTGCACGCAGCTGACCCACGGCTGCGCGGCGAAGTAAGGTGCCATGGCGGCAAAGGCGGCCGGGTTGCGGGACAGCAGGCGCACCCGGACGTCTACGCCGCGTTGCTGGAGCAGATCGAAGAGGCTCAGCATCCAGTAGCCGAAAAAACCGGTGCCGCCGGTGATGAACACCGTCCGGCCGGCCAGCGGCGCGGCATCCAGGTGGTCGAGCAGGGCCGTCAGGCGACCCTGGACGGACGGGCTGCGGGGATCGGGTTGCATGGCGCTGGGCGCTCGGTAGCTGGCGGGCTTACAGGCCGCGGTCGTAGATCAGCTTGCGCAGCACTTCGTTCTGCGAATAGGGGCTCTCCACGTCGTCGATGGAGAGCGCCGTGTCCTTGGTCACGGGACGGGTCAGCTTGAGGCCGTTCATCGTCTCGCGGCAGGACAACTGCCCCTTCTGCAGCGGGATGGCCAGGTAGAAGTCGTCCTCGAGGTTCTGGTGCTGCAGCTCGTAGCCGGCGGGCAGGTCGCGCTTGGCATACACGCCACGGACGAGACCGTCGAGGTATTCGGTTTCCTTCTTCTTCGGCACGCGCTTGGAGGTGCCGGTGCCGCCGCACATCTCGACGGCCTTGTGATAGGCCTTGAACCATTCGTCGATCTGGTGCGGCAGCGAGCAGTAGGGCGCCACGGGGATGCCGCCTTCCTCGATGTCGATGTGGCGCTCCCAGGTGCGGGCGCCCTTGGCATAGGAGACCAGCATCGACGAGGTCCAGTCGTGATATTCGTGGGTGGACAGACCGACGACGTTCTTCGGGTAGCGCTGGCGCAGGAAGTCGATCTGGTTGAGCTCCAGTTCGTCGTCTTCGCTCGGGTAGATCGAGACGCAGTGATTTACCGCCAGCGGAATGTTGCGGTTGGCGAAGAAGGTCACCATGTCATCGACGTCCTTTTGCGTGGACCCGCCGGTGGACACGATGACCGGCTTGCGCGTCTCGGCGATGCGCTCGATGAGGAACCAGTCGTTGATGTCGGAACTGGCGATCTTGATGATCGGCAGATCGAGCTCTTCGCACAGGTCCACCGAGGCTTCGTCGAAAGCGGTGGCCATCGGAATGCAGTTGCGCTCCCGGATGGCCTTCACCAGCGTCCGATACTCGGCCTTGCTGAGCCGGGTGGCCTCGGTTTTCTTGATGTAGCGGATGTCCTCGCGACCGCGGAAGTCCTTGTGGATGAAGTGGTCGGCCTCGCGGAACTGCAGCTTGATGGCGGCCCGCACATTGTTGAAACGGACCACCTGGGCGAAGTCATTGACGATGCGCAGCCCCCGGTCCATACGGCCCCAGTGGTTGTTGGCCAGTTCGAGGATGAACAGGTTTTCAAAGATGTCGTTGTTCATGATTGAGACCTCAATAAGCGTAGAAGACCGCGTCGAAAGAGTTGTGGGCGTGGATCCGGAAACGCAGCCGGTAGCCCAGGTCGAGGCCGGCGATCCAGGCGGGAATGCGCCACAGATCGTCCCAGCGGTGGTAACCCGCGATGGCGAGAATTGGCCGGTTGCGGCGAATGAGGGCCTCGGCGCCGGTGAGGGCCTCGATCTCGTGGCCTTCCACGTCGAGCTTCAGGTAGCCGACGCGGCTGTTGGGCAGGCAGTCGTCGAGCCGGACCACCTGCACATGGCTGTTGCCCTCGCCGCCGAGGGTGCTGGCCTCGCCGTGGCCACCCGAAAAGGCAAGATTGCCGTTGATGGAGGACACGCCGCAGGGCAGGCACACGGTGGGCATGGGCAGCTTGCCGGCCCGTGCGGAGAGTTGCGGAAAGTTGCCGGCGTCGGGCTCGAAGGCCCAGGCTTCGCGCAGGGGCAGGTGGGCCGCGGCCTGCTCCAGGGTGTCGCCGTTGTAGGCGCCGGCATCGACGAAGCCCAGCGGGACGTGATCGATGGTAGTCAGAAAATCCGGGAAATACTGGGTGCCGGCGGCGGGGGCGTCGGCAATCGTTGCGCATGCGCCGAGCCGGAAACGCAGGATGGCGGCGAAGAAGGCACGGCTCGTTTCGTCTTCCAGACGGGCGAAGGTCGTGCGTAGCTCGCTCTCGCGGGGAGCGTAGCCGCTGCGTTCGGTGAGCCAGTAACGCCAGCCCAGCCGGGCGCTGACGATTTCAAAATAGTGCTGGGGCAGCCAGGTCTGCGTGAAGCCCGCGCCCGAGCAGGCCGCGAGGATGGCGGCGTAGTCGGCGGAGGGTTCGCGGTTGAACACGCCGATCCACAGGGGCAGGGCCGTCCAGCCTGTCGGCAAGGCCGTGAGCGGGGCAAGCGGCAGGCCGGCGCAGGTGCTGGCGGCTCCGCTGGATACGACAAAGCCCCGTACGGAAATGCCTTCGGCTTCCGCGGCGCGGTGCAAGTCCCGCGCGAAGCTGCCGCAGCCGAAGATCAGGATGCCGCTGTTGCGCGCCTGCGCGGGGGAGGCGGCCTCGAAGGCGAGGGACGGGAAGGTGGTCACGGCTGGGCTCCCGGGTGCGGAAGAGCGCGAATCTGCGCCGCTTCGGCGCGCACCGCAGCGAGTTCTGCGGGTGGCAGGAAGGGGAACATGTCGTCGAGCTCCGGCGTGGCAAAGCCGCCTTCGGGCAGGGCGCGGGACTTGATGCGCGGCTCGAAGCCCGGTTCGGGATCAACGTGGGCGGCGATGAGGATCGGGCCGCGGCGAGCGAGGGCGGCGTCGAGGGCCGGCAGATCGTCCTGCGTGGCAAGGCTGACGGCGTCGAGGTCGTAGGCGCGGGCAACCAGCGCGAAATCGGGGAATTCGACGCCCGAAGCCGGTGTGGCGCCGACGATGCGGCCGAAGAAGTTCTCGTGGGTCTGGCGGATGGACAGGTAGCCGCCGTTGTCGATAAGCACGATCGCCACGTCGAGGCCGAGGGTTTTGAGGGTTTGCAGCTCCTGGATGTTCATCTGCAGGCTGCCGTCGCCGGCAAAGCACACCACCCGGCGTGTGCCGGCGGCGCGCGCGGCGCCGATGGCGGCCGGCAGGTCGTAGCCCATCGAGGCCGAGCCGGAGTTGCTGAACATGCGCTGGCCGGCCTTCAGGTGGCCGACCTGGAAGGGCAGGATGCACGCCGAGGCGTTGCCGCAGACGATGATGTCGTCGTCACGCAGCTGGTCGAAGATGCGGCTCACCAGCGTGTAGGGGTGGATGCCGGCGCCGGCCGGCGGCGCGGTGAAGATCGGGTAGCGGGCGCGGATGTCGCGGCACCAGGCGGCCCACGGCGAGTAGTCGGGCAGCGGTGTGGTGCAGGCCTCGCCAAGGCTGTCGAGGAAGACCAGGGCGTCGCTGGTGACGCGCAGGTCGGGCTGGACGAAGGGTTTGGCGAATTCGGCCGGGTCCACGTCCACCTGGGCGATGAAGGCGTTCTTGGCGAAGCTGTCCCAGTTGTAGCTGACCTGGCGGATGTTCAGGCGCGAGCCGATGACCAGCACGAAGTCGGCGTTCTGTGTGCAGAAGTTGCCCGCACGGGTGCCGATGGTGCCGGGGCGGCCGGCGAACAGCGGGTGGTCGCTGGCGATCAGGTCGTGGGTCCAGGCGGTGACTACCGGGATGCCGTGGGCTTCGGCGAAGGCCAGCAGGGCCTTGTCGGCGCCGGCCAGACGCACGCCGGTGCCGGCCAGGATGAGCGGCCGGTGGGCCTGGCGGAGCTGCTCGACGATCTGCTGGCAGTTGTCAGCCAGATCAGTGGGAGCGCTGGCGGCGGGCAGGACCAGCGGCGCAATCGCGTCGCATTCGGCCGACTGCACGTCGAGGGGAATATCGAGCCACACCGGGCCGGGGCGACCGCCGATGGCGGTGGCCAGCGCGCGGGGCAGCAGGTCGATCAGGGCTTCGGGGCTGGCGACGCTTTCGGCCAGCTTGGTCACTGGTTTGGCCATGGCGACGACCGGCCCTTCCTGGTCACCCAGCTGGCGCAGGCCGGCCACGGGGGTGTAGTCGAGGCAGGTGGCGCGCTTGACCTGGCCGCCGATGACGAGCATCGGGATCGAGTCGGTGAAGGCGCCGAACACGCCGTTGAGGGCGTTGATGCCGCCGGGGCCGGTGGTGACCATGACCACCGCCGGCTTGCCGGCGATGCGCGCGTAGCCTTCGGCGGCCATCGCGCAGGCCTGCTCGTGGTGCATGAAGGTGCAGGTCAGGCGCGGATGGCTGGCGAGGGCCTGGTTCAGGTACATGGCGCCACCGCCGGTGACGGTGAAGACCTGCTCGATTCCATGGTCGGCCAGCCAGTCGGCGATCCGTTCGGAAACTTTCATGGGCGTTCGGTGATGAAGTGAAGGTTGCGGGTGTGTCCGGGTTCAATACGGCTGATTTCTGCCGCGATTTGATGGGGGTTTACGGCCACGCAGACCAGAACTTGTGCCTCTGGGTGACGACGTAGTCCCTCGGCAGGGGAAACGACGGGCTTGCCAGCAAAAATCTGCCCCTGCTTGTTGGGGGCTCCGTCGAGAAAGGCCACAACCCGGGGCAGCGGAATGGCGTTTTGCCCGAGCAGGCGCTGGGCCCACGAGCCGGCGCCCCACACCAGCAACGATGCGGCCGGACCGAGGGGCGGCTGGATCGACACGCTGTCGGCGGCGCGGCGGGCGCTGTCGGCGATGTAGGCGCGCAGGCCATCCAGCATGTCGGGGCCGGCTTCCGGTGCGTGGGCTCCCGGCGTGGCGCGGGCGACGCCGGCGAAGGCCGGGTAGGTGCTGCCGTCGGGCAGGCTCAGGGTGCAGTCGACAAAGGCGGCGGGTGCCAGCCCGGCCGACGCGAACAGCCGGGCCAGTGCCCGCGGGCTGAAGTGGTTGATGTGCTCGCTGTCGAAGTAATAGAAGGGTGGCCGTGGCCCGCAGCGGTAGCCGCGCGGGTCGGGCACCTCGACGTACAGGGCGCCATCGGGGGCGAGCAGGCCGGCCAGTTGCGGCAGCCAGTCGAGATCGCGCAGGTGCTCGGCCACATGCGACAGCACGATCATGTCGAAGCGTTGCCCGGCGTAGCGCGAAGGGGCGTCGCTGATGAGGCCTTCCTGCACGACAAGGCCGTGGTTGCGGGCGGTGAGAACGGCGGCCGGGTCGGGGTCGAGCCCTTCGATGCGGGTGTAGCCGCGGGTGGCCAGTGCGGCGAGGAGACCGCCAGCGCCGCAGCCCAGGTCGAGCAGGCGGGCGTCGGGCCCGGGCAGCCAGGTTTCGATGCGCGTGGCGAGTTGTTTCAGGCGGAGCAGGTCGGCCGGATTCTGACCCGCGCCGGTGCCGGTCGGCCCGCCGTACTTGGCGAGGCTCCGGTAGTAGTGGTCGTAGGCCGACTGGGGAGCCGGCGTGTCGGCGAAGGCGAAGTCGCAGGCCTTGCAGGCGACAAGACGATAGCCGTCGGGCAGTGGCGAGCCGCTGGGTTGGGGCAGGGCCAGGGGCGCCAGCGTCTCCAGCGTGCGGCTGGCGCACACGGGGCAGGGGCGGTGGAGGGCGGCGGCCATGGCGGGCTTTCTGACTTACAGGCCGACGCCCAGGAATTGCCCGATGAGTTCGGCGCTGTAGTCGAGCTGGGCGTCGGTGAGCCCCGGCCACACGCCGATCCAGAAGGTGTCGCGCATGATGCGGTCGGCCACCGGCAGCTCGCCGACGACGCGGAAATTGCGTCCGGCCATGGAGGGCTGGCGGGTGAGGTTGCCGGCGAACAGCAGGCGGGTGCCGATCTTGTGCTGGTCGAGGTACTGCAGCAGATCGACCCGATTGACGCCGGCTTCGGGCTTCAGCGTGATGGGGTAACCGAACCACGACGGATCGCTGCCGGGAGTGGCTTCGGGCAGGACCAGGAAGTCGCGGCAGTCGGCCAGCTTGTCGGTGAGGTAGGCGAAGTTGCGCTTGCGGGCTTCGATGAAGCCTTCCAGCCGGTCGAGCTGGGCGAGGCCACAGGCGGCCTGCATGTCGGTGATCTTCAGGTTGTAGCCGATGTGGCTGTAGGTGTACTTGTGGTCGTAGCCGGGCGGCAGGCTGCCCAGCTGCCAGCCGAAGCGCTTGCCGCAGGTGTTGTCGCAGCCGGGCTTGCACCAGCAGTCGCGGCCCCAGTCGCGGAAGGATTCGGCGATCTGGCGCAGGGTCGGGTCGCTGGTGAGCACCGCGCCGCCCTCGCCCATGGTGATGTGGTGGGCAGGGTAGAAGGACAGTGTGGCGAGGTGGCCGAAGGTGCCGACCTTGCGGCCTCTCCAGGTGGAGCCAAGCGCGTCACAACAGTCTTCGATCAGCCACAGGTCGTGGGCCTTGGCAAAGGCGCAGACAGCATCCAGGTCGAAGGGGTTGCCGAGGGTGTGGGCGATCATGATCGCCTTGGTGCGCGGCGACAGGGCGGCTTCGAGCATGGCCACGTCGATGTTGTAGCCGGGCAGGGTGGCGTCGACAAAGACCGGCACGGCGCCGTTCTGGAGGATCGGATTGACGGTGGTGGGGAAGCCGGCGGCGACGGTGATGACTTCATCGCCGGGCTGAATGGCGCGGGCGCCGAGCTTGGGCGAGGTGAGCGTCGAGAAGGCCACCAGGTTGGCCGACGAGCCAGAGTTGACGGTGAGGGCGTGGGCCACGCCGACAAACTTCGCCAGGCGTTCCTCGAAGGCGTCGTTGAAGCGCCCGGTGGTGAGCCAGGCGTCCAGTGCCGCGTCGATCATCGCGTCTTTTTCGGGGTCGCCGACCACCTTGCCGGAGGGCGGTACGGCGTCGATGCCGGGCCGCCATGCCTGCGGGGCGGAGGCGCTGCGGGCCGGGCGGACGATGACTTCGAGCTCCTGGCCGGCGAGTTCCGGCAGGTCGAGCTGGAGGCGGCCGGCGGCGTCGGGGGTGAGGGTCTGGCGGATCAGGCTCATGAGGGGCTTCCGAAGGCGGCGATTTCGTCGAGGGTGTAGGTATGCATGTCGGCACCTTTGCGCCAGGCTTGATACCAGTCGAGGCTGCGGGCTACCGCCGTTTCGGCCGGCCAGCGGGGCTGCCAGCCCAGGCGCGCCCGGGCCTTGCTGCAGTCGAGCTTGAGGATGTGGGCTTCGTGCACCTGGGCTTCGGCGGACACGGCCCAGCGGGCGTCAGGGCACCAGGCGGTGGCGAGCTGCTCGACGACCCAGGCGACGGTCTTTGCATCGCTGTCGGCGGGGCCGAAGTTCCAGCCTTCGGCCCAGGATTCGCCTTCTTCGACCAGCTTTTGCGCCAGGCTCAGGTAGCCGGACAGGGGCTCAAGCACGTGCTGCCAGGGGCGGATGGCGCCGGGGTTGCGCAGGGTGACGGGCGTGCCGGCGGCAAAGGCGGCCAGCACGTCGGGCACCAGCCGGCTGGCGGTCCAGTCGCCGCCGCCAATCACGTTGCCGGCACGGGCGCTGGCTACGGCGACGCCTTGCGCGGCGAGGAAGGACCGGCGATATGAGGCAACGATCAGCTCGGTGCAGCCCTTGCTGGCCGAGTAGGGGTCGTGGCCGCCCATGGGGTCGGTCTCCCGGTAGCCCTGATCCTGTTCGCGGTTCTCGTAGCACTTGTCGCTGCTCACTACGACCACCGCCTTGATGCCCGGCACGTGGCGGACGGCTTCGAGCAGATGCACCGTGCCCATCGCGTTGGTGGCAAAGGTGTCGACCGGCTCGGCGTAGGACAGGGGCACCAGCGGCTGGGCGGCCAGATGCAGGACGATCTCGGGGCGGGCAGCCGCCATGGCAACGGCAAGGGCGGCGTAGTCGCGCACGTCGCCGATCGTGGAGGTCATGCCCCTGGCGACGCCAGCTACCTCGAAGAGCGCCGGGGTGGTGGCCGGGGCGAGGGCGTAGCCCGAGACTTCGGCGCCCATGGCCTGCAGCCACAGGCACAGCCAGCTGCCCTTGAAGCCGGTGTGGCCGGTGACGAAAACCCGCCGGCCACGCCAGAAGGCCGGATTCACCAGGTTTTCCACGGCGCCGTTCCGTTGTTCCACATTTCTTCCAGGGTGGTCTTGTCGCGCAGGGTGTCCATGGGGCGCCAGAAGCCGGTGTGCTGGAAGGCGACGAGCTGGTCGCGGGTGATGAGCTGATTGATCGGCCCGGCTTCCCAGATGCATTGGTCGTCGTCGATCAGCTCGAGCACGCTGGGCGACAGGACGAAGAATCCGCCGTTGATGAAGCCGCCGTCGCCGAGGGGTTTTTCGACGAAGGCGCTGACCGAGTCGCCGTTGAGTTCCAGAGAACCGAAGCGCCCCGGCGGCTGGACGGCGGCCACCGTGGCGGCCTTGCCGTGGGCCCGGTGGAAGGCGATCTGGGCCGAGATGTCGATGTCGGCCACGCCGTCGCCGTAGGTGAAGCAGAAGGCGTCTTCGTCCTGCAGGTACTGGCGCACCCGACCGAGGCGGCCGCCGGTCTGGGTGGTGTCGCCGGTATCCACGAGGGTGACGCGCCAGGGTTCGGCGTGGCGCTCGTGGATTTCCATGCGGTTGTTGGTCATGTCGAAGGTGACGTCCGACATGTGCAGGAAGTAGTTGGCGAAGTACTCCTTGATCACGTAGCCCATGTAGCCGCAGCAGATCACGAAGTCGTGAATGCCGTGGCTCGAATAGATCTTCATGATGTGCCAGAGAATGGGGCGCCCGCCGATACCGATCATGGGTTTCGGGCGGTTTACGGTCTCTTCACTGATGCGGGTGCCCAGGCCACCCGCGAGGATCACGGCTTTCATCGGCGCTCCAGGGGAAATATGGGGCCGATGTTATGCGTGGCAGGGGGGCGGCTTAGGGTGGAACAGGGGGGGGAAAGGGGGGTAATTCCGCTGCTGGTGGTTTCGCCGCGTCAGCGGGCTGACGGGAACTGGGGCGGGGTGGCGCCGCAGGCGATGTAGTCTGCGTCGCTCATCACCGGCTTGAACTCGCAGGGGGCGGACGGGGCGCGCTGGCTGTCAGTGAGTTTGGCGAAGCGCGGGTCGGCGGGGCGGCTGGTGATTTCTGCCGGGGCGGCTCCGCTGCGCGTCGGGCGGCCGGCTTCGAAAGTCATGGCCGTGCCGGCGGGCAAGGGGGCGCCGTTGGGCGTGTCGTAAGCGGAGGGCGCCGGTGTGGGGGCGTCGTGCTCGCGGGCGGCGTTGCGGCGCTGGGCGGCTTCGATGCGGGAGCGGACAAGGAGCGCGCTGCTTGCGTCCGGCCAGTTGACGTGGCCCTGCATGCTCGCGCGGCTTGCCGGAAGGGCCACGTGTTCGATCGGGTAGGGCGGCCGGTCGGTGGGTTCGGTGCTGCGGGCTGACGGCGAGGCGCTGTAGCTGGTGTGGGCTGGCGGGCTTGAATGGGTGGAGATGGAGCGGCTCACGCCGCTGCTGTGCCCGCCTCCAAAGCGGCGTGCCTGCGCGGGGGCCGGGTCGAGCAGTGCCCCGCTGGTCAGGATGGCGAGGGCGATCAGGGCGTTGAGCGGGGTGGTTTGGGGCATGGCAGGTAGTGGCAGTGGTGTGCGAACGACATAAGTCTAGTGAAAACCACTGCCGGATACCAGCCGGGGGAGGGCGCTTCAGTCTGCCAGCAGCGCCTGGCCCATCTCTTTGGGCGACGCTGCCTGGCGCCAGTGGGCGGGCATTTCGGCCGGGGTGATGCTGCCGTAGCCCCAGGTGGCGGCGATGAAGGGCAGGTCGTTGGCATCGGCTGATTCGCCGTCCTCGCTGCGGTCGCCGATGTAAATGGCGGCGTCCTTGGGGATATCCCGGTCGGCGATCAGGCGCCCGATCATCGCGGCCTTGTGGGGCAGGCGCGGCGCGAAGAGGTCGAGGGCGTACACGTGCTCGAAGAAGCCGCTCCAGCCCAGGTGCGCGAGGATCAGGCGGGTCGGGTGGATGCGCTTGTTGGTGGCGATCGACAGCGTGAGGCCGGCAGCCTTGAGCTGGGCGAGCATGGCGCCGACACCGTCGTAGGCGGCAGTGGCCTTGTAGCCTTCGGTGTCGTAGCTGGCCTTGAAGCCGTCGGCAAGTCGGGCGATGAGGGCCGCGTCGTGGCTGCCGGACAGCAGTTGCAGGGTTTCCATCAGCGGCGGACCGATGATGCTTTCGTCGATGGCGATGACTGGTTCGATGCCGGCCTTGCTGAAGGCGTCGCGGAAGCTGGCGAGAATGGCCGGGGCGGAGTCGATCAGGGTGCCGTCGAGGTCAAAGAGGATGTGCGGGTAGCGGGGCATGGCAAGGGGGTGTTTTGGCGGGAATGGCCGGGATTATCGCCTGTTCGTATATATTTGCGCGCCTGCACAGAACTTGCCCCACACCATGGAAACGACCGAAACCGCTACCCCCGTTGATCCCCGCCGCTTTGGCGGCATTGCCCGCCTGTATGGCGAGGCGGGGCGTGCCCGGCTGGCGGCGGCACGGGTGTGCGTGGTGGGCATTGGCGGCGTGGGCTCGTGGGCAGCCGAGGCGCTGGCCCGCAGCGGGGTAGGGCATCTGACCCTGATCGATCTCGATCACGTGGCCGAGTCCAACATCAACCGCCAGATTCACGCCTGCGATGCGACGCTCGGCCAGGCCAAGGTCGAGGCCATGCGCGAGCGCATCGCAGGGATCAATCCGGCCTGTGTAGTGACGGTGGTCGATGACTTCGTGACCATCGACAACGCCGCCGCGCTTCTCGGCACCGGCTTCGATTACGTGATCGATGCCATCGACGCGGTGCGCGTGAAGATGGCGATGGTCATGTTTTGCCGCGACACGGGCTTGCCGCTGGTCACCTGCGGCGCGGCCGGCGGGCAGCTCGACCCGACGCAGATCCGCGTTGCCGACCTGTCGCGCACGGAGCAGGATCCGCTCTTGGCCAAGGTGCGCCGGCAGCTGCGCCAGAACCATGGCTTTCCCCGCGATGTGCGGAGAAAGTTCGGCATCGAGGCGGTGTACTCGGCCGAGCCGCTGCACTACCCGGTGGCAGAGGCCGCCTGCGACATGCCGGCCAGCGCACCGGCCGGCCTCAATTGCACCGGCTTCGGTTCGGTGGTGACGGTCACCGCCTGCATCGGCATGTTTGCCGCGGCGCGGGTGATCAACGGGCTGACGGCGGTGCCGGCTGAGGCCCAATGAACAGGGCCGGGTCCACCGCCGCGCCGTTCAGGTAGACGCTCCAGTGCAGGTGTGGCCCGGTAGCCCGGCCGCTACTGCCCGACTGGCCGAGTGCCTCGCCGCGGCGCACCGGCTGGCCGACCTCCACGCTGGCCTGGTTGAGGTGGCAGACCATGCTGACGAAACCCTGGCCGTGGTCCACGAACACCGTTTTTCCGTTGAAGTAGAAGTCGCCCACTTCGCTGACCACGCCGTCGGCCGGGGCGCGGATCGGCGTGCCGGCGGGCACGGCCACGTCGAGGCCGGTGTGGGGCGCACGCGGCTCGCCGTTGAACACCCGGCGCAAGCCGAAGCGGCTCGACAGGCGTCCGCTGGCCGGCAGACTGAGGTCGGTACGCGTCACCGGCACGTTGCGGAACTGGCTGCGGATGGCGATCTGGCGCTCGCGCTCGGCGTTGATGCGGGTGAGGTCCTGCTCGTCCGGATTGACCATCTTCGGATTCTTGATGCTCAGCTTCTGCACCGGGTAGGCCTTGGCGGATACCGGGAAGGGCAGCGGATGGCTGTGGCCGTCGGGCCCGATGTCGAGCTGCTGTTCGCCGATGGGGGTGTCAAGAGGCAGGCCGACCAGCGCATGCCAGCCGTCCTTGCGCTGCTGGAGCAACACCGGTTTGCCGCCGTAGCGGACTTCCGGGCGGGGCGCGCCGGCCGCCGCGACGGCAATTTCGGCGACGCCGCCGGGTACCGATTCGGGCCGCAACTGGGCGTGGGCGAGAGGTGTGGCGAGGGCGAGAAAAAGGACAGAATGCACGCGCCGGCGAACTAAATTCGCGGGAAGAGGGACAATGTCACACATGGCTGCAGGAAGGGTTGAGGCGGAGATGGATTTGAACATGATCAGCCGTCTCGGCGGATTAACATCTTGTAAAGACTAATCTAGTTTTTCCCGAGGAGGTCTTGCCCTTGTGGGCAGGGCGACGGTGGCTCGCAGGGCGGTAACGCCTTTCGACCTCTCTCTTCGGACCAGATCGGGAGTGTGGAATGTCGCAGCAGGCAATCGTATTGTTCGCCCATGGGGCACGGGATCCGGAGTGGGCCTTGCCGGCACGGCGGATTGCTGCGGAGGTGCAGCAGCTGCGGCCAGAGGCGACGGTCATCGTGGCCTTCCTTGAGTTCATGGAGCCGACCCTGGCCGATGCCGTCGAAACCGTGGCTGCGTCGGGGGCGACGGATGTGCGTGTCGTTCCCCTGTTTCTTGCCCAGGGCGGGCACCTGAAACGGGATGTGCCGGTGCTGATGGAGGCAGCACGTGCGAGGCATCCCCAATGCCGCATCGAGTTGGCCCTGGCGGTGGGCGAGGACGAAGGCGTGGTCCGGGCCATGGCGGCCTATTCGGCAGGCGTTTGAACTGTTTATGCTGCGTCCGGATCGGGGGGCTTACTTGCGTTCGATGGCTAGTCGGGTCTGGCTCGTGGGAGACGACCCGCAGATGATGGAAGTGCTTGAGGGGTGGCTGGCGCCGGCGGGTTACGCCTGCGAGCGTCTCGGCAGTGCCGATGCCGGAGCCCGTCTGGCGGCTGGTCGGCTGGGGGTCGAACGGGTTGTCCTTGATGCCTGCTCCCACTCGGCCTGTGGTGATTTGCTGCAGCCGCTCAAGGGCTCCGGTGTGCCGGTAACCATGCTGGTCGAGGCGGAAGATCTGCCGATGATCGAGAGCGGCTTGCGCGCCGGTGCAGCCGGCTTCCTGGTCAAGCCCGTCGAGCCCCGCACGGTGCTGGCCGCGCTGGGCTTGCCCGGCGGCGAGGCGGCGGCGCAAGCCGGCGGCTACTTTCCGTTCCGGACCCTTGAGGATGTCAGCGGGCTGTCCCAGCTGGTGGCGGGTTTGTGTCCCGACCCGGAGTCGGTGCAGATCGCCCTTTCCGAATTGATGATCAATGCCGTCGAGCACGGCAACCTCGGCCTGGGTTTCGACCGCAAGGGCGAGTTGATGGTGATGGGCGGCTGGCGCAACGAGGTGGAGCGCCTGCTCGGCTTGCCGGAGCATGCGGCCCGCTTTGCCTTCCTGCGGGTTGAATGCCGGCCGCGGGAGATCCGTTTCCTGATCCGCGACCAGGGGCAGGGCTTTGATCCGACGCCCTATCTGAACCTCAATCCGGCCCGTTCCGTGGAGCCTCACGGTCGCGGGATTGCCATCGCCCGGATGCTGGCGTTTCCGGATCTGGTCTTCCTCGATGGTGGGCGCTGTGTAGAGGGCGTGGTGCGACGCTAGCGCTGTAAGTGTGGCAAGGCGCACCAGCCTTGACGGAGCATAATATTAGTGTACTCTTATATTATGCTCCGATTCCATTCTGCCCTGCCTGCGGCCCTTCTTGTCGCGGCCGCTTTCCTTCCCGCTGCCGTATTCGCCGCCGATTCCGCCGTGCCGACCGTGCAGCTCAGTGTGCAGGCTCGCGCCCGGACTTACTCCAGTGAAGCGACGATAGAGGCGGTTCGTCAGGCCACCGTCGCGGCGCAGGTGCAGGGGCGTGTGCTGGAAACGCGGGTGGATGCCGGCGCCCGGGTGCGCCAAGGCGACATTCTGATGCGCATCGATACACGCGAGGCGGACCAGGGCGTGGCCGCTGCCAGTGCCAATGTGGCCGCCGCCCAGGCCCGCCTGGTGGATGCCCGCAACGCGCTGGAGCGCACACGCAGCCTGAAGGCGCGCAATTTTGTCAGCGGCTCGGCCCTCGATCAGGCCCAGGCCGCCTTCGATGCCGCGGCGGCCCAGCACAAGGCTGCTGAAGCCGGCCGCGCCCAGGCGGATGTTTCACGCGGTTTTGCCAGCGTTACCTCTCCACTTACCGGCGTCGTCGCCCAGCGTCTCACCGAAGTCGGCGAGATGGCCCAGCCCGGCCGGGCGCTGATGATCGTCTACGAACCCGGCGCCCTGCGCGCGGTGGCCGACGTGCCCCAGTCGCGGCTGGCCGAACTGGGCAAGGGTGGGTTGAAGGCAAGGATCGAGTTCCCCGAAACCGGGCGCTGGCTGGACGCCGCGTCAGTCATCGTGCTGCCCTCTGCCGATCCGCGTACCCACACGGCGCGGGTGCGCGTGAATCTGCCGGCCGACGCTGGCGGCGTGGTGCCGGGCATGGCAGCGCGGGTCCATTTTCTGCTCGGCGAGGCGCCGCGGCTGGCGGTGCCGGCGGCGGCAATCCTGCGCCGCGGCGAGTTGACCGGCGTGTATGTGGCTGACGGCAAGGGCGGCTTCAGCCTGCGCCAGCTGCGCGTCGGCAGCGTGCTGGAAGACGGCTCGGTCGAGGTGCTGGCCGGGCTGGCCGGCGGCGAAACGGTGGCTCTCGACCCGGTGCGTGCCGGTCTCGTTCGCCGGGCGCACTGAGCCATGGGAATCTCCGGACGCATCGCGGCGCTGTTCCAGCGCAACGCGCTTACCCCCCTGCTGGCCCTGGTGCTGATGCTCCTTGGTGTGTTCGCCACGATCATCACACCAAAGGAAGAAGAGCCGCAGATCGACGTGACCATGGCCGACGTGATGGTGGCCTTTCCGGGCGCCTCGGCGAAGGACGTGGAGGCATTGGTCGCCCGCCCGGCCGAGCAGGTGCTGTCGCGCATCACCGGCATGGACCACGTCTATTCCGTATCGCGCCCCGGCATGGCGGTGATCACCGTGCAGTTCAAGGTGGGGGTGCCCAACCAGGACGCCATCCTGCGCCTGTACGACACCATCCACAGCCACCGGGACTGGATTTCGCCGGAGCTGGGGGTGGGCGAGCCGATCATCAAGCCCAAGGGTATCGACGATGTACCGATTGTCGCGCTGACGCTGTGGACCCGCGATCCGGCCCGTTCGGCCTTCGAGCTGCAGCAAGTGGGGCGGGCCGTCGAACTGGAGCTCAAGCGGGTCAAGGGCACACGGGACGTGAGCACCATCGGCGGGCCCGGGCATGTGGTTCGGGTGTTGATGGACGCCGGGCGGATGAACGGCTTCGGCGTTACGCCGCAGGATTTGAAGGGCGCGCTGCTGCTCGCCAATGCGTCCCAGCCGAGCGGCACGCTGGCCAGCGGCAACCGGGAGGTGCTGGTGCAGACCGGCACCTACCTGGCCAGTGCCGATGATGTGCGGCGCCTGGTGGTGGGGGTGTCGGCCGGCAAGCCGGTGTACATGGCCGACGTGGCCAGCGTGGTGGATGGGCCGGACCAGCCGTCCCGCTACGTCTGGCATGGCCTCGGCAAGGCTTCGCCGGGGGCGGCGGAGGCCGGTAACGAGCGCTTTCCGGCGGTGACCCTGTCGATTTCCAAGAAGCCCGGCGAGAACGCCGCCGATGTGGCTGACGGGGTGATCCAGCGCATGGAAGCCCTGAAGGGCAGCATCGTGCCGGACGGCGTCGAGGTGGCGGTGACCCGCAACTACGGCGCGACGGCCACCGAAAAAGCCGACAAGCTGATCGGCAAGCTGGTCTTTGCGACCTCGGCGGTGGTGTTGCTGGTGTTCTTCGCGCTGGGCCGGCGCGAGGCGGTGATCGTCGGTGCGGCGGTGACGCTGACGCTGGCGGCCACGCTGTTCGCTTCCTGGGCGTGGGGCTTCACCCTCAACCGGGTGAGTCTGTTTGCGCTGATTTTCTCCATCGGCATCCTGGTGGACGACGCCATCGTGGTCGTCGAGAACATCCATCGCTGGCACGCGCTGGAGCCGGACAAACCCCTGTGGGAGCTGATCCCCAAGGCCGTGGACGAGGTTGGCGGGCCGACCATTCTGGCCACCTTCACGGTGATTGCGGCGCTGCTGCCGATGGCCTTCGTCAGCGGCCTGATGGGGCCCTACATGAGCCCGATCCCGATCAATTCGTCGATGGGCATGTTCATCTCGCTGGCGGTGGCTTTCATCGTCACGCCCTGGCTGGCCGGCAAGCTGATGAAGGGCGCAGGCCATGCCACAGCGGCAGGCGGCCACGCGCCGGACAAGCTGACGCAGAAGCTCGAAGCCCTGTTCCGCCGCATCATGACGCCGCTGCTCGACCCGCGCACCGGCGGGCGGGCGCGGGCCAAACTGTGGTTTGGCGTGTTGCTGGCAATCGTGCTGTCGGTGTCGCTGGCGGTGGTACAGCTTGTCGTGCTGAAGATGCTGCCCTTCGACAACAAGAGCGAATTCCAGGTGGTGCTCGACATGCCCGTCGGTACGCCGGTGGAGCGCACCGCCGAAGTGTTGCGCGAGATGGGCGACGAGCTGGCGAAGGTGGACGAGGTGACCGACTTCCAGGCCTACGCCGGCACCGCTGCGCCGATCAACTTCAACGGCCTGGTGCGCCAGTATTACCTGCGTGCCTTGCCGGAAATGGGCGACATCCAGGTGAACCTGGTGGACAAGCACCAGCGCAGCCGCAAGAGTCACCAGATTGCGATCTCGGTGCGTGATGCGGTTGCCGCCATTGCGAAAAAGCACGGCGGCAATGCCAAGGTGGTCGAAGTGCCGCCCGGCCCGCCGGTGCTGTCGCCCATTGTCGCCGAGGTGTACGGGCCGGATTACGCCGGTCAGGTGGCCGTGGCCGCCAAGGTGCGGGCGGCCTTCGAGGCGACGCCGGACATTGTCGGCGTGGACGACACGGTGGACGAGGAGGCGCCCAAGCTGGTGCTGCGTGTCAATCAGGCCAAGGCGGCGCAACTGGGCGTGGCCCAGGCCGACATCGTCGAGGTGGTGCGTCTGGCCCTCGGTGGCGAGAACGTCACCCCGGTGCATGGCGGCGACAACAAGTACGAGATCCCGGTGCGCCTCACTCTGCCACCGGAGCGCCTGTCGAGCGTCGATCAACTTCTGCAGATGAAGGTGCGGGCGCGGGCGGCCGAAGCGGGCGGGGCGCTGGTGCCGGTGTCCGAGCTGGTCCAGGTGTTGCCGGTGACGCGCGAGCAGGTGATTTACCACAAGGACTTGCTGCCGGTGGTGTACGTGACCGGCGACATGGGCGGCAAGCTGGATTCACCGCTCTACGGCATGTTCGACATCCGTAGCCGCCTGAAGGATCTGCCGCTGGTCGGCGAGCGCCTGGGCGGCACGCTTGGCGAGTGGTTCATCCACCAGCCGGACGACCCCTACGCCGGCTACGCCATCAAGTGGGACGGCGAGTGGCAGGTGACCTACGAGACTTTCCGCGACATGGGCGCCGCTTACGCGGTGGGGCTGATCCTGATCTACGTGCTGGTGGTGGCCCAGTTCAAGAGCTACCTGGTGCCGTTGATCATCATGGCGCCGATCCCGCTGACCCTCATCGGGGTGATGCCCGGCCATGCCTTGCTGGGCAGCCAGTTCACCGCCACCAGCATGATCGGGATGATTGCGCTGGCCGGGATCATCGTGCGCAACTCGATCCTGCTGGTGGATTTCATCGACCAGCAGGTGGCCGCCGGCACGGCCCTGGCCGAGGCGACCATCCATGCCGCCGCCGTACGCGCCAAGCCCATCGGCCTGACCGGCCTGGCGGCGATGATCGGGGCGATGTTCATCCTCGACGATCCGATCTTCAACGGGCTGGCGATCAGCATGATCTTCGGCGTGCTGGTGTCCACGCTGCTGACTCTCGTCGTGATTCCGGTTCTTTACTTTGCGGCGAACCACAAGCGGCTTGCCGCCCAACAGGGAGTCTCCCCATGAGCCTGACCGTCAACCAGTTTGTCCGTGTCTTCGCCGGTTCCTTTGTGCTGATCTCGCTGGCCCTCGGGGTGGAGGGCAGTCCGCTTTTTGTCAGCAGTAAATTCCTGTGGTTTACGGCCTTTGTGGGGGCCAACCTGCTGCAGAGCGGCTTTACCCGGTTTTGCCCGCTGGAAAGCGTGCTGCGCAAGTTCGGCGTGAAGGATGGGCCGGGCTGCAACTGACTTTTGTGGCATGACAATGTCTGAGGGAAAACCCCTCAAGCTTTGAGGCTGCGGGCCGTTCACCACGCGTGATGAGCCCGAGCCCTGCGTCCCCACTGAGAATCCGCCTTGCTGCCTGGCGAGGCAGTTGCCTGCTGCGTGCGCAGGGGCACTGGTTTGCCATTGCTCTGGGCCTCGGTTTTCTCGTCACTGCCTGGGGCTGGTGGCATCTGCGTGCCCATGAAGCTGAACTCGATCAGGTACGCCATGCGGCTGCCGCCGATAGCCTGGAGCACCATCTCGCCGAGCGGCTCGGCAAGGTGGATTTCATCCTGCGCGGTGTGGCGGGGTTGTTTGGCGCCCAGAATCTGGTCGAGCGGCGGGAGTTTGAGACTTACGTTGCCGGACTGAAGCCAACCGATGCGCTGCCGGAAGTCCTGGCTATCGGACTGCTCCGGCGTGTCGAGGTGGCTCGCGTCGAGGCCGTCGAGGCCGTGCTGTCGGCGAGCTATGACCGGGAAATCCATATTTATCCCAAGCCGGATCCGGCGCGGGTCAAGGACACCTTTCCGATTTCATATGTGTGGCCCCTGGACTCCCAGACCCGCGGTGTGATCGGTTTCGACGGATACAGCGAGCCCAATCGTCGCCTTGCAATAGACCTTGCCATCAACTCCGGCGCGATGGCCATGACCCCGCCGGTCACATTGCGTGCGCTGGAAACCGGGCAGAGCGTACGTGGCGTGCTGCTTTACCGGGTGGCCCGCTCGGCGGACGATGAGCTGAGTGTGTCGGTGGGGCCGGAAGGCCTGGTAGGCCTCGGGATCAGCGTCGGAACCCTGTTCGACGACGTGCGCAGTGCCTCTATTGCCGGATATGGATTGCGGGTGGCCGACGTGACCGGTGAGGTGCCGCTTCCTCTTTACGGTGAGGAGGGGGCCGTGGAGTCGGAGGCGGTCGTGGTTCGTCAGGTCCGCTTTGGCGATCGGGAGTGGCGCCTCTCGGTGATGGCGCCGCCCTCCGATGGCGAGATCGCGGCCTCGACGTTGGCAGGCTTGGGCGGATTGCTGGCAAGCGGCCTGGTGGCCTTCAGTCTGGCGACGTTGTCGGGGCAGCAAAGGCGTGCCGAGCGTATCGCCGAAGCGATGACTGTCGAGTTGCGTGGCAGCGAGAAACGTTTCGAGCTGGCGGTGTCGGCGACCGATGAAGGTATCTGGGAGTGGCGGGCAGGCATGGCCCGAGTTTTCCTGTCTCCCCGCTGCGACCGTTTGCTGGGCTATCCCGAACAGGGCCTGCCGCGCAGTGCGCGGGGCATTCTGCGGTCAATGGCGCGCCCGGTGCGGCGTGAGTTTCTGCAGGCTTTTCGCCGCCATACGCGAGGTCAGGGGCCGCTGGACTGCGTCTTGCCGCTCCGTCGTATCGACGGCAGCCTGGGCTGGTTTCATCTGGCCGGAAAAACAGAGTTCGATACCGCCGGCCACCCCCTGCGCACGGCGGGTGCCGCTTCAGACGTCACCGCCCTGCGCCGTGCCCAGCAGGCCGTTATCGATTCTCATGCCAAGCTGGATGCGTTGTATCGGCATGCCTCCCTGGGTATGGCCCTGGTGGATAGCGCCGGACGCTACCTGCAGGCCAACGAGGCTTTCTGCCAGATCAGCGGCTATTCTGAAGAAGAGTTGCTCAGTAGTGCCTGCCCGTCCCTGAGTCCGCCCGAATATGCCAGTCAGGATGCGCGGGCGGTAGTTGAAGCGTGTCTGGGCGCGCCGACCTGTGCTTACGAGAAGGAGTTTGTCCGCAAGAACGGCGCGAGGGTGCCAGTGGTGGTGACCACCACGATGGTGAGCGGTAGCGACGGCGATCGCTGGGTGATCGTCGAGGACGTCACGGTCCGCAAGGTGGAGCAGCAGGCCATCCAGGAGGCCCATGCGACCAACGAGTCGCTGATCGAAGCCATGCCCGACATGTTGTTCCAGCTGGACGGGGCGATGCGCATCATCCGCTACCACGCCGGCAGCCGGGAGGATCTGTCGATGCCGCCGGAGGCTTTCCTGGGCAAGCGTCTTGACGAATCCCTGTCGCCGGACATGGCGCGCCGCTTTGGCGCGGCAGCGCTGGCGGCTTCCCGTAGCGGTCAGTTGCAGCGGATCGAGTATTCATCCCGTCGCGGTGGTGGCGAACGGCACTTTGAAGCCCGCTTTCGCGCCGTGCGCACGGGCGGCGCCCTGTCAGTGATCCGTGACGTGACGGAGAGGAAGGAGGCCGAACTGGCCTTGCGGGAAAGTGAAGCCCGCTGGCAGTTCGCGCTGGATGGCGCCGGCGATGGCGTGTGGGACTGGAACATCGTTACCGGCAAGGTCTTTCGATCGCCACGCTGGCTGCACATGCTGGGCTACGCCGACGGTGAGCTGGCGGAGGGTATCGATGACTGGGCTATTCGCGTGCATCCGGATGATCTGGTTGCAGTGCTGGCTGCCCAGGATGCCCATTTGAGCGGTGAAAGCCCCATGTTCATGCATGAAGTCCGGCTGCGCTGCAAGAACGGCAACTACAAGTGGATCCTGGCCCGGGGGCTGGTGGTGGAGCGGGATGACAACGGGCGCCCGCTGCGCATGATCGGCACCCAGAGCGACATTGACGAGGCCAAGGCCCGGGAGGCCCAGATACTCGATCACAACCTCAACCTGGCCAGCCTGGTGGCGGCCCGCACGCAGGATCTCCAGGCCGCCAAGGAGGCTGCCGAGGCGGCCAACGAGGCCAAGTCGGCCTTCCTTGCCAACATGTCCCACGAACTGCGCACGCCGATGCACGGGGTGCTCAGCTATGCCCGTCTCGGCGAAACCCGGGTGGCCCAGGCGGGGCACGAGAAGCTGCGCAGCTACTTCCACCGGATCCGCATCAGTGGCGAGCGCCTGCTGCTGCTCGTCAACGACTTGCTCGATCTGGCCAAGTTCGAGGCCGGGAGGATGGTCCTGAACATGGGGCCAATGCGCCTCAATGCGCTGGTGCAGGACATCATTCATGAGTTTGATGCCTTGCTTCATGCGCGGCAGCTGCACGTCGAATTCGAACAGGAGCCCGGCATGCCGGATATTTCGGGTGATGCGGCGCGGATCGGCCAGGTGGTGCGCAACCTGCTCTCCAATGCGGCCAAGTTCACGCCGGAAGGGAGGGGTATCCATATCAGCCTGGCGACGACAGTGCTGGAAGGGCGTGATGGCGGGGGCGTGGCAGGCGCGCCTGCGGTACGCCTCAGCATTTCGGACGAAGGGGTCGGCATTCCCCCGGAGGAACTCGACGCTGTTTTCGACAAGTTTGTGCAAAGCAGTCGCACCCGTACCGGTGCCGGTGGAACGGGGCTCGGGCTGGCAATCTGCCAGGAGATCGTCGATGCGCACCGGGGCCGGATCATGGCCCGCAACAACGCTGCTGGCGGGGCGGAATTCATAGTTGTTTTGCCGCTGGGCAAGGTCCAGGAGCGCCTGTTTCCGGCGCTGACGGCACAAGGAGAAAGTGTATGAGCGTGGCGAAGATTCTGGTGGTGGACGATGAGCCGTTCAATCTGGATATCGTCGGGGAGTACCTGGACGAGATGGATTTCGACCTGGTGATGGTGGAGTCGGGTGAGGCGGCCTGGGATGCGTTGTGCGAGCCCGAGTCGAACTTCGATCTGGTTCTGCTCGACCGCATGATGCCGGGCATGGACGGCATCATGCTGCTCCGGAACATCAAGGCCGACGAGCGGCTGCGATCGATCCCGGTGATCATGCAGACAGCTGCCACGTCGCCCGAGCAGGTTCGCGAGGGGCTGGCGGCCGGAGCGTTCTACTACCTGACCAAGCCTTTCGAGGGCGAGGCACTGCAGACCATCATTCGCTCTGCCCTCGACGACATGCGTACGCGGCGCGAGCTGAATGCCAATCTGGCAGGTCACGCCCACGCGCTATCGTGCATCACCCAGGGAGAGTTCTCCATCCGCACCCTTGAGGAGGCGCGGTCGCTGGCATCTTTCATTGCCCTGCTGGGGCCGCAGCCGGAAACCCTGGCCATGGGCTTGTCGGAATTGCTGGTGAATGGCGTGGAACACGGCAACCTGGGCATCGACTTTGCCGAGAAAAGTCGCCTGCGCGAGGCCGATCGGTGGGAGGAGGAGGTTGCCCATCGCCTGGCCCTGCCCGAGAACCGGCGCAAGGCGGTGCGTCTGCGGGTGCGCGGCGATGAGACCCGCTGGGTGTTCGAGATCAGCGATGACGGGTCGGGCTTCGACTGGCGGCGTTTTCTCGATTTCGATCCGGAGCGCGCCTTTGCGCCCAACGGACGCGGCATTGCCCTGTCGCGCCAGCTTTCCTTTGATAGCCTGACTTATCTGCCTCCGGGAAACCAGGTCGTGGTGACCGTTGTAAAGGGCGGGGGCCGGTCGTGATGATCAATTGCACTGGTCACGGTTGGTGCCGTGGCTTGCCAACAGCAGAAGGCCTGTGATGGTTGAAAAAGCACTTCGGGTCCTGGTGGCTGACGACATTGCATCCAACCGGACCATCGTCGGGTCCTTTCTCGCCCATTTGAACTGCATTCCCCTGTATGCCGAGGATGGCGTGGAGGCGGTCGATGTATTCCGGAGAGAGTCGCCGGATGTGGTCCTGATGGATCTGATGATGCCGCGCATGGATGGTTTCGAGGCCATCCAGCAGATTCGGGCCCTCTCCGATGATCACTGGGTTCCGATCATCATCCTGTCGGCCCTCAGTGGCGAGGGGGACATCGTGCATGGGCTGGATGTCGGCGCTGATGATTACCTGGCCAAGCCCCTGTCGTTTCCGGTCTTTGCGGCGCGCTTCAAGGCCCTGCGCCGGCTGCTCGACATGCAGCGACGTCTGGCGGGTTCGCTGGAACAGGTGCGTGCCGTGGCCAACGGGGTTATCGACGGAATCATTTCGTCAGACGAAAAGGGCAACATCCTGTCGGTGAACCGGGCGGCCAGCCAGATATTCGGTTATTCCGCCAACGAGATGGTCGGGCAAAACCTGCGCATGCTGATGCCTGAAGGCGTCGGGGGCAGCCACAATGGCCACATGGAGCATTATCTGAAGACGGGCGAGAACTCGGTGATCGGCCAGATTCGCGAACTGGTTGGACGGCGCAAGGATGGCCGGACTTTTCCGATGGAGATCGGTGTATCCGACCTGCAGTTGCCCAACCGGCGGATGTTCATTGGCGTGGTGCGCGACATTTCCGAGGCGCGCCGCATCCAGCGTCAGTTGGCCGAGGATGCGGCGCGCCTGCAGCGCTATCACGACGAGTCCGAGCGGGAGCAGGAGCTTGCCATGAGCATCATGGAACGGCAGATCCGCAGTGACTGGCTTCATGACGGCGCTGTCCAGTATGCCGTGATGCCGGCGCGCAATTTCTCCGGCGACGTGGTGGCGGTGGCCCGGGCGTCGGACGGCTCGCTCTATGCGATGCTTGCCGATGCCACCGGGCATGGGCTGGCGGCAGCGGTCAGCGTGCTGCCGGCGCTGGGCGCCTTCTACCGTGGCGCGGCGCGCAATGCACCGCTGGCGTCGCTGGTCACCGAGCTCAACGACATGCTCTGTGGCCTGTTGCCGCCGGGGCGTTTCGTGGCTTCGGCGCTGGTGCGCCTCGAGGCCGGACGTCGGGCCGGGCAGATCTGGGTAGGCGGTGTGCCGGATGTGCTCCGCGTTAGTGACGGGGGGCAGGTGGTACAGCGCTTCATTTCGCGCCAGTTGCCGCTGGGTATCCTGCCATCGGCCGAGGCCGGCGCCGATTGCGAGACCTTCAGTTGGGACGAACCGTGCCAGATCGTGCTGTGTTCGGACGGGCTTACCGAGGCCGAAAGCGCCAGCGGCGAACCCTTTGGCACCCACGGGCTGGAGCTGGCCTTGCTTACGGCACCCCGGGCTTTGCGGGTTGCAGGTTTGCGCAAGGCACTGACGCGGCACCTGGGGCGCCAGCCTGCCGGGGACGATGTGTCGGTGCTCATTCTCGATTGCCTGATGGGGGGGGGTGGGGAACAGGCTTAGGAGACGGACGGGAGGGCGTCATCGCCTGCTGGCGTGCTTCCTGCTTGAGGTTTCAGGGTGTCTTTTGGATTTTCACTCCTCCATGCTCCGAGTCCTCGTTGTCGATTCCTCCCGCGAGCGCGCAGCCGATGTCTGTGCGGCGGTCGCTCTTGCCGGACATCAGGTTGCGGCAGTGCTTACGAATGCCCTCGATCTGTCTGATCAGGTGCTTGCCACCAAGCCCGATGTGATCTTCATCCAGGCCGATTCGCCCAGCCGTGACACCCTTGAGCACCTGGCCATCATGAACCGGGACTGCCCCCGGCCGGTGCTGCTTTTTTCCCAGGATACCGATTCAGCGATGATTCGCCGGGCCGTAAAGGCCGGAGTTTCGTCTTACGTCGTCGATTCGGTGTCATCCGAGCGTCTGGATGCGCTGGTCGAAGTAGCCATTGCCCAGTTCGAAGAGTTCCAGCATCTGCGGACTGAACGGGACGACGCCACGCGCAAGCTGTCCGAGCGCATCGTCGTGGACAAGGCCAAGGGCCTGTTGATGAAGGCGCGCGGGCTGAACGAGGATGCGGCCTACCATGCCCTGCGCAAGCTCGCCATGGAGCGCGGTCGCAAGCTGGCCGACGTGGCTCAGGATGTGATCGATATGGCGAACTTGTTACTCTGAAAGGAGTAGTTGTTTTCAGGTGATGCCTTGAGCCGGGGCGGAAACGGGATGCCGTTTTCGCCCCGGTTTCCTTTTGCAGCGGCCATTTCAAGGGGTGGTGATCCGGAGTGGTGCCACGGTGGCTTGTGCTGCACTGCATCAGTGCATGGTTTTGGTGTGTTTCAGCTACCTCTTTGGGGGTATGTTTTGTGGTGAATTAAAATTTTTAATATAAATCAATAGGTTGTATTTCCTGGCACAGTCCTCGCTAAGAGAGCAGTGAAGTTGGGCCAACGGCGGCCCGGCTTGATCAGGCGATCAGACTTGGACAAGGGCGTCCATCCTCTGCAGTTTTTGCAGAGTGATGTGACGCCCTCTTTTTTTGCTTTTTTGGATCTGGGGCGAGCTATGAGCGAGCAATTCGACGACACGTTTCTTTCCCGCCGCGGCTTTCTGAAGGCTGGGGCAACCCTTGGAGGTATGGCAGCAATGGGCACGATGCTCCCCGCAGGTGGTGCATGGGCAGCCGGTTCGGACAAGCCGGAACTGGAGGAAGTCCGGATCGGCTTCATTCCGCTGACCGACTGTTCGTCCGTGGTGATGGCTTCCGTAATGGGCTTCGACAAGAAGTACGGCATCAAGATCACCCCGACCAAGGAAGCCTCCTGGGCCGGCGTGCGCGACAAGCTGGCCAACGGCGAGATCCACGCTGCCCACGTGCTGTACGGTCTGGTTTACGGCCTGCACCTGGGGATCGGCGGGCCGAAGAAGGACATGGCCGTGCTGATGACGCTGAACAACAACGGTCAGGCGATTACCCTCTCCAACGGCTTGAAGGACAAGGGCGCGACGGATGGTGAGTCCCTCGCCAAGGTCATCGCCAAGAAGGACAAGGAATACACCTTCGCCCAGACCTTCCCCACTGGCACCCACGCCATGTGGCTGTACTACTGGATGGCTGCCCACGGCATCGACCCGTTCAAGGACGTCAAGAACATCGTTGTGCCGCCCCCGCAGATGGTCGCCAACATGCGTGTCGGCAACATGGACGGTTATTGCGTCGGCGAGCCCTGGAACCAGCGCGCCATCGTGGACAAGATCGGCTTCACCGCCGTGACCAGCCAGGACATCTGGCCCGACCACCCGGAAAAGGTGCTGGGCGCCACCGCCGAGTTTGCCGCCAAGTACCCCAACACCGCCCGGGCGATGATCTGCGCGATCCTCGAAGCCTCCAAGTGGATCGACGCCAGTGCTGCCAACCGCAGCAAGACGGCCGAAACCGTGGCCGCCAAGAGCTACGTGAATACCGACGTGGATGTGATCCGCAGCCGCATGATCGGCCAGTACGAAAACGGCCTCGGCAAGAGCTGGTCCGACAAGAACCTGATGAAGTTCTACAACGACGGCCAGGTGAATTACCCCTACCTCTCCGACGGCATGTGGTTCCTCACCCAGCACCGTCGCTGGGGCCTGCTCAAGCAGGACGTGGATTACCTGGCCGTGGCCAAGGCGATCAACAAGACCGATCTGTACAAGCAGGCCGCCAGCATTGTCGGCGTGCCGGTTCCCAAGTCCGACTTCCGCACGTCCAAGCTGATCGACGGCGTGGTGTGGGACGGCAAGGACCCGAAGAAGTACGCCGCCGGTTTCAAGATTCACGGCTGACCTGTAGGGGCGAATTCCTTCGCCCATCACTGCCAATCCACACCCGCGGGCGAATTTATTCGCCCCTACAGAATCCTGGAGATCCTGATGACCACTGCGACCCTTACCTCCGGCCTCATGGCCGTCCGGCCCGAAGCCGACGCCACCCCAGTCAAGGAAACCGATATGGCTGCAACTTCTGCCGCAACCCCCGCGCTGGTAAGCACGCCCGACAACTCCGTTTCTTTCGGCGAGCATTTCAGCAACTTCATCCGCGCCGTGCTGCCGCCGCTCATCGGCTTTGCGCTGGTGATTGGCCTGTGGGCCCTGGTCGCGATGAAGTCCGCCGACTTCCCCAGCCCGGCAAAGACGCTCGATGCCGCCGTCGTGCTCTTCTCCGATCCCTTCTACCAGAACGGGCCGAACGACCAGGGCATCGGCTGGAACATCCTGTCGTCCCTCAAGCGCGTCGCCATCGGCTTCGGCTTCGCGGCGCTGGTGGGCATCCCGATGGGCTTCATCATCGGTCGCTTCGCCTTCATGAACAGCATGCTCGAACCGATCATCAGCATCCTGCGCCCGGTGTCGCCGCTGGCCTGGTTGCCCATCGGCCTGATGGTCTTCAAGGCCGCCGATCCGGCGTCCACCTGGACGATCTTCATCTGCTCGATCTGGCCGATGATCCTCAACACCGCCCAGGGCGTGCAGCGCGTGCCGCAGGATTACCTCAACGTGGCGCGGGTGCTCAACCTGTCCGAGTTCAGGATCATCACCAAGATCCTCTTTCCCTCGGTACTGCCCTACATGCTCACCGGCATCCGGCTGTCGATCGGCACCGCCTGGCTGGTGATCGTGGCGGCGGAAATGCTGACCGGCGGCGTCGGCATCGGTTTCTGGGTGTGGGACGAGTGGAACAACCTGAAGGTCGAGCACATCCTCATTGCCATCTTCGTGATCGGCATTGTCGGCCTGCTGCTCGAATACCTGCTGCTGCTGATCGCCCGCCGCTTCAGCTACGGCACCAACTGATTCGGGAGCCCCAAAATGAACGCAATCGTCAAAGTCGAAAACGTCGGCATGGCCTTCGAGACTAAGAAGGGCAGCTTCGTGGCCCTGAAAGACGTCAATCTGCAGATCCGCACCGGCGAAGTCGTGTCGCTGATCGGCCACTCGGGCTGCGGCAAATCGACGCTGCTCAACCTCATCGCCGGCCTCACGCTGCCCACCTCGGGCGTGATGCTGTGCAATGGCCGCGAGATTGCCGGCCCCGGCCCGGAGCGGGCGGTGGTGTTCCAGAACCATTCGCTGCTGCCCTGGCTCAACTGCTTCGAAAATGTCTATCTGGCCGTCGAGCGGGTCTTCAGCGCCAAGGAAGGCAAGGAGGCGCTGCGGGCGCGCACCCATGCGGCGCTCGAAATGGTGCACATGGGCCACGCCGCCCAGAAGCTGCCCCACGAGATTTCCGGCGGCATGAAGCAGCGCATCGGCATCGCCCGCGCCTTCGCGATGGAGCCGAAGATCCTGCTGATGGACGAGCCCTTCGGCGCGCTGGATGCGCTGACCCGCGCGGCGCTGCAGGACGAGTTGATCGGCGTGATGGAGAAGACCGGTGCCACCGTGGTGATGGTGACCCACGACGTGGATGAGGCCGTGCTGCTTTCGGACCGCGTGGTGATGATGACCAACGGCCCGGCTGCAACCATCGGCGAGATTCTGGAGGTGAAGCTGGAGAAGCCCCGCAATCGCCTGCAACTGGCTCACGATCCGCACTTCGCGGAATGCCGGGCGGCGATCCTGGAGTTTCTGTACCAGAAGCAGATGAAAAAGGCCGCCTGATCCGGCGGCCCCCTCTTCAGGTTTTGCGGCGGACGAGGGGCAGGCCGGCAAGGCCGACAAGCAGCAGGGCCAGGCTGCCCGGCTCCGGTATATCGATGGTCTTCAGCATTGCCGTTGCGATGATCTGGTGACCTGCGGCGGTGGGGTGGATGCCATCCCAGAAGAGCTGATCGTCCACATCGCACAGGCCGCCGAGGCAGGCGTCGCCGACATTGATCAGGCCGTAATCGGCCGGGTTGGCGGCCACCTTGTCGATGAGCCCGAAGACATCGAAGAGCTTGACCTCCGGATCGCCGGTGAAGGTGGCGTACAGCGCCGCGTTCATGCTTTGGGTGATCAGGTGCAGCAGGGCAGAGGTGCCGGGAACGCCCGCCGTGGCAGCCGGGGTCAGGCCCAGGTCGGGGGTGTCCCACACCACGAAGTTGCGGGCTCCCTCCGCCTTGAGTTTGCCGAGCATGGTGGCAATGTCGCCCAGGAAGTCCGTTACCGTTGCGGCCAGAATGCTGCTCGGGTCCTGGTTGGCGGCGATGGCGGCACCCATCAGCTCGGCTGCATCGCGGGCGTTGTTGCCGCCGCCGGCGATCACGTAGAGCGCATCGGACGGTGCGCTGCCCGGGCGTGCAATAAAAAGGTCCACCTGCTGGCTCAGCGTCGGCACGTTATCCACTCCGCCGGTATTGGCACCCCCGAAGGCGAAGCCGTTTCCACCCATCAAGGATGGTAGCAGTGTTCCGGTGCTGATCTGCTGGGAGAAGACTTCTGCCCACACCGGGCCGTTGCTGTAGCGGCCGGACGCGTAGGGCAGAGTCGGGATGAAGTTGTTGCCATTGATGGCGCCGGCCGGTGTGCTTGCACCGCCCACTGCCAGGTAGTTGTTGCCGACGTCCGACAGGCTGTCGCCGAATACATAGAGCTGGGAATACCCCGCCGAGGCAAGGGTGCTGGTGAACAGCCCAAGGGCAAGGGCTGCACGCTTGAGGCAAGGGACAATTTTCATTGAGGAGTCTCCTGGGATGTGGATGTGACGCCGATAGCGGCGTGACATCAGCATTCTAGGTGCTGATCCCCTCGCGTGCAGGAGTAAGCCTACTTAAGGGGGAAACCAAGCCAGTTCAGCGCCTCTACCAGTCTGTCCCGCCCGCTGAGGGCCTGGGTGTCGCGGATGCGCTTGGCCGAGTGATTCGACCAGGTCCCGCGGACCTTCATGCCCTGGCTGGTGTAAAAGGCGCGCATCGCCTCGTCGTACTGTTCCAGGCCGGCGGCCTGGGCCGGCAGGGAATAGGTTTCCTGGTGCAGCACCACCGACTGGGGCGGGCGTGGCTTGACGCTGGCCGGCGCCTGCGGGTCGGGCGTGCCGACGCACAGGCCGAACATGGCGACGACCCGCGGCGGCAGTTGCAGCTCGGCCGCCACGTCTTCGGGGCGGTTGCGCATGGCGCCGATGTAAACGGTGCCGAGTCCGAGGGATTCGGCGGCAGTCACGGCGTTCTGGGCGGCGAGGGCGGCGTCGATCACGCCGACTTCGAACATTTCCAGGTAGTCCAGCGCCACACAGGGCTCATCGAGCTTGTTTGCGACGTGTTCAAGACGCGCCAGGTCGGCCAGCCAGATCAGCAGCAGCGGGGCCTGGCGGATGTGTTCCTGATCGCCGGCAAACTCGGCCAGACGGGCCTTGCGTGCCGGGTCGCGTACCGCCACTACACTCCACGCGTGGAGGTTGGACGAACTGGCCGCAGACTGGGCGGCGGCGATGATGGCGGCGAGGGTGTCGTCGCTGACCGGATCGGGCAGGTAGGCGCGCACCGAGCAGTGGGCCAGAAGATGGTCGATGACCGGCGAGCCGGCGGCGGGCACGGCCACGTCGGGCGAGCCGTAGCGGGCCTGGTAGAGAGAGGCGCGGGTGTTCATGGGATTCCTTGCTGGGCTGGCGGCGACGCGGGACCCGGTGTGGCCCCGCGTCTGGGAACCCGTATTTTATCGCTAAGCGGCAGGAGCGGCCGCCCTGCGCTGGCCTTAGTTGCTGCGGGTCCGGCGGCTGCGGGGAGCCGGAGCCGTTTCGGTCGCTTCATCTGCGTCGATGGTCAGGGCGTCGGATACCTGGCGGACCTGATCCTCCACCAGATCGGCGCCGCGGGCTGCCGCATCGGTCAGTTCGTTGAAGCCGGCTTCGGCCTGACGCACGGCGCTTTTCATGTGGTCGATGGCGGCTTCACCGTTGGCATCGGCGCTGCGGGAGGCACGATCCATTTGCTTCATTAACGCCTTGTCGAGCACCGCTACCTGGTCGCGGGCCATCTGCAGGATGGCCTGATGGGCTTCGCCGATGATTTCGAAATACTCGCGAACGAGCACGGCGGAGTCGCTGCGCCACTCGCTGATGCGCTCCAGCGGCAAGGGGGCCGTGGTCGGCAGGTTCCTGCTTTCCGCCAGCGCCTGCAGGTGCTCGCTGCCGTTGTCGAGGGCCTGGCGGCCGGCGCGCAGGGTGAGTTCGGCAAGCTTCTCGGTGGCTTCGACCCACGCCCGGGAGGCGATGTGCAGGTTGTCGATGGTGGCAGAGCGGGTGTGCTGGATGTCGGTGGGGGACAGGTACATGACGATCTCCTGAAGGGTTTGGGGGCGCTTCAGGCTAAGGCCCGGTGGTTGCAGCGGCATGACAGCCCGCAGCCGGGCCCGGAGTGCTTAATGCCGCGAGAAGAGATCGCGGATCTTGCAGAGGGTGGTGGTGATGTCAAAGCGCGCGTCGGGCAGGGCTTCGCCAGCCAGGATGCGGGCGAGGGCAGCGGCGGGCTCCTTCTCGCCGGTCAGCAGCACCTCGGCACCGCGCTTGGCCATGTGACGGACAAAGCCGTCGCCGGCGCTGGCGGCGATGATCACCTCGACCCCGTCCAGTGGGTGGGGGCCGTCATCCTCGAAATGGTGGAGGATCTGCTCCTTGGACAGTTCGATGGCCAGGGGCAAAGGCTGCGGCGAGTCGGGCTGGCAGTCGTAGATCAGCCAGTTGCGCGCCTGGCCGGCGTGGCCGACGACGTGACTGTCGCCGGTGACGGGAATGGCGATCTTCATCGGTGCGGGGCTCCGCTTAGTGAGCGGCTTTCAGGCTCGCGGCTTCGGCCTCGTCCTGGGTCAGTTCTTCCGGCAGGCAGCCCACCGGCAGGCCCAGCTCCCGGGTTTCATCCTCGAAGCGGACCAGGTAGATTTCCTCGTTGGGGGAGGCTTCCACGTGGCCGTACTGGACCACCACGCCGCGGGTACCGGCAGCGGCGATCAGCGCACCCTCCTCGATGCCGGGCAGGCCGCCGTCGTTGAACAGGTCTTCGCGACAGAACACGGCGTCGCCGAGCTGGAATTGAACGAGGTCTTCCATGAGTCTTCTCCGGATGGGTTTGTGTCGATGGATCGAATTCAGCAAGTTCGATGCCAAGCCAGGCACGCTTCTCGCTGAAGTCCCGGCAGGCGCCCGCTCTGGTGGCGCAAACCGGGAGAATTCGATGGAATGGTCCGATGAGCGACACGTGCTTGGCCTGGCGGCAATGGATGACACCCATCGGGAGTTCTTCGCGCTCGTGAATGCAGCAGAAGCGGCTGCGGGGCCGGCATTTGTCGAGGCGTTCGCGGCCCTCTGTGCCCACACCGAGGTCCACTTTGCCAACGAGGACACGTGGATGCAGGAGAGCGCCTTTCCTGCCCTTGATGAGCATTTGAACGAGCACCGGCGGGTGTTGCGGGATCTGCGCCGTTTCAACGAACGGGTGGCGAAGGGTTCGACGATGATGGCCAGGGCCTACATCCGCGAGCAGGTGGCCGAGTGGTTCGAGCTGCACGCGTCCACCATGGATGCCGCGCTGGCGGCGCACCTGAAGGCGCGCGCCATGGCCTGAACCTGCCGGATCAGCCGCCGAGGATCACTTCGTAGGCTTTTCGGAGCAGATCCAGCTCCACCTGGGGGCAGCCACGGGTTTCGGTGATCGCGATGAAGCGGGCGCCAGCGGCCGTGATGGCCTCGAAAGGCGGGTCGGTGGTGGTGAAACGGGCCAGGTGCACCTCGACGCGGGTTCCGCCGGTTTCCACGCACAAGCGGAATTCCGGCTCGATCTTCAGGCTGCCGGAAGGCAGGCCTAGGCGCTTCTCGGCATCGGCCAGATAGATCGAGGGCAGGGTGACGACTGCCGGAGACGGGGTGTCGTCCTCGGCGCACACGTGGGCGTCGGCCGCAAAGGGTTCGAAGCCGAGCATGCCGTGGGTGAAACGGACAAAACGCAGCCGGCCGCTGATGGATTGGGTGTGGGCGAAGATCAGGCGGGCGCCGCCAGATGTGCCGGGGGCGCCGCTCATGGACGCCCCCGACCTGTGGCATGCCTGACACCCTGCCCGCCGATTGTCGCGTTTGCGACAGGCGCGGGCGCGTCCATCAGGCGAGCAATGCGGACTTGATTTCGCCGAGCCAGTCGTCGAGGCGCTCGTCGGTTTCGTCCTTCTGGTTGTCGTTGTCGAGGGCCAGGCCCACGAATTTGCCATCCACCACGGCCTTCGACTTGGAGAACTCGTAGCCGTCGGTGCCCCAGCTGCCGATGATCGTGGCGCCCTGCGCCTTGGCGGCGTTGTAGAGGATGATCATCGCGTCACAGAACTCGTGACCGTAGGCGTCCTGGTCGCCGAAGCCATAGATGGCAACGGTTTTTCCCGTCAGATCAATGCCTTCGAAGGTCGGAAAGAATTCTTTCCAGGAGTCCACCAGCTCGCCGTCGCCAAGGGTCGGCGTGGCCAGGATGATCGAGCTGAACTTGGCGAAATCGTCGGGCGTGGCCTTGGTAACATTGAAAAGCTCGACCGCATCGTCGCCGAGCTTTTTCACGATGGATTTGGCCACCTTGCGGGTGTTGCCCGTCTCGCTACCGTAAAAAAGACCGATCTTGCTCATGAGGGATTCTCCTAGGACAGTGTGGGTTTAGTGAGTGCTGAACCATCCTTTGCAAGAGACGGGCCAGCCACCCGGCGTGTCCGGGGAACCTCGGGGCAAAGTACCTGCCTTATTGTTGTAAACGCACGCGGAGAGAACACCATGAACTGGCTGAAGCGGCTGCCCGGGAGCCGCAGGGAAGTACCGGGTTTCGAGTGGCGCCTGCTGCGCAAGCTGCCGCTGATTGCTCTGGTCGGCACGCTGCTGCCGGCCCTCTACGCTCTGAATGCGCGGCTTTTTGATGGCGGGCTGGCCGGGGCGGAGGCGCTGAAGGCGGTCCAGTCGGCCGATATCGTCGCCATTGCAACGGTGGTCCTGCACTGGACGGTGGTGTTCACGCTGGCCATCGGCTGCGTGATCGTCGTGGTGATGAAGGGCCACGGCTATATCGCCGACGCCTATCCCCTGCAGGAGCGGGACGCGCCCCTGGAGTGAATTCCGGCGTCAGCGCGCCGACAGGAAGGCCGGCCGGCCGGTTTTTGTGTAGCCGTCGTCGATCTGCTCGTTGATGACCCGCCAGATGGGTTTCACGAAAAAGCGCAGGTTTTTGACGATGGCGTTCACGTCCATCATCGACGGTACGCGGATGCCCCGGTGTTCCACCGGACCGCCGATCTGGGTGATCTTGACGCCAAGTTTGGAGAAGTGGTCGGCGAGGCGCGGCTCGGTGAGCACGAAAAGCGTCTCGATGCCCTCCCGCTTGGCAAGCGCGACGATGGCCAGGTAGAGGCCGATGGGAATGTACGGGAAACGGGGCTGGTCCTTGGTGCCGAAGTCGTCGTCGCTGAGCGCCAGCGCGGACTTGGTTTCACCTTTACGCCGCCGGTAGTGGTGGCGCACGGCCAGTCGCGACACCTCTGCAATGCTGCCGCGGGGCAGGCGGGCGGGATCGATGATGGAGCGGTCCAGCGTGGCGGCGCAGGTGCGCTCGAAAGGCAGGGGGTAATCCGGCTCTTCGGGGCGGGCGACGACCAGGCGGTTGCAGCCGACGAGGTTTACCGGCGCGGTGGAGGTGCGCATCAGGCAGTGCAGGCTGTGGCGATCGTATTCGTCCGTCTCCATGCGGTCGGGGCGCACGGGCTCGAAGCCGAGTTCCTCGCAATACACTTCGTGACGTATGCCGAAGACTTCATTGCGGCCGGTTTCGTCGAACGCAGTGGCGACTTCGAAATATTTCTTGAATCCTTCGCCGAGACTGAAGCGGTCAAGTAGCGACATGGTACGTCCCTATGTAATCAGGCATTGCTGCAACGTTTGTTTACGACCAGAAGGGGCAAAAGCTTGAAGGCGCCCGTTTCCCGGGAGATTACCACCATCATGATCCTGGTATATCAGCTGTTGATGCCGCCGCCGCTGAGGGCTGGTGTCGAACTGTCGTATCATTGTGTTTCCCTGTCTGACGGAGACATTCAGCATGTCCAGCGGCGCTTTCCATTACGACGAAGCCTTCTCCCGCAACATCGGCTGGGTGACCCAGGCCGAGCAGGCCACCTTGCGGGGCAAGCGGGTGGCGATTGCCGGCGTCGGCGGCGTCGGCGGGGTGCATCTGCTGACCCTGGTCCGGTTGGGCATCAGCGCTTTTCATATTGCCGACATGGACACTTTCGACCTGGTGAACTTCAATCGCCAGGCCGGGGCGATGATGTCGACCATCGGACGTCCCAAGGCCGAGGTAATGGCTGAAATGGCGCGGAACATCAACCCCGAAGTCGACATCCGTGTCTTTGATAAAGGGGTGAGTGCCGACAACCTGGGCGAGTTCCTCGAGGGGGTCGATCTGTACGTGGACGGCCTCGATTTCTTTGCCTTCGACGCTCGTCGCCACACCTTTCGGGCTTGCCAGGAGCGTGGCGTGCCGGCAGTCACCGCGGCGCCTCTGGGCATGGGCACGGCGGTGCTGAGCTTTCTGCCGGGCAAGATGTCTTTTGAAGAATACTTCCGCCTGGACGGCTGCGACGAGGACGAAATGGCCGTGCGCTTTCTGCTTGGCCTGTCGCCGGCGATGCTTCAGCGCGGCTACCTGGCCGACCCGTCGCGGGTTAACTTTGAAGAGCGTCGCGGCCCCAGCACCATCGCGGCCTGTCAGTTGTGTGCCGGCGTGACGGCCGTCGAAGTGCTCAAGATTCTCCTCGGTCGCGGTGACGTGATCCACGCGCCGTGGGGCTTCCAGTTCGACGCCTACCGCAACCGCTACGTTAAAACCTGGCGCCCGGGTGGCAACCGCAATCCGATCCAGCGCATCGGGTTGTTCATCGCCCGTCGCCAGTTGCGCGCCATGCGCGGCTGAAAACCTGCAGCATATCCCCGACCTGACCTGATGAACCACGAGCACGGCCCCGCCTGCAGCCATGGGCACGCCCATCATCACCACGGCCCGGCTTCCTACGACCGGGCCTTCGCCGTCGGCATCTGCCTGAACATCGCCTTTGTCGTCATTGAGGCCTATTACGGCTGGCGTTCCGATTCCCTGGCCCTGCTGGCCGATGCCGGCCACAACCTGTCGGATGTGGCGGGGCTGATTCTCGCCTGGGGGGCGGCGCTGGCCGGACGCCTGCGTCCGACCCATGTGCGTACCTACGGCTGGCAGCGGGCCTCGATTCTGGCTGCGCTGGCCAACGCTGTGCTGCTCCTGGTGGCGATGGGCGCGCTGGCCCTTGAGGCCTTCCAGCGTTTCAATTCGCCCGAGCCGGTGGCGGGCTGGACGGTGATCGTGGTGGCCGCCATCGGTGTGGTGGTCAATGGCATCACCGCGGCCCTGTTCATGGCCGGCAGCAAGGACGATCTGAACATTCGCGGGGCCTTCCTGCACATGGCCGGCGACGCGCTGGTGTCGCTTGGCGTGGTGGCTGCCGGTGCGCTGTATCTCAAGTTCGGCTGGGTCTGGCTCGACCCGCTGGTCAGTCTGGCGATTGCGGTGGTGATCGTCCTGGGCACCTGGGGCCTGTTCCGCCAGTCCCTGCACCTTGCTTTCGATGGCGTGCCGGAGAGCATCGATCTCATCGAAGTCCATGCCTGGCTGCGCAGCCAGCCCGGCGTCAGCAGCGTGCATGACCTGCATGTGTGGGCGCTGGGCACGTCGGACGTGGCCCTCACCGTGCACCTTGTGATGCCCGCCGGCCACCCTGGCGATGCCTTCTTCAAGACGCTGGCCCACGATCTCGAGCATCGTTTCCGCATCCAGCACCCCACCATCCAGATCGAGATTGATGGCCTCGACGACGGCTGCGTGCCGCCTTCGCAACTGAGCTGATCCGGGAAGTGTAGGTTGACTCAGTTAGTGAAAAGCCAGTGATTGGTTCAAGATCTGTTTTTCATTTTCCGTGCCAACACCATGCCGTAAACATTAGGCAACGAGAACATCAATGAGCAGCAAGCACCACGGGTCATGTCTGTGCAAAGGCATTCGCTTCACCATCGAAGGCCATCTTGCACCCATCCAGATTTGCCATTGCTCGCAATGTCGGCAGGCCCAGGGCGGCCCCTTTGCAACCAACATTCCCGTTGAAACAGGCAAGCTTACTTTCATCTCGGGCGAAGACTTGCTTCAGCACTATGAGTCATCGCCAGGTAAGGTCAGAGCGTTCTGCAAAGTCTGCGGCTCACCCATTTTCAGCAAGCGCGCATCCTTACCCGGCGTCGTTCGCATCCGTGCCGGCCTATTATCCGAACCAGTCGCAGCCCGGCTTGACTTCCACGCATATGTGGCATCAAAGGCCAGTTGGTGGGAACTGCATGACGGTCTGCCAGCGTACGCTGAGGGCTACGTGGCTGAGCCACAGGAAAGGCGATGAGTGAAGCACAAACCCAATGCAGTCAGGCACGTTGCCTGACAGGGCGCTAGCCGTCTTGGCACCGGCAGGCCCACGCAGAGATTCGTGTTCATCAAGCTTGGCTCCTCGGATCGCCGTAGCCGAGTTCGCCGAAGCAAGGGATTTCCTGGCGCCACAGGCCAACCAGCATTTCCAATTCTCGTGCGGCATTGAACGCTGGGTCTTCGCTGGGTTTGACCATGTCGAGTACGTCGAAGAGAAAGTTGGCCTCGCCGTGTTCGACCCAGTCCTGCACAAGCCTCGCATTGCGATGCAGTCCGTCCTGCAGTTCAAAACGATGCCGGTTGAGTGTGCCCTGAACGTTCGTACTTCCTGCGATCAACGCCCGGCCCGTGATCTGGTTACGGATCGCATAGACACCGGCTCGGGTTTTCGTCTCCAGATACTGTCGTTTCAGCGTCTTTCTGTTTGTCATCATCAATCCTCTCCTTCTCGAATGAGTCACGGTGCAAGCGATGGCACTTCTGTCGGCGGCAGTGGATACGCCAGGTACCTGACGTAATCACGAACGTCAGCCGGCCAAGCTTCGGTCAGTTGGCGGAACTTTGCCGCGTCGTTTGCGAACAGCGCACGCGAGGCCTCTTCAAAGCCAGCCATATCACCAGCCATGACTGACATGAAGTGGTAAGCACATTCACTCGCCCGGCGTTGCCGGTCTCGGTCCACGTTGGCCCGGCGTGCCTCATCAACCAGTTTCCGCAAAGTCACCGATGCACCGCCTGGCTGTGCAGCCAACCAATCCCAGTGGCGCGGCAGTAGCGTGACTTCTCGCGCGACAACCCCAAGCTTCGGCCTGCCACGGCTACGTGGCTCATCAGATTCCCCGGAATCGATCAGTGCCGATTTGTCTCCTTGAAGCTGGGGCCCCTCTGGAGGTAGACGTGCCAACATCTCGGCATCGCTTCCTCGAATGTCGATATCGACAACTTGACCAGTCTGGTCGCAGAAGATTAATAGCGGACTGGGTGCGTCGGACGCCAGAGCGTGTTTCACAGCCAATGCATTGACCGTCAAGCTGCCAGAGGCGATGCGCTTGTGGCCGTTGAAGCTGGTATAGGAAGGACTAGTGGTATCAATCACAGTAAGGTCAGTCTTGAATTGGATGAGCTAATAATACCCGGGTTAAATTGCCGTGTAAATAATACCCGGGTAAAAATTGGCGGTCGTGCTTCTGTGACTGCCGTATCAGTACTGCCGAGTCTTCCTGTCTTGCTCGACAACACCGGGTTGGATCAACTTCATGCGTCAATTCTTCATTTGACGCGGTTCAATATTTCGACAATACTCGAATCATGGAAACGTTAAACGCAGCCGAATCCCTCGCCGCCCTCGGACACGAGACCCGCCTTGCCATCTTCCGCGTCCTCGTGCAGGTCGGGCCGGAAGGGCTCAATGCTGGTGCTATCGGCGAGAAGCTCGGCCTTGCGCCGGCGACCCTGTCCTTCCATCTGTCGCACCTGAGCCGGGTCGGCCTGATCCGCGGGCGACAGGAAAGCCGCTTCATCTTTTATTCGGCGGACTACAGCGCGATGGACGATCTGATCGCCTTTCTGACCGCCAACTGCTGCCAGGGCAATACCTGCCTGACGAAAACCGCCAGCTGCGAAAGCACCGACAAGCGCCGGAGCGCTAAACCTGCCTGCGAAGGAGAGTCCTGTGAGTGAACGTATCTACAACGTACTTTTTCTGTGCACTGGCAACTCGGCGCGCAGCATCCTCGCCGAGGCCATCCTCAACCAGATCGGCAAGGGCCGCTTCCGCGCCTACAGTGCCGGCAGTCACCCGGCCGGCAAGGTCAATCCTTACGTTCTGGAAATGCTGGCAGCCCAGAACCTGCCGGTGGCCGAGCTGCGCAGCAAGAGCTGGGACGAGTTCGCGGCGCCCGGCGCCCCGGCGCTGGATTTCGTGTTCACCGTTTGCGACAACGCCGCAGGCGAGGTTTGCCCGGTATGGCCGGGTCAGCCGGTCTCGGCGCATTGGGGTATCGAGGATCCTGCGGCCGTCCAGGGCGACGACGCGGCCAGGCGTCACGCGGTGCACACCGCGCTGCAACTTCTGAACCGCAGGATTTCCGTATTCATCAACCTGCCCTTTGCCAAGCTCGACAAGATGGCCCTCAAGCAGGAAGTGGACAGCATCGGTCGCCTGCGCGAGCAGGGGCAATAAGCCGTATTTTTGGAACCCCGCAATGACTCCCACCGTACTCGTACTGTGCACGGGCAACTCGTGCCGCTCCCAGATGGGCGAAGCCATCCTCAACCACGATCTTGCCGGCCGGGTTCGCGCCCTGTCGGCCGGCACCGTGCCGCAGCCCAAGGTTGCCGACGGCGCCATCGTGGCCCTGCAGCTTGCCGGCCTGCCCACCGACGGCCTGCACCCCAAGCTGATCGACACGCTGCTCGATGAATCCATCGACCTCGTCGTCAGCGTGTGTGACAACGCCAAGGAGAGCTGCCCGATCTTCCCGCGTCCGGTGAAACGCATCCACGTGCCTTTTCACGACCCCCACGGCGAGCCGCTGGACAGCTTCATCGCCGTGCGCGACGAAATCCGCCGCGTGCTGGTGCCGGCCTTGGTCGAGGCCCTGGGGCTGGAGGCCAAGCCATGAGCGCCCAGTGCGAAGCCACGCTGAAGGCCGCTGCGGGCGTGCCGATGAGCGTTTTCGAGCGCTACCTCACGGTCTGGGTGTTCCTGTGCATTCTCGCCGGCGTGGGCCTTGGCCAGCTGGCGCCGGGCGTCTTCCAGGCCATCGGACGCATGGAGGTGGCGCAGGTGAACCTGCCGGTCGGCCTCCTGATCTGGGTGATGGTCATCCCGATGCTGGTGAAGGTGGATTTCGGCGCGCTGCATGAAGTGAAGGGCCACATCCGTGGCATCGGCGTCACGCTGTTCGTCAATTGGCTGGTCAAGCCCTTCTCGATGGCCTTTCTCGGCTGGCTCTTCGTGCGCAACGTGTTTGCGCCGATGCTCCCGGCCGATCAGCTCGACAGCTACATCGCCGGCCTCATCCTGCTGGCGGCGGCGCCGTGCACGGCGATGGTGTTCGTGTGGAGCCGGCTCTCCAACGGCGATCCGCTGTTCACGCTGTCGCAGGTGGCGCTCAACGACACGATCATGGTGGTGGCCTTTGCGCCGCTGGTGGGCTTTTTGCTGGGCATCTCGGCGATCTCTGTGCCTTGGGATACGCTGATTCTTTCGGTGGTGCTTTACATTGTGATTCCGGTGATCCTCTCGCAGGTGTGGCGCCAGCTGCTGCTGGCAAAGGGCCGGGCGAGTTTCGATGCGGCGATGGAGAAGATCGGCCCGTGGTCGATCTGCGCGCTGCTGACCACACTGGTGCTGCTGTTCGCCTTTCAGGGCAAGGCCATCATCGAGCAGCCGCTGGTCATCGCCTTGCTGGCGGTGCCCATCCTGATCCAGGTCTTCTTCAACTCGGCGCTGGCCTACTGGCTCAACCGGGTGGTCGGCGAGAAGCACAGCGTGGCAGGCCCGTCAGCGCTGATCGGCGCCTCCAACTTTTTCGAGCTGGCGGTGGCCGCGGCCATCGGCCTGTTCGGTTTCGAGTCCGGCGCGGCGCTGGCGACGGTGGTCGGTGTGCTCATCGAGGTGCCGGTGATGCTGCTGGTGGTCAAAGTGGTGAATTCCAGCAAGGGCTGGTACGAAAGGAGTCCCGCATGAAAAAGCTTGAAGTGTTCGACCCGGCGATGTGCTGCCCGACCGGCGTGTGTGGCGTGGATGTAGACCCGGCGCTGGCGCAGTTTGCCGCCGACCTGAAGTGGGTCGAGGCGCAGGGCGTGGCGGTGGCCCGTCACAACCTCGGCCAGGAACCCCAGGCTTTCGCTGCCAACCCGGCGGTGATCGCCGAAATGCAGGCCGGCATGGACCGCCTGCCGATCCTTGCCGTGGATGGCCAGATCGTGTCCACCGGCCTCTATCCGACCCGCGCCCAGCTGGCCCACAAGCTCGGCCTGCCGCTGGCCACCGCCGACAAGCCGCGCATCCGCATTCCGGTGGTCGGCGGTGGTTGCGAGCCCGGCTCCGGCTGCTGCTGAGGACGCGATCATGGCGCTGCCCGACGTCCGCACCCGTTACCTGTTTTTCACCGGCAAGGGCGGCGTCGGCAAGACGTCCCTGTCCTGCGCCACCGGCCTGGCCCTTGCCGAGGCCGGCCGGCGGGTGCTGATCGTCAGTACCGATCCGGCCTCCAACCTCGATGAAGTGCTCGAAACGCCCCTCGGCGCGACACCGACGCAGGTGCTGCCGGGCCTCTTTGCCCTCAACATTGACCCGGAAGCGGCTGCGGCGGCCTACCGGGAGCGCATGGTCGGGCCTTATCGCGGGATCCTGCCGGACGCGGCGATCCGCAGCATGGAGGAGCAGTTCTCCGGCGGCTGTACCGTCGAGATCGCTGCTTTCGACGCCTTCGCCGAGTTGCTTGGCCTGCCGGCGCGCACCGCTGATTTCGATCACGTCATCTTCGATACCGCGCCCACCGGCCACACCCTGCGCCTGCTGACCCTGCCGTCGGCGTGGTCCGAATTCCTCGACACCAACGCGGGCGGCGCGTCCTGCCTCGGGCCGCTGTCGGGGCTCGACAAGCAGAAGGATCTCTACGCCGCCACGGTGGCCGAACTGGCCGACCCGGCGCGCACCACCGTCGTGCTGGTCGCCCGCCCGGAAGCCGCCGCTCTGCGCGAGGCCGAGCGCACCCGCGCTGAACTTGCCGAGCTGGGGGTGCGCAACCAGTGGCTGGCGGTTAATGGGGTGTTTGTCGCCGGCAGTGACGATGCCATCGCCACCGCCATGGGTGACCGTCACGCTCTGGCGCTGGCGCACATTCCTGTCGGGCTGAATGAACTGCCGCGCAGTGAAACGCCTTTTGTGGCCCGCGGCATGGTTGGGCTGGCAGCTCTGCAGGCGGCCATGCAGCCGGTTGCCGTGGCGCCGAAGGCCTGCGCGATGCCGGATGTTGACCTGCCCGCCGGTCTGGCGCCCCTCATCGACCAACTGGCCGCCACCGGTCACGGGGTGGTGATGACCATGGGCAAGGGCGGCGTCGGCAAGACGTCGGTTGCCGCTGCGGTCGCCCTGAGCCTCGCCCGGCGTGGCCACAAGGTGCTGCTGACGACTACCGATCCTGCGGCCCATCTGTCGTGGACGCTGGAAGAAGCCGAGCCGAACCTGCGCATCGGGCGGATCGACCCGGCTGCCGAAGTCGCCCGTCACCGGGACGATGTGCTGGCGAGGGCTGGCGCGAACCTCGATCCGAACGCCCGCGCCATGCTCGAAGAAGACCTGCGTTCGCCCTGTACCGAGGAAATCGCCGTCTTTCACGCCTTCGCCCGCACGGTGGAGGAGGGGCGCGACGCCTTCGTGGTGCTGGATACGGCGCCCACCGGCCACACCATCCTGCTGATGGACTCTGCCGAGGCCTATCACCGGGAAGTGCTGCGCACCCGCGGCGACATGCCCGAGGCGGTGCGCCAATTGCTGCCGCGTCTGCGCGATCCGGACTTCACCCGCGTCCTGATCGTGACCCTCGCCGAGGCCACGCCGGTGCACGAGGCCGAGCGCCTGCAGGCGGATCTGCGCCGCGCCCAGATCGAGCCCTTTGCGTGGGTCATCAACCAAAGCCTGCTGGCCAGCGGTACCGTTGATCCGGTGCTGGCGGCGCGGGGTGGCTACGAGGCGCCGTTCATCCGGCGCGTCGGCGAGCTGGCCACGCGGGTGGCGCTGGTGCCCTGGCTGGCCGAAGCGCCGGTCGGTGGTGCGGGGCTGGCGGGAATGATCAGGGCCTGAGTGCCCTGGCCAGAAAACGGTCCAGCGCTCCGCCAAAGGCCTGCCGGTCGGCCTGACTGAAGGCGTTGGGCCCTCCGGTCTGCACGCCGCTGCTGCGCAGCTCCTCGAGAAAGTTGCGCATCGACAGGCGTTCGGCAATGTTGGCGGCGGTGTACAGCTCGCCCCGCGGGTTGAGGGCGTGGGCCTGGCGTTCGAGCACGGCCGAGGCCAGCGGAATGTCGGCGGTGATCACCAGGTCGCCGGCCGCCAGCTGGTCGACGATGTGCGCGTCGGCCACGTCGAAGCCCGACGGCACCTGGATGGCCCGGATGAAGCGCGACGGTGGTGTGCGCAGCATGCGGTTGGCGACCAGGATGGTGTGAATCTCCAGCCGCTCGGCGGCGCGAAAGATGATTTCCTTGACGACTACCGGGCAGGCGTCGGCGTCGATCCAGATCTGCATGACGAGGGCGGGGAGTGGGGATGGGCGAAGTCTACTCTCCGCTCGCCGCCCCCCGATACCTACCAGACTTCTGCGGAGGCCTGCAGGCGCGCCACCGGCGTGTCGAGCAGGATGTGTTCCTCGATGATGGTGGTCACGTCGGCGGTGGTGAGGCCGTTGTACATCACGTTGTCAGGGTAAATGAGCACGCTGGGGCCGCCCTGGCAGGGGCCGAGACAGCCGGAATTGGTGAGCAGGAAGTCGTTCCACAGGTTGCGTTGCTGGAATTCCTGCTGAAAGGCCTGCCATGCCGTGTTGCAGCCTTTTTCCTGGCAGGAGCCGCGGGGATGGCCGGGCGGACGGCCCTGGACGCAGACGAGGATGTGTTTCTTGGGCTTGGTCATGATGCGCTCCGGAATGGTGTGTGTGGGCTCGTTGAAGCAGATTCCACGCCAAAGCGCGTGCCTATAAGAATCAAGGGCTTGCCGGGCGAGGCCGGTGTCGTGTTTGCGACAAAGGGAAATTGCTCCCCGAGTGCGTCGTATTGCACAGCAATAAATCGGAAAAGCGCCTATGTTGCAGTGCAACAAGCTGTGCTACATTGAGATCACAACAGAGTAGTCAGCTTCCAATAAAAACGAGGAGACAGCAGATACCGGCATGGGTCTGCTCCCGGCGGATGGACGCTTTGCCGTCACTTCACCGGTTGCAACCGGTCGGGCTCCACCCCCCTGCGGGGGAAATTACTGCGGTCTTCTTATCATGGCTTCTTCTCTCGAAAACACTGCTTTGGGCCAGCCTCTCGCCGGCTCCGTGGCATCGGGGCTTCCGGTCACCGCAGTCGCCGCGGCCTCGGTCACCAGCACGCGTCTGCGCAAGAGCCGCTGGCCGGCCCGTCTGGATCTGCTGCAGAGCGGTTCAGGCCTGTTCCTGGCGCTGTTCCTGGTGGCGCACATGTTCTTCGTGTCGTCGATCCTGATCAGCAAGGACGCCTTCTATACCGTGGCGCGCTTCTTCGAGGGCGCCGCCTTTCTCGGCAAGCCGCAGCCCTGGCTGGTGTCCTGCGTGGTCGGCGTGGTGCTGGCCGTCTTCGTGACCCACGCCTGGCTGGCGATGCGCAAGTTTCCGGCGAGCTTCCGCCAGTACAAGGTTTTCGTCGAACACAAGGAGCAGCTTCGCCATAGCGACACCGGCCTGTGGTGGATCCAGCTGTGGACCGGCTTTGCGCTGTTCTTCCTTGGCACCGTGCATCTTTACGGCATGCTCACCCAGCCGGAAATGATCGGCCCCTACGAGTCCGCCGACCGCATCTGGACTGGCACCATGTGGCCGCTCTACCTGCTGCTGCTCTTCGCGGTCGAAATCCACGGCAGCATCGGCCTGTATCGGCTGGCCCTCAAGTGGGGCTGGCTGGAAGGCGCCGACCCGCTGGCCACCCGGCGGCGCCTGCGCATCGCCAAGACCTGTTTCAGCGTGTTCTTCCTGGGCCTGGGCCTCGTCACCCTGCTGGCCTACGTGCAGTTGGGCATTGCCCATGCCGACAAGGCCGGCGAGCGTTACGTGCCGGCCAAGGCCGTGACCAAGACCGCTGCGGCCAAGACGGAAGGGCTCGAATTCGCCCTGTCCCGGCGTCCGAGGGGCTAAGCATGCGCATCAACTACACCGACGTTCTGGTTATCGGCGGCGGCCTCGCTGGCCTTCGCGCTGCAGTAGGCGCCCGCCGCCGTGGTCACGACGTGACCATCCTCAGTCTCGTGCCGCCCAAGCGTTCCCACTCGGCGGCAGCCCAGGGCGGCATGCAGGCCAGCCTCGGCAATACCGTCAAGGGCGAGGGCGACAACGAGGACGTACATTTCGAAGACACCGTGCGCGGCTCCGACTGGGGCTGCGACCAGGAAGTGGCGCGCCTCTTCGTGCACACCGCCCCGCAGGCGGTGCGCGAGCTGGCCGCCTGGGGCGTGCCGTGGAACCGGGTCAAGGCCGGTGACCGGGAAGTGGTGATGGACGGCAAGCGCGTCACCCTCACCGAGCGGCCCGAGGCCCACGGCCTGATCACCGCCCGTGACTTCGGTGGCACCAAGAAATGGCGCACCTGCTATGTCAGCGACGGCACCGGCCACGCCATGCTTTACGCCGTGAGCGATCAGGCGGTGGCCGAGAGCATTCCCGTGCATGAACGCATGGAAGCCATCGCGCTGATCCACGAAGGCGGCCGCTGCCATGGCGCCATCGTGCGCAACCTCGTTACCGGCGAACTGTCGGCCTACGTGGCCAAGGCTACTTGTATTGCCACCGGCGGCTTCGGGCGCATCTACCGGGTCACCACCAACGCGGTGATCAACGAAGGCATCGGTTCGGCGATTGCGCTGGAAACCGGTGCTGCGGTGCTCGGCAACATGGAGGCGGTGCAGTTTCATCCGACCACCATCTTCCCGGCCGGCATCCTCGTCACCGAAGGCTGTCGCGGCGACGGCGGGCTGCTGAAGGACGCCGCCGGCCATCGCTTCATGCCCGACTACGAGCCCGAGAAGAAGGAACTGGCGTCCCGCGACGTGGTGTCCCGCCGCATGGAGGAACACATCCGTGCCGGCCACGGGGTCAAGACCCGCTTCGGTGACCACCTGCTGCTCGACATCACCCTGCTCGGCGCCGCCCACATCGACGGCAAGCTGCGCGAGGTGAAGGAGATCTGCCAGCATTTCCTCGGCATCGATCCCGCCACCGACATGATCGCCGTGCGCCCGGCCCAGCATTATTCGAGGGGCGGCATCCGTACCGATGCCCGCGGCCAGGCCCGTGGTCTGGCCGGCCTGTTCTCGTGTGGCGAGGCGGCCTGCTGGGATCTCCACGGCTTCAACCGCCTGGGCGGCAATTCGGTCGCCGAAACCGTGGTTGCCGGCATGATCGTTGGCGAAACAATGGCCGACTTCGTGGAATCTGCCGCAGGCGATCTGCATGTTTCCACCGCGCTCGTGCGGGAATGCCTCGAACGGGAGCAGGCGAAGCTCGACACTCTGCTCATGGGAGACGGCACCGAAAACGCCAGCGAGCTGATGCGCCGGATGCAGGAAATCATGACCGACAAGGTGGGTATCTTCCGCCGCGGTGATTTGCTCCAGGAGGCGGTGGACGAGTTGCAGGCCTTGCTGCTGAAGAGCCGCAAGATCGGCGTCGCCACCAAGCGCGCAGGGGCCAACCCCGAACTGGTCACCGCCTACCGGCTGCAGAAGATGCTCAAGCTGGCCCTGTGCGTGGCTTACGGCGCCCTGCAGCGCACCGAGAGCCGTGGTGCCCACTACCGGGAAGACTACCCGCAGCGCGACGACGCCAACTGGCTCAAGCGCACCCTGGCCAGCTGGAGCGACGACTTCCAGACCCTGCCGACGCTCGGGTATGAAGAACTCGATGTAGCCGCCATGGAACTGCCTCCCGGCTGGCGTGGTTACGGTGCCAAGAACGCCATCGAACATCCGGCCACTGCTGCCCGCGTGACCGAAATCAGCACCATCCGCAGTGCCTTCGGGCATGCCGACCGCTTCACGGTGCAACAGGCCCTGATGCCTTTCGAACATCTGGTCCCGGCCCGTTTTCGTGGCCGCAATGAAAGACTTGGAGAATCATGATGAATGCTCCCACCCACCCTGGTTTGCGCGTCATTACGCTGACGCTGCCGACCCTGAACGGTGTCGGTCACGCCTTCGAGCTCCTTGAAACCCAGGACATGACCCTGCTGCGAGCCCTCAAGCAGATCCGCGGCGGGCTGCCGGCCACCTTGCTGGATACCTTTGTCTGCCACGCCGGCGCCTGCAACACCTGCCGCATTCTCATCGATGGCAAGCCGGGCCTGCCATGCACTACCTTCACCCGCGATCTCGCCAGCCAGGTCGGTATTGAGCCGGGCTATCACGCCGAGGGGTGGGACGGGCTGCGTGACGACAAGCGGCGGATGCACGGATGCTGAAGAAAACCGCACCCCCGGCCGGCCCCCGCGTTCTCACCCTGCGCATCCTGCGCAGTACCCCCGGGGACGCCACCGAGCCCCACTGGCAGGACTTCCGCGTCGAGGAAGCCGAGGGCATGACCCTCTTTATCGCCCTCAACGAAGTCCGCGAAAGCCTCGACCCTTCGCTGCAGTTCGACTTCGTATGCCGGGCCGGCATCTGCGGCAGTTGCGGCATGCTCATCGACGGCAAGCCGGGCCTCGCCTGTTGCGCCCTGACCCGCGATCACGGCGCGGAAATCACCCTCGCGCCGCTGCCGGTGTTTGAATTGATCGGCGATCTGTCGGTGAATACCGGCAAGTGGATGCGCGGCACCGCCGAACGCCTCGAAACCTGGATTCACTCTGACGCCGAGCCGCTGCTTACGGCCCTCGAGCCGCGCATGGAGCCGGAGCTGGCCGAAGCCATCTACGAGCTCGACCGCTGTATTGAGTGCGGCTGCTGCGTGGCCGGCTGCGGCACCCTGCGCATGCGGGAAGAGTTTGTTGGCGCCATTGGCCTCAACAAGATCGCCCGCTTCCGCCTCGACCCCCGCGACGAACGCAGCGACGACGACTTCTACGAGCTCATCGGCGACGACACCGGCGTGTTCGGCTGCATGAGCCTGCTCGGCTGCCACGACGTGTGCCCGAAGGGCCTGCCGCTGCAAACGCAGATCGCCTTTTTGCGGCGCAAGATGGTGGCGGTGGGGCTGAAGTAGCGGGGCGCCAGCGGTAGTGCGTGCCATTGCCGGCAGGGATTGGCCGGGACTCGCCCCGGCGGGCGACCTTCTTTCTTGCTTCGCCAAGAAAGAAGGCAAAGAAGGCGACCCGGCTTCCCCGGTCGGCCTGCGGCCGACTCCCCTGCGCTGCTCGCCACCGGCGGCCGGGGCGGAACTCGCCGGCTACGCCGGCTCAAACAGCCGCCCCGGACTTCCCCGCCGTTGGCTGTGCTGCTCGGCGGTTCAGACGGGCGTCCGGGAGCGAGCGTGCCTCTGTGGACAGTGGGGCATCGAATGCGGGCGGCCTGCAGCCGAACGAAAGAGCCTTGGTGTTGAACGGAAAAGCCTCGCGGCCGAGTGAAACTCATTCGGTCGCGAGGCTTTCTTGCTTGCGCACGGGGCTTTGCGCTGCGGCACCGGAGGGAACGGGCTTCGAGCGCGAAGCGGCGCCGTTCGCGCTCGAAGCCCGGCGGGATGGGCGCGCTCCGGAAAGGGGCGTTTGACGAGCTAAAAAGCCTTGCGCATGCCGCCTCGGGGCTTGCGCGCTCAGCCTTGGGGCTTGTCCGCGTCGGGCAAGGCATCGCCGCATCTTCTCAAATTGCGCGAATGCCGCTCTTTGTGCGCGAAAGTCGCGCGCTTTGCCTTTGGGGGACGGCGCGAGGCGCGGGTGGCTCGCTACCATGCGCAGCGTTGCGCCTATTCCAACGCACGCCCTCCGGGCGGCAAAAAAATACTGGAGACAAGAATGAAACTGGACCAATTCAAGCTGGGCTTCGCTTCTGCCAGGGGCTGCGTGGCGGCGCTGCTGTCGCTGGGCGTGCTGTCTGCGGCGTCCCTGCCGGTGGCGGCAGCCGATATGCAGGATCGCAACTTCAAGGTTGCCATTGCCGTCAATGCCGGTACGGCCCACTACGACGGCGGGGTCAAGTTCTGTGAGCTGCTCGACAAGAAGAGCGGCGGCAAGATGAAGGCCAAGATGTATGGCGGCGGCGCCCTGGGTAAGGACACGGCAGTCGTGTCGTCCATGCAGGGCGGCATCATCGACATGGCGATCATGAACGCCAACCTGCTGACCGGCCTGGTGAAGGATTACGGCGTGCTGGACTTTCCGTTCGCGTTTGCCAACGAGAAGATTGCCTACAAGGTGCTCGACGGCGAATGGGGCACCAAGCTGAGTAACAAGCTGCAGGACAAGGGCCTGGTGGGCCTGGGCTTCTGGGAAATGGGCTATCTCAACTACCACTCCGGCAAGAAACCGATCCACAAGGTGGAAGACATCGCCGGCCTGAAGATGCGGGTGACTGAAACCCCGCTGCAGATCGACTTCCAGAACGTGCTGGGCGCCAATGCGGTGCCGCTGCCCTTCGTGGAGGTTTACACGGCGCTGGAACAGCACACCGTGGATGGCGGCAACCAGACCCTGATCAACCTGGAAAAGAGCAAGTTCTACGAAGTGCAGAAGTTCGTGACGATCACGAACCACATGTACAACCCGCAGATCCTGCTGATCAGCAAAAAGGTGTACGACAAGCTTTCCGCCGACGAGAAGAAGGTGCTCGGCGAAGCTGCCGCCGAGGCGCGTGACTATCAGCGCCAGCTGTCGCAGAAGTACGGTGCCGAGGCGCTGGCCTTCCTCAAGACGAAGATGACGGTGAGCGTGATGCCGCCTGAAGAGATCGCCAAGATGAAGGAAAAGACCAAGCCGCTGATCGACAAGTACAGCAAGCAGTACGGTGAGCAGACCGCCAGGGAAATGTACGCAGAGATCGAAAAGGCCAGCAAGGCCAAGTAATTCGGGTTAACGCTCGAGGGTAAAGAACCGGCCGCTGGCCGGTTCTTTTACGTCCAGGCCCACAGGTGCGCCGCCACCAGCGCCCGCCACGGCGAGAAGGGCGTGAGCCAGGCCTCGGCTTTGTCGGCGGTGATCCGCTCCGCTTGGCCGAGCAGGGCTTGCAGCTTGCGGCGCACCGCGGCGTCGCCGTGCAGTGAGCCGTCGAGCCAGGCGAAGCCGCGCAGCAGGGTGTAATTGACGGTCCACGGGCCGATGCCGCGCACGGCCAGCAGGTGGTCGCGGATTTCGTCGGCGGGCGTGCCGTCGCGCCATGTATCGAGGGGCAGGTGGCCCTCGGCGACGAGGCGGGCGAGACTGAGCAGGGTTTGCGTTTTGCTGCGCGAGAAGCCGGCGGCGTGCAGCGCGGGCTCGTTCAGGCGGACCAGCGCAAAGGCGTCCGGGTAGCAGGCGAGGCCGGCGCTGTGGGTGATTCCCGCTACGCCGATCAGCCGGCGGCGCAGCGCGAGGGCGGCGTGCACGCTGATCTGCTGGCCAGTAACGGCCCAGCTGAGGGCTTCGAAGGGCGTTGCCGCCTGGGGCACGCGCAGGCCGGGGTGGGCGGCGATGAGGGGGCCGAGCTGGGGATGGCTTCGGTGGGCGGCCTCAAAGCTGTCCACCGGCTGGGTCAGGCCGAGGAGGTGGCGGACGAACTTGTCCAGCGGGGCGGCTGTGCCGTCGTGCGGCCCGTCGATGGCCAGGCGGGCATCCGCATGGCCGGGGCGGAAGTGGATTTCCAGTTGCGTCGGGTGGCCCTGCCACACCAGACCCTTGGCGACCCGGTCGGGGCCGACGCGTTCGGCCAGCTGTTGCGTGTCGCGGGCGTGGAAGGCCAGCACGTCGTCGGGCCGGAAGTCTGGCGGCAGCGAGACGCTGCAGGCGAGCACGCTCACCTCAGCCGGCCTTGCGGAAGGTCAGGTTGATCCGGTTTTCGCCGGTGGCCGGGTGGTGGCCTTCCTTGAGCGGCAGCACGCCGTGGAAGCGCAGCCGCGCCGGCCCGCCCCACACCACCACGTCGCCGTGGGCAAGGGGAATGCGCGCGGCCTTGTCCTTGCGTTCCATGCCGCCAAACAGGAAGACGATGGGCAGTCCGAGGGACACGGACACGATGGGCCGGGTGAAGTCGCGCTCGTCCCGGTCCTGATGCAGGGACATGCGGGTTCCGGGGGCGTAGCGGTTGATCAGGCAGGCGTCGGGCGTGAAGTCCGCAAAACCGGCCTCGGCAGCGGCCTGCCGGGCAAAGTGCAGCAGCGGCGCAGGGATGGGTGGCCACGGCTGGCCGCTGTGCGGGTCCACCGGGGAGTAGCGGTAGCCCTGGCGGTCGGTGATCCAGCCCAGCGCGCCGCAGTTGCTCATGGCCACCGACATGGGCAGGCCGCCCGGGGTGTGCATGTGGCGGAAAGGGGCGTCGGCGGTCACCGCCTGCACAGCAGCGAGGATGGTGTCGGCTGCAGCCCGGGCAAAACCGCGCAGCACCACGGCGCCGGGGGCGAGGGGCTCCTGCCAGGGGGCTTCCTGGTCGGCAAACAGGTCGTTCATCCTTTTGCTTCCCGTTCGATCAGGGCCTGCTTGCGGGCCACGCCCCAGCGGTAGCCGGACAGGCCGCCGTCACGCTTGACGACCCGGTGGCAGGGTATCGCCACTGCCAGCACGTTGGCTGCACAGGCGCTGGCCACGGCGCGAAAGGCCGTCGGCGCGCCGATGCGGCGGGCCAGTTCGGTATAGCTCACGGTTTCGCCGGCGGGAATTTGCTGCAGGGCCTGCCAGACGCGCTGCTGGAAGACGGTGCCGCGCAGGTCGAGGGGCAGGTCGAGGCCGAGCTTCGGGGCTTCGACGAAGCCGACCACGCGAGCGACCCAGCTTTCAAAGGCGGGGTCGGCGCCGATCAGCGTGGCCTGCGGGAAGCGGTCCTGCACCTCGCGCACCAGGGCTTCCGGGTCGTCGCCCAGCGAGATCGCGCAGATGCCGAGCGGGCTGGCCGCCACGAGGATGGCGCCAAGGCTGCACTGGCCGACGGCGAAGCGGATTTCGGTGGCTGTGCCACCGGTGCGGTAGTGGGTTGGCGTCATGCCGAGAAGCTGGTCTGCCTGTGCATAGAAATGTCCCGATGAATTGTAGCCGGCGTCGAAGATGGCTTCGGTCACCCCTTTGCTCCGCGCGAGCCCGGCCCGCAGGCGCCTGGCCCGCTGGGCGACGGCGTAAGCGTGCGGAGTGAGGCCGGTGACGCCCTTGAACACGCGGTGCAGGTGGTAGCGGCTGAGGTCGGCCTGGCGGGCCAGCTCGGCGAGGCTTGGCGGGGTGTCGGCGCTTTCGATGAAGCGGCACAGCCCGGCCACCAGTGCGGCGTGCTGCTCGGCCAGCGGCGGCTGGTCGGGCCGGCAGCGCTGGCAGGGGCGAAAGCCGGCTTGCCCGGCGTCTGCGGCGGAGTCGAAGAAGCAGACGTTTTCGGGCCGGGCCGGCCGCGAGGGGCAGGACGGGCGGCAATACACGCCGGTGGTCTTCACCGCGTAGAAAAAGTGCCCGTCCGCCGTCGGGTCGCGGGCCTGCACGGCAGCCCAGCGCGGGTCGGCGGTGGTTTGCGCTGCGACGGAAGTGTGGTGTGAAATCATGGTGCGGGACTCTCCGGCCTGGCCGTGATCGATACCCGCAATCTAGCCTTTGATAGCACTTTGCGCACTCCGGGTCTTGCTTTTGAATCCCCGCAGGCGGCCCCCAGCCACATTCCTAGAATAAATCTACGGTGCCTCGCAGCCCCGGACAGGCTGCTTTTGCTGCGCCGATCTGGAAGCGGTCCACGATCCGGGCCATGTCCTGGGATATGGCACGGATGGCGTCCGCTGACCGTTGGGTGTGGCCTGCAGCGGCGCTGGCCTGGCCGAGCAGTCCGTCGATCATGCCCACCTGGCTGACGATCTCGTGGCTCGACGATTGCCCGATGTCCACGAGGCGGGTGATCTCTCCGACCACATGAATGACCTTGCCGGCCGACTCCTCGATGCTCTCGATGGCTTCGCCGGCGGTTCGGGCCAGTGCCGTGCTTTCGCGCATCTCGGTGATGACCTTCTTCATGAGATCCGTGGATTCGTGGGCGGTGATGTGGATGCCGGAGAGTTGCTGGTTGATCAGCCTGGTGGCGTCGGCCGAGCGCTCGGCCAGTTTGCGGACTTCATCCGCAACCACCGCGAAGCCGCGCCCCGATTCGCCGGCCCGGGCCGCCTCGATGGCCGCGTTGAGGGCCAGCAGGTTGGTCTGGTCGGCAATCTGGCGGATTTCCGACACCACGCCCTCGATCTTCACGATTGCCCCGGCGAGGGCGAAGACCTTGTTGGAGGCGTCATCGATGCGGGCCGCCAGCGCGCCGATGCGGCTGGCGCTCTCGCGGATGACCGCACTGTTCTGCGTTGCCTGGTGGCTGGACTCTGCGGTAATTGCACCCGCCTGACGGGTTTCCTGATCGATGTCGAGGATGTGCGACTGGATCGAGTACACCGCTGACTGGATGGCTTTCGAGGAACTGCTGCCCTCGGAGGCGATGCGGGCCACGGTGACGGCCGACTGGTGCATTTCGATGGAGGCGGTTTCGTTGTTGCGGATGATGTCGATCATCTCCCCGAGGCTGGCCTGCAGGGTGTCGATCAGCGAGTTGAAGGCGCGCACCGACTGGCCGATCTCGTCATTGCGGGCAACCGGGACGCGCTGGGTGAAGTCGAGGGCGTCGGCAATTGCGGCCATGGTGCCCTCCATGGAGCGCAGTGGTCTGACGATGTTGCGATGCAGGCGGAAGACCAGCCCGAAGAGCACGATCAGGGTGAGTGCGCCGGCTACGGAGAGAACCTGCGCAGAGTGCGTGAAACCGTCCTCGACGGCGCTGACCGTGCTGTCCTTCAGGCGCCGCTTTTCGATCCGCAGGGTTTCCAGGATCTGCTGCAGTTCCTGCTGGTACTGGGCGACGCTGGCGTACAGGCCGGCTTCGGCAATGGCGCGCTGGCCGGCGCTTGCCTGGGCGATGGTTTCGTCCATGGCCGTCTGGTAGTTGCCCAGGCTTTCTTCGGCCTGCTTGAGCAGACCGATCTCGGCCTCGGAGTGCGAGGTGGGGTACTGGGCCTGCAGCTCTTCACTGAGCCGGGCCAGCTCGGCAAGGAGTTCCTCACGGGCGCGGGCGCCGAGTTGCGGGCTGGGGGCATGGATCACCTCGGTCAGGACGATCTGCACCTGCTTGAGTCGGGCACCCAGGTCGGATGCGGCAAGTGCGCCGGGAATGGCGTCGTCGGTGAGCGTGCGAACCAGGTCTGCGTTGCGCTTGAAGTGGATGCCGCCAACGACGCCGACCGCTACCAGCAAGGTTGCGGTGATCGAGATCAGCATGATGAGGTAGCGTCGGATGCTCATGGGGGCGATTCCAGTCGGTCGGGGGCGGGGGCTGACTTAAGGTTGGTGCGATGCACAAACCGTTTGCCACCCGCTTATCGGCCGCGATTCGCCAGGCTCAAATGAAGCTTTTCTTACAGACCGCGGGGCTTATGCGCCTCAGCTGTCTGCGCCGCTTTCCCATTGACCGCCTGAGCAAGGCAACTTAGCAGATCCGTTCCCACAGGCTCTTCTCGCCTTCCAGCTTGTCGAGTTCCAGCCCCTGGAAGTCGCCGCGCGAAACGATCCCGACGACCTTGTCGCCATCGACGACGGGTAAGTGCCGATAGCCGCAATCGCCCATGCGGCGTAGTGCATCGATGGCCGTTTCAGCGGGAGAAATGGTGTCCGGATTCGGGGTCATCGCGGTAGCGAGCGAGGTGTCGACCGGGCTTCTCCCCTCGGCGAGGGTACGTACGGCGTCGCGACCTGTAAAAATGCCGACGAGGCGGCGTGCGTCCACCACCATCACCGCCCCAACCCGGCGCTCCCACATCCGTTGGCAGGCATGCTGCACTGTTTCCGTCGAGCTGAGTGTCAGCGGGTCCTGGTCCTTGACGATGAACTGAAGACTACGGTTTGTCATGATGCTCTCCGTACTTGACTGAAGGAAAAGGCATTTCTTTCTTTCACTCTAGTCCGTCATGCGGGGCTTAAGGTTACAGCGGCAAGTTTACTTTTGCGGCCAGCGGGTGGTCACTTCGTGCTTGCGGCTGGGGCCGGAGGGGTTTCGCCCTCATGCCAGCGCAGCGGCAGGGCGGCCGGCTGGTGGCGGGCCTCGCGCACCTGCAGGCGCAGCAGGCGCTGGGCGCCGGCAAAGCCCGCCAGTGCCGGGCCGTCGTGAATGATCTCGGCGTCGGCGGCCAGCCACAGCAGGTCGCCGCTGGCGAAGTCGATGAAGAGCAGGCCGGCGCGGGCGTTGAGCAGCAGGTTGCCGAGGGTGTTGAAGTAGGCGTTGCCGGCCAGGTCCGGGATGGTCAGCGTATCGCCGTCGATCCGCACGAAACCGGGCTCGCCACCCCGGTGGGAGACATCGACGCCATGGGCCGGGTCCGGGTCGTCGGTCGCCGCCGGGTAGGCGCTGGCGATGAAGAAAGTGTCGGCGGCGCCGATCAGCCGGCGGTCGGTATCGCTCAGGCCGGGCGTGCGCCGGATCGGGCCGGGCGGCGCCCAGTCGGTCACGAATTCTGCCTGGCGCGCCCGGATGTACTTCGGGCAGTTGCCGAAGCTCTGCAGGACCTGCACATCGAAACCCCCATCGCCCAGCGTGGCGATGCGTCCGTTGGCCCGGTTGCGGCGCCGCGTGTGCGGCTCGATGCCGAGGAGACCGACGGGGGCGCCGGCGATCAGGCTTTCGGTGAGCGGATCGCCCGCGCCGGGCTGCGCGGCGATATGTAGCTGGTCCGCCGCCGGTGCCGTCACGAAGCCCGGCGGGCCGGCCAGCACGGACGCCCACGGCTGGCCGGCGGCATCCACGCTGCCGGTGACGATGAAAGGGAGCTGCGCGAAAAAGGCCCGGTGCTGATCCGGCATGGCTGGCCGGATCACCCGTGTGCCTACTTCGGCCAGGCGTTCGAGGCTGCCGGCCCGGGCCTGCAGGGCCCGTTCGCCAGCGTGGAAGGCGGGGGTGTTCATGATGCTCAGGCCGCCAGACCGATGGCTGTCTTCGGCATCGGCACGAAGCCGGGCAGGGCTTCGATGCGGGCCAGCCAGGCGCGGATGGCCGGGTAGGCATCCAGCGACACATTGCCCTCCGGCGCGTGGGCGATGTAGCTGTAGTTGGCCACGTCGGCAAGGGTGGCGCGATCTCCGACCAGGAAGGGGCGGGCGGCCAGTTCCTTTTCCATGATTACAAACAGGGCGTGGGCGCGGGCGATGACCTCCTGCGGGTTGAAGGCGGCCTTGAAGACGGTGACGAGGCGTGCGGCGCAGGGTCCGTAGGCGACCTGTCCGGCGGCCACCGACAGCCAGCGCTGCACCTGGGCGGCTCTGGCCGGGTCGCGCGGCAGCCACGTCTCGCTGCCGTAGCGGCTGGCCAGATAAACGAGGATGGCGTTGGAGTCGGACACCGTCACGTCGCCGTCCTGGATCACCGGCACCTGGCCGAAGCAGTTCATGGCCAGGTAGGCCGGGCTTTTCTGCTCGCCGCCAGCCAGATCCACGTCGATGGGCTCCACCGGCAGGCCGAGCAGCGACAGGAAGAGTTCGGCCCGATGGCTGTGGCCGGAAAGGGTGAAGCGGTAGAACTTGATGGGCTGGGCGGGGGCGTTCATGGCAGTCCTTTCAGTTGGAGGGGGCGACGGAATGCAGTGTGGTTTAATCCGGCTTGTGGATAAATGCTGCGATCCGGATATCACTGCTGTGTTTTATGGAGTAATTGCCCGTGGATAAACTGAAGGCCATGGCCACCTTCGTGCAGATTGCCGATGCGGGCAGCCTGAGTGCCGCGGCGCGCAGCCTCGGCGCCTCGCTGCCGGCGGTGGTGCGCAGCCTTGCGGCGCTGGAAGTGGAGTTGGGCGTGCGTCTCTTCAATCGCACGACCCGGCGCATCGCCCTGACCGACGAGGGTCGCCATTACCTGGAAAGCTGCCGCAACCTGCTGGCCGCGCTGAACGACGCGGAAGCGGCGCTGAAGGACGAAGCCGGCGAGCCTTCCGGCCAGCTCACCATCACCGCGCCGGTGCTCTTCGGGCAGATGCACGTGGCGCCGGCGGTGACCCGCTTCGTGCAGCGCTATGACAAGGTGCACTGCCGCGTGCTGCTCTTCGACCGGGTGGTGAACCTGCTGGAGGAGGGCATCGACGTGGGCATCCGCATCGGTCCGCTGGAGGATTCATCGCTGGTTGCCCGACCGGTGGGCGAGGTGCGGCGGATGGTGGTCGCCAGCCCGGATTACCTGCGCAGCCATCCCTTGCCGGCACACCCGAAGGACTTGCTGCGGGCTGATTGCATCGGTTTTGTGTCCACCAGCGGGGCGTGGTGGCGCTTCGACGAAAGGGGCCGGCCCTTCAGCGTGCCGGTGAAGGGCCGGCTGGAATTCAATCACGTGGCGCCAGCCATTGAAGCCTGTCTGGCCGGGCTGGGCTTCGGCACCTTCCTGTCCTACCAGGTGGCAGCCCATCTGGCGGGAGGGCGCCTGCAGGTGGTGCTCGAGGATTTCGAGCCGCCGCCGCGGCCGATCCACGTGGTCTATCCCCACGCCCGGCTGCTGCCGGCGCGGGTCAGGACCTTTGTGGAATGGGTGCGTGAGGCGCTCAGCGAGCCCGCTGCCAGAGCATCCCGTGGGTGACGATGAACTGGTACTTGCGCGCGTGTTCGCGGATCACCAGCGGCACCTCTTCTTCCCGTAGCAGCACGAAGCCTTCGTCCTGCAGGTAGGCCTTGAGGGCGTCGGAACTCTTCACCGGCTGGCCATCCTGCTCGAAGCCTCCGAGCCAGGCTTCCTTCGGGGTGAATTGCTCCAGCCACGAATACGGTGAGAACAGGGCCAGCAGGCCGCCGACCCTGACCAGGCCGCGCTCGCCGCCGAGACGGCCGAGGAGTGACTTGGGGCTGGGCAGGCGGCACAGCAGGTTGGCCATCAGCACCGCGTCGAAATCCACCAGCTCGGCCGGCAGCGAACCGGCATCCGCCTGGCGGAAGCTGACGCGGCTGCGGTCGATGGACGGGTCGACGCGGGCGGTGATGGTCTGGCCGAGATCGCCTTCGTCGCGCCGGAAGAAGGGGCGGGTGCCGTCCTTCTGCAGCACATTGGCGGCGTCGATGAAGGCGCGGGAAAGATCCACGCCGAGCACTTCGCCGTAGCCGCGGGCCAGTTCGAAACTCGAACCGCCCACCGCACAGCCGATGTCCAGGGCGCGGGCCGTGCCGGTGGACCAGCTCTTGGCGCCGTCGAGCAGCCAGTCGGCACAGCGCTGCGGGAAGGCGGTGGTGCGCTGCGGGCCGCCGGGCCAGGGCATCTGGGTTTGCGGCTCGCCGTGGTGGAGGAGCATGTAGTCGTCCACCATCTTCTCGTCCTCGTAAACCTGGCGGCCGGCGTCGGCAGCGTTGAGCTTCACCACACCACCGTCGTGGGCGGCCTGCACGACGCGGAAGCCGGCGTGCTGGTAGAAGTGCGGGCGGAAGTGAAAGCGTGCCCATACGCCGGCTTCGTCGCCACAGGATATCCACGAGCCGCCGAGAATCATCTGGTGCTGGCCGTCGTAGCAGGGGGTCGAGAAGTCGTCGTACAGCGGATGGACCTTGCTGCCCGGCAGCGGGTTGAAGTCGTCCCCGTGCCATTGCCACAGGTTGCCGAACACGTCGTGGGCGCCGGCAAGGCTGGGGCGGCCGGCATCCACCGGCCACGGGGAGCCGTGGGCGAGCTGGCTGTTCCAGCCGCTTTCCCGGCCCAGGGTGGCGCCATCGACATGGAAGGGCGGATCGGTTTCGGCCCACGAGGCGTCGCGCAGGGCATGGTGCTCGGCCTCGGTGGGCAATCTACAGGGCACGCCGTCGCGGGCGCTGCGCCAGGCGCAGAAGGCGGCGGCTTCGTGGGCGTTGACCTCGGCCGGCCAGTTCCACGGCATGGCGATGGTTTCGAACAGGGTGCGCAGGCGGTACTGGTGCAGGCCGGCGGGGCCTTCCGGCACCCAGAAACAGGGCCACTTGCTGTTGCGGAAGCCGCGCCATTCCCAGCCGGCTTCGCTCCACCATTGTTGTTCGAGGTAGCCACCGCTCTGGATGAACTCAAGGAAGGCGCCGTTGCTGACGAGCTGGTTGTCGACCTGGAAGCCCTGCACCGAGGCGCGGCGTTCGCCGTATTCGTTATCCCAGCCGAAGCTCGGCCAGTTGGCCGGTTTGCCGATCTTCACCTGGCTGGCAGGGATGTCGAGGAGGCGCGCTTGCGGGTAGTCCTGCCCTGCCCTGGGCGGAAAGGCGGCCGAGGCGCCGGTTTGCGCACTGGGGTGCAGGGCCGGCCAGGCGGCGGGGCGGCCGACCAGTTCCAGCGGCAGCTCGCGGATCAGCACCGAGGAGGTTTCCAGGTGGATGCGCTCGTGGTCGAAGCCCATGAAGAGCGCCCACAGGGGGTGGCTCTGGGTGATCGGGGCGTGGCCGTCGGCGAGATCCGGGTGGGTTTCGATGAGCTGGCGGACGGTGATGTACACCTGCTGCCGGTAGCTGTGTGCCTCGCCAAAGCTGGGCCACAGCATCTCGTTCTTGGACATGTCGTCCCAGCGCATTTCATCCACGCCGGTTTCGAAGATGCGCTCGAAGTAGGGGTTGAGCGGGTTGTCGATGAGGCCGGCAACCCGCAGCTTGTTGATGTACAGCGCTGCCGGATGGCAGTAGTAGAACAGCATCGGGTGGCGCAGATGATGGTAGGGCGGCCGGAAGAAGGCTTCCTCCCCCTGCAGGCCGGCGAACAGTGCTTCGGTCAGTGTCCAGCAGTTGTCGAAGGCGGCCAGCACCGACTTACGCGTACAGGTGGCCAGGTTGGGTTGCGGCAGGGCGGTGAGGGTTCCATCGGCCTGCAGGCCCGGACAGCTGGCCGGGGCGAGGCCGGTCCACCACCAGGCGGCGCGGGGGCCGCGCAAGAGGGCGTCCTGCTCGCCGCGCAGGTTCTGGCGCCAGGGTTCCACGGCGCTGGGGATGGCCGGTTCGAGGTTCGGGTGGGGCATGTGGAGTCTCCTGGAGAGCTTTGTATTCTGGCTGCAGGTTCAGGCGAAGAGTTCGGCCTGGACGGGTTTCGGTGCTTCGTGTTCGGGAATGGCGTCGCGGCGGCTCAGGCTGGCCACGCGCACGCCGAGCAGGCGGATGCGCCGGTCGAGCAGCACGCGCCTGGCGCATTCGCCGGCGGCGCGGCGGATCGCTGCGGCTTCGCCCGTGGGGGCCGGCAGGGTCTGGTCGCGGGTGACGGTGTGGAAGTTGTCGAAGCGCAGCTTGAGGCCGATGGTCTTGCCCACGTAGCCCTTGCGGGCGAGGTCCTGGGCGAGCTGTTCGCACAGGCGCGTGAAGTGGCCGGACAGTTCGGACTTGTCCTGCTGCGGGTGCAGGTCGCGCTCGAAAGTGGTTTCGCGGGACAGGCTCTTGGGTTCGCTGTAGGTGACCACCGGGCGTTCGTCGTCGCCGTGGGCGGCCCGGTGCAGCCAGATGCCGTAACGCTCGCCGAAGTGCTCCTGCAGCCACAGCGGATCGGCCGCAGCCAGCTCACCAATGGTGTGGATGCCCAGTGCCTCCAGCCGTGCCGCGGCCTTGGGGCCGATGCCGTTGATGCGCCTGGCCGGCAGCGGCCAGATGCGGGCGGGAATGTCGTCCGCCGGCACGACGGCGATGCCGGCCGGCTTTTCGAGGTCGGAACACAGCTTGGCAAGGAGCTTGTTGGGGGCCACGCCGAGGGAGCACGACAGCCCGGTGGCGTCCCGCACCGCCTGCTGCAGGCGCAGCGCCATGGCACGGGCGCCTTCCCGGCTGCCTTCGGGGTTGAGGGCGGTGAGGTCGATGTAGATCTCGTCGATGCCCCGATCTTCCACCTCCGGCGCAATCTCGCGCACGGCGGCCTTGAAGAGGCGCGAGTAATGGCGGTAGGAGTCGAAATCGGCGGGCAGCAGCAGGGCATCGGGTGCCAGCTGGGCGGCCTTCATCAGACCCATGCCCGAATGCACGCCGAGGGCCCGCGCTTCGTAGGTGGCGGTGGTGATCACCCCGCGGCCGACGTAGTCGCGCAGGCGCGGAAAATCCTGCAGGGTCTCGCCGGCAATGGCGCGCCGGCCCCCCACCACCGCCGGCTGGCCGCGCAAATGCGGATAGCGCAGCAGCTCCACCGACGCGTAAAAGGCGTCCATGTCCAGGTGAGCGATGCTGCGGGGGAGGTGGGGCATGTTCAAGGTAGCTACCGCAGAGGGCTACATTGTGCACGAAGGGGCGGGTGCGTGAAGGTGGCGATGCACCGGGAAAATCCTGTCCCCCTGCTCGTCGTGCAAAACAATGCGGTGTTTAATTCATCTCACATGGACCTGCTATCGTCAGGTCATTTCCTTTCAGGAGCGAACGATGCGACGCTCACTCTTCCCGTCGGACGACGCCTTGCCGACCTGGCTGCATTCGCTGCTGCTCATCCTCATCGTGTCGCCGTTTGCCTTGCCCGTGTTGTGGTGGGGGCTGCAGGCCATTGCCACGGCGCATCTCGAACCCTTGAGCGGGCCCGACTTCGGGCAGTTCTTCTTTGGCGACGTGACGCTGAAGGGCAAGCCGGCCAAGGTGGCGGGGCTCTCGCTCGTCGTGCTGGGTTGCGCCTATTTCGCCCTTGCTGCCCAGTTCTCGCGGCTGGCGTGCCGCACGCTGTTGCTGCGCTCGCTGCCGTGGGTGCTGCTCGCCATCTCCACCTTGCTGTCCTTGTGGGTCAAGGCGCACCGGTAGAGGCTTGTTGGCAGTTTCCGGACATCAATCACCGAAGGCCAGGCTCGCACCCGGCGCTGGACGGTGAGCATCCAGCGCTGGGTGGCTATCGTCGCTCAGTTGCGCTTGCGGCGCAGCATGAAGCTGCTCAGACCCAGCGCCGCCAGGGCCAGCGTGGCCGGTTCGGGGATGCGCTGGGCGTCGTAGGTGGAGAGCAGGTCGCTGCTCACGCCGAAGACGAGGAACTGGTTCGGGTTGGCGGTGGCGACGCCCTGCACATCGACGGTGTCGAGGAAGTCGTTGTCGTTCACCACGATCAGGGTGTGCTGCAGCACGCCGTCCACCAGCACGTCGGGGCCGAAGGCGAGGCCTTCGATCTTGGCGGGGATGGTCCGGTCGGTGTAGCCGTTGGCCTTGAGGAGGGCGACGAGGTCGACGAAGAGCGTCTTGGCGACGGCCTTCGGGGCCAGGGCGCTTTCGCCGGTGAGGCCGCTTACGTCTTCGGCGCCGGCCAGATCAATCTTGTAGATCTTCTTGATGACGGCCTTGGAGTCGTCGCCGAGGCCCTTGCCATCGCGCTCGTCGATCAGGAATTCGTGGTCGTTGATGGCGACGATTTCGCTGATGCTCGGATACTTGGGCTTGGCGGCGGTGCCGATGTTGTCGAGTTGGTAGGCGTATTCGTGGGTCACCTTGCCGGTGGCGAGGTCGATGGTGACGATGCGCACGGAGCTGCCGTTGGTGCCGCCATCCTGGGCAAGGGGGCTTTGCATGATGCCGACGAGGGTCTTGCCGTCGGGGGTGATGGCGAGGCCTT
>JAOAUC010000018.1 GCA_030157785.1 Zoogloea oleivorans
CTATTACTCAAAGAACAGAGTCGCAAAAAGAACAAGAAGCGGGCCATAATAGTTTATTCATTATTATTTATGTTCATAGGTGCGATAAAGGGTGGGATCTATCTGTCAGATGAAATCGGTGCCTTTAACGAAAAGAGTGTCGCGCCAACGCCCCCCCCTTCTGTACAAACACCGACTAGCCCAAATTCGCCAGAAGCGGTGGCCGCTGAAGAGCCAAAAACCCCCGTTGACGCTACTGCAATGGCGCCTCAAACGCCAAACCCTCGCGTTCTAACTCCTGAGGAATATGAAGCAGTACATGGGGGCTTCGTGGAAATCCTTGATCCACGGGTGCAAGTTTGCATGGAAGGAAGAATGGACGCATTTAGAGATGCGGAGGGACCAGATGCCCCTCTAACCTATGCTACCCACAACGAAATGGCGATTGAGTGTGGATGGAGGTTGGATCAACAGGGAACGCCTAACTAATGACCATTCCCTTGCTTGAAGTGCCGGAGATGTAGCTTACAAACATATGACGGGTCCAGCTGTTGCCCCAAGTTTAATGATCCTACATCTGGGCAGAAGTAAGAACGTGTAGGACCGCGTAGGGTCGGGAGTTCGCGTTCAACGCATAGGAAAGCTGCCGTTGGTAGCCAAGCAAGACTGAACGACAGGTAACTGTCGCAATGCCGCCGGACTACGCACGCCGTGCGGAATCAGTGGGCTACCGCGAGAGCGGTTTAGTCCACCAGCCAGGAGCGGATGTATTGTTAATCGAACTGCAGTCAGCAGGCTACCCTGAAGGGTTGACCACCCAACCTGACCAGTTGCCTCTCGTGGGCCATTGACGAATCAGCAAGCACCCAAATTTCAGCGGCGACGCTGTCACGACCAGCAAACCACCGACCAACGGCCTCTGCCTAAGGGACCGCAACCGGCATTCTGTCCCGTGCGAGGTATCGGTCGGTATAGCGCTCTCGACCGCTGATTGTATCGACGGTGACCTGTGCCGGCCGGTCATAGACCTCCGCACCGAGCATAGCCAGTTCAGCCGCCAGATCGACCACCCCGGCCTTGTACCAAGCCTTGATGGGTTTCTCGGCGCTACTGCCATCGCTCCAACTGTAGCCCTTCTCCTTCTTCAGCACATCCTTCTTGTCAAAAGGCGCGTTTTCCGCCCAGACACAGAATGTTCTGCGCGCGCTGCTCTCGAGGACGTGGGAGAGAATGGTGCGGGCATTTGGTCCCGTCTTGGTCAGGATAAACAGAAGGACCTCTGCATCCACCAGCGCCCGGTGCGCCCCGTAGAACACCCCACCTAACTGGTAGGCCAGCCATTCGAGCTTGACCGAGCCTGTCATCATTTCCTGCCAGGGTGCCTCCTTTTGAGAGCACGCCCACCACTTGCTCACGAACGAGGGAAAGCGACGTTCCAGAAAGCCGCGATCAAATGCAGCGTTATGGGCGATCACCACGCTAGCGCGCGCAATGGCCGCTTCGACCCGGGCCTCATCCAGAACCTGCCCCGCAACGTCGGCCTCCTGAATCCCGGTCAGATGGGTGATGCTCGCAGGAATCGGCATGCCCGGATCCTCGAAGCCGCTGTAACGCTCCACGATGCGGTGCACCTGACCCGTCTTGGCATTGAACTCGGCCAGCACAAAACCGAGGTCAATGATCTTGTCTGTCTCCTTGTTGAGGCCGGTTGTCTCGGTGTCGATGATCATCGCGATACGCAGCTGCTGCGGATCCACGCCATCGAGAGACGCATAGTGATCCGGCGCTATGAAGCGCCGGATCACTTTGTAATCGCCGGTCGCCTCCAACTGCTGGACGAGGATTTCATTGTCCATCGTGGATCGATCCTTCAGGCTGGGGCAGGCATGGGATGGAGGACGGAGCAACAGACTTATAGCGAAATGAGAGATCGGCACCTCGCGACCCCTGCGCACAGGCAACCCGTTCGCGGAGCGCCTTCCCCGGCTTGAAGTGCGGCCTATGCTTGGCCGGCACGAAGACTTGCTGCCCGGTTTTCGGGTTGCGCCCCATTCGCGGCGCAAGGGGGTTCACACCGAAGCTCCCGAAATCCCGAATTTCAATCCTGCCACCACTAGCGAGGGCGGTCTGCATGGCCTCCAGAATGAGGCTGACGGCCAAGACGGTAGATTTCTCCTGCAGTTCAGGGAAGCGCTTAGCCAGCCGCGCGTTCAGATCAGATTTAAGCATGACCGGATTTTACCCAAAACCTGCTTTGGCTCCGAAGCGCCAGAAGCACCGTACTCATAGCATGCAGACCTGTCTGTCACTCATAAGACGATGACTGTCGCTGCCGGTCAGCGCAGCGGCATCTCGTCCTGCTGACAACACCTAAACTAGGCGTCAACCGCGCTGGCGCCCTCCAAGACCACCTGTCCAGTCCAACCCAAAGACCTCGGCACGGTCCTAGTTTGAGTGTGCACTCTACGCTCCCTACGCGACACCCTATGTCGCAACCTCGATCCACACTCTCCTCTCTGATCTGCATCGCCGAAGAGCGAGTCGGATGCGCTCCAGCACCTCTAAAGGTGGCACCTCTTGCGTCTGATGACCAGTTCCGGCAGCCCACAAACCCCGAAGGAAGCAACATGAAATCGCAGATCAGGATCATCGGTATCGGCCGCAACGGTTGCCGGCTGCTCGACGGCATGATGGCGTGCGGCCTACGCGAGGAACTTGCCACCGATGCGTTCCCGGCCATTGCAGAAATCCGTTACATCGCCGTCGAAACCAGTATCGACACGCTGAGTTGCTCCAGCGCCGATGTGGGATTTTATGTGGGGGGCAGCATTGGCAAGGACAGCGGACCAGAAGTCTGTGAAAGAATGGCCGCGCAGACCAAGGGAATCGTCGAGCACGTCATTCATGGCGCACATCTGATCCTGCTGCTGACTGGGCTGGACGACCCGCTGGAATGCGTTGCCGCCGCCGCGCTAGCTGAACTGGGGCGAGCCAAGAACATCTTGACGCTATCCCTGGTGCGCCTGCCCCCCGTCGATGTGTCGAGGTCGAATCCTGCCGCGGCAGACCTCGCCCGTATCGAGGCAAGCTCCGATGCTTTGTACGTGTTTCCGGCCGACGACTGCGCCTTCCTCGGCAATGCCGGCTTCAGCCCCGAAGAGGCGATCCCGACGCCCGCAGGCGACCTGATCAACTGCGCCAATGTCCTTGCCAAGTTTCTCTGCCAACCTCACGGGAGGCGCGTCGGCTTCGACTTTCAGGACCTTCGCACGGCGCTCATCGGATGGGATGAGGCCTTCCGCGCCTATCCGGAACAAGCCATTCAATCCAGGCATCGTTACCTGCGCAGGGTCGCATCGCTGGATACGCCGCCTGCGGAACTCGCTGCCGCAGCTATTGCAAGCCTGCCGCTGAAAAGCGCGGCCACAGTGTTGATGTATATCGAAGGTGCCCCGAAATTCTCGATGTCCCATATCCGCAACTACGTGATACCGATCGTTGCAGAGGCGCCGAGCAACGCCTTCATCAAGTATTTCGTCGAAGTCGATCCGGGCGTGCCGGAGGATGCCTTGGCGATCAACCTCTACGTACGGACTGACCACCCAATTCCCGGCCCGGCGTCCCACGCCCCTTTCGCCCCATAAGGACTAAATCGATGAAATAGGCCCAGGACGCCGGCCCCAGGCTATCGCCGGCATCCTCCGCGCGACACACCCTGTCGTTTCTGACCGGACAATGTCTGCCATGAGAACGAAACCAGGCATGCGACTACTTTTCGACGACAGGATGTCGGGCGACGGTGATGTGCTTGCATGCACGTGGGACGCCGCGCAGGCATTGCTGCTGACCAGGGATTGGGACGCCCTGCACCTCGGCGTTGGACGGGGCCAGCCTACCCGGCAGGACGGATTGGCCCTAGTGGAGTGGGCCTTGGTCCACAACCGGCTTCCTGTCCGGGTCTTGCTGCTATCGAAGTCCGTCCAGGAACGACATCGCATCGGCACCGTGCTGAGGCGAAGCGGCTGGGCCTCGGCAGATGGACGCCGCTTTCTCAGACTACCTGCCACCGACGAAGCCGCTCCCTATTTCCCCAGAATCCGGATCATCGGTGTGAACGGACCGGGCGGGGGTGTCACAGAGCGGATGATCGCTGCACGGATCGGCGGCACCCGGATTCTCGTCGTTCAGCAGGAGTTGCCGGTCGTTGAGCAAACGTACAGCCCGGTCGCTTCGGAGGACACAGGAAGACAGGCTGGCCGGGAGATGGCGGTGGGGGATGCGTGCCATCCCCGTTTGCAGGAATGGCTCGAGGATGCGGATCTGGTGCTCATCGTGTCGGGACGTCTGGATGCCGCAAGCCTGGATCTCTCCGCCACGATCGCCGCCTTCGCGCGCGACCAAGGAATTCTGACCCTGGCCATCGTCGATCCCCGCTCGGAGAATCCGGATGCTGCGAATCCAGGCTTGGTCAGGTGCTCAAGCTTGGCGTCCCAATGCGACGCGGTGCTCGAAATCCCGGACCACATCGCCGGAGTCACCACAAAGCGGGCAAGGCCCCCTTCCCTCTTCGAAATCACGGCATACCTCGCAAGCTGCCTGGTGGACACCATGACGTTTCCGTCTTGGGTGAATCTCGATTTCAATGCATTTTGCTACGCCTTCCGGGGCGCGAGCCGCATCCACACCGGTATTGGCTCGGCTGACGTTGACGACCGAGCAGTCGTGGCATCACTGGCGGCCATGCAGTCCCTTGCGCTGAACGCACCGAACCTGCGTCGGCTGGATCGACTGGTTGTCGTGATTGATGCGCCACGGAGTGGATTCGCGATGGACGAAGTTCAGGAGGTGGTGAGTACCATCGAAGCTTGCGCGTCACCTGAAGCATTCGTTACCTGTGGCAGCGTGCGAATTCATGGTGAAGCGAGCCTGCACGTTATCGTCATGGCGGCTGAATTTGCCCCGCAGCCCCCACGTGACGGTTTTAACAAGGACCGCAGCGGTGATCAATGATCGTGAACTCGCAATGCAGAAAGCCAGAGGGCATGGAAGGCATTCCGGATAGCGCACGAAGAGGTGCGCTACAGAAATGTACTGGCGGCCGACCACGAGCGCCTGCTGGCCTTCAGCCTTCAATGAGCAGCTCACAAGACTGGAAGAGAGATTAAGCCCATGAGTATTCTGATGAAGCATATCGACCGCGCAGTGGCCGCCATTCAGGCGGCCGACGGTCTGCTGATCACCGCCGGAGCTGGCGTGGGCGTCGACTCCGGCCTGCCGGATTTCCGCGGCAACGAGGGTTTCTGGGCCGCCTATCCGGCCCTCGGCAAGAGCCGGACGAATTTCCGCGCAATCGCGAGCCCTGCAGCCTTCTTCAAAGATCCCCATCTCGCCTGGGGTTTCTACGGCCACCGCCTGAAGCTTTATCGCGACACCCAGCCCCATACCGGCTTCGCAATACTGCAGCGAATCGCCTCGCATATGCCGCACGGCGCCTTCGTGTTCACCAGCAACGTGGACGGGCAGTTCCAGAAGGCCGGGTTTTCCGAGATGCAGGTTTGCGAGTGCCACGGCTCCATCCACCACCTGCAATGCCTATCGCCGCGGTGTGAGTCAAGGATCTGGCCGGCCGGGGGATTTCTCCCGCGCGTCGATGTCGACGCCTGTCGGCTTGAATCGCCGCTTCCGCGGTGTAGCGCCTGTGGCAGCATCGCGCGGCCCAACATCCTGATGTTTAACGATGGGGACTGGCTCGAACAGCGAACCGACAGACAGACCACCCGGCTGCGCGACTGGCTGGCCAAGGTGAAGAAGCTCGTCGTGATCGAGCTGGGTGCCGGCACGGCGATTCCAACTGTGCGCCATTTCAGCGAGCGCGCCGGCGGCACGCTGATCCGCATCAACCCGACCGAGGCGCAGATCGGCAAGCCGACGGCCGTGAGCCTGAAGCTGGGAGCTCTTGCCGGACTGGAGCTACTGGCCAGCTCAAGCCCTCCTTGATCAGGCCGTTGATACGACAGTCAGTGTCGTTACCAATCCAGCTCGGGCCTTCCCATGAATGACACCCTCCTGCGCCAGTGGGCGATGCTTCGCCACATCCCCCGTCATCCGCGGAAGATCGATTGCGCGACCCTCAAGATCAGACTGGCAAGCGATGGCTACGACATCAGCCTGCGCTCCATCCAGCGCGATCTCATCAAACTGGAAGGGGCTCTGCCACTCCTGAGCGACGAAGCAAAGCCACAGGGCTGGTCGTGGCAACCTCAGGCCCCTCAGCTCGATCTTCCAGCCCTCGACCCACAAGCGGCCCTGACCTTCAAGCTGGTGGAAGCGCACCTCACAAAGGTACTTCCCGCGTCGACCCTGTCTTACCTGGGGCCATGGTTCCGCAACGCTACGGGGGTGCTGGACGCCCACGAGAATGGGCTGTCCAGATGGCCGGGCAAGATCCGTGTCCTGTCCTCAGGGCTGCCCCTGAGCGCCCCGATCATCGACGCGGATGCGCAGGCACTTGTCTACCAGGCGGTACTGAACGAAAAGCAACTGGAGCTCACCTATCAGCCCCGGGGCGCCGACGCCGAGAAAACCTACCGCGTTCATCCCCTTGCCCTGGTGGTGAAGGATCAGATCGTCTATCTGCTGTGCACCATGTGGGACTATGACGAGATCCGGCAGTTGGCGCTGCACAGAATCCGCTCGGTAACATTGCTCAATGAAGCTGCCCTGAGACCGCCAGATTTCAGCCTGGACGCCTACGTCGCCGAGGGCGCCTTCGGTTACCGTCTCGGCGCCACACCCCTGTTCCTCGTTGCCGAGTTCTCCCGGAAAGCGGCCGTCCATCTGGCCGAATGCCCGCTCTCGGCAGACCAGACCCTCACCGACACCGGAGAATCACGAACGCGGGTGACTGCGACGGTTCAGGACACCGCCGAATTGCGCTGGTGGCTGCTCGGTTACGGCGATAAGGTCGAGGTCATCTCCCCCCCGTTCCTGCGGGACGAGTTTCGTACCATCGCCGACAGACTGGGGCAAACCTACGGGGCAACTGAAGCCACGCCGCCAGCCTGACTTCGGTACTCAGATCACAAAGCCCATGCCTTGGGCTGCGCCACCCTTGACCCGGCACTCCTCCTCCAGCGCGGCAATCAGCACGCCCGCTTCCGGCCGGTCGCCCAGCAGCACGTGCTGGCGTGCCACGGCGGCAAAGTCCCCGGGCGTGAGCTTGTCCAGGCGCTTCAGCCGCTGCTGGACCTCAAGCGGAACCCTGCCCGCCTTCGCGTTGAGGCGGGCCCAGGTCTCCTCGAACAAGGTGATTCGGGGCTCCGGCTTCAGGAATCCAAAGCGCAGCTTGAAGGCAAAACGACGTAAGGCTGCCGCATCGAGGCGCTCGAACAAGTTCGTCGTACACACGAAGATGCCGTCAAAGTCCTCCATGTGGGTCAGCATCTCATTCACCTGGCTGACCTCCCAGCTTTGACTGGCCCCACGACGGTCGGACAGAAAGCTATCCGCCTCGTCGAGCACCAGCACCGCCCCCTCGGCCCGGGCTTCCCGAAACATGGCCGCGATGTTCTGTTCGGCCTCGCCGACCCATTTCGAGAGCAGGTCGGATGCCCGCTTCACCAGCAGCGGACGGTCGATGGCGCTGGCGATGTGCTGGGCCAATGCCGTCTTGCCGGTGCCCGGGGGGCCGTAAAAGCAAAAGGTGCCGCGGGGCCTGGCCTGCAGGCCGGCAATCAACGGAGCCACCTCAATATTCGTGTTGAGACAGTCGAGCCGGTAGCCGGTGGTGTGCCGCCGCTTGCTGGGCACCTCTTGTCGCAGGAGATGGGCCGAGGAGCGAAGGGTGCGTTCGGCGACAGCCTCAACCTCGCCACCGGAACGGGGGTTCACGAGGCGGGCAACCCGGGCGGCCTTTTCCAGCTGGGCAGGGGTGACCTCACTCCAGTCGGCGAGCTGATCGATCCACTCCGGACTGCTGCGGGTGCCGTCGAAATACTTCCTGGCCACCCGCTCACGCACGGCTTTCGGGGGCTTGGGCACTTCCACGGCGAAGTCGAAACGGCGCAGGTAGGCAGGGTCGATATGATGCACCCGGTTGGATATCCAGATTGCTGGAACGGGATTCGTTTCAAGCGCCCTATTGACCCAAGCCTTGCCAGTCCCCTTGTTCGGGCTCTCATCGAGGCCGAACAACTCCATCAGCCCACCACCACTCGACGGAAACACGTCCTCGATCTCGTCAAACAGCACCACGTTGCCCTTGCTTTGGGCCAGCACCCGCTGGCACAGCCGGTAGGAGGCGAAGCGCCCCCGTCCGCTCAGGGCCTCGCCTTCGTCGTTGGCATTGCTGACTTCAAATACCTCAAGCCCGGCGGCTTCGGCGATCAGCCGCGCAAACTCGGACTTGCCTACCCCGGGCTCACCGTACAAAAGGATGTTCAGACCCTTCACCTGCTTCGCGGCGGCCTGCTTCAGCAAGGGCTGGAGAAGATTGAAATCGCTCCTCAGATGGCTGAAGTCCTCAGCCTGAAGCTTCGCAGGAGATGCCGTGCGGAAAAAACGTTCAAGGAGCTCCTCTGGCTTGGCATAAGGCGCCAGTAGCGCATCCTCAAGTCCATCAGGCAACTTGAAACGGTCCTCGAAGTCGGAAAAACCACTCTCGAGCTTGAGCAGCCCGCTCTCCGTCAGCGCTCCGCCCGAAACGAACGCCTTGGTCACCGCCCGAAGCGGCTGGCCACACAGGATGGCGACGAGCTTCAAGATCCCTTGCCGGGTTCCATTGAGGCGCAGCGTCGCTACTGCATCATGCAGCGGGCGGTAGGCATTAATCAGGACGACCAATTCGAGTATCCGGCAATCAACCGGCGACAACCTGAGGCGTTCGCCGAGCCAAGTGACGTTTCTGCCAAGCGGAGTGCCCGCCAACCCGGGAGCTTGCTCATTCAGGGTGGTGAGCTGGCTGCGCAAAATGCGTTTCAGATGGGCTGCACTGCGCGTAGTCAGTCGGCTCGACCGAAACTCCTTATCAGGTTCGCCGTAGCACGCCTCCAGTTCTGCCGCAGAAATGCCGAGCAGTGGGACGCAATCGCTATCTTCAACAATGCTCTCGAGCCGCTCGGGCTCCCAGCGGACGCTCACCATTAGACGAAGGAAAAACAGCCTGCTGAGCTTGCGAAAGACACTGGACTCTTCCGTCTGGGTGGTCGGATGCAGGTTCAAGCGGCGACGACGGCGCATGGTGGTCCCCCTCAGTGATGCGATGGAATGGGGTCAGTGTGCGCGGGGTATGCGACACAATGCGTCGCATCAATTCGTAGAATTGGATCCGGATCGACGCCCCTCCGGCCAGTAGTTCATCACGAGCCTCTCAAGAAAACCGCGCGGCTGACGTAAGCCATATAAATAACTGGTGAAAATAGATGCGTCTGCTGTCGAAATCAAAAATCCTCGCGTATCGCCAATGCCCGAGACGCCTTTGGCTCGAGATTCATCGCCCCGAATTGCGGGACGATGCCGTTGGAACGCTGGCCAGCTTTCAGGCGGGGCACAAAGTCGGCGAAGTGGCGCGGCAGATTTACGATCCGGACGGCAAAGGCAATCTCATCGATGTCGGAAGTGAAGGCTACGACGGTGCCTTCGCACGGACGCAAGCACTTCTGGGCAAGAACACGCCAATCTTCGAGGCTGGGTTCTCTGCCAATGGCGCTTTGGCCTTCGCCGACGTGATGCTCCCGCTTCGCAAGGGGCGGTCACGAGTCTGGCGGATGGTGGAGGTGAAGTCATCGACAAGCGTCAAGGAGTACCACCGGGACGATGTAGCCGTTCAGGCCTGGATCGCCACATCGGCAGGCGTTCCCGTGGTGTCGATTGCCGTGGCGCACATCGATAACAGTTGGACCTATCCGGGTGGTGGTGACTACACCGGGCTCCTGGTCGAGGAAGATCTGAGCGCCGAGGCCCTTGGCCGAGCAGCCGAGGCACAGTCCTGGGTTACCGACGCACAGACGATCGCCCGCAAGCGTAAGGAGCCAGGAATTCCGACCGGTAGCCAGTGTGGCATCCCCTACGAGTGTGGCTTTCAGGCTCATTGCCGGAAACACGAACCGCAAGCGACGTACCCGGTGAGCTGGCTTCCCCGGATCCAGTCTCGGACATTGAAAGCACACATCGAGGAGCAGCGTGTCGTGGACATGCGGGAAGTACCCGACGCGCACCTCAGCGCACAACAACTGCGGGTCAAGCAACACAGCCTCTCCGGCACGACTTATTTTGATGTACACGGAGCAGCGGCAGACCTCGGTCCCCATAAGCTGCCCGGGTATTTCCTGGACTTCGAGACCATCATGTTTCCCGTTCCGATCTGGAAGGGAACTCGGCCCTATCAGCAGATTCCCTTCCAGTTCAGTCTGCACCGCCTGTCCCGGACCGGAAAGCTGGAGCACCAATCCTTTCTCGATCTATCAGGCAAGGATCCATCCAAAGCCTTTACCCAGGCGCTAGTCGCCGCCTGCGGTGAGCGCGGGCCGGTGTTCGTTTACAACGCCGGATTCGAGACCGCCCGCATCCGGGAACTGGCCGAGCGTTTTCCGCGGGATAGGCGAGCATTGCTGGCGATCAACGAACGAGTCGTCGACCTGCTGCCGATTGCCCGGGAACGCTATTACCACCCAAGCCAAGAGGGTAGCTGGAGTATCAAGAGCGTATTGCCGGCGATTGCTCCTGAGCTGCGCTACGACGCGCTCGACGGCGTGCAGGGGGGAGGCATGGCGATGGAGGCCTATCTGGAAGCCATCAATACGGGCACGAGCTCGACCCGCAAGGAGCAGCTCCGGACGCAGTTGCTTGACTACTGCGGCCTGGACACCCTTGCACTGGTTCGACTGTGGCAATTCTTTTCGCAAAACAGCAGGAAAAACAAAGACAACAAGATATGACAATGCAGTGGGGAATACTCGGACCTGGCACTATCGAAAGTGTCAGAAGGGTCAGGACGCTAGACCTGACACCATGCGTGCGACTGTTCAATGAACTCGCCGTGCCCGGGCTGGGCAGAGTCTGATTTGGCAAGCAGCTGTTTCTTGCAACTCTCGGCGTGCTGGTGGCCGAGCAGGCGAATGAACAGGGCTGCCGAGTAACGAAGATCACAGTGGCCAATGCGATTGAAGCCATCGCTTGCTGGCTGGCGCTGACCGGAGAGCCGCGAACAAATGGCGGCCGCGTACTCGGCAGTACCAAGTTGGTCAGGCATGACAGCTACTCTTTCAGCAAATTTAGCCAGTAGAATTTCTATGTCATCACACCGATGCGCATGTCCACCGTTACGGCTCTACCAACTCTGGGGTTGGTAGAGGCTTCGGGCAACTGCGTCCGCCCCGATCTCTTCTACAGTATCGTCATTGTTGCGAGCAGTGCACAAGAAGAAGGCGTATCTGGAACGAACAAGAAGCCTAAGGTTGATCTCTTCGCCATATTCTTCCTGCTCGTTTCAGAACCGGGTGCATTGGTTTTTCGAATTAAAACCGTGCTTTTGAATACGCGACCAACTTGACTAATAGCATCGGCGCGACTGAACTCCTCAGAAAACTGCAGATGCGCCAAGAGCATCATCACGTGCCCTCTGCTTCTAATTCTGTGCACCTTTCCTGTCGTCTTCGTAAAATCTCGCAATCCCTTTCCGATGAGAGAGCGAATATTGTCACTTGTCTCTGACTTCGAGAAGACATCAACCAGCTCTTCTTGGCATTTTATAGTTTTGCGATGCCGTTTAGCCTCGATATATATTTCACTTTCATCATTCGACGAATACACCAATAGATCGCTCCTGCCACCACTAGTTGCTTGATTCCCGTGCTTGTTTATATTTGCCTCATGCACAATAAAGCAGTCCTTATTGTATCGAGAGATGGAATCAGCCAAAGATCCAACGATAGACATCTCATTGTCAAACGGAAGCAAGTCTGAACCCAAGATATTTTGGAATTCTGACAAATACATACCCCAGTTTTCACAATAACTTTCTAGTACTGAAAGCACAGCATCAACGTCTCTAAGAGCATCATTGACATGAAAGCACGGCTCGGCCATTTCGTTTCTAGCGTTCATTCGCAGCTCCCTCTATTTATTTAATTAATCAATTACACACTCTATCTTAAAAACACTCACACAACATAAACCAACCATAAATAACACTCAAAAACAATAAAATCCACCACAAAGAAACTGGAAGGAACAGTTATCTCAATCAATATTCTATTCAACAATAGCCAGTAGCTAATACATTTAAGCACACCACTGCAATCCAAAACGGCCACTTCTTAAGCACATAGACAATCACTCACCAAAGCACCTCGAAATTCTACTTTTGGCCTTCCTGAGCCATTACGGCATTGCAAATGAATTCTTAACGATATTTTTGGCAAGCCGATACAAAACACCGTGAAGTAGCCGACTTGTCACTTCTAGCCGCCCCTCGAGCCCAGGCAAGAACAACGACCCGCGGAGAAGTCAATCACCAGCCCGTCGCCATTCCAACTCAGCAGGATTTCATGGAGCGGGCGCCCAGGGGCTTGACTCTTGAAAATCAGCCACAAGCTGGCTTGAGCTTGGTTGCCTCCCTCACCCCGGCATTACCCCTACCTTGCCGGACGGCGAACTTGTTGCAAGGAGATGTGGCACCCCGCAAAGTGGTGTCATCAGTCCTTTGCTCGCCAATCTGTTTCTGCACAATGCCTTCGACAGTTGGATGGGGCGTCACCGTACCCTCATCTCTTACGCCGCTTGGTGCGGCACACTGAAATCGCTGACCCACAGCGGCTTTGGCCGCTCGGCGCTGAACTGCCGATTGACCTGGTCCAGCGGACAGGCGGCCTTGCTGTCGCCGACCGTCGTGCGCACGACATTGCCACGCCTCACCCCGCGCAGCCCCAGGCGGCGCATGAGCCGCTCAACCGTGCAGCGTGCCACCGACAAACCCTCCCGGTTCATCTGTTTTGATACACGAGCGCCTCATTATTGATACTGACCATCGAAGCGACTATGAACCATTATTGCGACACACCCTGTCGCATAGAGAGAGCAAAATCGAAGCTCAACTTAGAAAACGAATGAATTCAGCGGATTGAACTGTTCGTCGTATAGATATTGCCGCTGTGAAATGAAACTCACTTTGATAGACATTCCAGAATACAAGGCGAATGCTTGGACGGCCCAAGCTATGGCAAGGCTCCCTCCCAGATACACAGGCGTTCCAAATTCAATAGAAATTCGCGCAAAGCTAGGTAGAAAGGAACAAAAGGCGCATCTGAGATTATCCCTCACAAGGAAAGCAGATTTTTCGAGCGAAAATTGTTTGATACTTTTTGTGGGGAACAGTCCACGAATTCTTGCTGGCCCAAAAGAGGGGGTCATCCATCGTAGCCGGCACACTGGACGCAGCCCGAGAGTTTATTATCTTGAACAAGACGCTATTGCAGAAATACTACAGCGGCAGAATTTCTGATACCAAGAAAGTTCTTGAAAATTTGCGCCACGTGAAGTCGAAGAAAACTCGTCTCGAAATTGAGAAGGAAGCCTTGCAAAATACATCTATATAGGGAAATGTGCTTTTGAACAATCGACTCAGATCAGCATGGCTCACATAAAACGATGATTTACGAGGCTCCAGTAAATTTCTGAGCGTTTTATATTGCTTTGATACGCAACGCGGAGGGCTGCATGAAAGTTTTTTTGGACGATGAGCGAATCGCCCCAGAAGGCTGGTTGCGAACATTTTGGCCGGAAGATGTCATTGCGCTTCTCAAGACCGGAAAGGTTACGGAATTATCGCTTGACCACGACTTGGGTGACGACGCGCACGGCACTGGGTACACAGTTCTACTATGGTTAGAAGAACAAGTGTTCGTGCATGGAATGCTGCCGCCACTCATTCATGTGCATACCGCAAATGCGTCTGCCAGATTAAAAATGGACGCAGCAATCGCAGCCATCCATCGGCATGTAAGGCACTCAACTCGGCCTCAGATAGATTCAATAGAACGCTAACATTAAATTGGGTTGTCTTAATCGTACGCTCCATGCGCAAAGAACTGGACGATCTGCTCGTTGAGCGCTATCCCGATCTTTTTTGTGAGAGGCAAGCCAGCCCGATCGAAAACGGCACACCATGGCCGACCGGCAGGCTGCTCGATCTGGTCCTCAAAGCACTGGAGCGCCACCTGCCCTCGTTATGGTCACCACCGAAGCGGTGAATTGCCACCACAAGTACGTGACCAAGGAGCATCACTACGGATCGGATGTGTGGAGGTGACCCGTAAGGGGGCGATTTGCACCCGTGAAAGTGAGTTGGGCATTGTGCCCGGCAGCATGGGGGCGCATAGCTACATTGTTCGCGGAAAGGGCAACCCAGAGAGCTTCTGCTCCAGCGCCCATGATGCCGGCCGACGCATGAGCCGTACCGCAGCCGAAAAGCAATTCGCTGAAGGTGACCTGGCCAAGCAGACCGAAGGCCCTATCTGCCGCAAGGACAAGGGCGTGATCGACGAGATTCCTGGCGCTTACAAGGACATCGACGTGGTGCTGGCCAATCACAACGATCTGACCGAGATCCTGCATACCCTGAAGCAGGTGGTGTGTGTGAAGGGATGAGCGCGCCCCTTCATGTGCGGGATGTGACCATGTGCCACGATGCTCTGCAGAGGCCAGGCCGCAATCCAACACTCGTCCCGCTTAGACGGGATTTTTCATTCGCCAGCTAGCCAACTCCGTGGAGTCTACATTGGATCTGTGATCGCGCAACGGATGCCTTTGCCCGATACATCGTGGGCTGGCGCATGAGCAGTTCCGTGCACACGGACTTCCTGCTCAATGCCGTGGGCACGCCCTGTATGCCTGCCCGCCGAGGCCTGAAGAAGCCTTGACTCACCACACGACATCAAATTCCGGAGCTTCTCCCATCCGAACATCTAAGGCAATGGGTACAGCGCAGACTAGTGAACGCGAGACATCACGCGGCACGTCTGATTGCACTCCTACGACTCGAATAGCATGAAGAAAGAGCGCTTAGTTTATAGGATTGACGCCGAACCAAGCGCTCTACAGGGAGACTCAAGGCACAACTCAATCCTTGATGAGCAATTGATCAAGACTGCCACCATTCCCAAGGTAGGTGACAACCCAACCCGGTTGACGGCCCTTACCGCTCCATGTGAGTTTCGGATCGACGGAATTTCGATACTTAGCGACACCTTTCGCCTTCGGCCCTGCAGTTCCCCGTGCCGCGCGAGGCTTCTTACCAGTGGACTCCGCGACTGGAATTCCCAGCGCTTTTGCAATCGCTGTCGGATCTACGTTCAAGGCCTTGAGCTTGGCAACGATCTCGTCGAGAGCGACCTTTGTCAATTCTTGCTCCGCTTCCTTCATCTCCAGCAGCAGTTGGTCTCGTTGCTCGGAAAGCTCCGCGATCTGCGCATCAAGTTGAGCGATATCTGTTTTAAATTTTTCGATGTTCGTCATGCTGTGTCCTTCAGTGATAAGCAAATGGAGGTTATCACATCTCAGCATCTAATCGAATATTTCTAGGTTAACTCTTATATATATTGTGGCAGAAACAAGACTGTTCGCATCAAGATCATCGGCTCATTCGCGCCAATCACGCCTTGAACGTAGAGCTTGATCAAGCCAACCATTAGTTTCTTAGGTTTTGCATTTTAATATTATTAAATGTTATTCATTTACAGATAGTAGGCAGTAGTTACAGAGCAGAGTGCGAAGGCCAGGTTAGCGGATAGAGGAATGAGCTGCTCTTGCAATACACAAACGGGGATTGTCTTGAAGCAATCAGCGCTCAGAACCAGAAAAGATCAAACCATCAACGCAGACAGCAAATTACGTCAGCAGCGCCCTCACCAATCAACTTACGCCATCATTCACCAGCGCTAAATAAATCCGTGATCACCGACTAATCACCTCACGAGAAGGATCATAGCGATGACCGTCAAGATCAACAGCTCAAAGAACACCCACGCTCAGCAACGACGATTCAATCCTCAACGTAAGGAACTAGCGCGCTTCTTTCGAAGTTACATGCCTCATGTCACGAAGATCGATCCCGGTGACGACAGGATAGATCCTCTGCTGGAGATCGAACTATTCGTTCAGACCTGCATCGGGACAGACTATTCAGGTTATCTGCATCACCCCGACAGCCCTCCACGCTTCAGATATCGACCGACCAAGCTCACGGAGCGCCACTACTCGCGGATCAATGACTGGTTACTCGCCTATTCTTTAAGTCGATTCTACTCGCCATGTATCGAGCTTTTCTTTAACGCATGCATCGCGCTCAGGATTGCTCAGGAACCTCTTCAATCGAGCCATAGCCTCTCCAGTGATGGGATACCCCACGCAGCGAGGTTCAACGCCCTGATCGAATGTATTCGCCTAGAAGGCCGCTCAAAACGCTTTCAGGATCGTCTCTACGAGAGCCGTAGCCGCGCGAAGTCGCAGTTCATACAGTGGGCTGATCACATCGACCATCTATTCGACGAAGTACGATCACGCATAACCGTGATACGCATGGATTTCGCCTATCGCAGTGAAATCGCGCCGCTGATCGAGCCAGAACAAGCTGACGCGGATTTCAAGCGCTTTCTCACCAACATGAATGGCAAGACCTCCCTCTTCGCTGACTTACTCTCCTACTTCTGGAAGATCGAGCAGAGTCGATCCGGCTGCTATCACTTCCACCTTCTCTTTCTTTTCAAGAGTGACCGGCTCCGGAATGATGCCTACCGGGCTGAACAGATCGGCGAGTACTGGTCCAAAGACGTCACCGAGGGCAGAGGCACGTTCTTTAACGCTCATCGCAGCACCGCCAAGGACAAGCACACCCGGCTTGCCATCGGGCGTATCGAGTACCACGAAGACGAGAAACGCAAGAACCTGCTGAACATCCTCGCTTACTTCTGCAAGGCCGATCAGGCGCTGAGGGTCAAAGTATGCCGCCGGGCGCGCAGCTATGGATCAAGCTGCCTTCCGCAGACGGACGCCTCCAGGGGAGGTCGCCCACGACGCCAGAGATCGTCTGTTCTGTTCGATCGGGTGACGACCTAAAGTCACCTTCATCTTGGCCGATAAACACGGTTACCATCCTCGTGAGCGTGCATATCGTGTCACCAACCATAATTCCAACGATCAGTAGCCTTCCGATGCGGAGCACTTTCAACGGCAGCCGCGCACTCTCGTTATCCGAACTGTCCGAGCTACTGAAAGAGCCTCAGGCAAAGCTACTCAGTTCGGCCTACTACGGAAGCTTTGACAAGTCATCGCCAGTGATTGCCTTTTATATCAAGGTACCGAAAACCCCGGATGTCTATATCGTCACTCGCTCCTTGCTGAACGAGCTAGACATCGGTTCGGTTACACTTGAAACCCAGCGATGCCATGGCGGAGCTCCCTCTAAGCTCCAACAAGCGGACTATCTCTTGCTGAGCCCTCACGTCTGCATGAAGCTTTATCAACATGGAGAAACCTACGTTTCAACCTTTGAGAATGCTGTACATTTTGACAAAGCTGATCTGGTTAGATTCTCCCTCTCTGACTACCCCCCCAAAGATGACAAGCTTCTCCTGACCTTTGGTAAATATAAGTCTGATCGCAGCCTTTTTACCAAAAAAGAGAAACGAATCACAACGACAGACATCGTCGCACTTGTTTGGGATCTCAGTACGTTTGTCGATTTCAGAAAGATCGAAATAGATACTGCTGCCAGTATCATTCGCGCCAACGATATCAGCAGGCCAACCACACCGGAAGCTGAGCTTTTAAAACATAAGCTAGCTGAACCGATCAAATGGGACAAGCCAACGCCAAAGCCCACTCCCGACAAAGAGCCCGTTCCTGCTGAAGAGCTTAAACCATTAGAATGGGAAATATCTAATGAGAATAATGATCATTCAAAAGAGCTGACGCGTGTCGAAAAAATTGAAACAGCGAACCCGTCAGAGAATAATCGCCTTTTATCGACAGACAGTCCTGACAGTGAAGAATCACCCGCAGATAACACCAACGCTGCGGACGACAAGGTGTGGTCTAAGAGCGACTTCCCAGATGACGCAGAAAATATAATCAACTGCACGCATAGATCTAGTGCACCGACCGACCTTCTTGTTCTGCTTAATACTGCATCGTCGCTTTGGAATGACAAGCATCCAGTCACCAATACCAAGACGCAACAAACAAAGTACCCAAAACTGGAAATAATAGCACATCAAATATTTAACGAATTCAATTCAAAACTACCTAACAGCATCACCACAACAGATTGCAAACAACTGGCTGCACTCATCCGACCCAAGATACTCAAGCATTCCGAAAGCACTGAAAAGGAAAAAATAAGAAATGGTCGATGGATAAACGGGTGGCTATTTGCTTTATTTGAAGTCTCATCAAAAATCCAGAACAAAAAGTTATCCAAAGCATCTGAAATAAGTAGCGAGATCAGCAAAAGAACAAAAATACCGACGTACATGCTTACGGTTGCAACCGAGATTGTCTTGGGTGAATTTCTACACAATAAAATGGGGGATCATCAAGCCCCCCCTTCCGATCCGACAGGCAAGACTCACTCTAGCACCAATAAATCCCAAACACCGTCTATATTAGACCAAGTCAACCAAGCAAATGGAATTCTCCCCGACCCATCAGTATGAATATCGAAAATTATCAATGACATTCAAGTCAAACGAAGAGTGGATCTACGCATAAAATCAAACTCGGAAGTTGATCAATTAAAACAATATCTTCCTAGCAATGCGCAAACCCACTCCATTCGCCGGCGAGTGTCGTGCTATTCAAGTACAGTTCAGCCTTGCGTTCAAGAAATTACTGAGATTATTGTAATACGCGACCACTATCGGCTTTCCAAAAACATCAACACCCTCTTGCATACATCCTTGAGATATCAAATAGTCGATCGTCGCGCCTAAAACTCCAGCACGTCGAAGGGGCGTTGGCGCGCGCTGCAACAAATATGATCGATTTATATTATATATACCGTACGACCACCCCACTCTTCGCACCAGGAATTGCGCCAACAATATTGCATTCCTGTCCTCAACCTTCATGGATTGAAACCCAAAGATTGACACATATGACTGGGCATACCAATCCACGATTGCGATTGCGCTTTCCATCTGACAATACGGTATATCTCCCGATCCGTCGTAAGCGTAATGCAGGATTGCAGCAACTCTCGCCACCTTGTCAGCCAATCGCGACGCAAGAGGCCGGAAGCGACTGTAATACCGACCATCACGCATATCAATTTCAACACGATCATAATAGGCATCCCACCGCCTTTGTGCGTCAAAGTCGAAAGCCAAGACTTTAGGCTTGTCCTCGTCTAAGCCATTCTCGCTTGCTTGCAAAAGCGAACTTATCTTCCGATCAAAAGCATCGAGCGCCGCGGGATTGACCGGCCTAGCTTGGGCCTGTGTCCGATAGCCGACATGGGACTCACATACAGGAATGAGAAACCGCGACAAGAAGCCGCTCTCATCGAGTTGTTGATAATGTTTCTTCACAAAATCATCAATGACTCCGTTCTGACCCAGCAAAACCATGGTCACCAGTGGCTTTTTGATGCGCAAGGTGTCCTCAGACTTCCGGTCTGACGTGATATCAGATCCGTCATGGGCCTTGCACAATAGCGCTATGCGACTGAGTGCTCTTCCCGACACAAAAAAACCGAACTCATCCGTCACAATCGACGTCGACGCTGAGTGCTTCGCCATGTTCTCCAGCAAGGCGCCGGAACTGACGTCCTCATGGATCAGCCGCCTGACTGCGGGCATGGTCGGCTCGCCTTGACTGATCTCCATATGCAGTTTCAACAGTCCATCTGGCGCCTCACCGTTCTTGATGACTTCGTCCATCAGCGATTTGATCCGGCGTTTTTTTGCCTTGTACAACGTTTGCTGAGCTTCGAACTCAAGTCTTGCCTTTTCAGCTGTCTGAGAAAGTGCCGTCTCATACTCACGCAAGACTTTCATCACCAGATTCAGCAGCGTGGTTTTGCGCTCCCCGGACTCCAGCGCGACGAGCGTCCAGATCGTGACAGGAGACTCCGATGCGGCATTCTTCCGGACCCGTATTCGGCTCTGACACGCAATGGATAGAGCCCCGAGTACCACGGAGGCCACAGCAGGAATGGATACTCCCGTCTTGTAATGAAAGTTCTCTACCGCCTCGCGGAATTCAATCGGAAACCGATCAAGCGGAAACGGATGATTTTGGATACGACCACCACCTGCATTGTTATAAGCCATTTTTATATCTCCTTTAAGGAATTCAGACCCGTGCTTTCGGCAATACGCAGAATGTACGCATCGATATCGCTTTCTAGAAACCCGACAACATTTCCAATCCGGACCTCCCTAGGGAAATCTGGCTTAAAGTATTTCGAGGACGGGTTAATCCAATTGTAAAAGGTGCTCCGTGAGATCCCGCCCAGTCTTGAGCACACCTCACGGATTCGAATAATTCGTTTCATCGTTTCCTCCGTTTCCTCCGTTTCTCAGGTAGCTCATTAAATAAAAGTGGAGACCACCCTTCAACGAAAAAAACATTTTTAAAATCTATTCTTTAATTCTTCGTTTATGAGAGCCATTCGCCCAACACTCATTTCGTGATGAGTTGCACACGCAGTTGGAACCAAGAGTTGCTTAACGCTCTTGAATGCGGCACTGAAGGCACTCAAGTCGATGCCCACGAGCGCAGCACACGGCAATACAAGAGGCTGCCTTGTGCAGGGAATCAGAGAAGCGGCATGCCCGCCTCCGTCAGCGGGATCGGGTTATGTGGTCTTTCAGCCCATCAAGAAGGTGTTCCGGTGCCGGGCACGATTTCGCAGGTCAGTACGATGCGTCCATCCAGGGCGCGCTCTCACAAATCCACGGAAGCACTCAGCCATCAATCGCTAAGGGAAGCTTGTGCATCACCGGTGCCACCACACCGCCCTTGCCCCCAAAACTCAGATGCTTCGGATAACGCGAAGGCACACACTTGGTGTTGCCGTCCTGTGTGGCTGCTTGCCTTCATGGCTCCCGAACGATGTCGGGGTGGCCTGCGCCAAAAAATGATCATCTTGCCCAAAACCTTGCTATTAGCAGCGACTAGCTGCTAATAGCGGCACTTTCGGCGCTCGTACCGCTGCGCGAAGTGCGTCCCGCGTCCTGTTTCTAAAAAATCTCGGCTGTGTACATCCCTCCTGACCACCAGTCCGAGGTCGGCTGAAACCTCCGTTTCGGCTACCCCTCCCCTGGCTCACCCGCCCCGCCCTCTCCGGCTTTGTCACCGGGATCGGCGGGGTTTCTTCATCCTCGTTCAGGAGATGCTCATGACTACCCAGTGCCCTCGTTGCAAGTCGCTTCAGAGTGAAACCCTCGACCGTGCCCGCAAGGTCGGGACCGCCGTAGGCTTTGCCGGTGGTGCGGCCACCGGTGCCATCGGTGCTATGCGCGGTGCACGCATCGGTTCGGTGCTCGGAGCCTTCGCCGGTCCGGTCGGCCTCACGGTGGGCGGTGTTGCCGGTGCCCTCGTCGGCGGCTTGATGGGCGGGACGGCCGGCGGCATGGCCGGCTCGAAGCTCGGTCAGGTGATCGATGACGCGGTGCTCGCGAACTTCCATTGCCTCAATTGCGATCACGTCTTTGGCGCAGACGACGCCAAGACCTTCGTTGCCCCTGCACTGCCGGATCCGCGCTGAGCGTTTCGGCTGCTTTTTTATGTGTATGCGGATGCCCGGGTTGGGCATCCGCTTTTTTATGTTCGAAAGGATTCTCATGGCACATCAGATTGAAACCATGGCCTACGTGGGCGAGACGCCCTGGCATCAGCTGGGCAACGCCCTCCCCGCGCAGCAACCCATCGAGGTCTGGGCGGAGCAGGCCGGCATGGACTGGCAGATTCTTGAGACGCCGGTCTGTTACATGGCCGAAATGGCCGGTGCGCTCGGCTCGATCAAGACCTTCCCGGACCAGAAGGTGCTGTACCGCAGCGACAGTCACAAAGCCTTGTCAGTGGTGAGTGATCGTTACCAGGTGGTGCAGCCCCGAGAGGTACTGGAGTTTTACCGGGATCTCGTGGATATCTCGGGCTACGAGCTGGAGACGGCCGGGGTCCTCAAGGAAGGCCGCAAGTTCTGGGCTTTGGCACGCACCGGCAAGGAGACGGTGCTCAAGGGCAACGATTGCGTGAAGGGCTATCTGCTGCTGGCCACGTCCTGCGATGGGACGCTGGCCACGACGGCGACGCCAACGACGATCCGGGTGGTGTGCAACAACACGCTGACGGTGGCTTTGAATGGCGCGAGCTCAGCGATCAAGGTGCCGCACCGGACGAGCTTCGATGCTCAGGCGGTGAAGAAGCAGCTGGGCGTTGCCGTGTCTCAGTGGGATGGCTTCATGTACCGGATGCGCACCCTGTCGGAGCGGAAGGTGAAGAGCCACGAGGCGCTGAATTACTTTCTGCGGGTGCTCTGCAACAGCGATGCGGCTCAGGACTCGGGCCGGGGGCTCATCAATGAGCGGGCGCTGAAGAAGGTGCAGGCCATGTACGAAGGGCATGGCCGGGGGGCGGAACTCGATGCGGCCAAGGGCACCGCGTGGGGTCTGCTGTGTTCGATCACCGAGTACGTCGATCACGAGAAGCGTTCCCGTGGCCCGGAATACCGTCTCGACAGCGCCTGGTTCGGTCAGGGTGCGGTCCTTAAACAGCGTGCCCTCGATGAAGCCCTGGCGCTGGCGGCCTGATCTGTACCCGTTCTCTTCCTTCGCTTCCTCTCCGCTTCGTTCTCACCTTCCCGTCCCCGCCCGGTGCATGCCGGCCGGGGATTTCTTTCGTCTTTGTTTTAGTAGAAGGAGCCGCCATGACTGCGACTGCACCGTCTGCCGTATCCGAGGCCAAGCCCCGCAAGGCGCTGAAGCTCGTCAAAACCAACAAGCTCGGCCGGGAGGAATGGCTGGGTGTGCGCAAACAAGGCATCGGCAGTTCAGATGCTGCCGCTGCCGTGGGGCTGAATCCCTACAAGTCTCAGTTGGAGCTGTGGCTCGAGAAAACCGGTCGTGACGGCGATCTGCCCAAGACGGACCCGAACGATGAAACCAGTCCGATGTACTGGGGCACCTTGCTGGAACCCATCGTGGCGAACCACTACACCCGGCGAACGGGCTACCGGGTCCGGCGGATCAATGCGGTGCTGCAACACCCGAGCTATCCGTGGATGCTGGCGAATATCGACCGGGAAGTCACCGGGGCGCCGGATGTGCAGATTCTCGAATGCAAGACGGCGGGCATCAACGGTTCGCTTCTGTGGCGTGAGGGGGTGCCGGAGTATGTGCAGTTGCAGGTGATGCACCAGCTCGCCGTGACCGGCAAGCAGGCGGCGGATGTGGCGGTGTTGCTGGGAGGTCAGGATCTTCAGATTCACCGGATCGAACGGGACGATGACCTGATCGACAAGCTGACCACGCTGGAGGAGCAGTTCTGGCGGTTTGTGGAGACGGATACGCCACCGCCAGCGGATGGGTCCGAGTCGGCGGATCGGGCTCTGCGTTGCCTGTATCCCCAGGATTCGGGTCGGATCATCGATCTCGCGGAAGACCGGCCGATGTCGGCGCTGTTCTCGGATCTGGTGAACGTGCGGCAGACCTTGGCGCGAGACGCGGAAACGGAGAGCCAGCTCAAGCAGCGGATTCAGGAGCGCATGGGCGATGCGACCCGAGCGATCTTCGAGACGGGTGAAGTGACCTGGAAACGCAGCAAGGACAGCACGGTGCTCGATGTGTCGGCGCTCACTGCCGACCATCCCGATCTCACTCAGATCTACGTGAAGACCAAACCCGGTTCCCGGCGCTTTCTGGTGATGGCGTGACGGGACAGCACAGCGGCCATGCCCCCCAGAGAGCATGGCCTTTTTTACTTGGATTGCGGGCGTAACGGCTCTAGATGGAAGGACACATGATGATCAAGGGACTGGCATTGACCCCGCCGGTGGTGGGACGTATTGCAATCGGCAAGGTGGTGGAGAAGGCCGGCAAGCGGCTGCCGGAGAAGGATGACGAGTTCACGCTGACGAGCCAGGTACAGGCGCGGGACGGATGGATCAACCATCCGCTTGATGAAGCACTACGGAAAACACCCGGCGCCAAGCTGCGGGCGATTCCGGTGCGGTTGCTCTTTGACGAGGTGGATCTGAACCTGCGGGCGAATTACACCTTGTTCGACCGGACCAACGGTCGGCCGGTGTGTGTCGGCAACGGAGAGACGTGCAAGCGGGCGACGTCTGCCGGAATTCAAGGGATGCCCTGCCCCACGCCTCACGGCTGCGAGTTCGGCCAAGGGATCTGCAAGCCTTACGGCCGCTTGAATGTGCGGATCGGGGAGGAGGATGAGTTGGGCAGTTTTGTCTTCCGGACGACGGGGTTTAACAGCATCCGGACGCTGGCGGCGAGGCTGACTTACTTCTTCGCGCTGTCGGGTGGGTTGCTGTCCTGCCTGCCGTTGGATCTCCGGCTTCGGGGAAAATCGACGACGCAGTCGCATCGTGCGCCTATTTACTATGTCGATCTGACGGTACGCACCGGGATGACGTTGGCGGAGGCGTTGGCTGAGGCGCAGGCTGAACGACAGCGACGGCGGGATGCGGGCTTCGATCAGGCGGCGCTGGATTTGGCGGCGCGGGTGGGGTTTGCGAATGGGGCGTTCGAGGAGCTGGAGGAGGACGCGGCGTCCGTGATCGACGAGTTCTACCCGGAGACAGGACGGGAGGAGGAGCCAATCAGGGGTGCAAACCAGGCGGAAAGCCCTCGCAAGCCGCTGGCGGATCGGCTGGATGCCCGGCTTGGCGATGCACGGCAACGGGCTACACGCTCCAACCCGGTGCCCCCAGCCCTGCCGGCTTAGGTTCAATCAATTCCCATGGCGCCGACCAGTCCGTCGCCTCATCACCACGTTCCCCCATCGATACCCCCTGACCCCGGCTGCCGCAAGGTAGTCGGGGTTTCCTATTTTGCTTTTGTTGCTGGCGGTTTGAGCTGCCGACGATTTCAAGGAGTACCAAACATGTCCAAGATCATGCCTATTCGTTCACTGCCCAACGCGACCTTGCTCGGTTTGCTGCTGGGGGACGCCACCGCCGCGTCTCTGGCCGGAAAATCCCTGGCGGATCTGTTCAATCTGCGCAGCCGGCCGCTGACGATACGGGAGACGGGCGCCGACGATAGTTCGGAGCGCATTCTGGATGCGGCCAAGGAGCTGTTGGCCCGTGCACTCAGCGAAGAGATGCAGGAAGGCGACGTGCTCTCCAGTCCGGACAAGGTGCGTGACTTCCTGCGCCTGCGGCTTGCGGAGCGGCCCCACGAGGTGTTCATGGTTCTGCTGATGGATGCCCAGCATCGGTTGCTTGCCGACGTGGAGCTCTTCCGGGGGACGCTGACGCAAACCTCGGTCTATCCCCGGGAGGTGGTGAAGCTGGCCCTTAGCCATAACGCGGCGGCGGTGATCTTTGCGCATAACCATCCCTCCGGAGTCGCAGAACCCAGCAACGCCGACATCCAACTGACAGGCGTACTGAAGAAATCCCTGTCCTTAGTGGACGTTAGGACTATCGACCACTTCATCATTGGCGGTGATCACCGGCCCCTCTCCATGGCAGAACGAGGGTTTGTGTAGACCAGAAAACAGGAGCGTCGACTTTAAATGAACTTAAGGATAACCATGATGACTACGCACTCAATAATGGCTAATTATTGAACTCGGCGCCGGGAGCTTGTTGAAAAAAACAGGATTGTCTCGCTCGACAATCTATGCAAAGATTCAAAAATGGTCGTTTTCAAGGCAGATTTCCTTGGGGTTAAAATCAGTGGGTTTGATTGCGTCTGAAATTGATATTTGGCAGTGCACGCAAATCAAAAGAATCCAGAAACAAACAGCTTCCTACAACAAGATTCCAATGAAGTGGATGCATAAAATATGAAAGAAAAAATGCAAAGCAATACCACCAAAATTCGCAAACAGAGCCGCGAAGTGGCACTGACATCTGACGAACTGGGAAAACTACTTAGATCGATCAATCAGTCATCTCTAGTACAGACGCACAAGCTTGCACTTCGCCTGCTGATGCTGTGTCTTATCCACAGATCAGCGCTGATTGAAGCAAAATGGGAGGAAATCAACTTCGAGCAAGAAGAATGGTCCATCCCCGGCGAGAGAATGAAGAGCAACAAACCGCATTCAGTGCTCCTGTCCAAGCAAGCCCTGGCGATTTTTGAAGAATTGAAAGGGCTATCGAGCGGTTCTGAGTGGATTTTTACAAGAGAAAACAGTCTACATCAGCCGATTTCAAAATTTACACTTAGCTCTGCAGTAAGCGCGTTAAAACATGACGTGAAGGATTACGTGATTAAAGATTTTCGGCTAACCGGCTCTTTCTACTTAAGAGAAGCCGGATTTAACTTAGAGGTAATCAAGAAAGCCTTGGGGCACGAGACTGCAAGTTTACGTGAGTCTCTCATCCTCACTCAGAATGCCAGGCAAAAGATCATAGAACCATCGTTCTCAGCAATTGACTTCAACTTGTCGCAGTACGACAAAAAGCTAAAGCATGACGGCCCTAACCCTGCCGTGGCGTGCAGACTGAAACGGTTTGATACGCCAGAGCGCGAGATGATGCAGTGGTGGGCTGACTTCGTAAGTGGCCTTACATCTCCCCACGTTTAAAAGCGGGGCGAGGCCCCGTAAGCTCAGAGGACTGAAACAGGCGAGGCCCCACACCACCGAGAGGCCAATGAGGTAACGAAGATAGTGTTTAAACGTCGGTCAGGCTCGTTAAGTGTTAATCAACCAGGCTGATCTAATATAAACCGCTCTCGGGGGCGGTTTATATTGTCCAACAAACTTTGAGTCTGTCCATCAGAGCGGAGAGAGTATCAATTTCCGGCAAGAGCTTTACACATTCTGCGAGCAGAAGGAGCATTACTGACTCATCACCATTTTTCTACGCAGAGGTGAATTTTTTCCCCTCACAGACAAGCCTCATCACAGGTAAGCTTAACGAACAAAGACCGTTAACGATTTTGTGAGAATTTTGCATGAGTAACTGTGACAACGAATATTTTCTCCCCCCAGATTCGACTTGTACCCACCACGAAGACGAACCTGCAGTGACCGTTCTTGATGGCGAGCCTCTTTGTGCCCAGTGTCGCGATGACTATGTGGACACGTTCGACGAGAGGCGTGATTAATTGCGCCTTTGCTTGAGGCATGAGAAGCACACGACTAATCGTGCGCGTGCTTTTTTATTTCTCAGGAGTGCATGGGGTCTGGTTGTGGTGGTGATGTCGGCGGTGAAGAAGTCGTCCGATCCGAAGACTCTCTGAGAAGGGAAATCAGAGCATCCCCACGCGGCCGGGCCTTTTGTAAGGAGCCCATAGAACTGCAGTCCGGACGGCTCCGAATGCGGTGTCAAGCAGACAAAAATTGAGCGTAATGTGGGTTCGATTCCCATCGCCCGCTCCAGATCGAATTCCTGCAGGTCGTTGATCTGCAAGAAAAAAGGCCAACCTGCGAGGGTTGGCTTTTTTGTTGTCTGGTCGATGTCTGGTCGGAGCTGGGTAGGGTGCGGTCTAGAGCCATCAAGTTCGCTCCAACAGGTCGCTCATCGGAAGGCGACCTAGGGTCTACCGCTGAAGCCTGTCGGCTATGCGAAGGTTACCTGCTCTTTACTCATAATCTTTGGCTAATGCACCTTCGTATAGCCCCTTCGCACTTGTTGCACCCCCGATAGCTTGGCGTACCTCGGAGCGTTTCAAGTCCAGCACACGCAACTTGCCGTACGCTTCTGCAACGGACTCGATACGACGGTACGCACTACCGTAGAACTCGGCGTAGATAGCAAGTCCTTTCAGCTTGGGCAATGCATCAGCCAAATGCAGGCCATGTGGATCGACCAAATCAACAGACACCTTGCCGTCCTGCTCAGCGAAAAACACGAAATCAGGGCGAACGACTTTGTATTGCTCGTCTTCCAAGTAGGCAATCCCTAGCGACGATTGTCCTGGCTGCTGCGGATTTCGATACCAGAAGCGGAAACCTTCCCGCTTCGACTCAGCCTCAACCACGGCGCGCTCCCACTCATTCAATTCGGCAGGGTACTTTCCATCCTTGTCGCAGAGCAGGTGGTTTTTCCAAGTCGGGAATGCAACCTCCTTGTCATTCTCACGCGCCTTGGTCGCCTCGTAACGGGACTCGGGCTTGGCCAAATCAATGCTTTGCGGTTCGCTGCTCATCTCGACGATCTGCCGGTACGCCTCCTTCCGGTCGTCACTGAGCGCTTTGATCTTTGGTCCGTAAGTCGCCAGCCATGCCTTTGCCAGCTCGTCAGCTTTCGCGTCGAAATAGGTTTGAGCCTCGGTCACCAACCCAAGGCCGGCCACCGTGACACGAGCCTCGACGATGGCCTCCAAGTACTCCTCTGGGTCATCGTCAACGTTGGCGACTTTCTGGGCCAGATGTTCGACGTAGGTACGGGCAATGTCTGGGCTGAAAATGCGCGCTGCGCGCCGGTAGGCGTCGTCGATCACCGCGACATCGGCGTCCTCCCAGAATTCATCGAAGGTCTTCACCTTGCCCTTCATATCCGCAATGATGGTCTTGCCATCCACGGTCATCACGGACTTACGCTTGGCCTCGATCTTTTCCTTCTGACTTTCCTGAAACACATCCAGCGCTTTGTGCATCTCTGCATGGGCTAGTTTGCCGGCATGCTGAAGGATGCCATCTGACGCCAGCTCATGCGCTAGTGCGGTCAATCGCTTCGCAGGCTTTGCCCCTCGCTGGGGTCGAGTTTGGGACGGCAGAGCCTCGAAAGCATCCCATACGGGTGCGGATGCATCCGGGTGAGGCTTGACCTCAACGTAATCGATAAGAATGCGGCCCGAGGGCGCAGCCGATTCGTCGCCCGTCATCAAGGAATCGACAACCTCTTTCACAGTCTTCCTGCTGAATTTGGGCAGCAAGCAGTCCACAGCGTTCAATCGGTCGTTACCAGGAATGCGACGGGCCAAAGGAGAACGCACCATACGGCCCAGCAACTGGGTAATGTGGGTACGGTCGCTGGCGGCCCGGAAGGACACCATTACCTCTGCACGAGGACAGTCCCAGCCTGTACTGATGGCATCCTTTGCGATCAGCACGCGTATCCATGTCGAATCTTGCACGCGCTGCGGCTCGATGTAGGGCACGTCACGATTGCCAAAGCGCTGCGTGGTGTGATCGCCAAAGACATGAGCAACGCTGGTGGCTGGCAACTCGGGATAGCGCTCGAAGATGGTGTCCAGCGCCCGCCCAATCTCGTTCGGATCCGGTGTATTGGGTACTTGCAGCACCATCAACGGAACAACGACTCCCGCCTCTTCCTGCTGCTTGGCGTATTCGGCCCAAGCCGTGGTTGACTCCTTGATCTTGTCGGTTGCCCGCCGCACAAGCACCGTATCAAAGTCGCCGACTTCATCAGGAATGTCCAGCAGAATTGTGTCTTTGATGAGGCCAGATTCCTGGACCTTTGCTGCATCGACCACCACGTTTTGCAGCTTCATGTGTTTGCCGGCGAACTCAATCGCCTGATTAAAGCGCTCGACAGTTGCCGAGATGCCCCACACGACCGGGATGCCAGGCACGCCACCAGAACCGTTGATGAGGCGCTGAACGATGGTTCCTTTTTCTCTTGGCGTGGCGTCACCCATGCCGCGATGCGCCTCGTCCAGTACCAGATAAAGCGTCAACTCCGGGTCTTCAATGGTGTTCTGGATCGTGTCCCAAATCGTGTAGGCCCGCAGATCGGGGCGGGTTTCTGGCAGCAAGTCGCCCGCCTTGGCCTCCAGCTCGTGTTGGTCGTGCCCCCGGACAAGCAGGCTGTTCTTCCCCAGCTTCTGGGTGTTGAGGAAGTAGATTTTCCCAGCTTCAAATCGGGGGCGATTGAACGTATTCTCAACCACCACCAGGTCGGTATGGTTGATACGGTCGCTCGCCTCCATCAAGCGGAATCGGGTCTGCTCGTTTAGAGATGGATCGTCGCTGAACCAAATGACCACTGCGCCAGGGTCGGCATCAAAGTCGAATTCGTCATCGCCGCGAAACAGCGCTTCGAATGCGGCTGCGGCCATAACGGTCTTACCTGCGCCGGTGACAGCAGTCAGAGAGAACGCAGTCTTGTCAGATTCGCTGCGCCAATAACGGCGAGCCTTTCTGAGATTAGCCAAGGCATCGCGCACTGCGTCGCGTTGATAGTCCTTGAGGGTGAACTTCATGCCTTACTCCCCATTGGCAAAACTGAAATTGGTCAGATAGGACTCATACAAGCGCACTGGCTCCACATTGCCCGGTAGGCGCTTGGCGATTGACTGAAAGCGGCGATCATCGTCGGTGACGATGTAGGCGATACTGGGGCTGTCCGCTTTATTGAGGGCATGGATAAAGGGGGTAGCCTGATCCACGTCGGTTAGCAGTCCATATGAGTCTGCTATAGCCCAACCCTCTTCTGGCAGCTTGTCGATGCGGCTACCGCTTGCGCCGGCACGCAGCCACAGCAGTGGGGCGATGCGGGCATAGGCTAGATTGTGGTTGACGGCACTCTTGGCCTCGTAGGTCAGGGTAAAGAACTCGGCGTTTTCCTCGAACCCTTCGGCCATTGGGAATTCATCGGTGAATTTGTATTCACCCTTGATGGGCTCTCCGTCCGGCGTCTTGCCGGTAATTGCGGCTGCGACGCGAGGTTTGGTGATGTAATCACAGATACCATGCTTTTCCCATTCCGGGTCACCTGGACGCAGCCCATTCTTGCGTAGGACATCCTGCTCGATTGCCGCGACTTCGTTGTTAGTGACGGAGATGCATTGGCGACGGCCACCATCTTGGCGGTTTAGTCGCATTACTGCGTGGGCCGTAGTGCCTGAGCCTGAGAAGTAGTCCAAAATGACCGCATCGGGCTTCTCGGATAGAAATATACGCAGTGCGTCCTCAACGGCATGGAGTGACTTCGGAAAAGGAAACGTGCGATTGGGGATAAGGGATGTAAGCACCCCAGTCCCGTAATGCTCTGAATTGTGCGATTTGAAAGCCCACTGCGTTGTCGGCGTTTTAACCAGAGCCTCCGGATATTCAGCTATTACCGACCCATCAGGATTTCGTCCTGTTACAGTCGCACGACCTTCTTCTATATCCTTGATTGGTCCAGCCTTTAGGTATTGAATGATGTATTTCTGTGGCTGTTCAGGCGTTGCTTTCCCTGCACGAGCGTAACCATCTTGCCACCTCTTGATAAACGTCGGGCCTATGGCGGACCAGTTCATCTCGGTGCCGTCTTTCCTTATAGGAAAAACGGCAACACAGCCCGCTCTCTCGGGTGCGTTGGTGCGAGGTTCATTGTGTGGCAAGGGGTCACCAACTGCTTCAATGCAACCGGTTTCGACATTGACGTAAATTGGATAGAACTGCCGGGGGCCGCCCTTTTTGGTGCCACGTCGAGAAGCTAAGTCTCGTCGGCGAAAGGTTTGCCAGTCAAGACCAATCCCAAAATCATCTTTTCCAGAATTTTTGCCTTCAGAGTCTTGTTGATCGACATCGTCGTCATCTTCCTCCGGCGCATCATTCAATTCTATTGCAGAAGAAGATGGATTGCTCAATCGACCTATCTTGGCGGCTCCAAACCAAAGAAAATAGATGTACTCATCAACACGTCGAAACTCATTTGCACGGCCTGTACCTTTTGAGTTTATGAGCGTCGAGATCATCTGCATGCTTGCTTCAGGAAAGGTTTGCTGAAGTAGCAATCCTAATCGCAGATATTCCTTTTCATCGATGGTCACGATCAGCACTGAATCCTGAGGATTCAACAGTTCCCGTGCGACTTGCAATCGGCGCTCCAGCATGGCTAACCATTTGCTGTGTCGATATAGATCGTCACCTTCAACGTAATCGTTGTTGTACTTCCAGTCCTTCGCGCCGCTGTTGTATGGAGGGTCAATATAGATGGCATCGACCTTACCTCGGTGCGTGTAGGTCAACGCCTTCAGGACATGGAAATTCTCGCCGTTGATGATAGTGTGGAACGGTTTTTCTCCGCCTCTTTCTACCTTGCCAGTACTGACAAGCCCCGGATAAATCGTGTCGCGGAACTCGGCCACGACCACCAGATCATCGAGAGAGACAGACTGCATTTCCGCTTCGGCTGTATTCAGCAGCTCTAGGTCGGCCACATTCTTTGCCTTATGAATGGCCTTAACTTGCCAGAGGCGCAGGTCACCCTTCTTGGTCGATCCTCGTGGGGGTAACACACGAACCTTGTCACCCTTGCGAATAGGGCGCAGCGGCAGCTCCACCGCTTCCGGGCTGTGACGCTCAAAGTTCAGTCCGAAAGGCAGTCGTGAAGATAGGGCTTTGAACTCTCGTTCTAGGTCGGCCCCTAGTTGTGCATCCTTCGCTTTGATGCGAGCTAGTAGGTCAGTAAGTCGAGACACGGCGGCTTCCTACACATTTCATGAAATTATTTAGGGGGGAAAAATGCAGCATCAGCGCCCCCCTGGCTTCGGATTTTTTTCGATACTGGCGGCAATCCAGCGATCTAGCTCGTTGCGCCGAAACCGCCATGTCCCCCCAAGTTTGAAGGCAGGTATGTCGCCTTGTTGGGCGAGTCGGTAGACGGTTCGCTTTCCGGCTTTTAGGTAGGCCGCAACTTCCTCTAGGGTCAGTATTTCGTCTTTAGGGGCTACCATTTTGCGATCCTTGCCGATCTTGCTCTTTGATTGCCATAGATTGCCAATTTTGCCATAGCGAACCAAGCTGTTGGGCTTCAAGTTTGCCGACTTGGAGATCAACCTCTATGCGGTCAGCAACCTCTCCAACTCTGCCCCCCCACAAAGTCCGGCTGCAGCCGCCCAAACAGAGTCATGAGCTCCTCCGTGCGCGGCGCGCAGCCCAACACCATCTTCTACGACTAGGCATTGCACCGCTCGGACTCCTTGGTCTGGATACCCCAGATGGGTCAGCCAACACGCCAAGAGCGAAGAATCGAGCCCCAGGAAATGCGCCCCTCCCCCAGCCGCCACTCACGCATCCAGCCTTTACTTCGGATCTGGCGATCCCCTAAGCTCGACCTCACACTCGTTAAGCAGTGTCTGCGCCTCGTTCTCCGATTTGCACCGCAGCCAGTCACCCCAGGCATCGTCAGGCAGGATCACCACCGACCGCTTCTCGTCATCCGGCTTGTGGAAGCGCTTGAACAGCGGATCGTTGTCGGCATTGATCGTCAGCATGGTCATGGACCAGGAGGGTAGCCCGTCGTCCTTGAGTTGCCGCTCCCACAGGCCCGCGATCCCCATCGGCTTGCCATCCGTTCGCTCTATCCGCCAGCGCACCGCCCTCCCCGTCTCGTAGCTCGGTTCATAGATGGCATCCGCAGGAATGATGCAAAGCTGCCCCCGCTTCCAGGCGTTGCGGAACGAAGGCTTCTCTCCAACGGTTTCCGTGCGGGCGTTGTAGGTGCTTCGCGCGATCTTGGCATCCTTGGCCCAAGCGGGAATCAGGCCGAAGCATGCCGGAACCCACTCACGCGGCGCGAAGTTGGTGACAACGGGGACGATGGAACCCGGGTAGGCCTCGCCGTAGCTGAAGTCCGGCGGCGGCAGCGGAAATGCCGCCAGTGCTTCACGGGAGGACGGACGATAGTTGGCACACATGAGCTCAGGGTAACGTGCCTCGAATGGCGGCCGGAATAGTGTATATTTTTACAGTCTTTCGTTCTTTCGCCGTTATCACCCCATGACCACCGCGCTTGAGCCGGTGCCCGAGCGTTTTCCGGAGCACTGGTTTCCCTTCCTCGATGCCCTCAAGCGAACCTGGCCGCTGGGGCTCACACCGATTTCTGCCGGCTTCCCGTCCCCTGCCGAGGACTACGCGGATCGGCGCCTGGACATCAACGAGTACCTGGTGCGCAACCCGGTCTCCACGTTCTTTTTTTCGGTTCAGGGCGACTCGATGCAGGGTGCGGAGATCTTCAACGGGGACATCCTGGTGGTGGATCGCAGTATCGCGCCCGCGCATGGGCACATCGTCGTGGCTTTTCTGAATGGGGAGCGGCTGGTCAAGCGGCTGCATCGCCGCGGGGGCCGGGTTGCGCTGGTGGCGGAGAACCCGGCCTATCCACCCATTGAGCTTCACGAAGGGGCGGAGCTGGTGATCTGGGGTGTGGTGGTGGGCAAGTTCAAGCGGATCGGCGCCTGAGATGCCGGTCTTTGCCTTGGTGGATTGCAATAACTTCTACGCGAGTTGCGAGAAGCTGTTCGATCCGACCTTGAGGGATACGCCTATCGTGGTGCTCTCCAACAACGATGGCTGTGTGGTGGCCCGATCCGCAGAATCGAAGACGCTGGGAGTGCCGATGGGGGCGCCGTGGTTTCAGTTGCACGATCTAGCCCGACAGCACGGAATCCGGGCGTTCTCGAGTAACTATGCGCTGTACGCAGACATGAGCAGCCGGGTGGTGGAAATCCTGAGCAGCTTCACACCGTCCATGGAGGTGTACAGCATCGACGAGAGCTTTCTGGTGCTGGATGGGCTACCGGGCACACGAGAAGAAATCGGCCGGGAGATCAGGGAGCGGGTTGCGCGGTGGGTCGGTCTGCCGGTGTGTGTCGGCATCGCCAGCACGAAGACCCTGGCGAAATTGGCGAATCACGCTGCCAAGAAGGCGCTGGCAGGTCGGGATGGCGTGTGTGATTTTGGGGCGATGACGCCTGATGAAGTGTCGACGTTGTTTGCGAGCATCCCGGTAGCGGAAGTCTGGGGGGTGGGTCGTCGTATCGATGAACGGCTTGCGGAGATGGGAATCGGCACCGTGCGGCAGTTGCGGGATGCGCCGCCTGGGTGGATCCGGGAGCATTTCTCGGTGGTGCTCGAACGCACTGTGAGGGAGTTGAACGGGGTGTCGTGCCTGAACCTGGAGGATGTGACGCCCGACAAGCAGCAGATCATGGCGAGTCGGTCCTTCGGCAATCCGGTGTTCGATCTGGAAGGCCTGAGTGAATCAGTGGCCAGCCATACCACGCGCGCGGCGGAGAAGTTGCGTGCCCAGCGCCACGTAGCGGGGGCGATCACGGTCACGATCCGCAGCAATCCATTCAAACCCTGGGAGCCTCAGTACAACCGCAGCGAGGTCGTTCCCCTGCCCGAGCCATCGGCCGATACGCGGGAACTGATCCGGGCCGCCCTTTGGGGACTGCGGCGGATCTACCGAACGGGCTTCGCCTACAAGAAGGCCGGGGTGATGCTGTCGGGACTGGAGCCGGAGCGGAGGCGACAGTCGAGCCTTTTGGTCGATCCAGAACGTGAGAGGAAGTCGGCAGCGCTGATGCAGGCGATGGATAGCATCAATGCACGATGGGGACGCGGGAGCTTGCGGCCCTTGGTGACTGGGTTTGATGCGAGCTGGAGGATGCGCAGGGAGAAGCTGTCACCGGCATGGACGACGTGTTGGGACGCGTTACCGAGGGTGACTGGCTGATCAAAGTGCCCCGTCGAGACATCTTTGGGCTGAATGTTCATCCCTCACGCCAACCCGGGAAGATCAACCAGGTCCAAAGCCACTCAACCCGAGCCAACCTGCCGTGGCAGGCTAAATGGCAGGCCACCGAAGCACAAAAACAAAAAAGCCCTTGAAAACCAAGGGCTTATCTGTAATTTTTGGCGGAAAGGGTGAGATTCGAACTCACGGTACGCCTAAACGTACACCGGATTTCGAGTCCGGCGCATTCGACCACTCTGCCACCTTTCCGCTCGAAGCCCACTATTATATAGAGGCTTTTAGGAAGATCAAGTTTTTTATGCAGGCTTTGCTGCACGCGCTGCGGTGAATTCATCGTAGGCCCGCACGGCTTCGGCAGCGTACATCAGGCTCGGGCCGCCGCCCATGTAGGTGCAGATGCCAAGGGTTTCCATCAATTGCTCGCGGGTGACGCCAAGGCGGATCAGTGCCTTGACGTGAAAGCCGATACAGCCGTCGCAACGAACCGACACCCCGATCGCAAGGGCGATCAGTTCCTTGTCGAGAGCGCTCAGGGCCCCCGCCTTCATCGCCTCCTTGGCCATGCTGCCAAAGCCCTTCATGGTGTCGGGAATTTCAGCGCGAAGGGCTTCCATGCCTTTGGTGAGGTCGGTGGTGATCTGGACGAAGGATTTGCTGCTCATGATATCGGCTCCGTATATTAGATTTATATAATAATCTAATATACACGATCACCGAATCACTGAAAACCGGGCGAGCAGCTGCTCGCCCGGCGTGGTCACTCAGTTCGCAGGCTGAAGAACCGTGATGCCACCCATGTACGCTTGCAGCGCTGCCGGCACGCGCACCGAGCCGTCCGCCTGCTGGTAGTTCTCGAGTACCGCAACGAGCGTGCGCCCCACCGCCAGGCCGGAACCATTGAGCGTGGCGAGCACTTCGTTCTTGCCCTGGGCGTTCTTGAAACGGGCCTGCATGCGGCGCGCCTGGAAGCTTTCGAAGCACGAGCAGGACGAGATTTCGCGGTAGGTATTCTGGGCCGGCAGCCAGACTTCAAGGTCGTAAGTCTTGGCCGCGCCAAAGCCCATGTCGCCGGTGCACAGCACAATCTTGCGGTACGGCAGTTCGAGCTTCTGCAGGATGGCTTCGGCATGGCCGGTGAGTTCTTCCAGCGCATCCCAGGCTTTTTCCGGCTGCTCGATGCGGACGAGTTCAACCTTGTCGAACTGGTGCTGGCGAATCATGCCGCGGGTGTCCTTGCCGTAGCTGCCGGCCTCGGAGCGGAAGCACGGGGTGTGGCAGACGAACTTCAACGGCAGCGAATCCAGCGGCACGATCTCGTCGCGCACGATGTTGGTGACCGGAACTTCGGCAGTGGGAATCAGGTAGAACTTGCTGCCATCCGCCTTGGGCACCGAGAACAGCTCTTCCTCGAACTTGGGCAACTGGCCGGTGCCGTACATGCTGGCGGCGTTGACCATGTAGGGCGTGTACAGCTCGGTGTAACCGTGCTCGTCCGTATGGGTGTTGAGCATGAACTGGGCAAGCGCCCGGTGCAGACGGGCCAGACCACCCTTCATCAGCGTGAAGCGGGCACCGGAGATCTTCACCGCGGTCTCGAAATCCAGCCCGCCGAGGCGGGTGCCGATATCCACGTGGTCGCGCACCTCGAAGTCGAAGCTGGCGGGCGTACCCCAGCGGCTGACTTCCACGTTGTCCTCTTCCGAGCGACCGACGGGCACGCTGTCGTGGGGCAGGTTCGGCAGGCCGGCGATGAAGGCGTTGAAGCCCTCCAGCAATTCGGCAAGGGCGACCTCGTTGGCCTTCAGTTCGTCACCAATGCCAGCCACCTCGGCCAGCACGGCGGAGGCGTCTTCGCCCTTGCCCTTCAATTGGCCGACCTGCTTGGACAGAGCGTTGCGGCGGGCCTGGAGTTCCTGGGTGCGGGTCTGGCGCGTCTTGCGCTCGTCCTCGAGAGCCTGGAAGGCGGTGACGTCGAGGGTCATTCCCCGCGTAGCCAGACGCTCCGCAACAAAGTCCAGACGGGCGCGAAGCAATTGAACATCAAGCATGACAATCCCTATTCAAATCAGAAAACTAGCTTATCGATCAGGCCGCGGTCCGGAAATTGCTTCGCATGAACACGGCTTTTCGGTTATATTGCGGCGCAACATGCATGCCTAGCATGCGCCCCCGGAAACAATAGGAATCAAGAAGTTAATAGCCCGTTAAAGGTGAAACTTTTCTTGATTTAACAAACTCATAAGTCACAATTAAAGAAAAGCGTCCGGAGACGACGCTATTTCAATTTGACCATTGAAGGAGACACCGATGTTATCCATCCGCGACTGCCTGGATTACTGCGACCTCACCGATGAGGACGTTGCGATCATCGCCGAGCACCATGACATTCCCGAGGCTGCGGCAGCCCAGATTGCCTGCGGTCTGGTTCAGACCCGTGAAGGCACGCTGATGCTGACCCAGTTCATGCTCGACCTTGTGGATGCCGCCGAAGAACGCGGTGATCGAACCAAGGCCAAGCGCTTCCGCGATGCTTGCGCCCGCTTTATCGCGAGCCACCCTCTCCAGCACTGACTCCCCGCCCCCCTGCGCGGGCCTCACGGGCTTCAAACTCCCGGTCGAGTTCCCGCAGGCGCTCCAGCTTTTCGGCGATCTTCGCCTCCAGCCCGCGTCCAACAGGTTCGTACCAGCCCGGCCGGTCCATTCCATCCGGCAGGTAATTCTCGCCGGCTGCGTAGCCGCCGGGTTCATCGTGCGCGTAGCGATAGGCTTTGCCGTAGCCGAGTTCCTTCATCAGCTTCGTCGGTGCATTGCGCAGATGAATCGGCACCGGGCGCGACGTATCGGTGGAGACAAACTTGCGCGCCGCATTATACGCCTTGTAAACCGCGTTCGATTTAGCCGCACAGGCCAGGAAAACCGCGGCCTGGGCCAGAGCCAGCTCGCCCTCCGGCGACCCCAGCCGCTCGAAGGTCGCACAGGCATTGAGGGTGATTTCCAGCGCCCGAGGATCTGCCAGGCCGATATCCTCGCTCGCCATGCGCACCAGCCGGCGCCCCAGATACAACGGCTCGACACCCCCATCCAGCATGCGGCACAGCCAGTACAGAGCGGCGTCCGGATCGGAGCCACGAATCGACTTGTGCAGCGCCGAGATCTGGTCGTAGAAGGCTTCGCCGCCCTTGTCAAAACGCCTCAGGCTGCGCGATAGCGCATCGTCGATGAAGGCAGCCGGCACCGGATTGACGCCCGTTGTCGCCGCTGCCGTTTCCACCTGCTCCAGCAGATTCAGCATGCGTCGTGCGTCTCCGTCGGCAAAGCCGGTCAGACGGTCACGGGCATCATCCTCAAAAACCAGCCCGGGGCAGGCAAATGCCCGCGCCCGCTCAAACAGCTCTCCAAGCTCGTCAGCACTCAGGGATTCCAGCACGTAAACCGCAGCCCGGGACAAAAGCGCCGAATTCACCTCGAAGGACGGATTCTCGGTCGTCGCCCCCACCAGCGTCACCAGCCCCTGCTCCACAAAAGGCAGGAAGGCGTCCTGTTGGCTCTTGTTGAAACGATGGACTTCGTCCACAAACAAAATGGTGTGGCGCCCACGGGTGCGTGCAGCCTCAGCCTGGGCGATCGCCTCGCGGATATCCTTCACCCCCGAAAACACCGCCGACAAGGCAGTGAATTCGGCATCGAAGGCCCGTGCCATCAAGCGTGCGAGGGTCGTCTTGCCAACCCCGGGCGGCCCCCACAGGATCATCGAATGGGGCTTGCCCGACTGAAAAGCCAGGGCCAGCGGCTTGCCCGGCCCGAGCAGATGCTTCTGGCCGATCACGTCGGCAATCGTCTGCGGACGCATGGCCTCCGCCAGGGGCAGACGCGGTGGATCGAGGGAGTCGAAAAGATCAGCCATGAAAGGACGGAAGCCGGTACTTACTCGCCAACCACGTCAGCGCCCTTGGGTGGCGTGAAACGGAACAGCCCGGCGTCGAGAGAAGGGTTGCGCTCGATCTGCCCGAAGAGCAGCGAAGTCGTCTGGCCAAAGTTGTCGTTGAGCAGCATAGCCTTCAGTTGGCCGCCGGCGAAACCCATGCGAATGCGCTCGAAGCTGCTGTCCTCGGCCTTCGGCGTCGCTTCGATCCACTCCAGCCCGTCGGCACTCCCTGCGTCCTTAAGCACGAAGTTCTTGTCGAGGGAGTTGTCCCCCGCCAGGATAGCCGCAGGCGTGCTGCCGAGGGCCTGACCGAGTTTCTTGGTGGTGACCTGGTTGAGCTCCTGGTCGTAGGCCCACAGCTTGGCGCCGTCGCCCACCAGCAACTGGGCGTAAGGCTTTTCGTAAGTCCAGCGGAACTTGCCCGGCCGCGAGAACGCGAAGGTACCGCTTGCCGCCTGGGGCTTACGACCCGACTTGGAGAAAACCTGCTGGGTGAAGCTACCCCGCGCCGTGCGGGTGCCATCCATGAACTGCTTGAGCTGGGCCAGCCCGTCCGCGTGGACCGAGCCGGCGGCGAACAACAGCGCGAGCCCGAGGGCACGCAGCGTGGGGGTACGAAACATCATTCTCCTTCGCGGGGTGGCGTAACCACTTCCCGATTGCCGTTGGTGCCCATGGACGAAACCAGTCCCGAGCGCTCCATTTGTTCGATCAGGCGGGCAGCCCGGTTGTAGCCGATGCGCAGATGCCGCTGAACCAGTGAAATCGACGGCCGGCGGGTCTTGAGCACGATCTCGACTGCCTGGTCATAGAGCGGATCCGCTTCGCTGCCTTCACCGCCGCCTTCGCCGCCGCCGAGCAGATCACCGCCCTCCTCTTCCGACGGTGCCAGGATGCCCTCGATGTAGTCCGGCTCGCCGAGGGACTTGAGGTATTCGACCACCCGGTGCACTTCATTGTCGGCCACGAAGGCGCCATGCATGCGGATCGGCAGGCCGGTACCCGGCGCCAGGTAGAGCATGTCGCCCATCCCCAGCAGCGCCTCGGCGCCCATCTGGTCGAGAATGGTGCGGGAGTCGATCTTGCTGGACACCTGGAAGGCCATGCGGGTCGGAATGTTGGCCTTGATGAGGCCGGTGATCACGTCCACGCTGGGGCGCTGGGTCGCGAGAATCAAATGGATGCCGGCAGCCCGGGCCTTCTGGGCCAGGCGCGCGATCAACTCCTCGATCTTCTTGCCGACCACCATCATCAGGTCGGCCAGCTCGTCGATGATGACCACGATGTAGGGCAGCTTGTCGAGAGGCTCGGGGCTTTCAGGGGTAATCGAAAACGGGTTGGTCAGCGGCGAGCCGGTCTTGGCCGCATCGGCCACGGCTTTGTTGTAGCCGGCCAGATTGCGCACGCCAAGGGAGGACATCAGCTTGTAGCGCTTTTCCATCTCCGCCACGCACCAGTTGAGCGCGTTGGCGGCGTGCTTCATGTCGGTCACCACCGGCGCCAGCAGGTGCGGGATGCCTTCGTAGATCGACAGTTCGAGCATCTTCGGATCGACGAGGATCAAACGCACATCGCTCGGCTCCGACTTGTAGAGCAGCGACAGGATCATCGCGTTGATGCCCACCGACTTGCCCGAGCCGGTAGTACCAGCCACCAGCAGGTGAGGCGTCTTGGCGATGTCGGCCACCATCGGCAGCCCGCCGATATCCTTGCCCAGCGCCACGGTCAGCGGCGATTGCATGTCGTGGTAAACCTTGGAACCGAGGATTTCCGACAGGCGCACGGTCTGGCGCTTGGGATTGGGCAATTCGAGTGCCATGCAGGCCTTGCCGGGCACCGTCTCGACCACGCGAATGCTCACCACAGAGAGCGCCCGGGCCAGATCCTTGACCAGATTGACCACCTGGCTGCCTTTCACACCGACCGCAGGCTCGATCTCGAAGCGGGTGATCACCGGGCCCGGATAGGCAGCCAGCACCTTCACCTCGACCCCAAAATCGGCCAATTTGCGTTCGATCACGCGGCACGTGAACTCCAAGGACTCGGCAGACGGCGGCTCCACATCGTTGGAAGGCAAGTCGAGAAGCGACAAGGGCGGCAAGGCACCGCCGGGGCGGTCGGTGAATAAGGGAACCTGTCGCTCCTTCGGTGGCAGATCGATGAACAGCGGAGCCTGCCGCGCCTTCTCGACGGGCTCGGCCTTGATCTCCGCAGCAATCGCCGGCTCGATGCGCACGGGCTGAGGCGGTGCAGCCTCTTCCTTCTTGCGCTTGACCTCGACCACCGCCTCACGCTTGTGGGCCACTTCCCGACCGACGCGACGATCTTCCCAGGTCTGGAAACCGTTGGTCGTAAAGGTCCACAGTCTTTCCAGGCCGGCGCCCAGCACCTCGGATGCCTCGACCCAGCTGACCCCCGAAAACAGGCTCAGCCCGCCGGCAATCAAGGCCAGCAGCAGCAATGTGCCGCCGGTGAAGCCCAGGTACTGGAGCACCACACTGCCCAGCTCCAGGCCGATCACCCCGCCCGGCTCCAGCGGCAGGGTCGCTCTCAGGGTGTGAAAGCGCATCGCCTCCAGGCTGCTGCTTGCCACCAGCAGCACCAGAAAACCGAACAGGACGACAAAGAAGGAACGCCGGTCAGCCCCGAAGTGTTTCTGCAGTCGGCGGAAACCCACCGCCAGCCCGAAACCCAGAAAAACCACCCACCACCAGGCCGACAGGCCAAAAAGGTAGAACAGCAGATCCGACATCCAGGCACCGAAACGCCCGCCCGGGTTACTCACCCGTTCCACCTGCACCGCGTGGGACCAGCCCGGGTCGGCCTTGGAGTAGCCGAAAAGGATCATGGCGACATATAGGGCCAGAACACCGAGAAGCAGCCAGCGGGCTTCCTGCAGCAGGCTGGCGATCTTCTCCGGGAGGGGAAGCGGACGGGTGGAAGGACGATTGAGCATGAGTGGAAGCTGGGCGGTACCGGGGCGAAACAAAAAAGCGAAAGCGAAAAAAGCAAAAGCGCGGCTCGCACCGCGCTTTGATTATAAACCAGGGTCTCTGGTCGTCCCTTCCTGCTCAGTTCTCGAATGAGTAAGGAAGGATTTCCGAGGCAGTCACAAATCGATGATTTGTTCCCGCAGGATGATGCCGCCGTCGGTTTCCTCGATCAGGCCACGCAGGCCGAGATCCTTCATCACCCGGCTGACCATCTCGCGGGAAGCGCCGATCATTTTGGCGATGTCCTGCTTGGAGATCTTCTTCTTGACGATCTTGAGGCCATCGATCTCTTCCGACATCTCGAGCAGCAGACGCGCCACCCGACCGTAAACGTCCATCAGCGCCAAGCTTTCGATCTTGCGGTCGGCGTCGCGCAGACGACGGGTCAGGTTGCACATCACGTGCCAGGCCAGATCGAAATTGTCCTGCATGAGGCGCTTGAAATCGGTCTTGGCAATGGTTACCAGATCGGACGGCGACACCGCCACCACGGAAGCGGAACGGGGGCTGTCATCCAGCACGCCCATCTCGCCGAACATCTCGCCCTGACCAAGAATGGTCAGAATAACCTCGCGGCCATCCTCGTCGCTCACCATGACCTTCAGGTTGCCGGTCAGCACAAAGTAAACGAAATCGGTGCGATCGCCTTCGTGTACTACCGCGGAGCCCCGCGGGACCCGTCGCATCATCGCGCAACGCGCAACGGCAGCCAGCCGGTCATCGCCCAGGCCCTGGAAGATAGGGAAAGTCCGCAGGGCAATCGTGGACACGGAGCTGGTAACGGTCATGTGGGGCTCTCCTAAGCTAAATGCAAATCGATTTGTGAATGACGTGACAAAATCATCATGCACATACAACGGCCAAGTATAAAACAAACTTGAGCGCCGCCGATTGCTCCTGAAGCGCGAATGCAGGTGAACAAGCCGCATTTCGGAAAGTCACGGGGAACGGAGCGCCTTATAATCGGTCTTCCTTGCTCCAGACATCGGAAAGACCCACACAGATGGCCACTCGTCACATCAAGCTGCTGATCCTCGGTTCCGGCCCTGCCGGCTACAGCGCGGCGGTCTATGCCGCCCGCGCCAACCTGAACCCCGTGCTCATCACCGGCATCGCCCAGGGCGGCCAACTGATGACCACCACCGAAGTGGACAACTGGCCGGCCGACGCCGACGGCGTGCAGGGCCCCGAGCTGATGGCCCGCTTCGAAAAGCACGCCCTGCGCTTCAACACCGAAATGATTTTCGACCACATCCACACCACGCATCTGGCCGAAAAGCCGATCCGTCTGGTGGGTGACGCGGGCGAATACACCTGCGACGCGCTGATCATCGCCACCGGTGCCAGCGCCCAGTACCTGGGCCTGCCCTCCGAAGAAACCTTTGCCGGCAAGGGCGTTTCCGCCTGCGCTACCTGCGACGGCTTCTTCTACCGCAACCAGGAAGTCGCCGTGGTCGGCGGCGGCAACACCGCAGTCGAAGAAGCGCTTTACCTGGCCAACATCGCCAGCAAGGTCACCCTCGTGCATCGCCGCGACAAGTTCAAGGCCGAGCGCATCCTGATCGACAAGGTCAACGAGCGGGTTGCCGCCGGCAAGATCGTGCTCGAACTCGACTCCACCCTTGAAGAAGTGCTGGGCGACCAGACCGGCGTGACCGGCATGCGCATCAAGAACGTGAAAAGTGGTGAGGCCAAGGACGTCACCCTGAAGGGTGTCTTCATCGCCATCGGCCACAAGCCCAACACCGACATCTTCGAAGGCCAGCTCGAGATGGAAGGCGGCTACATCGTCACCCAGGGCGGCCGCAAGGGCAACGCCACGGCCACCAGCGTGCCGGGCGTATTCGCCGCCGGCGACGTGCAGGACCACATCTACCGTCAGGCCGTCACCAGCGCCGGCACCGGCTGCATGTCCGCACTCGACGCCGAGCGCTACCTCGACAGCCTGGGCCTCGCTGGCTAAGCCCAACAGTTACCCCCGAACGGACCGGGCCTCCCGGTCCGTTTTTCATTGGACATCACCTTTAACAAACCATGGGCAAGGACAAGCGCAACACTGGACTCGATGCCCTCAAGGCCCTCAGGAACCACGTTCCCTCGGCGATCAGCCCGCGCCCGAAGCCGGCCGTCAAGGCAGTGCCGGTCGAACCTGACGACGGCACGCTGTTCCGCAGCGAAGTCGGCCGCATCCAGCCCCTGCGCAACGCGGGACAGGCCGAACTCGGCATTCCGAAACCGGTACCCGTGCCACGCCCGAAAATTGTTGAGGCCGAGGTGGAAGCCCCGCACCGCGCACCACGCATCGACGAAAACGACCCGCTGGCCGTGTTCCGCGCCGCCCTTGGCGACATCGCCCCGATCAAGGACTTCAACCGCGCCGACCTGAGCCGGCAGCGCCAGCAGATCCACCCGCAGGTGCGTGCCGTGGACCAATGGGAGCCGCCGCCCGCCCAGTCCATCGAGGCGCACATCCTCCACGATCCCACCAAACTCTTCCGCCACATCGCCGGCGAAGTGGCGCCGCTGAAGGACAAGAACCTCGCCGACCTCGCCCGCCCGGTGCCTGCCCCGCGCCCCATCAAGCGGGAAGAAGACGAGCGCGAAGTGCTGCGCGAAGCCCTCGAAGCGCCCCTCACCTTTGAAGACCGCCTCGACATCGGCGACGAAGCCGCCTACCTGCGCACCGGTCTGCCGCGCCGCGTGCTCACCGACCTGCGCCGCGGCCGCTGGGTCGTGCAGGGCGAACTCGATCTTCACGGGCTGACCCGCGACGAGGCCCGCGCCAGCCTGTCCCAGTTCATCGCCACATCCCTCCAGCAAGGCCGCCGCTGCCTGCGCGTCATCCACGGCAAGGGGCATGGCTCGCCGGGGCGCATTCCCGTACTCAAGCACCTGTCTCGCGGCTGGCTCGCCCAGCGCGAAGACATCCTCGCCTTTTGCCAGGCCCGCCCCCATGACGGCGGTGACGGCGCCCTGCTCGTACTGCTCCAGGCCGGCTCCGCCGCACGCAGTTGAGTACCCAAAAACGCCTTATCCATCAGCGCACTCTAATGCACTGACGGATAAGGCGTTTTTTGCTGCATTTTCTCCGCGTCTTCGGCGATTCTTGCCCGCGGTCAATTTTTTTCCGGTTCCCCGCACCTAAAGTTCGCTGCGACAGATTGCCGCAGGGACAGCGTGTCGCAACCCGACCTCTTCGCTCCCTGCTTCGTCTACCAACGCCGCCAGTGCGGCAAGTTCGCTTTAGGCCCAGGGATCACGGAGACCAATAATGAGCACCGAAGACATCAAGCACGACGACCAAACCACCGTTCCGGGGCGTCGCAAGTTCCTGAACACCGCAGCCTTTGCCGGCCTCGCCGGTGCCGGCCTTTCCGTTGGCCTGTCCGCCTGCAAGCAGGAAGCGGCTGCCCCGGCAGCAGCCCCCGCCGGCGCAGCGCCCGCAGCCCATGGCGCCAGCGATTGCGGCAAGTATGAAGTCGCTCCAGGCCAGCTGGATGAATACTATTCCTTCTCCAGCGGCGGTCACTCCGGCGAAGTGCGCATCTACGGCCTGCCTTCCGGCCGCCTGTTCAAGCGCATCCCGGTGTTCAACATGGACTGCCTGGTGGGCTGGGGCATCACCAACGAATCCAAGGCCATCATCGGCACCAAGCCCGACGGCAGCCTGAAATACCACACCGGCGACACCCACCACGTGCACCAGACCTACGTGGACGGCATGTACGACTGCAAGTACATGTTCGTGAACGACAAGATCCATAGCCGTCTGGCGCGCATCCGCATGGACACCATGGAGTGCGACAAGATCACCGAGTTGCCCAACATCCAGGGCTTCCACGGCACCTTCCCGGACAAGCGCGATCCGGTGGATGAAAAGATCAACCACACCACCCGCGTGTTCTGCGGCGCCGAGTTCTCGATTCCGTTGCCGAATGACGGCAGCGACATGAACGACCCGACCAAGTACCACTCGCTGTTCACCTGCGTGGATTCCGAATCCATGGAAGTGCGCTGGCAGGTGCTGATCGACGGCAACTGCGACCTGGTGGCCACTTCCTACGACGGCAAGCTCGCCGCCACCAACCAGTACAACACCGAGATGGGCGCGCACTACCAGGACATGATGTCGTCCGAGCACGATGCCTGCCTGTTCTTCAACATCGCCCGCATCGAAGAAGCGGTCAAGGCCGGCAAGACCAAAACCTACGGCAGCTCGAAGGTGCCCGTCGTCGATGGCACCAAGGCCGCCAACGCCGACCCGAAGACCGCGCTGACCTGCTACGTGCCGATTCCGAAGAACCCGCACGGCGTCAATGCCAGCCCGGACGGCAAGTACTTCGTGTGCTCCGGCAAGCTCTCGCCCACCGCCAGCGTCATCCAGCACGACCTCGTGCTCAAGTGGTTCAACGGCGAGCTGAAGGAAGCCCGCGAAGCCGTCGTTGCCGAACCGGAAATCGGCCTCGGCCCCCTGCACACCGGTTTCGACAACAAGGGCAACGCCTTCACCACCCTGTTCCTCGACAGCCAGATCGTGAAGTGGAACGTCGAAGCGGCGATCCAGTCCTTCAAGGGCGACAAGAACGCCAAAGTGGTGCTCGACCGGGTGGACGTGCAATACCAGCCGGGCCATGGCTTCACCTCCATGGGCGAAACCAAGGCACCGGACGGCAAGTTCTTCCTGTCGGACAACAAGTTCTCCAAGGACCGCTTCCTGCCGGTTGGCCCGCTGCACCCCGAAACGGCCCAGCTGATCGACATCAGCGGCGACAAGATGAAGGTGGTGGCCGACCACGCCGTGTATTCCGAGCCCCACGACTCCATCATCGTCCGTCGCGACCTCGTCAAGACCCGCCAGGTGTACAACCTCGACGAGTTCCCGAACGCCGTGAAGGACCCGAAGGAATCCGGCGTCTTCCGCAACGGCAACAAGGTCACCATCAAGATGGTGTCCCAGGCGCCGTCGTTCAGCCTGCCGGAATTCACCGTCAAGAAGGGTGATGAAGTCACGATCATCCTGACCAACCTCGACAAGGTCGAAGACTTGACCCACGGCTTTGCGATTCCGAAGTACGACATCAACTTCCTCGTCAATCCCCAGGAAACCAAGTCCGTCACCTTCAAGGCCGACAAGCTGGGCGTGTACTGGTGCTACTGCACCAACTTCTGCCACGCCCTGCACCTCGAAATGCGCTCGCGGATGATCGTCGAGAAGTAAGCCGCAAAAGTCCTTATCGAAGCTGTAATTTGGGAGACCTCCGGGTCTCCCTTTTTTATGTAATCGGCCGCGCCTGCGACGAATTGACCCAGCTTAAGGCGCCCTTCCCCCTTGAACATCAGAATCCGCCAACATACTGATTAGCGGAGTCACTCGATGCTCTCCCTGCGCGCCCTGCGCCGTTTTCTTCCTGCTCTTGCGTCGGCCCTCGTGGCCGGCAGCGCCCTCGCCGACACCTACGACGTCAAGCTTCCGCCGGAACTGTCCACCTCGCCCAAGCTGTGCGACTACGCCCCGTGCAAGGACGTGATGCCCGGCGCCACCTCGTTCTCGGAGCGTCGCGGCCAGCCCCCCTTCGTCGAAGCCTACAAGGACGAAGCCGGACAGAAGAAGCTCCTCGGCTACGTCATGCTGTCCACCGACATCACCGACATTCCGGCCTACTCGGGCAAGCCGGTTGTCACCCTGATCGGCATGGACACCACCGGCCACTTCACCGGCGTCAAGATCCTCAAGCACTCCGAGCCCATCCTGTTGCTCGGCATCCCCGAAGCCGCGCTGGTCAAGTTCAACAACCAGTACCTGGGCAAGTTCGTCGGCGACAACATCGAGATCGGCAAATCGCGCCCCGAAGAAAACCTCATCGGCCTCGACGCCATCACCGGCGCCACCGTCACCGTCATCGCCCAGAACCAGGTGATGATGACCTCCGGCAACGAAGTGGCCAAGCAGGTCGGCATCCTCAAGCCCGTCAACCGTCCGCAGGCCCGCTTCATCGCCTCGACCGCCACGCCCAGCTGGGCCGAGCTGGTGAGCGACGGCAGCGTCCAGCGTCTGGTCGTCAAGGCCGAGGAAGTCGGCCTCAAGAGCGACGGCCGGCCCTACATGGACCTGTGGTTCGGCTACCTCAACGAACCCTCCATCGGCCGGGCCATCCTGGGCAAATACGGCTACGACGGCCTGATGAGCCGCCTATCGGCAGGCGAGCACGCCATCTTCATCATCAAGACGGCCGGCATGGACTCCTTCAAGGGCTCCGGTTTCGTGCGCGGCGGCCTCTACGACCGCGTGCAGGTGCGCCAGGACAAGGACAGCTTCACCTTCCGCGACCTCGACTACGTCAATCTGTGGGGCGTCTCCGCCAGCGGTGCGCCGGCCTTCGACGAGTCGGCCATCTTCATCATCCGCGGCAAGAGCTTCTCGGCCGCCTACCCGTGGAAGCTGATCTTCCTGGGCAACAAGATCGACAAGGAAACCTCCACCAAGACCTTCGCCAACTTCGACAAGGAATACTGGCTCGACGCCAAATACCTCGAAGGCGGCCGCCCCAAAGTCGTCAAGCCCGATCCCACCTGGCTCAAGGTATGGAAGGAACGTGCCGTCGAAATCGGCGCCTTCACGGTCTTCCTGCTGCTCATCTCGGTCGCCTACGCCAGCCGCGACAAGCTGGTGCGCCGCTCCACCCACAAGAACAAGTGGCCGGTGAATGCCTTCAAATACACCGCCTGGGTGGTGTCCATCGGCTTTGTCGGCTTCACCGCCATGGCCCAGCCGTCGATCACCCAGGTCCTCACCTGGTTCCACTCCCTGCTCTTCCAGTGGAAATGGGAGCTGTTCCTGTCCGATCCGCTGATCTTCGTGTTCTGGATCTTCATCATCGTCACGGTATTCGTGTGGGGCCGCGGCTTCTTCTGCGGCTGGCTGTGCCCCTTCGGGTCGCTATCGGAGCTGCTCTACAAGATCGGGCAGGCCGTCGGCCTCAAGCGCTTCCAGTTCCACCTGCCGCAAAAGCTCCACGACAAGCTCAAGTGGGTGAAGTACGCGGTCTTCTTCGGGCTGCTGGCAGTGTCCTTCTTCAACATGGGCCTGGCCGAAAAGCTTGCCGAAGTCGAACCCTTCAAGACCACCTTCCTGGTCGGCATCATGAACCGCAGCTGGCCCTACAGCCTGTTCGCCGCCGGTTTGCTGGGCCTGTCGATCTTCACCGAGCGGCCCTTCTGCAAATACCTGTGCCCGCTGGGCGCTGCGCTGGCCATGCCGACCACCTTCCGCTGGTTCGGACTCAAGCGGAAGGAAGAATGCACCTCGTGCAAGGCCTGCGCCAAGGGCTGCGGCTCGCTGGCCATCGACACCAAGGGCAACATCGACCAGCGTGAATGCATGCTGTGCCTCGACTGCATGGTTCTCTACTACGACGACCACGCCTGCCCGCCGCTGGCCCAGGAACGCAAACGCCGCACCAAGGCCGGCCAGCCCCTCACCCCGATCAATGGCAAGGGCTACTACATTCCCATCCACCCGGCCCCGGCCGACAAGAAGCAGGAAGGCGCCGCAGCATGACCATCGCCGACAAGACCGAACTCCGTCAGCCCGCTTACGGCAATGCCCACGGCCTCAAATGGTTGGCTGCCGAAGCCTGGGACCACCTGTGGCCGTGGGCCGGCCGCGGCCAGGCCGCACGCAAGCTCATTCAGGGCGCCGGCTTTGCGCTGGCCATCGCCGCCACGGTCGCGTGGGTGCTGGCCGCCATGGGCCGCCTCGAAGCCGGCGCCATCATCGGCTGGTGGTTTGGCTGGAGCGTGCTGGAAGTCTTCGTCCGCCTCGACGCCAAGCCCTACGTCAAGGAAGGCCCCTGGTGGGGCCACCTGTATCGCCGCGCCACGGTGATGGACATGATCTGCTACGTGAGCTTCAAGAATTTGCTGATCGGCGCGGTGCTGTTCATCGGCCTGAAGAGCATTGGTGCCCTGCAGGTATAGAGACGACTTGTAGGGGCGACTTCAGTCGCCCATCCGCGCGCTCAATCATCGACATGTCGTTGCCAAAGTCCGCGGGCGACTGAAGTCGCCCCTACAGTTCGCCCCTACAAATGCTTTCACGACTGGCCGAAAGCTTCTCGCGATTACTCGGAACTCACTTCCGACCGGTCGCAAGACACATCTCTCAGCCCCGCTCTGCATCGTAGGCCGACAAACTCACCCCCGCTGCCGCCAGACATTCCCTCAGGTGCTTCACTTCGGTCTTGAGAAACTCGTTGCCGTGATGCGGGTGATGCACGAAGAACTCGTGGCGGTTCAAAACAATGCGAAAGCGCGCCCCGTGGCTGGGATCGACGCTGGCGCCCAGGTGATTGAGCAGGGATTCGACTTCGCGCCACTGGATGTTGCTGCTGATGGGGTCGCGAAAGATCGCTTCGAGAACGTTGCGGTGCTTGTGACTCATGGCGTGGCCCTCCCGTTGATTGTTGCGGCCATTCTTGCACCGGCAGGGCCGCCCGGGTATGCGCAAACGCAACATCCATCGAAACGATGTCACGCCCGACTTGACCGGAAAGCCCAAATATTCATAGGCCCGGCCTGCTGCGGTCGCTATCATGCGCGACTTCTCTGCGCATTCCCCACCCATGATCACCCTCAAAAACGTCACCTTGCGCCGCGGCGCCAAGGTGCTGCTCGACAGCACGTCCGTCACCCTCAACCCCGGCGAGAAGGTCGGCCTGGTCGGGCGTAACGGCGCCGGCAAGTCCACGCTCTTCGGCCTGCTCAACGGCAGCCTGCATGAAGATGGTGGCGACTACTCCATCCCGACCCAGTGGCGCATGGCCCAGGTTGCGCAGGACATGCCCGAGACCGAGCAAAGCGCCACCGACTTCGTCATCCAGGGCGACACCGTCCTGCTTGCCGCGCAAGAAGAAGTGAGCGCCGCCGAGGCCAGCGACGACGGCATGCGCATGGCGCACGCCTACATGGAACTCCATGACGCCGGCGCCCACGATGCCGAAGCCCGCGCCCAGGCGCTGATCCTCGGCCTCGGCTTCAAGATTTCCGAGCTGTCCAATCCGGTCAACAGCTTCTCCGGCGGCTGGCGCATGCGCCTGCAACTGGCCCGTGCACTGATGTGCCCGTCGGATCTGCTGCTGCTCGACGAACCCACCAACCACCTCGACCTCGACGCCCTGGTGTGGCTGGAAGCCTGGCTCAAGCGCTACACCGGCACCCTCATCGTAATCAGCCACGACCGGGAATTCCTCGACGCCATCACCACTGTCACCCTGCACATCGACAACGCCAAGCTGGTGCGCTACGGCGGCAACTACAGCGCGTTTGAAGACATGCGCGCCGAACAGCTGCTGCTGCAGCAATCGGCCCTGGCCAAGCAGGCCGAAAAGATCGCCCACCTCAAGAAGTTCATCGACCGTTTCAAGGCCAAGGCCAGCAAGGCCAAGCAGGCCCAGAGCCGGGTCAAGGCCCTCGATCGCATGGAGAAGATCGCCCCGGTGCTGGCCGATGCCGACTTCACCTTCGAATTCCAGGAACCCGCCAACCTGCCCAACCCCATGCTGGCCATGACGGACGTGAGCTTCGGCTACCCGCCCCTCGACGACGCCCCCGCCGGCACGCCGCCCACCGTCATCGTCAAGAACATCAACCGCTCGGTGCATGCCGGCCAGCGTCTGGGCATCCTGGGCGCCAACGGCCAGGGCAAATCGACGCTGGTGAAGACGGTGGCCCGCGCGCTGGCCCCGATCACCGGCGAGATCACCGAAGGCAAGGGGCTCAACATCGGCTACTTCGCCCAGCAGGAACTCGACGTGCTGCGTCCACTGGACAACCCGATGGAGCACATGATCCGTCTGGCCAAGGACACCATCGCTGCCGGTGGCCGAGCCGTGGCCGGCCGCGAGCAGGACTTGCGCAGCTTCCTGGGCACCTTCAACTTCAGCGGCGAGATGGTCAAGCAGCCCGTCGGCACCATGAGCGGCGGCGAAAAGGCCCGGCTGGTGCTGTGCATGATCGTCTGGCAGCGCCCCAACCTGCTGCTGCTCGATGAGCCGACCAACCACCTGGACTTGGCCACCCGCGAAGCCCTCAGCGTCGCCCTCAACGAGTTCGAAGGCACCGTGATGCTGGTCAGCCACGACCGCGCCCTGCTGCGCGCCGTGTGCGACGAGTTCTGGCTGGTCACCCGCGGCGGCATCGAACCCTTCGATGGCGACCTGGACGACTACCAGCGCTTCCTGCTGGCCGAAGCCAAGCGCTCCCGCGAGGCCGCCTGATCAGCCCAGGCGGTTCTCGATGACGTAACGGGTCAGCTCGGCGTTCGACTGAAGGCCGAGCTTTTCGACGATGCGCGCCCGGTAGGTGCTCACCGTTTTGACGCTCACGTGCAGCGCCTCGCCGATCCGCGTCAGCGAGGTGCCCTTGCTGAGCATCAGCAGCACTTCGGCTTCACGCCGGGACAGGTTCTGGTGGGCCAGCTTGCGGCCTGAAGGGGCGACGCCGGCCAGCAGCTTTTCGGCCAGCGTCGGGCTGACATAGCGAGCTCCGGCCACCGCCGTACGAATGGCGGTGAGGATCTGGGCCGGCGGACTGTCCTTGTTGAGGTAACCCGAAGCGCCGGCCTCGAGGGCCGGCATGGCGAATTCGTCCTCCGAGAACATGCTGAAGATCAGCACCGGCAAGTCGGGACGCAAGCGCTTGATGCGCTTGAGCACCTCCAGACCACTCAGGTCCGGCAACGCAATATCCAGCAGCACGAGACTCCAGTCACCGGTCTGCACCAGGGCCACCGCCTCGAGCCCGGTGGCCGCTTCGCCGGTGATCTCGAGGTCTTCGGTATCGGCCAGAAACTGCCGCAGGCCGCAGCGCACCACGGCGTGGTCATCAACGATCAATACTGTCGCCATCATCAACCCTTCTGCTGTCGGCGCCGTCTTCGAGAGGAATGTGCAGGGTCAGGCAGGTGCCCTCGCCCGGCGTACCGACGATCGACACGCGTCCTCCCAGGTACTGGGCGCGTTCATGCATTCCGATCAAACCAAAGGAGTCACCCTTGTAGCGGTCGCCCTCCTTCAACCCCACACCGTTGTCACGTACTTCGACAATCAGCTGGCCCGTTTGCCTTTTCATGACAATGGAGACCTTGCTGGCCTGGGCATGCTTGGCCACGTTGGTCAAAGCCTCCTGGACGATGCGAAAAACCGCGGTGTCGCGCACCGGAGAAAGCCGAAGGTGCCTGGGCATGTGAACTTCGGCGGCAATGCCGGTCATGCGTGAAAAGTCGGTCACATACCAGTTTACCGTCGCCACCAGACCAAGGGTGTCGAGCATTGCCGGACGCAAACCGGCAGAGATGCGCTTGACGGTCTTGAGTGCGGCGTCCACCTGCTCCAGCAGTTGATCGAAGCGGGCCTGCATGGGTGAGGTCAGGGCAAGGCTGCCCACCGTCGTGGCCAGGCCGAGCTTGAGCATGGTCAGCGTGCCGCCGAGCTCGTCGTGCACTTCACGGGCAATCGTCGCGTTCTGTTCCTCGCGCACCGTTTCAAGGTGGGCCGCCAGTCGCTTGAGCCGCCTGGCGCTCTCGACCTGTGCCTCGGCGGCGCGCTTGCGCTCGGTGATGTCCTTGTGCACTGCCACCATGCGCAAGGGCCCGTCGCCCTGAAAGCAGCTCAGGTTCAAAACAAACCAGCGCTGCTCCTGCGGGGAGTTGCATTCGTACTCGATCGAAATATCGTCCCGCTGCCCGGCGATAAACCTGCGAATGGCCTCGGCCACCTGGGCCGCGACAGGGCATGAAGCACGCGCCGCCGCGTCGGAGATCACCAGGTAGTTGGCGCCCTCGCTCATGTGCTCGGGATCCCCGCCGTTGGCCAGGGCAAATTCACGCCAGGCGCGGTTGACAGCAACGATGAAACCATCGGCATCGAGCACGCACAGGGACGAGTTGAGGGCGTCGATGGTGGCCCGCGTGAGGCGCTCGGACTCGAGGAGCGCACGGGCACGCGACTCGGCCTCGAAGGTGCGTTCGGCCACTTTCTCTTCGAGCGTGTCGTTCATGCGCAGAAGTGCCGCCTCGGCATTCTTGCGGGCACTGATGTCGGTCAGGCTGCCCACCACGCGCACCACGCGCCCGGCGGCATTCCGGACGATGCGGGCGCTGTCGGCAAGATGCACCCACTGCCCGTTCCTGTGCCGCATGCGGTACTCCACTTGAATCCGGTCGCCCTGTTCCCGCATGCAGCGCAAGACCTGCGCCCGGATCTGGCGTAGGTCGTCCGGATTGACGCGCTCGCGCCACAGGCGCCGAGTGATCGGCGATTCCGCCCCGTGCGTGCCGAACACACGGTTGAGGCCGATAGAGCAATACGCCGAATCGGCGTTCCGGTCCCAGTCGTAAATCATGCCGGAGACCGCCTCCATGGCCAGCCGGAAGCGCGACTCGCTGGCCGCCAGGACGGTATCGAAGAGCTTCAGCTCGGTAATGTCCTGGGTGCTGCCCAGGCCGGCAAGCAGCATGCCTTCGGCGTCGAACACCAGCTCGGCCCGCTCTCTCACCCACCTGGTGACGCCGTCCACCACGATGCGGTGCTCGATGTTGTAGGGCTCGCCGCGCAGGGCGGCACGCCAGGATTCATCGACAAAGCCCCTGTCGTCGGGATGAACCTTTGTCAGGAAACTTTCGTACGTGAGCGGCGCCCCTTTTGGAATCCCGAAGATGCGATGGTTCTCATCGGACCAGTGCAGCGCGTTGCGCCGCACATCCAGCCGCCAGCTGCCCGTCTGGGCAACCGCCTGGGCACGCTGCAGATCCGCCTCGCTGTCGCGCAACGACTGCTCGACCCGCTTGAGGCGGCTGATGTCGAGGTTGATGCCGGCCCAGTGCGTGATCTCGCCACGCTCGTTGCGCACCGGCACCCCGCGCGCCAGCACGTCGTGCCAGCCGCCATCGACGCCACGCACACGATGTTCGACATCCCAGGTGGCACCGGTGCGGACGCTCTCCATCCAGGCCGCGAGGGAGCGTTCGGCGTCGTCGGGGTGGAGCACGGCGAACCAGCCGAAATTCGAGCATTTCTCCTGGGTCAGGCCAGCCAGTTCAAGGAAGGAATCACTGGTGTAAAGGTTGCGGCCATCGGGCGCCGACACCCAGACGCCATACTTGATCGCTTCGCCAATCGCCCGATGGACGCGTTCGCTGTCGCGCAACGCCGCCTCCATGCGCTTGCGTTCGGTGATCTCCATGATGAAGCCGTGCCACAGGACACTGCCGTCCGGCTCGCTCTGCGGCATCGAATGGCCTTCGAGCCAGAGCTCCCCCTTGCGCGGATGGCGGACACGGAACTCGGCCCGCCAGGGGGTCATGGTTCTGGCCGAGGCGACAATCGTTTCGTTCACGTAGCCGATATCACCGGGGTGAATCCGGGCCAGAAGCGGTGAGGCGTCATCGCGCACGTCTTCTGGCTGCAGTCCGTAAACCTTGTCCAGCGCTGCACTGGCGTAAGGCATGCAGACAGAACCGTCCGGGCGCATCTTGAATGAGCAGATCACGCCCGGCACCGTCGCAGCGGTCTTCATCAGCACGCCCTGCAATTCGAGCTTCTCGCGCATCACCGCATCGGACGCCTTGCGGGCCGTGATGTCCTGAACCACCGCGATCGTGTGCAGCAGTTGCCCCTGATCGTCGCGCACGGCGGTTACCTGGACATTCACCCAGACAGTTTCGCCGTTCTTGCGCACATAGCGCTTGTCGACGCTGTCGATGTTCGTCTTGCCGGCAACGGCATCGCGATAGCCCTGCCAGCTGATCTCCAGATCATCCGGGTGGGTAATGTCGACGAAGGAGCGGGCCAGCAGTTCTTCGGCCGTGTAGCCGGTGATCTCGCACAGCTTGGGGTTCACGCGCAGCAAGCGGCCGGTCCTCGGGTCGGCCTGTGCACAGCCCACCACCAGCAACTCGAACATGCTGCGGAACTCCGCCTCGCTGCGCTGCAAGGCGGCTTCCGTTGCCTTGCGCTCGCTGATGTCGCTCAGGGCGACACGGTGCTCCGGCACACCGTCGGCATCCAGTGCAACGCTCGCCTCCAGGCGCGCCCAGAACGGCGAGCCATCGTGCCTGAGCATCTGCAACTCGGACACCTGGGACTGGCGGGCCTCCTCGATACGGTTGCTGCAAAGGTAAGGGATGTCCTGGTCTTCCCGCGCGATGAAGCGCGATAGCGGCTGATTGACCAGTGAGTCCCCGGGGATGCCCAGCAAGCTGGCAGCCCGAAGGTTGGTCTGGAGGATCAGTCCCTGCTCGCTAAGGGTCAAAAACCCCATCGGCGTCAGTTCGTCGTGTTCGAGATTGTTCTTGTGGGTCATTCGGCACGTCCATCGGCACGTCGTGCCCAAGCGTAAATCAACACGGGGGTTCCGGGTTGCCTAGCGTCCCCTCATGCTCGACGACCTGGTTGCGTCCATTGCGCTTGGCGGCATAGCACGCGAAGTCGGCGGCCCTGCAAAGGGCCGCCTTACAGTTCAAGCCGTCGTCAATGTGTGCCACCCCGAAGCTGGCACTCACGTCGAAGCCCACCCCCTCCCACTCGAAGCGCAAGGCAGCAATCGCCTCGCACAGGGCCACCACAATGCGCTTGGCGTCGTCGCGGGTGCAGGCGCGCAGAATCAGGGAAAATTCGTCGCCGCCAATACGGCATACCAGGTCACCGGTCCGGACGCGTTGCTGGATCAGCTCGGCAATCTGGCACAACAAGGCGTCCCCGGCAGCATGGCCGCCCACATCATTCACTTCCTTGAAGTGATCGAGATCCATAAAGCACAGGGAGCTTTGGTCCGACGCACGCCGTGAAGCCGCGACCGCGTCCTCCAGTGCCTCTTCAAACGCACGCCGGTTGGCCAGACCGGTCAGCGGATCGTGCTGTGCCTGGTAGGCCAGCCGCGCTACCGGGTCGCCCACGGCGTGAGCCAGGCGCAATGCGATGTAGGCGCTGGCGGTCAGCGCAGCCAGGGCGAACAACACGGAGACCCACATGACCCCATACCCGTGCAGGCCGAAGGAGTGCGTATCGAGCTCCACATAGACCCAGCCGACCGTATTCGGTGCGCCAGGGGTGTCGCCCAGCAGCATGTTTGCATTGGCAATGTCGTCGAGGACGGCCGGCTGGCTGTTCACGGGCGCGGCAAAAGACATTCGCCCCTTTTGCGCCAGCATGAATCGTGCATGGGTGGCAGAAACAAGTTGCCCTGCCAGCGCGATGTCCGGATGACCACCTTGCACGATCACCTCACCCGCATGATCGTAAATCACCACGGAGGCGACATCCTCTTGTGCCAGCACGGTCTCCACCAGGGGATTGAGATGCGTGGCACTGCGGATGACAACCCCAAACTCGGCGGCCGGCGCGAGCAATCGAACGATGGCGAGGCCGCGTTCGTGGGCAGCCTCTTCCTGCAGGCTGCCGTTGTCCATCAGATACGGCACAAGAATAGCGGCCGATACCAGGGGCAGCGGGATCAGCGCCATGAAGAAGAGCTGCTGCGTCAGCGAGAGGCTGCGCAACCATTTCGCAAGCGCCCCCTGGGATGCGTCAAGCCATTTGTCACTGCGAACAACCTTGAGTTGCTCCATCGCCGCAATGGCTTGACGTTCGCAAGGGCTTGTGCGATCTCAGGCAGTCTTCCGGGCCGATCTGGGCGTCGGGCCCGTACTCTTGCCGGCAGTCTCCACGGCGTGTGTAGCCACCGCGAGGCTGGACTCCGTCATCTGTCGGGATGTATCGATGATTTTTTCGCAGGTCGAACCGGCGTTGCTGAATGCCGACTTCAGCATCTCGGAAAACGGGGACTGATCCACCGGAAGAGACTGGAGCAGCGTTTCGATTTCAGCGAAGAAGAACTTCGCCGCTTCGTCCGCACTCAACGAGCTGGCCTTGAAAACCTCCACCTGCGTCTTGCTGCAGATGTCACTGATGTCGCGGCAATAGGCACTGGTACGCTCAAGGCCCTGGGCATACATGCTCACCAGCTCATGCGTATCCGGGCTGCTTTTGGGTACCGTGCAGCCTTCGACAAACGACTGGAAAAAATCGTTGTTCAACGCAAATATCTGCTGGCTTGCCGCCAGGGTGACGTCGTAAATCGACTTGAAGGCATCTCCATTGGCGGAGGCCGCTTCAGCAAACCTTTGCAGCTTGGCAATCGAATTCATAGCGTGACTCTTCCATTCAAGAACTGAAGTTGATCGGATCGTTCCCCCTTCGCTCACGCAACGGTATCCGCGTCAAACAGACCGAAGGCGCACGCGCTGGTCCGGATGAAACTCGCCGCCCAGGAACTGCTGTAGGGACCAAAGGCGCACAGGGTGTTCAAAGCGAGGCTCTTGCCCCCCGCCTTTCTTGGCTTCTTCGGAAATAGAAAGTAATAACGACGAATCGAACAGTCATCGGAAAGCGGATCGCTCAGCAGGGATACGGTGACGTCCCCCTTCGCTCCCCTGATGACCTGCTTGAATGCTACGTGCAAGGCTGTCTCCTCCACTCACAGGTTCAGCCCTTGTGACCTTCTGTGAGGCCACTTACGGGAAGTCGTGATGTATCAGTGGAGGGAATGATCCCATCGACGCCCGTGGCTGTCTGTCGGCAGCCGGCCCGGGCTGTGCCGGAATTCGACGACTTCGATGTAGGATATTTCTGACTAACCGGTAAGCAGCAGGTTCAGGTTTTTCCGCAGCGCCGGGCTGGCGAGCCTCGGCAGCACAAGCTTGCGCAGACACGTGACCTGCAGATAGGTCAGCAACGCGGCGAGGAAGAACACCAGCGGGTACTTCAGGTAGAAATTGACGCGAACCGCCTCGACCAGCGGGATGTGCCACAGATAGGCCCAGATGCTGTTCTGCGCCACAAAGATCACCGCGGCGTGAACCGGCGTGGCCTTCAGCATGGCCAGCAGGCGATCGGACTGCAGCCAGAGCAGCCCCGACACGCCCAGCGCATACGAAAGATAGTAGATCGTCGGCGGATACTTGGACTCCTGGGTCGGCACGAAGCGCCCTTCGACGAGGTACAAACCCACGCCGATGAGCGCAAAAAGCAGCAGCGAACCGCCCGCCAGCAGGGTTGTCTGCCCGCGGCTTAGCGCATGGAAGCGCAGGCCAAGGGCGAACAGGATGGCGAAGGGAATCAGGTACAGGAACATTTCCTCGAAGAGCTCCACGGCCAGGCCACTCAAGGGCGGCTGAAGCAGGTAGACCAGGGCTTCGTAAGCCAGGTACACCCCGGCCAAGACCCGGAAGTACGGGCCCTGCCCCGGCATCCGGCGACTGAACTGCAGAATGAAGGGTGCGATCAATGCCACCAGCAGGAAGATGCGGATGATCCACACGTAGCCGATCCCCGACCGCAGCAGATAGCTCGAAATGAGGGTGTCGATATCCGGAACGCGGATCAGCAATCCGGTCAGCCCGACAAAGACGAAATAGGCGGTCAGGAAAATCCACACCGGAAACACCAGCCGCTTGACCCGCTTCCAGACATAAGCGCCGTAGGATTCGTCGCGCCACGACAGGCCGAAGGAAATGCCCGACAGCAGAACCATCAGTGGCACGTCGAAATTCCGCAGCTGGAACAGCCACTCCGGCGGCCCCACATGGGCCAGTATCACCATGGCCAGGCCCACAAATCTCAGCAGGTCTACTTTCTCGTCTCTCACTTGTCGTCTCGCCAGATAAAACAGCCTTGTTTACTGCGGCCGGATCATAGCTGCCGAAACCGCGCCAGAATGTCGAGCTTTGCCTGAGGTTGTCAAATTCACACAAATCAAGGCCGGCCGCGGCATTGCGCCGCACACTGGCGTCCATTCAGGATAACTTCCGCCCCATGCAAGCAGCCCTTAAACCTTTTCGTCTGGTCAGTTCCCGCATCGCCGCCCTGCTGCTGGGCGGACTGATGTGCTCGGCCCACGCAGCCGAATGGCAGGTGCAGCCGGGAGAATCGATCCAGGCCGTCATCGGCAAGGCCGCCCCCGGCGACACGATCCGCGTGGCCCGCGCCCGCTACACCGAAAACCTGCGCATCGAAAAACCCCTGAAGCTCGTCGGCATCGACCGCCCGACGGTTTCCGGCGGCGCCAAGGGCGACACGATCCGCGTGGTGGCGCCGGACGTGAGCATCGAAGGCTTCATCATCGCCGATTCCGGTGCCAGCCTCGGCGGGCAGAACGCGGGCATCTACATCCAGCCCGGTGCCCACCGGGCCAGGGTAGCGCACTGTGATTTCAGCTACACCCTGTTCGGCCTGTGGATCGAGAAGGTGGACGATGTGCGCATCGAGCACAATCTCATCACCGGCAAGCGCGACCTCGACTCCTCCCAGCGCGGCAACGGCATCCAGATCTACAACACCACCGGCGCGCAGATCATCGGCAACAACATCAGCTTCGTGCGCGACGCCATCTACGTGGATGTGTCCCACCGGGCGGTGTTTCGCGGCAACAAGATGCACCACAGCCGCTACGGCACCCACTACATGAACTCCTACCACAACCTGTGGGAGGACAACGACACCTACTACAACCGCGGCGGCCTCGCGCTGATGGAAGTGCGCGACCAGATCGTGCGCAACAACCGGGCCTGGGGCAATTCCGACCACGGCATCATGCTGCGCACCATCCAGGACGCGGTGGTCGAGGGCAATATCGTGGCCGGCAACGCCCGCGGCTTTTTCATCTACGACGCCGAATACAACGTGCTGCGCAACAACCTGGTGGTGGACAACCAGGTGGGCGTGCACCTGTGGGCCGGCTCGACCCGCAACGTGGTCGAGAAGAACGACTTCATCTCCAACCGCGAGCAGGTCAAATACGTGGCCTCGAAAGACGAACCCTGGGGCGTCAAGGAAGGCAACCACTGGAGCAACTACGTGGGCTGGGACCGCAACGGCGATGGCCGTGGCGACGTGCCCTACGAGGCCAACGACATGGTCGACCGGCTCTCCTGGCGCCACCCGATGGTCAAGCTACTGATGGCCAGCCCGGCCATCCAGACATTGCGCCTGATCGCCCAGCAGTTTCCGCTGCTGCGCGCGCCCAGCATCGTGGATAACAATCCGCGCATGCGCCCCGAACATTCCGACTGGAGAAAATGGCTTGGCAAGCAATATCGTTGAAGCCCGCGGGGCGACCAAGGATTTCGGCACCGTGCAAGCGGTAAAGGGTGTCGACCTCACCATCGCCGCGGGCGAGCTGTTCGGCCTCATCGGCCACAACGGCGCCGGCAAGAGCACCCTGTTCAAGATGATGCTCGGCCTCATCACTATCACCTCCGGCGACATCCTTCTGGACGGCGAAAAGGTGAATGGCCCGCGCTTTCGCGAAACCCGGCGCAAGATCGGCTACCTGCCGGAAAACGTGGTTCTCTACGACAACCTCACCGGCATCGAAACCCTGTATTTCTTTGCCGACCTCAAAGCCGTGCCGCGCAAAGACTGCCCCGCGCTGCTCGAAAAAGTCGGCCTCAGCCACGCCGCCAGCCGGCGAGTGCGCGAATACTCCAAGGGCATGCGCCAGCGCCTCGGCTTTGCCCAGGCCCTGCTCGGCACGCCGCGCCTGCTTTTTCTCGACGAACCGACCACCGGCCTCGACCCCGGCGCGATCCGCGACTTCTACCGCATCCTGCGCGAACTGAAGGGCGAAGGCGTGACGATGGTCCTCACCTCCCACATCCTGGCCGAGATCCAGGAGCGGGTGGATCGCCTCGCCATCATGGAAGACGGCGGCATCCGCGCCACCGGCACCGTGCAGGCGCTGCGGGAAGGCATGAACCTGCCGCTGACACTGGAGATCGCCGGCGGCGCCGGCCTCTGCGAGCAGGTCCGCCGCGTGCTCGAAGGCCTCGCCATCGAAAGCATCGAGGAAGCCGGCAACACCCTGCACATCCGCCTGCCCCGCGACGCCAAGATGCCCGCCCTGACCCGCCTCGCCACCCTGGGCGAGGCCATGCGCGACCTGCACGTGCGGGAACCGTCCCTCGAAGACGTGTTCTTCGGCTACCGGAACTGACGCCATGCTCTCCATCGACTTCAAACAGATCGGTATCGTTGCCGGCAAGGAATTCTGGGACCGCATCCGCAACCGCTGGGTGCTGGCTGTCGCCCTCGTGTTCACCGTGTTCGCTCTGGTCATCGCCTACTTTGGCGCCGCCCAGCAGGGTGCGGTGGGGTTTCGCTCCATCGACGTGACCATCGCCTCGCTGGTCAGTTTGGTGATCTACCTGATCCCGCTGATCGCCCTGATCCTCGGCTTCGACGCCATCGTCGGCGAACGCGAACGGGGCTCGCTGGATTTGCTGCTGACCCTGCCGATCACCCGCAAGGAGCTGATCCTCGGCAAGTACGCGGGTCTGGCCGGGGCACTGGCCTTTTCCACCATTGCCGGCTTTGGCGCGGTGGGGCTGATCCTGTCGCCGCAGCTTGATCTCAATGCGCTGTTCCACTACGCCGGCTTCATGGGCTCGGCCATTTTGCTTGGCTTCGCCTTCCTGAGTCTGGCGGTGATGCTGTCGGTGTTCGCGGCGGATCGCACCCGCGCCTCGGGCCTCGCCATCGGCATGTGGTTCTTCTTCGTGCTGGTCTTCGACCTGCTGCTGCTCGGCGCACTGGTGGTCACCGCCGGCGACTACGGCGGCGACATCTTCCCCTACCTGCTGCTGCTCAACCCGGCCGACGTCTTCCGCGTGCTCAACGTGTTCAGCCTCGACGAAGTGCGCACGCTCTACGGCCTGGCCACCGTCTTCCCTGAAGCCCTGAGCAACCCCGCCACCCTCGGCGGCGTCATGCTCGCCTGGATTGTCGGCCCCCTCGCGGTGGCCATCTGGAGATTCGAACGATGAAAGTTCCTGCCCTCGTCACCCACACCGTCGTCTTTCTGGTTGTCGCCACCCTGCTGGCCGCCTGCGGCAAGAGCACCGACAAAGCCGTGGCGCCCGTTGAAATCGCCAAGGACAGCTACTGCTCCCTCGACGGCATGCTCCTTGGCGACTATCCCGGCCCCAAGGCCCAGATCCACTACGCCGGCCAGCCCGAGCCGGAACTCTTCTGCGACACCACGGAAATGTTCTCCCTGCTCCTCAAGCCCGAGCAGGCCCGCAAGGTGACCGCGGCCTATGTGCAGGATCTGGACAAGACCAGCTGGGATGCCCCCAAGGGTGCCTGGACCGACGCGAGAACCGCCTTTTACGTCGTCGGCTCCAAGAAGCGCGGCGCCATGGGCCCGACGATTCCGTCCTTCGGCACCCGCGAAGGGGCCCAGAAGTTTGCCGCCGCCGAAGGCGGCAAGGTCTATCCCTTCGCCGAGATCACCCCCGACATGGCCCGCCTCGATGGCGGCGCCCTCCAAGACCAGAGGATGTAAGCATGGAATCCTTCTACCAGAACCTTCCCCCCGAAGCCGCCACTGAGATCGAACAGATCGCCCGCCTGATGTACGACGTGCGCAGCGCCCGCGACGAAGTGCTGGCCCGCCTCGGTGCGGCCGACGACGCCCAGGCCCTGCAGTGCATTGTCAGCGGCGAACTGCCCGAGCACCCGGGCTACGAGCACTACCTGTCGGCACGCATCCTTGCCGATCTGCACGGTCAGGTGCGCGCCGATCTGGCCGCCCGCATCGCGGAGGTACGGGGCCAATGAGTCTGCATCTCGATATTGCCAGCCGCATCGACGAAACCTATGGCAAGCGCCTCGAAGGCCCGGCCGAAGTAAAGCTCGACGCCCTCATCGTGCACCTCGACAACGGCGTGACGCTTGAAGCGCGCATCGCCGCGCCCAATGCCTACGCCATTGCCTGGGCCTGGGGCGAGGCCGAGCTGCGCATCGACACTGCCCCCGTGCACAAGGATCTGGCGACCTTCCCCAACCACCTCCATGCCGCTGACGGCAGCCTGCACCACGATCCGCTGACCCGCTGCGGCGCCGCCCCGTGGGATAACCTGAGCGCAGTCATCGACTGCGTGCTCAAGGATCCGCTGCTCGAAGGCCTCGTCGGCACCCTTGGAGCCCAATCATGATCCACCGCCTGCTGCCCGCCCTTCTTGCCGCGCTCATGCTCGGCCAGCCGCTCGTCACCTGCGCTGCCGACCTGTCGCCCCAGTACGTACAGCGCTCCACCCGCTGCCCGGTGTGCGGCATGTACCCCTACCGCACCCCCCAATGGACGGCCCAGATCGTCTTCAACGACCAGAGCGCCAGCAGCTTCGACTCGCCGGTGGACCTGTTCCGCTTCCTGGGCAACATGGCGCTCTTCGACAAGCAGCACAAGGCGGCCGACATCGGTGCCATCTATGTGGCCGACTACAACACCAAGACGCTGAGCGACGCGAAGAAGGCCTTCTTCGTCCTCGGCTCCAAAGCCCTCGGCCCGATGAACGATGCGAATCTGCCCGCCTTCGCCACGCGGGATGCCGCCGATGCCTTCGTGAAGGCCCAGGGCGGCAAGGTGCTGGCCTTTGGTGAAGTGACGCGGGACGTGATCAAGAGCCTCAACAGCGGGCACCAGCACTGAGTAAGAACGCTTACGGCACCTCGCTGCCGTAAGCAATCCGGTAGCGCCGCCCGTCCCGGTACAGCAGCACATCGACACCCGCCTCGGTACCGAGGAGGATGCCATCGCCCCGCCAGTGCCGCGCCTGCGGCCGCCATGCCTGCGCCGCCGGATCGCTGCGCGGCAGAATACGAACGGGCTTGTCGCCCTCTTCCCAGATCGGGGTCGCGAAAAAGCGACGGTTCTGAATCACGGTGCAAGCGGCAGACGGCGTCCCGCCGCCAGACGCCAGCACCAGCGCCATCGCAGCCGGATCGAAGCGCTGCTGACGATCGCGCCACGGATCGCGTGTCCATTCCTTCCCCGCCGCCGGCCGGGCAGTGGCTGGCGGAAGAACCCATAGCCGGTCAGCCACCCCGTCACCATCGAAATCCCCGGTCCACACCCTGGGCGCCTGCGCTGACGGGCCAAGCTCGCAAGGGGCCGAACCTCCCGCCGCCACACACACAACGGACACCCCCAGCAGCATGCCCGCCAGCAGCCGTGCACATACCGTCATGGTTTGGCCAGCCGGGTGTTCCAGTCGTTGAGGAAGGCGCTCGGATCGATCAGGTCATTGCGCCGCATGAAGGGCACCCCATCGGCCCGCCGGGCAGAGGCATCCCTGGCGACGGACAGGGGCCCGCTGCCGCTGCCCTTGTACATTTCGAGATGGAGCATGGCGCTTGGTACCCGGATGCCGATCAGCAGCCCAACCTGGGCGATAGGCTGCCCCATCTTCACCGTGTCGCCCTTGCGCAGCGTGCAACCCTGCTTGATCTCCCCGTAGCGGATCACGAAATCGCCGTGGTCGATCTCCAGGGCGTCGGTTTCTGCGTAGAACAGGTAGGGATCGCGCATCACCACGCCATCGCGCACCGCGTAAATGGTGCGTCCGACCGGGGCATACAGATCGCAGCCGGCATGGGCGCGCTGGCCGCCGCTGCGGTTGGAACCAAAGGCCCGCGGCGAGTGCGTCCAGTCGGCAACAGCGGCCTTCGCAAACGGAAAACAGGCATCGCCGGCCGACGGCGGCTCGACGACGCCATTGCCGGCACCGGCCAGTTTTTGCCAGGTTCGCCCGCCCGGATCGACAACACCGTCCGGCCCGATTCCGACCAGGCTCTGGAAAGCCTTGATCGCCTTGACCGTATCCGATTTGGTGGGCGGCTTGGCGATACCGCCATCGATGCCGCGGGGGTCGAGCTCGGGCCGCCCCAGTTGCCCTGCTGCCCGAGTCAGCAGTTTCTGGACAGCCACGACATCGTCCTTCACGTTCCTGGCGCCCTTCTCCCACGCGCCAACCGATGCACCGAGTTCCATGATTGCCTCCTCCGGGAGCACCGATGCGGCGCGGGCTTCGCGACACCGTCCCCCCAAGGTTCCAGCATAGTTCATCGCAGGTATCTGTCATCCCGGGCGCCAGACGAAAAAAAGCCCGGCCGGAACATCCGGTCGGGCCTTGACGCGCGGGGGTGCGCGCTGAGGAGAAAAGATTCGCTGGAACGCTTATTCGGCCTTGCTGGCGATGAAGTCCACCGCAGCCTTCACGTCATCGTCGCTCAAGGACGGGCTGCCGCCCTTGGCCGGCATGGCGCCCTTCTGACCGTTGAAACCTTCGATGGCGTGCTTGTAGAGGGTGTCCTTGCCCTGGGCAATACGCGGGCCCCAGTCCGCCTTGTCGCCCAGCTTGGGCGCGCCGGCCACACCGGTCTGGTGGCACATGGCGCAGGTCTTCTTGAAGACATCGGCGCCCTTGCCGCCATCCGCCGCGACAACCGGCGCCGGTGCTGCGGCAACTGGAGCAGGAGCAGGTGCTTCGGTCTTGGGGGCCTCGGACTTGCCGCACGCGGCGAGCAGGGCAACGAGGACGAGGGGAAGTAATCTTGTAGTGCGCATGGGGCTCTCTATGGTTTTTGATTGGGGCCGGGACCCGCAGGTCGGTTTGTGGAATCAATGCTATTCCCGCGGCCCCATGCACCTCATTGACCCGAGTCAATTCAGAAAAACGCTGCTCAGAAACGCAGCTTTACACCCGCGTTGAGCGCCCGCGGCTGCGACAGCGTACGGTTGTAGGGCTGGTTCCAGGTGTAGGCGTTTTCCGAATATTCCCGGTCGAAGAGATTCACCACGTTGGCAAAGACATCCAGCGACGGGCTCCACGCATAGTTGGCGCTGGCATTGACGATGGTGTTGGAACCCTGCCCGAAACGCATGCTGCCGCTATTGCTGGTGGTGTCCAGCAACATGGAACCGATGTAACGGATCTCGGCAAAGGTACGCAGCTTTTCGACGGGACTCCAGGTGGCGCCGAGGCTGGCCACGTCCTTGGGCACGGCAACGAGCTGCACATTGACCGGATCGGTGACGGTACTGCCGTGGCGCGTCAGGTAGGTCTCGGTATGGGTGTACCAGGCGTCCAGGCTCAGGTTGTGGCGAATACGCCAGTTGCCGGTCAACTCGACGCCGTGGGCGCGGCCATCCTGATCATTGGTGTAGTACTTGGCCGCCCCGCCGCAACCCGGCAACGCGGCTCCGCCGCAGATCAGCTGGACCTGGGCCGGCGCGCTGCCCGAGCGGGCCGTGTAGGTGGCAATCATGTCCTTGATGTCGTACATGAAATAGGTGGCGCCAAAGCGCACGCCACCGCTGCGGTAGTCGCCACCCAGCTCCCAGCCGGTGAGGGTTTCCGGCGCCAGATCGGGGTTGGCGATGGTGGTGCTGGTACCCGTGCCGAAGGTGCGTGTCAGGTTGTTGAAGCCGGGGGCGCGAAAAGCCTTGTAGGCGGCGCCGCGCAGGGATAGTCGCTCATCAAGCTCGTAGCGCAGCGCCAGGCTGGGGTTGAAAGCGCTTTTCTCGGAGGCCGGAAGCTCGCCCCCGGTGGTCACGCCCGCGGCGGTGGTGCGCGTGTTGGACCGGTCACTGATGCGCCAGGTGTCGTAACGGGCGCTGAGGGTGATCTCCAGCGGATCCAGCGGAAAGAAGCGGGTCTGGCCAAAAAGGCCCATGAAGGTCTGGCGGCCTTCACCGTGGGTGGTGCTGTTGAAATTGCCCTGGGGGTTCGCCGGGCTGGAGGGCGTGGTGTAGAAGCGCTCGGTGTCCTCGGCTTTCAGGCCCCGGTAATCGACACCCGCCTGAAAGCCGGTCCACCGGCCGGCGAAGCTCTTGCTGTAAGTCACCGAAGCGCCCTGCTCCCGGTACCGCTGGTGGCCATACTGGGTGTAGGACTCGACGATATTGTCATTCACCCTGGCCGGCGTGAGGCTGGCACTGTTGTTGTTGAGACAACTGGTGCCGCCTTGGTAGTAGCAGGTGCTGCCGTTGTACTTCTCGAACTTCACGTACTGGGCCCACAGGTTGGTGGTCAGGCTGCTGGAGGCCTCGAAGGTCTTGGTAAGGCTGGCGGCCAGATCGGGGCTGCGTTGCACGTTGCTGCCGTGCTCATAGCTGATCTGCTGGTCCTGAACGTGGTAGCCGAGGCGCAGAAAGCCCGACAGATCGGCAGACGGCTTGAAATAGGTGGTCAGCTGGATGTTGCGGTTTTCGGTGGCCACCGGGCGCTTGTTCGGGAAACGCCACAGGTACGCGGAGGGCGTGCTCTGGTAGCCGTCGGTGTGATAGATGTCGGCCGCCAGATTGAAGCTCAGGGCCTCGGATACGGCGAAGTTCTTCGACACCGCCACGTTGGCCGTGCCACGGCTGCCCACCGAGACCAGCGCCTCGCCGGCGTTGTCCTTCACCCGTTTGCTGACAATGTTCACCACGCCGCCCACCGCCATGTTGCCCCACAGGCTGGAGTTGCCGCCGCGCACCACCTCGACCCGCTCGATATTCGACAGCGGCACCTTGAACCACTGGGTGGTCATGTAAAACGGATCGTGGATGGGGACGCCGTCGAGGAGCACCAGCACCTTCGCATTGCCCAGGCCGCGCATCTTCGTCTGGTGACCGGTGGGGTCGGACTGGCTGGCCGGCACACCGGTGAAGTTCATTCCGGGCACATTGCGCAGCAACTGATCGAGCGTCTGGGCGGGCGAACGCGCAATTTCCTCGCGGGAGATCACCGTGGTGTGCAAGGGCATTTCCTCAACCTTCGTCTCGCTGCGACTGGCCGAAATGGTCACCGATTCGAGCTCCCGGACTTCCGGCTCATCGGCGGCCATCAAGCTGGAAGCGTTGATCAATGCAATGGCAACAGCCAGCGGACGAAGCGTCGTTTTCATGCAGTTTCCTTTTTTATTTCTATTCGAAAATGTATTTCCGTGATGGCGGCAATTATCGGGGAACCCCCTGCGACAGCCTGTGTGGCATATTGCCGCACCCTGCGCACAACCAGGACCCAAGCCATTGAAATATAATAATTTGTTTATATTCACAAAAAAGAAAACCTTGGCCCATGGCAAAACCCCGGCTACCATGAAAATCCACACTTAATTGACACGCCACCAGAAAGACAGGCGACGGCAATTAACAATAAAGAATTGAATTGAAATTGACCAAAAACAATTCACAATGAAAATAAAGCTGCTTCTTTTTGCCGCCATCCTGAGCCTCGCAGGCACAACAGCCCTGGCGCATGAGCATGCCGCCCACGGCACCACCACTCCGGCCCGGGCCGAGCTGGCGAGCATGGCCGCCTTCAGCCCCGACGGGCTGCTCCATGTGGTGAGCAAGGAAGGCGCCCAACTGGTCCTGCGGCGCAGCAGCGATGAAGGCCGCACCTGGCTGCCGCCGCTGGTGGTCAATTCCCGCCCCGAGCCCATTGCCGCCGATGGCGACAGCCAGCCCAAGCTGGCCTTCAACCGGAACGGCGACCTGCTGGTGAGCTGGACCAAGCCCCTGGCCCGCCCCTACACCGGCGAGATCCGCCTGGCCCGGCTGGACAAGGGCGCCACGACCTTCACCGAGCCGCTCACGGTGCACAAAGACCGGGCCGAGATCACCCACCGCTTCCAGAACCTTGTCACCGACGCCAGCGGACGCGTCACCGTGCTGTGGATCGACAAACGCGCCCAGGAAGCCGCGAAGACAAAGAAGCAGACCTACCGGGGCGCCGCGGTCTATTCGGCCGTCTCCACCGACGGCGGCCGCAGCTTTGCGCCTGAAAACAAGGTGGCGGATTACTCCTGCGAATGCTGCCGCATCGCCCTCACCCTAGACCACGACGGCGCACCGCTGGCCCTGTGGCGGCACGTCTTCGCCCCCAACGAGCGCGACCACGCCCTGGCCCGCCTCAAGCCCGACGGCACGCCCGAGCAGGTACTTCGCGCCACCTTCGACCGCTGGAAAGTAGACGCCTGCCCGCACCAGGGCCCGTCCCTGGCGGTGGACGCCAAAGGCACCCGTCACGCGGTATGGTTCGACCAGCGCGATGGAGATGGCCGGGTTTTCTATGGTCGCCTGCCAGGCGGCCCAGGTAACAACAACCAGGTGGAAGGACAGATACCTGTGGGTGGCCCCCGCGCCGCCCACGCCGACATTGCCTCCGCCGGCGGCGTGCTGGCCATCGTGTGGAAGGAGTTCGACGGGGAACGCACCCGGCTGCGCGGCCTGCGCTCCACCGACAGCGGGCGCAACTTCACCCCGCTTGAGCTCGCCGCCACCGACGGCAACACCGACCAGCCCCGCGTGATCGCCCGGGGCGAGCGCCTGTTTGCCTTCTGGCGGCAGGCCAATGAAGGCTTCAAGGTGTATCCGCTGCCATGAGAAAACTGTTCGCCTTGCTGCTCATTGCCCTGACCACCGGGGCGGCCGCGGCCGACTTCACGTCCCTCGACCGAAGCACCGGCCGCAGCCTGACAGCCGCAGCCAGCCATACCCGGCCGACCGTCGTGGCCCTGTGGGCCTCTGACTGCGTCTATTGCAAGAAGAACCTGCGCACCCTCGCGGCCCTTGCCAAAGCCAACCGGCAGTTGCGCATCGTCACCGTCGCTGCCGAAGTACCCGGCCCGGCCACCGGTCCCGAGATCAACAAGACCGGCGTACCCGGCGAGCGCTACGCCTATGGCGACGACGTTCCCGAAGCCCTCGCCTACGCCCTCGACCCCCACTGGCGGGGCGAATTGCCGCGCACCTACCTGTTCGACGGCAAGGGTGGCGTGCAGGCGGTATCCGGCGTGATCGACGCAGCCGGATTCAGGGCCGCACTGCAACTCAAATAAACGCCTCAGCGCGACCGCGCCAGGTCCATATCCGCCCCGTTCTTCTCGTCCGTATAGGGCGTCACCCGCCCCGGCTGGCTGCCCGCATGGCAACTGACGATCACGTTGCTGATCGGCTTGCCCTTGTGCAGCACTTCCACTGCGCAGCGCCCGAAGACACCCTCGATGGTCGCCAACAGGTTGCGGGCGTAGGGCGTTTCAAGCCGGCCATCGAGAATCAGGTTAGCCAGCAGCACGCCATCGGGCGCCAGCGCCCGGCGTGCGTCCTGCCAGAACTCCCGCGTCACCAGATGGCCGGGGATCGAGGTGTGGCTGCTGAACACATCCACCACCACGGCGGCGTAGCGCTTGTCGGTGCTCTTCACGTAGCGACGGGCGTCGTCCACGATGAACTCGCCGCGGATCGGCGCCTTCAGAAAGCGCTGCTCGGCAATGTCGCGGATCTTCGGGTCGATATCGACGAAGGTGTAGCGGTTGGCCGGCTCCCGATGCGACAACGTGAAGCCACCGGCGCCCAGCACCAGGATGTCCTTGTCCGTAAAGGCCAGTTCGTCCAGCAGGATGTGGCGCAGGTGCTGCACGTAGCGGGCATATCGGGTCGGCTCGCTGTCGTCCATCAACGAGGCCAGCGAGTTGTTCACGAAGAAGGCGCGCGGGCTGACATGCCCCGGCAAACTGACCGGCGTCACGGCGTAATCGGCGTAGGCCGTATCGAGCACGTCCGAGGCCGGCAGCAGGTTGATGGCCGCGCCAGCCAGCCCGGCCAGCGCCGCCGCACCCCAGGCACGCCAGCTCCGCTCGACCAGGCGCAAGCTGCCCAGCACCAGCAGGATCGCGCAGATCAGCACCGCCGCCGACACACCAAGCCACTGCATCACCCCCAGCGACAAACTCAGGGAACCGAGGAATGAGCCCAGCGTGGACCAGTACAGCGCATAGCCGCTGGCCTCGCCGGCCCGGGCGTGCTTCATCAGGTTGGTAAGCACCGGCACCGTCTGCCCGAGCAGCCAGGCTAGCGGGCACAGCACGCCCCCAATAAAAAACACGTAGGCCAGCCCCACCGGCTGCACATGGGCGAACAGGCCATCCACCGTCACCCGCGCCAGGCCAATGCCGGCGAGCAGTGCCGAGATCAGGAAGTTGCGCGCCACCACCGCCGTGAAGCGCTCGGCCACCCTGGCGCCCGACGCGTAGCCAAGGGCCAGCGCCAACAAAAAGAAGCCTATGGTCGGCGCCGTCACCACGATGGCGCTACCCACGTGAGGCACTAGCCGGCGCAGGGCGATAACCTCCGCGCCGAGGGAACAGAAGCCTTCGATGAAGACGATCAGATAGAGCAGATGTCGGGGCATGGGCGGCTCAGATCGCAGTATTCAAGGCATTCCGCCAGGCCGCAGCCATGGCCGGATGAAAGGCTTCATGGCCGCAGCCGTCTATCCAGACGAGATGGCTGTCAGCAATGCGAGCATGGATGCGCTCGGCATTGGCGGGCGGACAAACCTGGTCGAGGCGACCGTGAATCAGCGTCACCGGCAGGTTTGAGAGGGAAGCGCAGGCGTCGAGAAAGGTGACCTCGTCGAGAAAGCAGCCGGCGACGAGGTAATGGGCCTGCAGGCGATACTTGAGGACCAGGCGGTCAAGCTCGGTGCCGGTCGGTCGCGACTCCGGCAGGCCGGCGGAAGGCTCGGCCATCGCCCGCTCGTAAAGGCTCCAGGTCAGCGCGGCGGCGCGGGCGACATCGTCATCATCACCATTCAGCCGGGCCTGCAGGACGCCAAGCACGTCCTCCCGCCCGGCCTCCGGCAACACAGCCGCCAGCCCCTGAAAAAACCACGCCACATTCCCCGCCCCCGGCATGAACACGCTGCGCACCAGCACGCCGGACGTCGCCTCCCGGTGGGCCGCCGCATAGGCCAGCGCCAGCGTCGCCCCCCACGAGCCACCCGTCACCCGCCAGCGGACAATGCCCAGATGGTGGCGCAGGCGCTCGATGTCGGCGATCAGGTCGGCCGTCGTGTTGGCGCGGATCTCGCCCGCCGGCAATGAGCGCCCGGCGCCGCGCTGGTCGAAAAAAACCACGTAATGCCGCGTCGGGTCGTACAGCTCCCTGAAGCGCGGACTGCAGCCACTCCCCGGCCCGCCATGCAGCACCAGCACCGGCTCGCCCGCCGGCTTACCCCAGGTTTCGACGTACAACTGGTGACCGTCGCCAACGGGCAGCAGGAAAGAGGACAGGCTAGGCATGGCACACAGCGGGACGACAGACATCCCGAATCATGATTTTCGTGAGGCGGGAGTATGCCGCCCTTTGCCACACTGTGCTCCACGGTACCGCCAACCGGCAGGCCGGAAATCACCAACCAATAATCTGGAGACCAACCATGACCTGGACCACCCCGCAAGCTTGCGATCTGCGTTTCGGCTTCGAAATCACCATGTATATCGCCGCCAAGTAATTCCAGGCGTCGCGACGGCGGCCGGCTTCAGACCCCCTGAACGGCCGCCCCTGCTCTCCCTTCAGCCTGCCTCCCCGACACCATGAAAATCCGCGTTCTCGGCTCCGCCGCCGGCGGTGGTTTCCCCCAGTGGAACTGCAACTGCCGCAACTGTCAGGGGGTGCGCGAAGGCAGCGCCAACTACCGCCGCCGCACCCAGTCGTCGATTGCCGTGAGCGCCGACGGCGCCCGCTGGACCCTGGTCAACGCCTCGCCCGACATCCTCCAGCAATTCCAGTCCTTTCCCGGCACCTGGCCCACTGGCGGCCTGCGCGGCTGCGGCATCGAATCGGTAGTACTTGTCGATGCCCAGATCGATCACACCACCGGCCTCTACATGCTGCGCGAAAAGGGCAGCCCGTGGCCCATCTGGAGCACCGATCCGGTCTTTGAAGACCTGACCCGCGGCAACCCGATCCTGCACCTGCTCGAACACTACTGCGGCGTCGACCGTCGCCCGGTGCCGCTGGACGGCCACGGCTTCAACCCGCAAGGCTCCGCCAGCCTCGACTGGCGCGCCATGCCGCTGCTCTCCGCCGCGCCGCCCTACTCGCCCCACCGGGGCAATCCGGTGCCCGGCGACAACATCGGCCTGACGATCCACGACCCGGCCAGCGGCCGCCGCGTGTTTTACGCCCCCGGCCTGGCCGAAGTCGACGATGCGGTTTTCGACGCCATGGCCACGTCCGATTGCGTGATGGTGGACGGCACCTTCTGGACCGACGACGAGATGATCGGCCTCGGGCTGTCAAAGAAGCGCGCCCGCGACATCGGCCACCTGGCCCAGAGCGGCCCCGGCGGCATGATCGAGCAACTCGCCCGCCTGCCAAAGCACGTGCGCCGCATCCTCATTCACATCAACAACACCAACCCGATCCTCGACGAGGACTCGCCCCAGCGCGCAATCCTCAGCGCCGCCGGCATCGAGGTGGCCTTTGACGGCATGGAGATCGAACCGTGATGGAACAACACGCCTGGACACCCGAAGAGTTCGAAGCCCAACTGCGCGACAAGGGCGCGGCCTACCACATCCACCACCCCTTCAACGTCATGCTCAACACCGGCAAGGCCACGCGGGAGCAGATTCAGGGCTGGGTGGCCAACCGCTATTACTACCAGATCATCATTCCGCAAAAGGATGGCGCGGTGCTTTCCAACTGCCCGGACAGGGAAGTGCGCCGCGAATGGATCCAGCGCATCCTCGACCACGACGGCCACGGCGATGACGCCGGCGGCATCGAAGCCTGGCTGCGCCTCGGCCAGGCTGTGGGCCTCACCCGCGAGGAAATCGTCGACCAGCGCCACGTGATTCCCGCCGTGCGCTTCGCCTGCGACGCCTACCTCAACTTCTGCCGCCAGCGCCCCTGGCAGGAATCGGTGTGCTCCAGCCTCACTGAGCTCTTCGCCCCCACCATCCACAAGCAGCGCCTCGCCAACTGGCCCGAGCACTACCCGTGGATAGAAACCGACGGACTCCAGTACTTCCGCAACCGCGTCACCCAGGCCCGCCGCGACGTCGAGCAAGGCCTGGCCGTGACGCTGGGCTACTTCGACACCCGCGCGCTGCAGCTCAAGGCTCTCGACATCCTCAAGTTCAAGCTCGACATCCTGTGGTCGATGAACGACGCGATGATGCTGCGCTACGGCCTCGAAGGCGGCGTGAAGTGACCCCCTCACTCGCCCGCCCGCGCATCAACCGCCTGTTCCGCTTCCAGTGGGAACCGGCCCAGCAGGCCCACGTGCTGCTCTACCCGGAAGGCATGGTCAAGCTCAACCAGAGCGCCGGCGAAATTCTCAAGCGCTGCGACGGCAGCACAAGCGTGGCCGAAATCGTCGCCGACCTGGAAAGTGCCTTCAACGCAAGCAACCTCGCCGCCGACGTGGACGCCTTCCTGATCATGGCCGACGCGCAAAACTGGATCACCTGGAGCGAAACCTGAAATGAACGCCCCGCTCCTGATCCCCCAGCGTCCCGGCCCCCTGTGGCTGCTCGCCGAAGTCACCTACCGCTGCCCGCTGCACTGCGCGTTTTGCTACAACCCGGTGGACTTCACCCAGGCCGGGCCGGAACTGAGCACCGACGACTGGCTCAAGGTAATCCGTCAGGCGCGCGAACTCGGTGCCGCTCAGTTCGGCATCTCCGGCGGCGAGCCGCTGCTGCGGGACGACATCGAAATCCTCGTCGCCGAGGCGCGCCAGCTCGGCTTCTACACCAACCTCATCACCTCCGGCGTCGGCCTCACCGAAGCCCGGCTCGCGGCGCTCAAGGCAGCCGGGCTCGATCACATCCAGTTGTCCTTCCAGGACGCCACCCGCGAAGCCAACGATCTCATCACCAACACCCGCACTTTCGATCTGAAGCGCAAGGTCGCGGCCATGACCAAGGCCGCCGGCTACCCCACGGTGATCAACTGCGTGCTCCACCGCAGCAACATCGACCACCTCGACCGCATCATCGAAATGGCCGTCGAAATCGGTGCCGAATACCTCGAACTGGCCAACACCCAGTACCACGGCTGGGCCTTCCTCAACCGCCAGTCCCTGATGCCCACCGAAGCCCAGCTGGCCGAAGCCGAAGCCGTCACCGAACGCTGGCGCCAGCGCCTGGGCAAGACAATGCGCATTCTCTTTGTCACGCCCGACTATCAATCGAAAAAACCCAAAAAGTGCATGAACGGCTGGGGCGAAGTCTTCCTGTCCGTCACCCCCGACGGCCTCGCCCTGCCCTGCCACACCGCGCGCATGCTGCCGGGGCTGGAATTCCCCGACGTGCGCGAGCATGACATCGACTGGATCTGGCACGAATCGCCGCTGTTCAACCGCTTCCGCGGCACCGCCTGGCTGCCGGAAACCTGCCAGAGCTGCGACGAAAAAGACAACGACCACGGCGGCTGCCGCTGCCAGGCCTTCATGCTCACCGGCGATGCCGGCGCCACCGACCCGGTGTGCCCCAAGTCCCCTGATCACGCACTGATCGAAGCAGCACTGGCCGACGCCGAGCGCTCCGCCGACGTCAAGCCCCTGGTCTTCCGCGACCCGAAAAACTCGAAGGCCCTCGGCCGGGCGTTCTAGCCGCACAGCGCACCGGAGCGCAAGTGAAATATTTCCGATCGACATATAACCTTCGACAGATGCCATAGCCATATGCTGTAAATATAATCAGCGCCTCTTCAACAACCCGCGCTGATTTCATCATGGCTAGCAAAAATCTCTCCCTTATCGCCGCCTCGCTCGCAACTCTCACTCTCTCCGCGTGCGGCGGTGGCGGAGGTGGTTCGAATACCACGCAAGGCAGCAATGACGCCCCGATCACGATCACCAGCAGCAATGCCAATGCGGTCGCCAGCCTGAGTGCAAGTGCCGTTGGCGCGGGTGTCAGCTCAATACAGTCGGTTGCCACTTACGTCACCGGAGCAGATATCCAGACCGCCTCCACAAATACCGGCGGCCGCCTGATCAACCTGCAGACAATCATTTCCTCTGCCGTGCAGCGCGCGTTCCATACGCCAAAGCAAGGAAGCGTAGCCACCGGCGTCACCATCTCCGACTACTACGAGTGCGCGGAAGGCGGCAGCATCTCGATATCGGCCGACGTAAAAAATCCTGACAGCGAAAATTCGGAGGTCGGCGACCAGGGAACCGTGACCTACAACAACTGCAACGAGGACGGCGCAACGGTATCCGGGCAGATGAAGATCACGGTAACCGCGGTGAGCGGCAGCTACGACACCGCCATCACCGAAGCCACCAACACAAGTTTCACCAACTTCAAGATCACCCAGACTGGCGCGGCTACCACGCTAACCATCAACGGCACAGCCCGTTCCTCCGAGACCTACAATATCGACGGCCCCATCAGCAACTGGCTTAAATCAGACCGCCTTACCTACCAGCTTCAGCGCAACAGCCAGACCGCCAACCTTACGCTGACCGGCGTCGACATCCAGAGTGAAGGCACGGCGACGGGCTACAGCGCAGCCATCGCCGAAACGGCTGCCTTCAGCTTTCCGGCCATGAGTGGCAAAGGCGCGATCACCACCCTGACCCCGATCGCCGTTTCCAGCACCGGCACAGTCAGCGGTGGCAAGATCAAGCTCGCCGGCAACGGCAGCAGCCAGTACCTCACCTTCCTCGGCAACGATACCGTCAAGGTGGAAACCGACACCAACAACGACGGACAAATCGATCTGACCAACACCACCACGTTGACCGCCCTCAACGCCGCCGCCTGGCAGCAGTAAACGGCCGGCGGGGTGCTCTCGAGGCATCCCGCCGCTCTTCCCGCGAATCGTCCAATGACCCACACTCTCCTGCCCAGGGCCGGCTATATCCTGCTGACCCTCGCCGCATTGCCACACTGCGCGTCGGCTGCGCCCCCGGCTTTCGAGATCGGCGCGCACATCCAGTACCACCACCTGGAAGAAAAAAACCAGGCTGGCCAGCGCCTTCTCACCGAGTCGGGCTTCATTCCGATGATCGAAGCGCGCCTGCTCCAGCCCCTTCCCCTGGGCCGGGTCGATCTGGCGCTGTCCCTGAGTGACGGCACGCTCGACTACGACGGCCGCACACAGTCCGGAGCCGGCTTCCAGAGCCAGACCGATGAGCGCATCCTGCGCGCCGGGCTGCATTACGCCGTTCCCGTTACACCCGCCATCGAGGTCTTGCTCGGCTGGGAATTTGAGAAACGCACACGCACCATCCAAGGTCGCAGTGGTGTCTTAGGACTCGATGAGGATTACCGCCAGCAAATGGCCAGTTTCGGTGTTCTCTGGCTCCCCTACGCGTCCCCGCATGCCTTCACGGTTCGTGGCGAAGTTCTCACCGGTATAAAAAGCGAACAGAAAATCAGTTTGCCAGGGCTGTCCGACCCCGTAACGGTTCCTGGCAACGGCATGTGGGGCACCCGGCTGTCTGCACGCATCCCGGTCGGCGTGCTGGCCGGAGGCACACGCATCTTCGCCACGCCGCGCGTCGAATACCGCCACACCGACCGCAGCGACTCCCGCCCCTTGCCCGGCCAGGGCCCTATCACCGGCATCGTCACCCAGCCCGAAACCACCCGCTGGCAGATCGGCGCGGGGATTGAAGTGGCCTGGTAGGGTACGGCAACAACATCGGCATATGTGTGGCAACACACATACAACGGCGCGCCCATTATTTATGCTGCATCGCTAGCCGATTTCCGGCCCTCACCAGGAACATAGACCATGAACTCGATGACAAAACGCGCTTTTTCCACTTGCGCGGCACCGATAGTGCTGGCCACTCTTTGTGGGCCATCGGCCGCATGGGCCATGCCTTTGCTGGGCGGAGATCTGGCGAGCTTTACCGTGCTTGGTGCATCGACGGTGACCAATGTCCCCACCAGTGTCATCGACGGCAACGTCGGCGTCTGGTCGAGCGGCGGCGCAAATGCCGTCACCGGTTTTCTCTCCGCACCCGGCGTGGCGGTGTCTGACCCGCAGCTAAGCGGCGGGCTGGTCCACGCAGGAACCACATCCGGCACCCCCAACGCCATGCAGGCCCAGGCCGAGCTGAGCACCGCAATCACAAACCTTGGCTCGCTGGGGCCGGGCACCCTGCTGGCGGCCGACCTGGCCGGGCTCACACTTGCGCCCGGCGTCTATACCGTGGCCGCCGGAACAAGCAACCTGTCCGGCACGCTGACTCTCGACGGCCAGGGCAACGCAAACGCAGCCTGGGTTTTCCAGATGCCGAGCACGCTCATCACCTCGCCCAACTCGGTCGTCAGTCTCATCAACACCGGTTCCGGTGCCGGCATTTTCTGGAATGTCGGCAGCTCGGCAACCCTCGACACGAACACCACATTCCTGGGCAACATCCTGGCCCTCGCCAGCATCACCCTGAACACCGCCGCCACCGACCTGTGCGGGCGCATGCTGGCGGACACCGGCGCCGTCACCCTCGACCAGAACACCCTTTCAAGCACCTGCGCAGAACCGCTCACCGGCACTGACGGCCTGAGCGGTGGCCTCGACGTCATCACCACGGCAGCCGGCACCACCAAAGTCGTCTTCCTTCCCTACGCCCCCCTGGGCGGGACTGGCGGCGGTACCGTAACCGAACCCGCCATGGCCGTCCTCCTCGGGCTCGGGCTCGCCGGACTCGGCCTGTCGCGCCGGCGCTGACCGCGCGGGCAGGCACTCTGCCCGCTACACCACCTCCAGATACATCGACGCGTGATCCGACATGTCGGCCAGAAAGCGGGTCTGCTCCGCCCCGCTCAGATCCGGCCAGCCCTTGACCTTCACCTGCGGCGCATCCAAGGTGCTGCCGAAACGGGTGAAAGTCAGGCTGACCGAGGCCATGGCGTGATCCAGGTCCGACTCCCCGGCTGACCCCTTCCAGGTCGTCGGACGATCCTTCTTCAGCAGCACCATGCCGGCCGCGGCCGCCGCCTCGCCGAGGGCCGCAATTTCGGTCGGCGCATCCACCCGTACAAACTTCTTCGCCGGCCGCGGAAACATCAGGCCCATGGTGTTCAGATCGCCCATCACGATCAGGCGTGATGCACCGGCGCCGCCCAGATTCTTGTCGAGGGCCGATTTCAGGTTCCAGGTCTTGTCGAACATCTCTGCCCGGTTGCCAAAGGCCGGCGCGTCGGTGCCGCTATCGGTGTGCAGAAACAGCAGGTTGTACCAAAGCCCCGTCTGCCGGACGCTGAGCAAGGCTCCCGGGCGCAGGCGGCTGTTGCCCACGTCGAACTCCCACTTCTGCGAAAACACCGCCTGATCAAACTTGGCCCGCCGCCAGCCCACCAGGATCTCTTGCACCTGCGGCCCGTCGGTCAGCGCAAAGTCATAGCCCGCGAACTCCTTCTCCATCAGCGTCCGCACATCCATGCTCTCCACCTCCAGCAGGCAGAAGATATCCGGACTCTGCTTGCGGATATGCGTGGCGACCTTTTTCAGGCGCGCGGCACTGGCCTTGAAGTGTTCGATGTTCCAGGACAGCACGGAAAATTTCATGTTTTTCTCCCCCGAAAACATGCCCGCCGGATGGCCTGGGCATCTACCGGAAACATGGCTGAAACAGAGCAAGGATTCAATAGCTTCGACACTCGGCCATCCGCGCCGAAGAGGAGAAGCCATCACGACCGAAGCACGCATCAGCGCTCTTGAGCACGACGACGACGCCACGCGGACAGCCGCAGCCGACATCCTGCTCACCGCCTTCGCCAACCCGGAGCGCTACAGCCTGGCGCGCATCGAGGAGCAACTGAGGCCGGCCCCCCCGCCCTTCTACCGCCACTTCTTCATCGCCCGGCTGGGCGACGAGGTGGTCGGCGTCGGTGGCATCAAGGCCGCCGACTGGGCCAGCGACACCCACATCCTGTACCTCTCGGCGGTGGCCGAGCACGCCCGCGGCCAGGGCATCGCCCGCTCCCTCATCGCCACACGCATCGCCTGGGCCATGGAGAACTTCTCCCACGGCCGCCTGCTGGTGTCCACCGCCCGCCCGCGGCGCTTCACGCGGCTCGGCTTTCGGCTGATGGGCAAGCAGGAAGCCGGCGGGCGCCGCCTGATGCTCCTCGAGTTCTAGCCCGTACAGCGAATTCCGGTGCTGCGCCAAGGCCTTGTATAATCGCGGGCTTCTCTGCTTTTCCGCACCCCACACCATGTCCGCCGTACAAGAAATCGCCCGCCGTCGCACCTTTGCGATCATCTCCCACCCCGACGCGGGCAAGACCACGCTGACCGAAAAGCTCCTGTGGTTCGGCGGCGCCATCCAGGTGGCAGGTGAAATCCGCGCCCGCAAGGCCGCCCGCCACGCCACCTCCGACTGGATGGAACTGG
>JAOAUC010000019.1 GCA_030157785.1 Zoogloea oleivorans
CAATCGAACGCCGTCAACATCATTACTAAAATAAATTCACAACACCCGCAATCGCTCAGTAATCCGGCCCCGAGCCAGTGTACGTTCCCGTGTAATTTTCAAAACGGGTGAACTCACCGAGAAATGTCATTCGGATCGTTCCCGTAGAGCCGTTCCTGTGTTTAGAAATAATCAATTCAGCCATCCCCTTGTCCGGCGAGTCCGGATTGTAGATTTCATCACGGTAAATAAACATAATGATGTCAGCATCCTGCTCAATAGCACCCGACTCCCGCAAGTCAGACGCAACCGGGCGCTTGTTCGGACGTTGCTCAAGACTTCGATTCAGCTGGGACAAGGCAATAATAGGAACGTGCAGCTCTTTGGCGAGAGACTTCACAGAACGAGAAATCTCCGAAAGCTCGGCAGAACGGTTATCACTCTCCTTCAGCGAGGTCATCAGCTGCAGATAGTCGATGACAATCAACCCAAGGCGACCGCATTGGCGATGCAAGCGCCGACAGCGAGCACGTAAATCGGTGGGGTTTAGCCCAGGCGTCTCGTCAATAAAGATCGGAGCCTCATGAAGCTTGCCCAAAGCGTAAGTCAGGCGCTGCCACTCTTCATCGGTAAGCTTACCCGTACGGATCTTGTGCTGGTCAATCCGCCCCACTGAGGACAAGAAACGAGTTGCCAACTGGGCACCCGGCATTTCCATCGAAAACACGGCAACCGGCAGGCCGGCCTCGACAGCCACGTTCTCAGCAATATTCAGCGCTAACGATGTCTTGCCCATGCCAGGACGAGCGGCAAGCACAATCATGTCAGAGGGCTGAAGACCGGACGTTTTCTCATCCAGATCAGTCAGACCCGTAGGAACGCCTGTAATACCCGAAGGCGAATCCCGGTCGTAGAGCTCCTGAATACGATCAACAACCTGCCCGAGAATGGGCTGAATGGGCACAAAGCCGCTTACCGTGCGTGCCCCCGCCTCAGCAATCTCGAAGACCTTGGCTTCAGCCTCGTCAAGAAGCGTCTTGGCATCCTTGCCGGAGGGCGTGAGAGCACTGGCAGCGATCTGATCGCCCACAGACACAAGCTTCCGAAGGATCGCCCGTTCACGAATGATCTCGCCGTAACGACGGACGTTGGCTGCAGACGGAGTGCTATTGGCAATCTCGCCAAGGTAAGCCAACCCGCCAACGTGCTCTGCCTCACCGTTCTTTTCCAGGGCCTCGTAGACGGTCACCACATCAGCAGGCTTACCGTATTCGATCAGCTTGGCAATATGCCGGAAAATCCGGCGATGATCGTCCCGATAAAAATCTGCCTCATTAACAATATCCCCGACCCGCTCCCAGACCGTGTTGTCAATCAACAAGCCCCCGAGCAAAGACTGCTCCGCCTCGATGGAGTGCGGAGGCAGACGCAGGGCGGACATGACCGGATCATCGACATGATTTTGAGATTTACGCATGGTCCCTCAGCAAAGCAAGCGGCCCGAAACAGCGCTCCGGGCCGAAAAACAAAAAGGGCTGCACAAGGCAGCCCTTTTTCGATGGTGAGCCGAAGCCCTCCTTCAGATCAGCTCTCGCCAACCACTGCTACGGTGATGGTAGCAGTCACGTCGGTGTGCAGGGAGACAACGAGTTGCGTCTCGCCAACAACCTTCAACGGACCTTCCGGCATACGGACAGCGGACTTTTCGACGGCAAAACCAGCAGCCTTCAGGGCATCGGCAACGTCAGCGTTGGTCACAGAACCAAACAGACGACCATCCACACCCGCCTTGCGACCGATCTTGACAGCCTGACCTTCGAGCTTGGCGCCCTCAGCCTGGGCGGCAACCAACTGCTCGGCGGCAATACGCTCAAGCTCAACGCGACGAGCTTCGAACTCAGCCAGATTGGCGGTATTGGCACGCTTAGCCTTACCCTGCGGGATCAGGTAGTTACGAGCGTAACCGTCCTTGACCTTAACCACATCACCCAGACCACCCAGGTTGACGACCTTATCCAAAAGAATGATTTGCATGCTGTCTCTCCAGGATTACTGATGCAGGTCGGTGTACGGCAGGAGCGCGAGAAAACGCGCACGCTTGATCGCGGTGGACAGCTGACGCTGGTAACCGGACTTGGTGCCGGTGATGCGAGCCGGCATGATCTTGGCGTTTTCGGTAACGAAATCCTTGAGGATATCCACATCCTTGTAATCGATCTCTTCGATCTTTTCTGCGCTAAAGCGGCAGAACTTGCGACGCTTGAAGAGACTGCGACCACCACGGTCGTCTTTACGCTTCGTTGCTGGCTTGAATGCCATGATTCGTTCCTTCCAAAAATTCGATCGTATCGATATGCAGCACAGGCACCCTGCTGCGCAGACTTTTCGCTGCAAAGAAACCAGTGAGCCGGGCGGGGCTTCCGAGCCGGGCAACAGCAAGCAATTTTGCTTTGTCACCGACCGCCACCACCTGCAGCTCAAGCTCTACGTCACGCGAGAGCCCCGCTTCCACCTGCTTCGAACGGTGCTCGATGCGCCCTGCCAGCACCGGCACGCCGCCGGGGGAGTAGCGCATCTGACCGATCTCGGCCAGGATGCCATCTATCTCAAAACTGTTGCGACCTGCTTCCTGCAAATCAGGCGGCGGGCTGCTGCTCGGCCGGCTTGACCTCTTCAGAGGAAGTCAGGGAGCGAGCTTTTTCTTCCTTCATCATCGGCGACGGCGTCGTGACGGCGCGCTTCATGCGGATGGAGAGATGGCGCAGGATGGCGTCGTTGAACTTGAAGCCATGCTCCAGTTCGGCGATGGTGGGCTGATCGCACTCGATGTTCATCAGCACGTAGTGAGCCTTGTGGATCTTGTCGATCGGGTAGGCCAACTGACGGCGACCCCAGTCTTCCAGACGATGAATCTGGCCGCCCTGGGTGGTAACGAGGCTACGGTAACGCTCGATCATGGCGGGCACCTGCTCGCTTTGATCGGGGTGGACAATGAATACGACTTCGTAATGACGCATGAAATCTCCTTCTGGATCAAAACCCTCCGTCATGCGAACGGTAGGGCAAGGTAAAAAATCGTCCGAACGAGGCAATGCGTGCGCCAATACTGCCTGGCACACGCAAACCTTTCGGGGGAATTCTTGGCGGAGAGGGCGGGATTCGAACCCGCGTTAGGATATTATCCTAAACACGCTTTCCAGGCGTGCGACTTAAACCACTCATCCACCTCTCCAGATGGAGGCAGCACTATATATGAAAAAATCTGGAAGTCAAAGACTATTTTCAGCTTCGCGCATTCTGCCGGCCCGATCGGGGAGTCGCACGTAGTCCACCAGCGCCTGAACTTCAGCGGAGGGAGGTGGCGTAAGAAGGCTCACGATGGCGATGACGACGAAACCAACGGGCACACCGAACACCCCGCTGGAGATCGGATGAATATCGAGCCAAGCATCACCCATGTTTCCGCCAAAGAACGGATGAGTCCGCACAATGTAGTAAAGCGTGATTCCCAGGCCCGCGATCATGCCGGCAACGGCACCCCATTTGTTCGCCCTTCTCCAGAAAATACCCAGAACAAGAGCCGGAAAGAAGGCCGAAGCCGCGATGGAAAAGGCCAGGCCCACCATCAGGAGGATGCTGTCCGGACGCAAGGAAGCCACCCACGCAGCCACGACCGCCACGACCAACAACTGGGACTTGGTGATAACAAGTCGCCTCTGGGTGGAGGCCTGGGGATTAACCATCTTGTAGTAGAGATCGTGGGACAGGGAGTGGGAAATAGTGAGCAGCAGCCCGTCCGCGGTAGACAAGGCCGCAGCCAGCCCGCCGGCAGCCACGAGCCCCGAAACCACGTACGGCAGGCCTGCAATTTCGGGGACCAGGAGCAGGATCACGTCACTGTTCAGGGTGAGTTCAGCAAGCTGGAGAATACCGTCGCCGTTGATGTCCTCCACCTTTACGAGTCCTACCCGCCCCCAGGAGGCCACCCAGTGCGGCAAGGTGCCAATGTTCGAGCCAACGAGGTTGCTGTACACCTCCCATTTGGCAAAAACCGCATAGGCCGGCGCTGTAACATAGAGGAGAAATATGAAAAATAGCGACCAAAACACGGAACGTCGTGCCGCGCTCACACTCGGCGTCGTGTAGTAGCGCACCAGGATGTGCGGCAAGGCTGCGGTTCCGACCATCAGCACGAAGGTCAGGGCAATAAAGTTATTGCGCACACTGTCTCGGCTCGCCTGATCAGCCCCCGGATGGGCCTCGGCGTGGGGAGCGGGATGGACTGCCCGGGTCAGACTGTCCTGCCGGCCCCTCTCCCACTTCAGACGAGCTTCGTCGGGCGTGCGGGGCAAGTCCCGGAGGGTCCGCTCGGCTGCGGAGATATCACGGGCCGGCGCGCCCTGTGTACGTAACTCGGTCACCCGCTGCACCTGCCCGATACGCTCGGCAGCCAGGGAGTCGGGCAGATCGGCAATCTTGCGGGCGTACTCCTCGGCGCGATAGCGGTACTGAGCCCGCACCTCGTTTTCCCGCGGTTCGGAGAAGAGCTCAAGCTCTTTGACACCCAGATCCTGCAGAACCTTGCCGTACATCACCTGAGGCACAGGAACCCCGGTCACTTTGTAGGACAGAATCGTTACTGGCACCAAGTAGGCAATGATCAGAATCAGGTACTGGGCGACCTGGGTCCAGGTGACGGCACGCATGCCGCCGAGAAAAGAACAAACCAGTATCCCGGCCAAGCCGACAAAAACACCAATCTCGAACTCAATCCCGATAAAGCGGCTGGTGATCAAACCCACACCATAGATCTGCGCAACCACATAGACGAAGCTGGCCAGCACACCTGCAAACACGCCGACGACCCGGGCGAAGTGCCCCTCGTAACGGGCACCGAGAAAATCGGGAATGGTGAACTGGCCAAATTTACGCAAAAAAGGCGCCAGTAGTAGCGCGACCAGAACATAGCCGCCAGTCCAGCCCGTCACGAAGGCCAAGCCCTCAAAACCCGAGTAATACAAGGTGCCGGCCAGCCCGATGAAGGACGCGGCACTCATCCAGTCAGCAGCCGTGGCCATGCCGTTGAACAATGCCGGAACCCGCCGTCCGGCCACGTAATACTCGGAGACGTCGGAGGTCCGGCTCATGACCCCGATCGAGGCATAGATCGCAATGGTCGCGAAAAGAAAGATCTGCCCGATCCACCTGGGCGACAGGCCGAGCTGCTCGGCGACCGCGAGCAAACCCACCAGGCTGACAAAGCCTGCAACGTAAAGTATGTAGTAGCGCCCGAGGCGGCGGAACAGCGCGGGGGTCGTACTCATCCTAAGCCGCTCTCAATCCTCGTTATACATGCCATAGCGCCGCTCGAGCCGGGTCATCCAGCGGTCGTAAAGCCAGACAATCAGTAGAAAAACGATCAGCGCGCCCTGCGCCGCCATGTAGAAACCCAGGGGCCAGCCGAGAAAAATCACCGAATTCATTTCGTCTGCAAACCAGCCCGGCAGGAAGCTCACGCTGGCCCAGACAAGCAAGAGGACTCCCGTCAGGCGCAACGTGGCCCGCCAATAGGCCTGCTGTCTTGCGGCGGTATCGCTCACTCTCCACTCCCCTCCGGCCCGACTCAGGGCCGCTGTAATCACCGCCGAGTATAGCGTCGCCGGACCAAAGCCCTATAGTTGATAGCGAATTTGGAGTTTTTGCTGAAGCTTGCGGGCTTGGCGGAACGACTCTTTCAAGAAGGATCGCTCAAGCTCGTTGAGATCGTCCGGTGCAAGCAGATTGGGCGGTGTGCCGGGTACTCTTTGCCGACGCAACCTCATCTGCTGAATGACGTTCAGCGCCTCGACCAGGGCATCAGTTTCCCTGGGCGCCCAACGCAGCATGGCCCCCGCCGCCCGTAACCGACCCGCAGTGGACGTCTCTCCAATACCCAAAGCCAGTGCATAAATACGGGCCGCATCGACAAAAGGCCGGGTGCCATCACGTTTCAGATCAAGAAAACCGGTCTCCCGATCCACCACGAAATCGCGGATGCGGCCCAATGGCGGACCGCTGCGCAAGGCATTGCCGGCCATGAACCGAAGAAACAGGGGGTTGTCGGCCGCCGTGGAGAGGAGCCAGTCTTTCAGGTCGACGGCCAGCGCCCCTTCACCGGCAAGAGGCCGGAAGTCGAAAAAAATGGTCGCATTGAGGAGATCATCCGGACTCGCAGAACGCATCCACTCGACGAACTGCCCCCGCCACTCCCCAAGGGACAGGCACCACTTCGGATTACCCGCCATCACCCCCCCCTTGCAGAGAGGAAAACCGCACTCGTCGAGCAGCTCATTGACCCGCCGGGCAAAGGGCAGGAAGCGGACGCGCAGCCCTTCGGCTTCTTGCTCGGATTCCGACGCAAAGATGAGACCGTTGTCCTGATCTGTATCGAGAGTCTGTTCGAGACGCCCTTCAGAACCGAAAGTCAGCCAGCACCAGCGTACGAGAGGCAACTCGAACTCCGTCTCGGCAATATCGATGGCCGCTAATACGATCAGATCGTTGAGAATCGCGATCCATTCGCTGACGTGTTCGGCACCGGCCCCCTCATCGACCAGCGCTCCTGCAGCTTCGCGTACCCGTCCGGCCACCCTGGCAAGGCCGGGCGCATCGGTGGCGGCCTGGATCGCTTCAACGAGATCTTCCGTTTCGAGACGCCTGGTGGCGTAAAGATCACCTCGGGATACGACGCCGACAAAGCGGCCGGCACCGTCAAGCACGACCAGATGACGCAGGTCGTAACGGGCCATGGCGAGCCGCGCTTGGTGGACACTGGCCGACAGCGGCAGGGAGATCACACCTCCGGTCATTACGCCGGCTACCGGCTCGTCGAGATCGCCGGCAACCAGGGCCACCCGCTCGATGGCATCGCGCTGAGTCAGGATGCCGAGGGGCCGCAGGCTGGCCGGATCGACCACCACGACTGTCCCGACACGTGCAGCGCACATGCGCCCGAGTGCTTCGCGGACACTGCTATCGGGCCCCACGTGCACCGGATTACGCCGCAAAAACCCACCGAGACAGCCAGACAACCGGGGCTCGTCCACATCCTCCTCGAACAATTCGGCGGCCACTGCGCCTCCGATCTAGTACTTGACCCGTGCGTAGTAGGTCTTTTCAGACGCCCGGCGAGCCTCACCAAGAGTCCGGATACCCATCTCCGCCAGCAGCGGGATCATGCGCAGGAAAACCTCCCCGGTGACGATCGCATCGCCGATTGCCGTGTGGCGCCCCATGATGTTCACCCCCATACGTTCGCAGATCGCCTCCAGCCGGTGGGACTCCTGAGAAGGATGAATCACGGCCGAGAGCAGCAGGGTATCCAGCACCGGCTGGGCGAAGCGGATGCCCGTACCCTCTTCCTTGAGCTGCAGGAAACGCATGTCGAAAGCGGCGTTGTGGGCAACCAGCACCGTATCCTCGGCAAAGGCATGGAAGGCCGGCAGCACCTTGCTCATCGGCGGCTGCCCCAGAAGCATTTCGGGCGTAATCCCGTGAATCTTAGTGGAAGACTCAGGCAGTTCGCGGAGGGGATCGACCAGTTGATCGAAGGACTCCGACTTGAGAAGCTTTCCGTTAACAATCCGTGTCGCACCGATCTGGATGATCTCGTCGCCCTCGGAAGGATTGAGGCCGGTGGTCTCGGTATCAAAGACCGTAAAGGCCAGCTCGGCGAGCGGACGATCGTCGAGTTCGTGACTGGCTTCGGTCTGCTTGAAGAGATCGAAGTCGTAATACTCCGGACGGCTGTCCTGTTTCAGGTAGGCCGACGCGTCCACCTGATCCTGGGGCGTAGCCGACGGAAGGAGCAGACGGAAGAAGGCTCGGTGCTGGGTTTTCTCCCGCTGCAACCACATTTCACCGTCGTGGCGGGCAATCACATCGCGCACCGTCAAGGGTGAGCTTTCGCCGGCAAAGGCCATCGGCTCCAGCTCCCAGGACATCACGGTTTCCGTGCTCATGGCCTGCCCCGACCAGATCAGATCCAGGTGCACCAGACGTCCGGCCGAGGTCAGGCGGAAACGAACCTCGCGCACCTCGAACTCGTCGGATAAACGACTGGCCAGATAGCTGATCGCCTGCAGCAGAGAGAAGCTGTCCACCTTCACCCACACGTCGGGGTCCACGTCTTCCAGCTTGGTGGGCAGACCGAGCTTCTTTTCGACACGACGCTGGGCCGCCGCCACCAGATCGGCCCCGAGCATTTCGTCGAGAGGCCAACGTGTTTTGAGGGAGTCGGCGAAAGTATTGGCAGTTTCATCAAGCCGGCTGCTCATCCCCTGCACTTCGTCGCGAATCACCTTCAGGAAACGATCCTTCAGTTCCGTATCGAGATCCGGATACTCCAGCATCTCGGCTGCTGCCCGCAGATTGGCGAGGGACGAGCGGCTCCCCTCGGTGAGGGAGTGCAACATCTGGTCGCGCTTGGTCTCGGCCTCAAAGTTGCGCGTGATGTTGTCGAGCATCAGCACAAAGCCGGACACCGTCGACTCGGTCTCACCCTCAACGGCCGACAAAACGGGCGCCATCTGCACCCGCAGCAACTGCCCGGCGCGGGTGGTTGTCACAAAGTTGGCGACGGGCTGGGCGCTCTGCCGGCGAATGCGCTCCTGGATGCTCTCCAGCGCATGCACGATCAGGTTGCGCTCGAAAACCATGTAGATCGAACGTCCGAGCCCGATGATCTCACCCCCGCCAGCCGCCGTGGGGGCATCCGACAGGGCCTTGAACTGCAGCCTCGCCCGGTTGTTGTAGAGCAGGATGCGGCCATCCAGATTGCACACAACGACGCTCTGGTTCAGCTCGGACATCAACGCGGCCAGCCTGTTACGCTCCTCCTCCACCGACAGACGCGCCTCACGGACACGCACCTCCACGTCTTCCTGAAGACTGCGGCGCTGGTCGGCAAGCAGATTGACCGACTCGGCAATGCGCTGGAGTTCGGGCGAGCCCGTCGGCTTCAGGCGCCGGGCCGGGTCAGTGCCGACAATCAGGCCGAGCTCATCAGCCAGCATGGCGGGCGCAGCCAGGTTCTCCTGGACGAAGGATTTCATCATCACCGCCGCCGCCCCGGCCCCCACCAGCCCGATCATGATCAGCAAACCGAGCCGGGGATTCAGAATCGGCTCCAGCACCTCCCGCTCGTATGGACTGAAATCGCGCCACACAGTAATGCCGGCGGCCGCCAGCACACCCACAACCAGGACGCAGGCCGAAAGGATCGCCAGCGCCTGCCTTGACTTGAGGCTCATTGCGGGCTCAGGCCGGAATATCCAGCAGGAATTTCACCTTGGACACCAGCTCCCGCGTCGAGAACGGCTTGGTCATGTAGGCATCCGCCCCCATCGCCATGCCCTTGGTCACCTCGGTCTCACGGCCCTTGGCCGTCAGCATCAGAATCCGCGTCCCCTGCAGGGCCGGCTCGGCACGTATTTCCTGGCACACCTCATAGCCGTTCTTGCGCGGCATCATCACATCAAGCAGCACCAGATCGGGCGACTCGCTGCGTACCAGATCAAGCGCCTCCTGGCCGTCATTGGCGATACACACAATGAAGCCCTCACGCTTCATCAGGAATTCCAGAGAAATGACGATGTTTTGCTCGTCATCAGCGATCAATATTTTTTTGGTCATTCGGTCCCCTCCCTCTCATCGTCATCCGGAGCAGGGCTGCAGACATGCGAGCCTCATCCCCGGCGCGAGAATTCGTAGTTTATCCTGCCTCATCTTTCGTTTCTGTTGATTTGCCGCAAGGCATCAGAAACGAGAAGGTTGCCCCCTCCCCGGCGACACTTTCTACCCACAGACGGCCGCCGTAATGCTCGACGATCTGGCGGCTGATCGGCAGGCCGAGCCCGGTGCCCTGAGGCTTGTCGGTCATCGTGTTGCCGCCCTGCCGGAATTTTTCGAAAACGATCTGCTGCTCGGTCGGCGTCAGGCCTGGGCCATTGTCACGCACATCCACGCGCAAACCCTCGTCGGCTTCGGACAAAGTCACCGACACCACCCCTTTGCCCCGGGCCACAAATTTCACCGCATTGGAGAGGAGGTTGAGCATCACCTGAACAAGCCGGTCACGGTCCGCCAGCAAGCTCGGTACAGTGCCCGGCAGGCGCATCTCCAGGGCCACGCCCTTGTCCTTGAACAACTGGCTGGTGGACGCGGCTGCCTGCTCGATGACCTCGACCAGATTCACCTCGCCATTGTCCCAATCGGCATGACCCGACTCGATCTTGGCCATATCGAGGACCTGGTTGACCAGGCGCGTCAGGCGTTCGGTCTCACTGACAATGATGCCCAGGAAACGCCTTCGGTCCGCCAGATCGATTCTCGGATCCTCCAGCAACATCTCCGAGAAGGCCCGGATCGACGTCAGCGGCGTACGCAGTTCGTGGGTTACCGAGGACATGAAATCGTCCTTCAGGCGGTCCAGCTCCTTGAGGCGCTCGTTGGCGCTGCGCAATTCGCGGGTTGCCGCCTCCAGCTCGAGGGATTTCTGTTCGAGGCGTTTCGAATAAGCCCGTACCTGGGACGCTTCATCGAGGATGTTCAGTACCTCGTCGAGCCCCAGCGGCTCCTCCTGCACCACCGAGGCCACCATCACCCGCGCCGACGCACTCCCGATGGCACCCGCCAGCGTCGTCTCGGCAAAATGCACCAGCCCGGCATCTGCCTGCAACGCTTCCACGCTGGCCACGCCGCGCGTCCGGGCGTAATCCGCAAAAGCACTCCGCGCCCGTTCCCTGCCGATGAAACGCCCGATCAGCGGCAGCAAATCGGCCACTTTGGCGCTCCCGCGCCAAAAAGCACCACCCGACGGCAGACTTTGCTTGAAGACATCCACAAACAGGGTCGCCTGACCAGCCTCGACAGCATTCGGCCGACGCATCAGCGACACCCACACGTAGGCACTGATGTTGACCAGCAAACTCCAGAACAGGCTGTGGGCAATCTGGTCCACGCCCTTCAGGCCAAACAGTTCATGGGGGCGCAGCAATTCCAGCCCGAACAGACCGTTCTGCAGGAAGCCGGTTGGCAGCCAGCCGGACTTGGCGAAGGACGGCAACAACAGCGTGTACAGCCACACGGCAAAGCCACCCAAGAGCCCCGCCAACGCCCCACTCCGGGTCGCACCACGCCAGTACATCCCGCCGATCATTGCCGGCGCAAACTGGGCCACTGCCGCAAAACTTATCAAGCCGATACTGACCAGCGCATGCGCCTCGCCGGCCAGACGAAAGTAAAGGTAACCAAGCAACAGGATGAAAATGATCGCACCACGCCGGATCCCCAGCAGCAGGCCGGAGAGATCCTCCTCCCCCTGCAGCGCCAACCAGCGGTAACGCAACAGCAAGGGCATCACCAGGTCGTTGCAGACCATCGTCGACAATGCGATGGTTTCCACGATTACCATCCCGGTGGCCGCCGAAAGGCCGCCGATGAATACCAGCAAGGCCAGCCAGCCATGCCCGTAGGCCATCGGCAAGGTCAGCACGAAGGTGTCCGCATCCACATCCCGCCCGGCAAAATGCATCAGCCCACCCAGGGCGATCGGCAGAACGAAGATGTTGATCAGCAACAGGTAAAGGGGAAACAGCCAGATCGCGCGGCGCAAATGGTTTTCATTGACGTTCTCGACCACCGCCACCTGAAACTGGCGCGGCAGGAACATCACCGCCAGCATCGACAGCAGGGTCAGCGCAAACCAGTTGCCATAGCCGTTGCCGCCAGCCCCCATCGTCATCAAGGCCTGCAGGTTCGGGTCCTGGGCGGCTCGCGAGAACAGATCACCGAAACCGTCGAAGATACCGAAGGTTACGTAGATGCCGACCCCCATGAAGATCAACAGCTTGACCAATGACTCAAAGGCCACCGCCGCCACCATGCCTTCGTGGCGCTCCGTGGCGTCGAGATGGCGGGTCCCGAAGAGAATGGTGAAAGCCGCCATGATCAGGGCGATATAGAGCGTCGTGTCGGCCAGCCACGGAACCGTGCCGGCCTTGGCAGGCATGACGATTGCGGGGTAACTGGTCAGGATCGTGAAGCTGTTCGAGACAGCCTTGAGCTGCAGCGCGATATAGGGAATCACGCCCAGCACGGCGATGATCGTGACCAGACCGCCCAGCAAGTGACTCTTGCCATAGCGCGAGGCGACAAAGTCGGCGATGGAGGTGATCCGGTTGGTCTTGCCGATGCGGACCATTTTCAGCATCACGAACCACCACAGGGCGACAACCAGTGTCGGCCCGAGGAAGATCGGCGCAAAACCTAGCCCCGACGACGCAGCCCGCCCGACGCTGCCGTAGTACGTCCAGGTGGTGCAATACACCGCCAGAGACAGGGCGTAGATGGTCGGGTTGGCGATGATCGAGCGGCCGGCATCGGCCCGCTTGTCACCGATATACGCCACCGCAAAGAGCAGCGCGAGATACAGGAAGGAGACGGCGACAATGGTGGAGCCGGTCACAGCCCGCCTCTCCGACGCAAATGAAGCAAGCCCATGGCGCCGTGCCTCATCGTTCGATGATCCATGCCATCAGGGCGATGGCAGCAGCCCACACGCCGAAGACATAAAGGTAGAGAACGGGGATTCCGAACCACGCCCGCGGCACATCGAAGACCGACAGGATCGGATAGTTCACGAGAACCCAGCCGAGCAGGAACAGCGCAACCAGACGCTGGCCGGTCAACGTAGCCTTTATCATCTCCCCTCCTCTACACAGCTTTTTTTGTTTGTCCGGAACTTATAAACCGAAAAACGGAGCTTGGCGAGCACTACGGGGAAAATCCCTGCACAGCCCGTCCAGCGTTGATGCATGTCACCAATAACAAGACCACCGTCGTATCCGGCACGCAAACAATGGACGAAAAAAAGGCGCGAAAAACGCGCCTTTTTCTCCCCCTCAACCCCCGGCCTGACTGCACCGGGTTCCTCCCCTGTTTTTTCTTTTCGACGATCCGCGCTATTTTTATTTCGGCTGCTGCCGATTGCGAACCGCCCCCGGCCGGGTGGCCGGGGCAGTAACAACGAACCGGATTACTTGAGCTGTTCCAGGATGCCCGGGTTTTCCAGCGTCGAGGTGTCCTGGGTGATTTCCTCGCCCTTGGCCAACTGACGGAGCAGACGACGCATGATCTTGCCGGAACGGGTCTTCGGCAGGTTTTCACCGAAACGAATGTCCTTCGGCTTGGCGATCGGGCCGATTTCCTGGCCAACCCAGTTCTGCAGTTCCTTGATCATCGCGGTGGCTGCATCGCCGGTCGGACGGGCGCCCTTCAGCACCACGAAGGCCACGATGGCTTCACCGGTCAGATCATCCGGACGGCCAACCACCGCGGCTTCGGCAACCTTCTCGTGGGCAACCAGCGCGGATTCGATTTCCATCGTTCCCATGCGGTGACCAGAAACGTTCAGCACGTCATCGATACGGCCGGTGATGGTGAAGTAGCCGGTGTCCTTGTCACGGATCGCGCCGTCGCCAGCCAGGTACAGCTTGCCCTGGAAGTCAGCCGGGTAGTAGGACTTCACGAAACGGTCCGGGTCGCCCCAGATGTTGCGGATCATCGACGGCCACGGACGCTTCACGACCAGGATACCGCCCTGGCCCCAAGGCACTTCGGTGCCGGTTTCGTCGACCACGGCAGCCATGATGCCCGGGAAGGCCAGGGTGCAGGAGCCGGGAATCAGCGGGGTCGCGCCGGGCAGCGGGGTGATCATGTGGCCGCCGGTTTCGGTCTGCCAGAAGGTATCGACGATCGGGCAGCGGCTGCCGCCGACGTTCTCGTAGTACCACTCCCAGGCTGCCGGGTTGATCGGCTCGCCCACGGAACCGAGGATGCGCAGGGAAGACAGATCGTATTTCTTCGGATGGACGGCCGGGGTGTTGTCCGCAGCCTTGATCAGCGAACGGATCGCGGTCGGGGCGGTGTAGAACACGGTGACCTTGTGATCCTGGATCATCTTCCAGAAACGACCGGCGTCCGGGTAGGTCGGCACGCCTTCGAACACGATTTCGGTCGCGCCGCAGGCAAGCGGGCCGTAGGTGATGTAGGTGTGACCGGTAACCCAGCCAATGTCGGCCGTGCACCAGAAGACGTCGTTCGGCTTGATGTCGAACGTGTACTTCATGGTCAGGATGGCATGCAGCAGGTAGCCGCCGGTGGAGTGCTGAACCCCCTTCGGCTTGCCGGTGGAACCGGACGTGTAGAGCAGGAACAGGGGGTGTTCGGCTTCGACCCACTCCGGTTCGCAAACGTCAGACTGGGTGGCGAGCAGGTCGTCGGCCCAGACGTCACGGCCGGCAACCATGGCGGTTTCGCCACCGGTGCGCTTCACGACGATCACGTTCTTGATGGTGGGGCAGCCGCTGGCCAGCGCTTCATCGGCGATGGACTTGAGGGGCAGCGCCTTGCCGCCGCGGTTCTGGCCGTCGGAGGTAATCAGGGCCACTGCGCCGGCATCGTTGATGCGGTCGGACAGGGACTGGGCAGAGAAGCCGCCGAACACGATGGAGTGGGTTGCGCCGATACGGGCACAAGCCTGCATGGCCACCACGCCTTCGATGGACATCGGCAGATAGATGACGACGCGGTCGCCCTTCTTGACGCCGAGGCTGCGCAGGCCGTTGGCAAACTTGCTGACACGGCTGAGCAGATCGCTATAGGTAACCTTGGCGATGTCGCCCTTGTCGCCTTCAAAAATCAGCGCAACCTTGTCGCCCAGACCGTTTTTGACCTGACGATCAAGACAGTTGTAAGAAACATTTAGCTTGCCATCGGCAAACCACTTGAAGAAAGGCGCATTGCTTTCATCAAGAACCTCGGTAAACGGTGTCTGCCAGTCGATCAGTTCCTTGGCCCGCTTGCCCCAAAAGCCTTCGTAATCCTGCTCGGCCTCCGCACACAAGGCCTTGTACGCTTCCATGCCCGACACGGCAGCGTTTTTTACCACCTCTTCAGACGGATAGTAGAAATTCTGGGTGGTTTCGCTCGTCATTTTTTTCACCTCTCCTCGTGTTTTGAGTGTGCAACGTTGATAGCTTTGAAACCTTGCTGGCGGGGGCCACGATCGTTTGGCAGCACGTTCACCATGTTGTGTTTTTCTTGGAGAACCGATCCTGGATCCGCCTAGTATTAAAGGCGATCAATCTTACACATGACTTACACCTGACAGCTCTGCTTCCCATACCGGGCAATCATTACCCCTTCGAAATCGCGGGGCGGCCTCCTCCGCACAACGCAACACCACAAAACAATCTTTTTGACATAAACTTTAATGACAAAGGCACAAAACAAAACAAATAGATGATCCATCGCTCTCATCTGCTGCTGGTCCTGGCTATCTCGGTAGCCGCCTGCTCGTCCCGGCCACCCGCGCAGACATCGACAAGCCACCTGCGCGCCGAGGACGCACGGAGCACGCCGGCCAGCATCCCGCCGCTGGTGCCCCACGTCCTCCCCCTGCCCCGTCCGGTGCCCGCCCCGAAAACCGAAACCTACTCGGTCGTCGTCACCAATGTGCGCATCCAGGACCTGCTGTTCGCCCTCGCCCGCGACGCCCGCATCAACGTGGACATTCACCCGGGCCTGACCGGCAGCGTCACCCTCAACGCCATCGACCAGACCCTGCCGCAGATCCTCAACCGCCTGGCGCGACAAACGGACATGCGCTTCGAGTTCGATGGACCGAACCTGATGGTGATGCCTGACTCGCCCTTCCTGCGCACGTACCGCATCGACTACGTCAATCTCAGCCGCAACGTATCGGGTACTGTCAGCACCAACACGCAAATTGCCACCAGCGGCACCGGCAGCACGCAGGCGGCCGGCAGCGGCATGACGGCCGCAGGGCTATCCAGCGGTGGCAACGTATCCGCCACGCGCATCGAGAACGCATCGCGCAACCAGTTCTGGGAATCGGTTGAAAAGAACCTTCGCGACCTCCTGCGTGAAACCGACAAAATCCTCCCCGAAGGCTCCAGCGAAACGATCACCGAAAACCTCGAAACCTCCAGCACCACCGGCACAGGTATCGCCGCCACGAACACGGGCTCAAACAGCCGCAATCGCAGCCGCAACAACCCGCAACCGGCCGGCCTGGCGGCCAGCCCCAACCCTGCTGCGATGCAGAACACCTCAACCACGGTCGTCCACAAAGCCACTTTCCGCGAAGCCGCATCGGTCATCGCCAACCGCGAGACTGGCGTGGTAACCGTCCGCGCAACCGGCCGCCAGCATGACAAAGTCCGCGAATTCATCGACGAGGTGATGAGCGCCGCCCGCCGCCAGGTGCTCATCGAAGCCACCATCGTCGAGGTCAGCCTCGGCGACACCTATCGCCAGGGCATCGAATGGAGCCGGGTGCTCAGCAGCGGCACCCGCTTCGGCATCACCGGGCCAAGCCTCGGCACCAGTGCAGGCAACACCCTCAATCCGTTCAGCCTGGCCTACAAGAGTGCCGACGGCATCGATTCGACGGTAAAGCTCCTGGAGGGCTTCGGCACCGTCAAGGTCCTCTCCAGCCCCAAGCTCTCGGTTCTCAACAACCAGACCGCTGCGATCAAGGTGGTCGAAGAGTACGTCTACTTCAACGTCAAGGCCGACACCACCCAGACCGCCAACACGGGGGCGCTCACCACTGTCACCACCACTCCCCAGGCCGTCTCGGTCGGGCTGGTAATGACCGTCACTGCGCAGATCAGCGAGAACGACGAAATCATCCTCAACGTTCGCCCCACGATCTCCAGCATCTCCGATTTCCGGCGCGACCCGAACCCCAACATTCCATCCACCATCGCCAACCTCGTCCCGCAAATCCGGACCCGTGAAATCGAATCCATCCTGCGCATCGAAAACGGAGAAACTGCCATCCTCGGTGGCCTGATGGAGGACCGCATCGATTACAAGACCGGGCGCATCCCGCTGATCAGCGCCATCCCACTCCTCGGCGAGCTGTTCACCAACCGCGACAACGCGATCCAGAAAACCGAACTGGTCATCTTCCTGCGCCCGGTCGTCGTCCGTGAACCGAGGCTCGTCGCCGCTACCGCCCATCTGCGCGAGCACCTCCCGGACGATGGCTTCTTCAATGACCAGCCCCGGCCAGGGAAACGCAACTTCCCTGCTCCGCTCCCCGACATCGAGGCAAGCGCCCCGTGAGCCTGCTGATGGACGTCCTGCGCAAGGCCGAAGAAGGCCGCCACACGCCGCAAGCTGCCATCGTGCACGCAGCCATCTTCACCCGTGACATCGAACTGGAGCCCCTTGCCGCTCAGGCTGGCAGCGCCAGTGTCGGCGTTCCACCCGCCGCAGTGCCGGCCCCTCGCCCCGTCGAATCCTCCGCCGTCCCCGCCAGTCCATGTGCACCCGAAGCCATGCGAACAAGCTGGCGGCTGCTCGGCGGGGCCGGTCTCGGTGCCGCCTTTGCCGTAGCCGGCTGGATCTGGTTCGAGGCCCGCGCGACAGCGCAAGCCTACGCCCCGCCGCCAGCCGCCCCGGTTGTATTCCCACCCCTCATCCCAATCACCAGCAACGAGCAGCCAACCCACCCGCCAGAAGACATCCTGCCAGTGCCGAATCCCGTTCGACGCCCAGCCCCACAACGCCTAAGCGCAGACAGGCGTCACGCACCAATCGACGCGCCCGATGAAGAGCCGCTGCAGTTACGCCCGGGCCAGCCCGCCCCCAGCGGCGCCTCACATCTCCTCCTGAGCGCCCACGACGCCTATACCGCCGGCGACCTGCCCCACGCGCAAACGCAGTACCGGCAAGTCCTGCAGAACGACCCGGCCAACCTCGACGCCCTCAACGGGATGGGTGCCATCGCACTGCAACAGGGCCAGCCGGAGCAAGCCGAATCCCTTTTTCGGCGCGCCCTCCGGCTCAATCCCCACGATCCGGTCGCCCTCGCCGGCCTCAGCCAGACCCATGCACCAAATTTGCCGCGCGCCGAAACCCGGCTCCGGGTAAGCCTCGCCGAACAACCCGACGCCCTTGCCACGCGAATCGCACTCGGTGACAGCCTGGCCGGCCAGCAGCGCTGGGCCGAAGCCCAGCAAGCCTACTTTCAGGCCCATTCCCTGGCGCCGAACGATCCCGATCTCGCCTACAACCTGGCGGTCAGCCTCGATCACCTGGGCCAGCGCCAGCCCGCCGTCACCTACTACCGCAAGGCACTCGAACTCGCCGAGCATCACCCTGCCCGCTTCGCACGAACACAAGGCGAAGCCCGCCTGCACACCCTTATCCCCCAGGAGCCCAGGCCATGAGCCCGGATGCCACCCCCCGCCGAATCGGCGAAACCCTGATCCACATGGGGCTGATCACCGCCGACCAACTCCACATCGCCCTGCATGAACAAAGTCGCAGCGGCGAAGCCATCGGCCGCCAGCTCGTACGCCTCGGCTTCCTGTCCGAAGCCACCCTGCGCGACGCCCTCGCCCGCACCCTCGACCGACCCAGTGTCGATCTGTCCACCCTGCTCCCCGACGCGGAGGCCCTCGCACTCATACCGCAGCACATCGCGCGGCGCCTCGACCTCATCCCCCTCAGCTACGACACCGGCCGGCGCCACCTCGTCATCGCCTCGAGCGACATCAACAACGTCGTCGCCCAGGACCAACTGCGCAGCCTCCTGCCCGACGGCTGCAGCATCGAAACCCTGCTCGCCGGCGACTCGGAAATCGCCCGCACCATCGACCTGCTGTATGGCCACGAACTGTCCATCGACGGCATCCTCCACGAAATCGAAACCGGCGAAAGCGACATCCGCAGCCTGGCCGCCCGGGGCGACGGCTACGCCCAACCGGTGGTCCGCCTCATCGACGCCCTGCTCACCGACGCGGTCAAACGCGACGCCTCCGACCTGCATTTCGAGCCCGAAGCCGCCTTCCTGCGCATCCGCTACCGCATCGACGGCCTGCTGCGCCAGATCCGCGCCCTGCACAAATCCTACTGGCCAGCCATGGCGGTCCGCCTGAAGGTCATGGCCGGGCTCAACATCGCCGAGACCCGCGCGCCCCAAGACGGACGCATCTCCCTGCTGGTCAGCGGGCGCCCGGTGGACTTCCGGGTGTCCACCCAACCCACCATCCATGGCGAAAACATCGTCCTGCGCGTCCTCGACCGCCAGAAAGGCATCGTCGGGCTGCACGAGCTCGGCCTCACCGAACCCCAGCTCGACCTTCTCAAGCTGATGATCGCCCGCCCCGAAGGCCTGATTCTCGTCACCGGCCCCACCGGCAGCGGCAAGACCACAACCCTGTACTCCATCCTCGGCCACATCAACGCCGAGGGCATCAACATCATGACCCTCGAGGATCCGGTGGAATACCCGATGGCGATGATCCGCCAGACCGCTGTTTCCGAAAGCACCCGCCTCGACTTCGCCAATGGTGTGCGAGCCATGCTGCGGCAGGATCCGGACGTGATCCTGGTCGGCGAAATCCGCGATGCCGACACTGCCCGCATGGCCCTTCAGGCTGCCATGACCGGCCACCAGGTGTTCTCCACGCTGCACACCAGTTCGGCCATTGGCGCCATTCCGCGGCTGCTCGACATCGGGATCCTGCCCGACATCCTGGCCGGCAACGTGATCGGCATCGTCGCCCAGCGCCTCGTCCGGCGGCTCTGCCCGGCCTGCCGCGAGGCCCACCCGGCCGAAGACTACGAACTGCGCCTGCTCGCCCGATCCGGCGCACAAGCGCGCCCCGTGCTGCACAGGGCCAAAGGCTGCCCGACCTGCGCCTTCACGGGCTACCGGGGGCGGATGGCCATCATGGAACTGATCCGCATGGACCCCGACCTCGACGAACTGATCGCCCGCCGAGCCACCGCCAAGGAGATCCGCAGCGCCGCCCAGGCCCGGGGTTTCGTCAGTCTGGCCGAAGACGGCACCCGTCGCGTCCTCGAAGGCAGCACCTCCCTGGACGAACTCGCCCGGGTCATCGATCTCACCGAGCGCATGTTCCAGTGAGCGCCTTCGCCTACCGCGCCATGGATCCCCGCGGGCGAATCGTGCGCGGCCGGGTCGACGCTGCCAACCTGGTCGACCTCGAGCTGCGCCTGCGCCGCCTGAACCTCGATCTCGTCAATGGCGGGCCGGTACGGCCGCGCTTCTGGCAGGCCCAAAAGGGCGTGTCCCGACGCGAACTGATCAAGTTCTGCTTCCACCTCGAACAATTTCTGCGCGCTGGCGTCCCGATCATCGAAAGCCTCGCCGACCTGCGCGACGCCATCAGCAAACCCCAGTTTCGGCAGGTGATCGCCACCGCGGTGGAGGCCATTGAAGGCGGCCTCACCCTGTCCCAGGCCCTCGAACAACACCCGGTCGTTTTCGATAGCGTCTTCTGCAGCCTGATCCGCGCCGGCGAGCACACCGGCCGGCTTCCCGATGTGCTCCACGCCCTCTCCGAATCCCTCAAGCGCGACGACGAACTCGCCGCCTACGCCCGGCGCATCGCCATCTACCCGGCCATCGTCGGACTGATCATCCTCGCCGCCCTGGGTGTCGCACTGATCTATGTCGTGCCCGAGCTCGCCCGCCTGTTTCGCACCGTGGGCCAGACCCTCCCGTGGCAAACGCGCTTTCTCATTGCCGTATCCGGCGTCCTCATCGACTACGGCTGGGCGCTGCTCGCCCTCATCGCGGCCACCGCCATTGGCGCCCGCCACGCGCTCAACACTCGCCCCCAAGTCCGGTTGCGCTTCGACGCCGCCATGCTCCGCCTGCCCATCCTCGGCGCCGTGCGCCGCAAGATCATCCTGGCCCGCTTCACCGGGCTCTTTGCCATGATGTACGCCTCCGGCATCACCATCGTCGACGCCCTGCGGATCGCCGAAGACGTGGTCGGCAATAGCGCTCTCAAAGACGGTCTGCAGCAGGTCGGGCGCGGTATCGAGCAAGGCTGGAAGGTCTCCGAAGCCTTCCGTGCCGTCGAACTCTTCCCCCCCCTCGTCACCCGCATGCTGCGCGTCGGCGAAAGCACCGGCGCCCTCGACACCGCACTGGCCAACGTCAGCTACTTCTACGACCGGGACGTGCGCGAAGCCATCGAGCGCCTGCAGGCCAGCATCGAACCAACCCTCACGCTGGTCCTCGGCGGCCTGCTTCTGGCTGTGATGAGCGCCGTCATGATGCCGGTCTACGACATCGTCACCCGAATGAAATTCTGACTATGGCCGGGCAACGCATCCTCTACCTCACAACGGAAGGGCTCATCCCCTTTATCCTTGATCGCGGCGAGACCCGCAGCCCGCCGCCCTTCCCCACCGGAGAGCTGGGGCTTGCCGCCTTCGAAGCCTATCTGCGGGAATGCCCGCCCGATGCCCCTCTGACCCTCCTCATCGACCTGCCCGACGAGAGCCATCAACGGGAATCCGTGCCCTTCATACGGGGTCGGGACCGCCAACCGATGCTCGCCCGCCGCCTCAACCAGCTGTTTGGCGACACGCCGTATCGCACTCACCAGTCCCTCGGCCGGGAAGCCGAAGGCCGCCGGGACGAGCAGATACTTTTCGCCGCCCTCACCCGGCCATCCGCCCTCCAGCCCTGGCTCGAGCGAATTCGCCAATCCCCCTGCATCCTGACCCGGATGGTCTCGGTCCCCTTTCTCTCCCAGGCCCTGATCGCGACGCAACAGCCCTCCGCCGCACCCTTCCTGCTGGCCCACCTCACTCCTGCGGGGCTGCGGGTTTCCTGCTTCGACAAAGGCCGACTGCGCTTCAGCCGCCTCACCGGACTCAAATCCGGAGCCAGCCGCCCTTCCAGCGAACTCCTGCGGGCGGAGGTCCAGCGCAGCTTCGACTACCTGACCGGTCAGCGCATCCTGCCGCGCAAGGGGAAGACCATCGTGCAGGTTCTCGCCCTGCCGGACGACGCAGCGGCGCTCATCGCCGGCGAGGACACCGGGCACGGGCTGGCTTTCGAGGCTCTGGATCCGACACAACTCTCCCAGACCCTGCGCCTGCGCAACAAACCCGTCACCTCCGACAGCCTAGCGCTTTTACTGCAGACCCTTGCCGCCAAGCCCCGCCTCCCCCAGTTTGCGCCTGCCGACGCCCTGGCCGGGCATCGCTTTCAGCGTGTCGGCCGGCTCATCGGCGCCACCGGAGCCGTCGCCCTGCTGGTCAGCCTCGGCATCAGCACCGCCAACCTGATCGACGCTCGCGCACAACGGCACATCGCCGAGGCCACCATTCAGCAGGTCCGACTCCAGGAAGCCCGATTGAAGGCCGTGACCGACGCAATACCGGCAACGCCCCTACCGCTCGACCAGCTGCAACGGAGCGTAGCCTTCGCCAATGCCCTCGCCGCCAGCACCTCCGGCCCCGAGCCAAGCCTGCGCCAGCTTGCTGCCGCACTGGCCCCCTTGCCCGACTTCCAGCTCCTCCACATGGAATGGGCGCTCATCGAGCCAGCCAAGGACAGCCCCGCCAACACGCTGCCCGCCCAGGCACTCCGCCTTCAATTCTCCCTGCCTGCCGGCACCGAAAACGCCCGCAGCAGGGTTGCCCGGGCCGAAGCGCTCCTCGCCGCCCTGCGCGGGATCCGCGATGCAGAAGTTTCGATAGAAAAACAGCCCGCCGAAATGAACGACACTCAGCCCCTGCGCCTCGCCGAACTCCAGCCCGGCACCGGGGGGCCGCAGCTCGCGGTGCGCCTCCAGCTCCCGGCACCTCGCCCATGACCCCCAAGGCTTCAGCCTATCGGCGCCTGCGCACGCCCCTGATCATCAGTGTGCTGATGCTCCTCAGCGGCATCGGTCTGGTGTGGGGAAGCCGCCACCTGCTCACCACCGCCGGGCAAACCACCCGCTTGGCCACAGCGCGTCTGGCCGAAACCGAAACCAAGCTTCGTCAGGCCGAGGAAGCCGATCGCCTGACCCGCGACGCCCTGGCGGGCTACACAGCCCTCCAGAGAGCCGGCATCCAGCGGCCGGTGGACCGGGTCGCCTGGCAGGAAAATCTCCAGGCCACACAAAAGGCGCTGCAGATCGAAGCATTCAGCTACGAAATTGGCGCAGAACGCCCCCTCCCTGTCACCGGCGACACCACCGACAACAAGCCGACGATGTTCACAAGCACCCTGCACCTGCGGGCCGAGCTTCGCCATGAAGACGCATTCCTGGCACTGCTCCATGCCCTGAAGCAACCCGGCGCATCCCTGCGCCCAACCCGTTGCGTGCTGTCCCGCCAGGCATCCCCGGCACCGGCCCTGGCCCTGGCCGCCAGTTGCGAGATCGACTGGATTCACATGCGGACGATGCCCTGACGTAAAAATGGCGCCCGACGGCGCCATTTTCATCGAGCAAGCAGAGTCTCAGGAACGATAGTCAGCGTTGATCTTCACGTAATCGTAGGAAAAATCGCAGGACCACAGCGTCGCCGCAACAGCCCCCCGCGCCAGATCCACACGCACGGTGATTTCCGCTTCCTTCATGACGCGGGAGCCGGCCTCTTCCCGGTAGCTCTCAGCCCGCCCGCCCTTCTCGGCCACCAGCACCTCTTCGCCGGCACTGCCCAGCCAGACACGGATTTTCGATACATCCAGATCATCAATACCCGCGTAGCCGATGGCTGCCAGGATCCGCCCGAGATTGGGATCGGAGGCAAAGAACGCCGTCTTGACCAGCGGCGAGTGGCCAATGGCATAGCCCACCTTGCGGCACTCGTCGCGATCCTTGCCGCCCTCGATTTGCAGGGTGATGAACTTGGTCGCCCCCTCTCCATCGCGGACGATGGCCTGGGCCAGCCAGATCGACAGGTCTAGCACGGCAGCACGGAAGGCAGCGTAATCGGCCGACCCCGTATCGGCGATCGTCGGATTGCCGGCCTGGCCGGTGGCGATCAGGATGAAGCTGTCGTTGGTGGAGGTGTCGCCGTCGACGGTAATGCTGTTGAAGGACAGGTCGGCCACTTCCTTCAGCAACGCATTGAGCACCGGCTGGGCCACGTCGGCATCGGTCGCAAGGAAACCAAGCATGGTCGCCATGTTGGGCTTGATCATGCCGGCGCCCTTGGAGATGCCGGTCAGGGTTACCGTCTTGCCGCCAATGCTCACCTGGCGGGAAGCGGCCTTCGGCACGGTGTCGGTGGTCATGATGCCGTGACAGGCATCGAACCAGCCATCGGCCTTGAGGGCATCGCGGGCCGCCGGCAAGCCGGCCACCAGCTTGTCCACCGGCAGGGGCTCGAGAATCACACCCGTCGAGAAGGGCAGCACCTGGTCCGCCTCGATGCCAAGCAGGTCAGCCACTGCAGCACAGGTGCTCTGCGCAGCGACGAGGCCGGGCTCACCGGTGCCCGCATTCGCCACGCCAGTGTTGATCACCAGGGCACGAATCTCCCCAGCTTGCAGATGGGTCTTGCACACCTGGACCGGCGCGGCACAGAAACGGTTCTGGGTGAATACACCCGCCACCCGGGCGCCCGGCGCCAGCTCGATGAGGGTGAGATCCCGGCGGTTGAGCTTGCGGATGGCCGCCTCGGTCACACCGAGTCGGACACCGGGGACCGGCAGCAGGGCGACGGCATCGGGAGGGGAAAGCAGAACGGGCATGACAGGAACTCCAGGAACAGGCCGAATGGCAAAGTTGGCGATGATAATCCCGGGAGGGCGCGCGAAGCACCCTCCAGGTTAGGCATCAGGCGTCAGTCAGACACCCTGCCGCAGGGCATCGACGATGGGCGTACGGATGATTTTCCGGGCGGGCAGAATGGCCGCCAGAACGGTGGCGATGAATCCGATGAACCAGGCGTGCAGCACCGTCCCGGGAACCACTCTCACAAAAGCCGTGTAGCCGACGTTGGCGTTCGGCGGCGGCGGCATGGGAATCCCGATGGCGGAAATGGCCAGCGCAGCCCCCACACCAAGCAGCACGCCAATCGTCGCTCCCAGCACACCGAGGATCACGCTTTCAATCATCAGCAGCATGAACACGCCCCGTTGCCGGTTGCCCAGGGCCTGCAGCGTGCCGAACTCACTCATGCGCTCAAAAGTGCTCATATTCACGCTGTTGATTACCGACAGCAGCACCATGAACAGGATGATCCACTGCAGTACACCAAACTGCCGGTCATACAGCTCGATCGTCTTGTCGTAGAAGTCCGACAACTGGTTCCAGCTGCGCAAATCGAGTTGTTTGCCAAGAATGGCCTGGATGCCCTTGAAGCTCCTGGCGGTGTCCTCGGTCTTCTTGAGCGACACCACGAGGAGGTTGGCCCCCTTGGTAAGCATCAGTTCCTGCGCGGAGGCCAGCGGAATCCGTACCGCCCGCGCATCGTAGTCCTTCGAGAAACTCTGAAAGACGCCAACCAGTTCGAAGTCAAGGGAGTTCAGGGTTCCCTCGGCAGCGTTCATGACCAGGGTCACCTGGTCGCCGGGCTTGAGGCCGAGCGCATGCGCCACGCCCTGCCCCACCATCAGGCCGAACTTGTCGCGGGATTCCAGCTGTCGCCCGGCCGTGACTTTCAGGTAAGTCCCCAGCTGGGCTTCCTTTTCCGGCTCGATGCCCTCGCCGATGATGGCCAGATCCCGCCGGCCGTTGTTGAGCAGGCCGGCGAAATTCAGGCGGGCCGTTACATCCGACACGCCATCGACCTGGCGAATTCGTTCGGCGACCCCCTTCGGATCGGCAATGACGAACTTCTCAGGCTGGCGGGTGCCCTTGTCCAGAAAGTCCCGGTTGAAGACCTGCACATGACCCGTCTGGGAGTGAATGATCGCCTCACCCAGCTGGATGAAGATGTCCTGTACAAAGCCACCAGCCAGGATCAGGCCGGCCACGCCGGAGACGATGGCAATGAGCGTAATGGCCGTCCGCACCTTCTGGCGGAAGACGTTACGCAGGGCGAGGGTAAAAAGAATGTGGTTCATTGCTGATGGCGCAGGGCATCAACGATATTCATGCGGGATGCTTTCCAGGCCGGGAAGACACTGGCCAGCAGCGTAGTCAGAAAGGCCAGCAAAAACCCGTCCATGGCCAGAGCGGGCGAAATCAGGATCTCGCCGATATAGCCGCGGGCCATGCCAGGCGGCGGAGGCATGGGAATGCCGATGTGCGAGATGAGAGCCCCGAGCGACATGCCCCCCGCCACGCCGATCACGCCGCCGACGACACCGAGGATCACGCCTTCAAGAATGAACATGCCCAGGATTCCCTTGCGCCGCACACCGATGGCCATTGACGTCCCGATTTCATTGGTCCGCTCGATCACCGACATGGTCAGCGTATTGGAAATGCTCAGGATGACGATGAGGGCAATCAGCAGGCGGACAACGCCGACCTGCTTGGAGAACAACTCGACCGTCTTGTTATAGAAGTCAGCCAGATCGCTCCACGGAATGATCTCGAAGGCCTTCGGATCCAGGCCCTCCCTGAGAAACGCCACCACACCGCGGGTGTCCTCGGTTTTCGAAAGGAGCACCACCCAGGTGGTCGCGCCTTCAACACGCATCAACTTGCGCGCCACGTCGATCGGTGCACGCAGCACAGCATCGTCGTAAGCCTTGGTAATGGTTGCAAAAATCCCCGTGACCGTCAGCTCGACAGCATTGACGCTGCCGCTGCTCGTCGTAGCCATCAGCACGACCCGATCACCAACCGTCGCCCCCAGGTTGGAAGCCAGCCCTTCGCCGAGTGACACCGAAAGAGGCGGGCTTTCATGCAGCGCCTTGCCCTTCACGATGGTGATGGCGCGGGAAATGGATGCTTCCTTGACCGGATCGATACCCTCGCCAAGAAAGGAGATTGTTTCTTCACCCTTGCTCAGGAGTCCGCTGAAGGCCAGCCGCGGCGTAGTGGTAACGATCCGCGGATCCTGGGGAACACCATCCAGCCTGGACGGCAGCAGGAACTTGTAGGGATCGCCCAGGCCGTGGTCGAGATAGCCCGGACGGGTAATCTGCACATGCCCGAGCTGGGAATGGATCGTGGCTTCCCGCAGATCCTGGAAAATCCAGTGGATGAATCCTCCGGCGAGAAGAAAGGCCATGACGCCGCCGCTGACCGTCGTCAACGCCAGCACGCTGCGCTTCCTCTGGCGGGCAAGATTCTTCACGGCCAACTGGACCTGCAACCAGACCCGCGGGAGTTGAGCTTTGATGGAATCGAGCATGGGGGCGACTGTTCGGAAAGGCCTAGTGCATAAACGCATTCATTGAACACGATGCCGGACATTCACGCAACTGCGCTCCCCCAAACATTCAGGCGGCACCAAACACTTTGGAGAGGGGCAGACGCAGGGAGCGCACGGGCGTTCGCGTCGGTTTTCCAACCCGGAGCATGATGTGAAGCCGCTCGCCCCGCCCAAGTCCCAGGTGTGCCGACAGACCATCCACGGCCTTGCGGACCCGGGGCTCCCAAGGCGAGGAAGCCAGACGTCCATCCTGAAGCCGGGTCTGCTGATCCGCGATCACGTAATACGGGTGCACCGCCCAGCCCCGGCGGTTCAGTTCGATCCAGGCCCTCTGCATGAGACGGCCCGCATCCGGGATATCGGGCGTAGCGCCGGAACCCACCACCGAGACGATCATTGAGGCGTTGGTCAGCGACTGGATCTCGGCCTGCGCCATGATCCGGTAAATGTGCAGTTTGTTGAGCACCGCCATGCGCGACCAGTCCTGAATGAAGCGCATGAACAGCCCGCCACCAGGGGGAAGATTCACCGTCCGGATGTCGAGCCCGTCACCTCGGGCGACTTCCTCCTCGCCGAAGCGCAAGCTACCCATCAGCCACTCATGAAGATCGCGGGTACAAAACCGGGCATGGCAACAAACTCGCGCGGCCGATGCCAGCGGCTCGAACGAAGGGGCACCGACCGCCAGGTGCAAGCGCGCCGCCCCCTGCGTCATCGCCCCCAGCGTACCGAGCAAATCGGCCTCCGGCGCTGGCGTAGTGAACGGAAAACGATTGGTATGCCGGGCAAACAGGGGATGATCCAGGTCACCAGGGAAAGGAGAAGCCGGAATCTGCGCCCTGAAGTAAGGCGCTCCATCCATCTCCCGACGCCACGCCACCGCGCTCAGGCCGCTGATCTGGGCCAGATTCTCCGCGACAGCACCTACCGAAATCAGGGTTCCATGCCCTGCAACACCAAAGGGATCCTTCCCCTCGTGAGGCCGGTAGCTGACTTCGATTTCATCTCCAAGCTGCTCGATCCGGCACGGCTGGCTGTTGTCCGCCGACGGAGCAGCGGACATCGCCCGGGCGGCCATCAGAAAACGGTTCATCTCGTTCATACAGGGTTCCGATCTAGCAGGGATGGAGAAGAGAAAGAGTCGCGGCAAGCTCCGGCTTTTCCAACAGCTAGTTTAACAACAGCTATCAAATCATCATTTCAAAAGGCAAAAAAAAACCGCTGCAAACGCAGCGGCTTTTCTGTCGGTGACCGATTTGCATCGGTCACAGGCAAGGCCAATATTACTTGGCGCTGCGACGACGGGCGAAACCCAGACCAGCGATGCCCAGAGCGGACAGCAGCAGGGAGGCGGGCTCAGGGATGGAGTTACCCTTCAGTTCGCCCGTGCCGAACAGGCCGAAACCGTCCGGGGTCACGTAGCCGTTCGGGAGCGGCTGGTAGGAGGAGCTGAAGGAGAAGTCAGCGCCGTGGCCGTCGTTAGCCTTCACGGAATTGGTGTTGAAGTTGGCTGCAGCCAGGCCGCCAACAACGTCGAAGAGGCCAGCGCCGCTGCCGTCGTCATTGCCCGTGCCCAGGGTGCCCTTGGCGATTTCGCCGAACAGGCTGGTCACCCAACCGTTGGCCTGGATGTCGTTGTAACCAACCAGGTCAAGCCACAGCACGCCGTCGGTGGCAGTGGTCTTGGCGTCAGCATCGAAATCCGGGGTGGTGTCCACGTAGATCTTGAGCCAGCCGCCGGTGAAGCCGAGGATGTCGTCGGTCGCGGAGGTGGTGGTATCAACGTAGGTCAGGGTGTGGCCGCCGAATTCGAAGGTCAGCTCGCAGCCCGGGCAGAAAACGCCAGCGCCGGTGTTGTTGAGGGTTTGCACCACACCGATACCACCCAGAGCGCCGCCCGGGGCCACGGCGGATTCAAAGATCGAACCTTGGGAAGTAAAGTCGAAACCGGAAGCCGGGTTCCAGACAACACCACCGATGTTGATGGCGGCGAAAGCGTTAACGCTGGCAGCGGCGAAGAGGCCGACAGCAATCTTGGTCAGAGTGGTTTTTTTCATGGTTTAGTGTCCTATTGGCTGAGTTGAGAACCGCGATCTACATTAGCAGCATTCATGCCAACCACTGCGAAAGAAAAAATATGCAAAAAAATCATGGTGTTAAAAATTCAGAAAAATGAGCCGATTTGCAAATGTAAAAATTATCGACAGTTCACCTCTGGTTTGACATCTGCCTCAAAGCACCTCGACAAACCACGGCCTACCGAAAGACCGGCAGGCATGCCGAGCCCCTAGCGGGATGGGCTTGAAGCAGCCTCGATTTCCAGTGCCAGACTGGCCTGCAGGGCAAATTGCCGTACCGCACGACAGCCATCGTCATCCATCGGTTTGCCGTTGCGGTCAGCGTAGAGCACGCCAATCCGCTGGACGGAAGTACCGAAAGGCACCAGGAGCCCCTCATCGCAGGCCGTCACCTGAATCAGGCGCTTGGTGCCTGGCGTGTTCGGGCGGGTGGCATGAATGTGACAAGACTGTCCGCTGTCGATCGCTGCATCCAGCACATCATCGGGCTCGCCCTCCATCGGAAAGACAAAGCGCCCACACAGCGCGTCGGCACCGCTCCCCAGCGCCACGCGCCCGACAAGTTTGAGCCGGTCTTCAGCCAGAAATGCAATGACAACCCGCTCGCAGCCGGCGCCGCGATACACGCCTTCGACAACCAGTTGCAGGATGTCGACGATGCGCGCATGACTCATGATCATCTCGCTCAGATCCTGGAGGATGCGCAGTTGAAGCTGCGCATCGGGTCCGGACGGCACGGGCGGCGCGATCGACTCGGACGGCAGCTCGCTCCGGGGGATCATCTTCGCGGCTTCCGGCGCGCCGAAGGTACGGGCAATCCTGGCCGCCTCTCCGGCGTTGGCGAGAATTTCAGCCTGCATGGCGGCGGCAGGCAACCCGACGTAATCGGCCACGTCCCGAAGGCATTGCCGGCCAGCCGGCGTATCCCAGCCCTCCTCGGCTGCGCGGGCAAGGCGCTGCCCCAGCATCACAGCCCGCTCCGGCCCGCGGCTGCGCGGATCCTGCTCAAGAGCGGCACCGACCAGCGCGCCCAGTTTCCACTCCCGCACCAGGCCAACGGAAAGCTGCCGCAGTGGAAAACCCAGCACGATCTGCTGGGCTTCCTCGTCCCGGATAGGTGACTGAAGCAGGCAGCGGTCGAGGCTTTTTGCCTGCTCGCCCCCGAAGCACCAAAAGGCCATTTCGCCCACACGGGCCAAAAGCGCCGCAATGAATACTTCCTCGCCACCGCCTTCGCCCCGCCGCTGCGCCACCCAGCGGGACTGCACTGCGGCATGGAAACTGCGGGCCATCTCGGCATGAACCCGGCCGCGAAGGCCGCCGGTGAGCAGCGAATCAATCAGAGAAACGGAGAGTGCGAGTTCGGCGACCGGGTTGAAACCGAGCACAACAATAGCCCGGGAGACGGTACTCACCCCCTGCCGGCCATGGTTGAAGAAGGCACTGTTGGCGAGCCGCAGCACCTTCGATGTCATCGGCGCGTCCATCAGGATCACCTTGGCCAGCGCCGACGCCGACGCCCGGTCGTCTCCGAGGATGGTGCGCAGGGATTCAATCGTATGACTGAACACGGGCATCTCGCGACCGCGTATGCGGGCGATCCATCCGGTCAGGTCGAGGGGATGTTCATTCTGTGTCATTGGCTTACCTCTTCCCGATATCGGCAGGGCGCCCTTGTAGCTTGAGGCGGGAAGTAAACGCACAAAGCCGGCCCAGGGCCGGCTTTGTGTTCAAATCATCCAGACTCAGGACAACTTGCCGTGGCAGTGCTTGTACTTCTTGCCGGAGCCGCAGGGGCAGACATCGTTGCGACCCACCTTCTGCGCCGCATTGACTTCCGGCTGGGCGACTTCCCGATCCGGATTGGCCGTTGCCAGCGCTTCATCGTAATCGGCGTGGTGATACTGCACATTCTCGAGTTCGGGCACGGCTTCGGCTTCTTCCAGCTGCGCTTCGGAGCGGATCTGGACCGTCATCAGCAGCTTGGTCACCTCGGTACGAACCACCTGGAGAAGGCTCTCGAAAAGCTCGAAGGCCTCGCGCTTGTATTCCTGCTTGGGGTTCTTCTGGGCGTAGCCGCGCAGGTGGATGCCCTGGCGCAGATGGTCGAGGGCCGACAGGTGTTCGCGCCAGTGGGTATCGAGGCTCTGCAGCATCACATTGCGCTCGAAACCATGCCAGGCTGCAGCATCGACCAGAGCGACCTTGTCGGCATAAGCCTGGCCCCCGGCTTCGAGCACGCGCTGCAGGATGTCGTCGTCAGTCAGGCTGGAATCGGCCTTGACCCATTCGCCTACCGGCAGCTTGAGCTGGTATTCGGATTCCAGCGCCAGCTCAAGGGCGGGGATATCCCATTGCTCTTCGACGGAATCAACCGGCACGTAGATGCGGAACAAGTCGTGCAGCACCCCGTCGCGCATCGCAACGATGGTTTCGGTGATGTCAGTGGTTTCGAGCAGCTCGTTGCGCTGCTGATAAATGACCTTGCGCTGGTCGTTGGATACGTCGTCGTACTCCAGCAACTGCTTGCGCATGTCGAAGTTGCGCTGCTCGACCTTGCGCTGTGCGGTTTCGAGGGAGCGCGTCACCATGCCGGCTTCGATGGCCTCACCCTCGGGCATCTTCAGGCGGACCATGATCGCGTTGAGGCGCTCGCCGGCAAAGATCTTCATCAACGGATCTTCCAGCGACAGGTAGAAACGGCTTTCGCCCGGGTCACCCTGACGGCCGGAACGGCCACGCAGCTGGTTGTCGATACGCCGGGACTCATGGCGCTCAGTGCCGATGATCTTCAGGCCGCCGGCCTGCAGGACCTGCTCGTGAACCTTCTTCCACTCATCGCGCATCGCCGCAATGCGGGCATCTTTCTCAGCCTCGGAGAGCGACTCGTCCTCGCGGATCAGGGACACCGGCTTCTCGACGTTGCCGCCGAGCACGATGTCGGTACCTCGACCGGCCATGTTGGTGGCGATGGTGATCACCCCCGGACGACCGGCTTCAGCCACGATTTCGGCCTCACGGGCGTGCTGCTTGGCGTTGAGCACGTTGTGCGGCAGCTTGGCGGCCGTCAGCAGGTCAGACAGCAGCTCGGAGTTTTCGATGGAGGTGGTGCCCACCAGCACCGGTTGACCGCGCTCGACGCAGTCCTTGATGTCGGCGGTGATGGCGTCATGCTTCTCCTTCATGGTGCGGTACACCTTGTCGTTCTGGTCCTTGCGGATCATCGGACGGGAGGTGGGCACGACCACGGTTTCGAGGCCGTATATCTGGTGGAATTCGTAGGCCTCGGTGTCGGCGGTACCGGTCATGCCGGCCAGCTTGCCGTACATGCGGAAGTAGTTCTGGAAGGTGATCGAGGCGAGAGTCTGGTTCTCGGCCTGGATCTTCACGCCTTCCTTGGCCTCGACGGCCTGATGCAGGCCTTCGGACCAGCGGCGACCGGACATCAGGCGGCCGGTGAATTCATCGACGATGACCACTTCACCATCCTGCACCACGTACTGCTGATCCTTGTGATACAGCGAATGGGCCCGCAGGGCCGCATACAGGTGATGGATCAGCAGAATGTTGCCAGGATCATACAGGCTCGTGCCTTCGGCCAGCAGCCCCAGGCGGGCGAGGATTTCCTCGGCGTGCTCGTGGCCCTGTTCGGTGAGCAGCACCGAATGCGCCTTGAGGTCGACGGTGTAGTCGCCCGGCACGGTGATGTTCTCGCCCTCGCCTTCCTGACGGGTCAGGAGCGGCGGCACGGCGTTCATGCTCAGGTACAGCTCGGTGTGATCTTCGGCCTGGCCGGAAATGATCAGCGGGGTTCGCGCTTCGTCGATGAGGATGGAGTCGACTTCGTCGACGATGGCGTAGTTGAGGCCGCGCTGCACGCGCTCTGCCACCTCGTACACCATATTGTCACGCAGGTAGTCGAAGCCGAATTCGTTGTTGGTGCCGTAGGTGATGTCGGCAGCGTAGGCCTCTTTCTTGGCGTCGTGAGGCATCTGCGACAGGTTGCAGCCCACCGAAAGCCCCAGGAAGCGGTAGATACGCCCCATCCAGTCCGAGTCGCGGCTGGCCAGGTAATCGTTCACCGTAATGACATGCACGCCCTTGCCGGACAGCGCATTGAGGTACACCGGCAGCGTGGCGGTCAGGGTCTTGCCCTCGCCGGTTCGCATTTCGGCGATCTTGCCGTCATGGAGCACCATGCCGCCGACCATCTGCATGTCGAAGTGGCGCATGCCGTGCACCCGCTTGCCGGCTTCGCGAACCACCGCAAAAGCCTCTGGAAGCAGCGCCGCCAGAGCTTCGCCGCCGGCGATGCGCTGGCGGAATTCATCCGTCTTGCCGCGCAATTCCTCGTCGGACAGGGCCTGGATCTTCGGCTCGAATGCGCTGATGGTGCGCACTGTTTGCGAATACTGGCGAATCAGCCGGTCATTGCGGCTGCCGAAAATCTTCTTGAGAAGGCCTGCGATCATTTGATTTGGAAGGAGAAAACGCGGCAAAGGGCGGATTCTATCATGGTGCCCGAAAGCAGCCGTGACAGAGGGCCGGACAGCATGAAAGCTTGTCCGACCCGGGCATTGCACCTAGGATGGGGGCGCATTTGCAAATTCCAAGCCCCCATGGCCACCAGTTCGATCGACAATTACCTGGGAAGTGGCGATGCCCTCTCCCGCCTGCAAGCCCATGCAGGTCGCTTGCTGCGCCTGCAAAGGCAGCTTTCCGAGTTGCTGCCCGACTACATGGCGAGCGCCTGCAAGGTGGCAAACCTGAAGGGCGATGAACTGGTGATATTGGTCGACAGCCAGGGGCTGGCAGTCAAGCTGCGCCAGGCAGTGCCGAGCCTGCTGGTGGATTTTTCGAGGATCGGCGTGCTGCTGCGCGACATCAAGGTGAAGGTGGCTGTGCGGGAATACCGTCAACCTCCGCCGCCCATCCCTCAGCGCCACGTTAGCGACACGACGCGCTCCGGCCTTGGCGATCTGGCGGCATCCCTGCCCGCCGACTCACCACTGGCCAAAGCGCTCCAGCGCTTCGTCAAACAGGCCGGCTAGACCAGCGGCACCAGAACCCGCTCGAGTATCAGCAGCGCAAAGAAAACCAGCGCGGCGATCAACCCGAAGCGGAACAGGCGCCAAGCCAGCGCCAGATAGCGGGGCTCGCGGGTAAACAGGAAGGCAAACACCGAAGCCCCGATCCCGATTCCCACCAGCACGGCAACAATACGCAGGATCAGCACGGCAACGGCCTCAAGCGGCAGCGAGGTCGAACAGGTGTGCAACGGCCGCCGGGGTGCTCGCCTCGTCCTCGAAAGTCACAATTTCCCAAGCCGTGCGATCTTCCAGCAAGACGCGCAGGATCTGGTTGTTGAGGGCGTGACCGGCCTTGTAGGCGCTGTAGGAGGCGAGCAGCGAATGCCCGGCCAGGTAAAGATCGCCAATGGCATCGAGCACTTTGTGCTTCACGAATTCGTCGGCGTAGCGCAATCCGTCCGCGTTGAGCACCCGGTATTCGTCCATCACGATCGCGTTATCGAGGCTACCCCCCAGACCGAGGCCGTTGGCGCGCATGAACTCCACGTCCTGCATGAAACCGAAGGTCCGGGCACGCGCGACTTCGCGCACGTAAGAATTATTGGCGAAATCCACCGTCACCGAGGTACCGGTGCTATCGATGGCCGGGTGGTTGAAGAGGATTGAGAAGCTCAGCTTGAAGCCATCGTAGGGCTCAAGACGCACCCACTTGTCACCTTCCACGTACTCCACCGGCTTCGTCACACGCAAAAATCGCTTGGGCGCCTTTTGCTCCTCGATGCCGGCAGACTGGATCAGGAAGACGAAAGGCCCGGCGCTACCATCGAGAATCGGGATTTCGGCCGCATCCACGTCGATGTGGGCGTTATCTACCCCCAGCCCGGCCAGGGCCGACATAAGGTGTTCAACCGTATTGACCTTGGCACCATCGCGCTGCAGGCCCGAACACATGCGGGTGTCGCAAACAGCGTAGGGATCAGCCGGCAGATCGACCACCGGATCGAGATCCACTCGATGGAAGACGATGCCTGTGTCCGGTGCAGCCGGACGCAGGGTGAGCGTGACCTTGTTGCCGCTGTGGAGACCCACGCCGGTAGCACTGACAACGGTTTTGAGGGTGCGCTGCTTCAACATGATCCGGTTCCGCGTTCAAGTCATTGAATTTTAACATACGCGCGATGCTGCATCGCAGCACACACCACGCAGTGTTGCGGCCGTACAAAAGACAAACGCGCAGCGGACGGAGGCACGTCCCGCTGCGCGTTTGTCAGAGCCACCGAAGCGGCCCGACCCGGTCAGTCTGCCTGCTTGCGCAGGAAGGCCGGGATGTCCAGCGTGGACATGCCGTTGGCGCTCATGGCTTCAACGGTAGTACGGGACGTGCGGCGAATGACGGCCGGCAGTTCCAGGCTGCCGTAATCCACTTCCATACCGATGTTATCGGTACCCGTCCGGATGACTTCCATCTTGCGGGGCATCGCGGCAGCGCGCACAGCACCAAGGCCGGTGGCGACCACGGTCACGCGGATGCGGTCTTCCATGCTTTCTTCAAACACGGTGCCGTACTTGACGAAGGCTTCGGAGGCGGCAAAAGCCTGCACGGTGCGCACGGCATCGCGGACTTCCGACATCTTCAGGTTGCGGCTGGCGGTGATGTTGATCAGCACGCAACGGGCGCCGGACAGCTCGGTACCTTCGAGCAGCGGCGACACGGCAGCCTGTTCGGCGGCGATGCGGGCACGGTCGAGACCGGAAGCCTGGGCGGAGCCCATCATTGCGCGGCCCATTTCGGCCATGGCGGTACGCACGTCCTGGAAGTCCACGTTCACCAGGCCGGGAACGTTGATGATCTCGGCGATGCCACCCACGGCGCTGGTCAGCACGTTGTCGGCGGAGCGGAAGCAGTCTTCGAAGCCGGCATCGTCGCCATAGACTTCGAGCAGCTTGTCGTTGAGCACGACGATCAGGGAGTCCACCTGCTTGGAGAGCTCTTCCACGCCGCTTTCAGCAACACGGATACGGTTCTCGAAGTCGAAGGGCTTGGTGACCACGGCCACGGTAAGGATGCCCATTTCCTTGGCGATCTCGGCAACCACCGGTGCAGCGCCCGTGCCCGTACCACCGCCCATGCCGGCGGTGATGAAGCACATGTGCGCGCCTTCGAGGGCGGCAGCGATGGCGTCGCGGGATTCCTGGGCGGCCGCACGGCCGGCTTCCGGCTTGGAGCCGGCGCCGAGCCCTGTCTTGCCAAGCTGGACCTTGGTCGGCGACAGGCAGCGCGACAGCGCCTGGGCATCCGTGTTGGCGGTGATGAAATCCACGCCCTGAACGCCTTCGCGGATCATGTGATCGACGGCATTGCCGCCCGCACCACCGACACCTATCACCTTGATATTGGTGCCGCCGGATGCCTTCTCAACAATTTCAAACATTTACCACGCCTCCAAGTGAAACTGCGCTGATATTGCCATGCGCAACCGGAATCTATATTTAGTATTAACCTGAAATTTTACAACTAAATAAGAGGCCGCCACACACAATTAGTCATATAAATTCAACCCGTTACACGGGCTTCGCTACCGCTCAGAAATTACGTTCGAACCAAGAACGCATTCTCGAAAAAACCTGCCCCACATTCCGCGTCTGACGGGCCTGCAGGCCGCGCCGCTTCTGGGCGGCACCTTCCATGACAAGACCCATCGCATTGGCGTAGCGCGGCTCGCACACCACGCCCGCAATGGCCCCGGAATACTTCGGATAGCCGATGCGCACAGGCATGTGAAACACTTCTTCACCCAGCTCGACCATGCCCTGCATCACGGCCGCACCGCCGGCCAGCACAATGCCGGAGGACAGCAGCTCTTCGTAGCCGCTGCGACGCAGTTCAGCCTGGACCAATTCATACAGTTCGCACACCCGCGGCTCGATCACGTCGGCCAGCGCCTGACGGGAGAGCTTGCGCGGCGGACGGTCGCCAACGCCGGGCACTTCGATCATTTCGGACGCATCGGCCAGCGTGTGCATGGCCACACCGTGACGGATCTTGATCTCCTCGGCCTCGGCGGTCGGAGTGCGCAAGGCCATCGCTATGTCGTTGGTGATCTGGTCGCCGGCGATTGGAATCACCGCGGTATGGCGGATCGCGCCCTGGGTGAACACGGCCAGGTCGGTAGTGCCGCCGCCGATATCCACCAGGCACACGCCCAGCTCCTTCTCGTCCTCGGACAGCGTCGCATAACTGGAGGCCAGCGGCTGCAAGACCAAATCGAGCACTTCGAGGCCGCAACGGCGAACACACTTGACGATGTTCTGGGCGGCGGAAACGGCGCCGGTGACGATATGCACCTTCACCTCGAGCCGCACGCCACTCATGCCGATCGGCTCACGCACGCCGTCCTGGCCGTCGATGATGAATTCCTGGGTCAGGATGTGCAGGATCTGCTGATCGGCCGGCAGGGGCATCGCCCGGGCGGTTTCAATGACCCGCTCCACGTCGAGGGGCGAGACTTCCTTGTCCTTGATCGCCACCATGCCGTTGGAGTTGAAACTGCGGATGTGGCTGCCGGCGATGCCCGTGTAGACATCGCGAATCTTGCAGTCGGCCATCAGCTCGACTTCCTGGATCACCCGGGAAATGGCGTCCACGGTGGCCTCGATATTGACGACCACCCCTTTCTTCAGGCCCGAAGAGGGCTGGGTGCCGAGGCCCACCACATCCATGCGGCCGTCCGGCTTGAGCTCGGCCACCACGCAGGTGATCTTGGAGGTGCCGATGTCGAGGCCGACGATCAGTTCCTTGTACTCTTTGCTCATCGCTTCCCTTTGCTTTCTTGCTTGCCTGCCGGCGCGGCGGGCGCTACCGGACGAAGGGCAAAACCACTGGGGTAGCGGAGATCCACTACCGCCACATTCATGTTCAGTTGCGCCCGCGCCTTGGCGTAATGGCTGACGAAGCGGGCCAGCCGCTCATCGATGGGCGCCTTGGGCTGGTCGTGGCCGAGCTCGATGGTCATGCCGTCTTCCATCTTGAGCTGCCAGGCTTCCCGCGCAGACAGGGAGACACCCACCAGTTGCTTGCCCAGCGGGCCGAGCTTGTGCGTGAACTCGTCGAACTTGGAGAGCAGGATTCCCGATGCGCCTTCCGGCCCGCTGAAAACCGGCATGCGCGCGTTGCTGGCTGCAGTGAAGACTTCGCCGTAGCGGTTCACCAGACGCATGTCGCCGGTTTCGCCAACCCGCCAGTAGGCCGAGGCCACGTGCTCTTCGAGGCGCACTTCGATACCGCCCGGCCAGCGCCGGCGCACATCGGCGCGGCGCACCCACGGCAGCTTTTCGAAAGCGCCGCGAACATCATCCAGATCCACTGTGAAAAAATTGCCGCGCAACGACGAGCGCGCCGCGTATTCCAGCTGGGCGGTGGTCACCTGCGCCAGCGGCGTTGTAACCACCACTTCCCGCAGGGGATACACCGGCAGACGGGATACCGACGCCACCGCCGCATAACCGAGCCCGGCGGCACCGACCACCATCAGGGTGTCGGCGATCAGATTGAGGAGCTGGGGACGATCCCACAGCCCGTTGCCAGCCCCGTCCCGCACCGGACGCGCGCCGCGCGCACGCTTCCCGCCGCCGGCTTTGGTGCCGACTTCGGGCGGAACGTTGGAGGTGCTGCGCTGATCAGCCAAGGCGCGCTCCAGCCAGGATTTGCAGGCACAGCTCTTCGAAGGACAGCCCGGACACCCGGGCCGACATGGGCACCAGGGAGTGGTTGGTCATGCCCGGCGCAGTATTGATTTCCAGCAGGGTGAAGCTGCCGTCGTCGCGCAGAATCAGGTCGGCACGCCCCCAGCCACGGCAGCCGAGTACCTTGGCACTGCGCACGATGGCCGCCTGGATATCCTTCTCCAGGGCCTCCGGCAGACCGCTCGGACAGAAATACTGGGTGTCGTCGGTGAAATACTTGTTCTGGTAATCGTAGTTGCCACCCGGCGCGACGATGCGCACCAGCGGCAGCGCCCGCTCGCCCAGGAAAGGCGCGGTCAGCTCCTGACCGGTGACAAACTCTTCGGCCAGCACCAGCGAATCGAACTTGGCGGCCAGCTCCCAGGCGCCCTTCAGCTGGCTAGCTTCGGTCACCTTGGTGGCGCCCATGCTGGAGCCTTCATGCACCGGCTTGACGAAGATCGGCAGGCCCAGATCGGCCACCACGGCTTCCCAGTCGGTATTGGCATCGAGAATCGCGAAGCGCGGCGTGGGCAGGCCGGAGGCCATCCACACCAGCTTGGTCCGCCACTTGTCCATGGCAATGGCGGAGGCCATCACACCACTGCCGGTGTAGGGAATACCCATCAGCTCAAGGGCCCCCTGAACAGTGCCATCCTCGCCGCCGCGGCCATGCAGCGCAATGAAGGCGCGGTCGTAACCCTGCTCCTTGAGGATGTGCAGATCGGTCTCGGCCGGGTCAAAGGCGTGGGCATCCACGCCAGCCGCCTGCAGCGCAGCCAGCACTGCACCGCCCGACATCAGGGAAATCTCGCGCTCGGCGGAAGTTCCACCCAGCAACACCGCCACTTTTCCGAATTGACTGCTCACGTCCTTAAACCTCGCCACTCACCAGTTTGCCCGGCACGCCGCCGATACTGCCGGCACCCATGGTGATCACCACGTCGCCATCCTGCGCCGCGGACAGAATCGCCCCCGGCATGTCTTCGATGTTCTCCACGAACACCGGCTCGATCTTGCCCGCCACGCGCAGCGCCCGCGCCAGCGAACGGCCATCCGCCGCAACCACGGGCGGCTCGCCGGCGGCATATACCTCGCTCAGCAGCAGCGCATCGACGGTGGACAGAACCTTTACGAAATCTTCGAAACAATCCCGCGTGCGGGTGTAGCGGTGGGGCTGGAAGGCCAGCACTAGGCGCTTGTCGGGGAAGGCTCCGCGCGCAGCGGCGATGGTGGCTGCCATTTCAACGGGGTGATGGCCGTAGTCATCGACGATGGTGGCAGTGCCGCCGTTCGGCAACGCCACTTCGCCATAACGCTGGAAGCGCCGGCCAACGCCCTTGAACTCGGCCAGGGCCTTGATGATGGCTTCGTCGGAGACGCCCACTTCGGTCGCCACGGCAATCGCCGCCAGCGCATTGAGCACGTTGTGGCGGCCCGGCAGGTTGAGCACCACCGAGATGCGGCTGGTGGTGCCATTGACGCGCACCACGTCGAAGGTCATCTTGCCGTCGGCCGCATGGATGTTCTCGGCACGCACGTTGGCGGATTCGGAAAAACCGTAACGAACGATCTGCTTGGACACCAGCGGCATGATCGAGCGCACGTGCTTGTCGTCGTCGCACAGCACGGCAACACCGTAGAACGGCAAGTGCTGCAGGAAATCGACGAAGGACTGCTTGAGCCGCGCGAAATCGTGGCCGTAGGTTTCCATGTGATCGGCGTCGATGTTGGTGACCACCGAAATGACCGGGGTCAGCAACAGGAAGGACGCATCGGACTCGTCGGCTTCGGCCACCAGGAAGTCACCCTTGCCGAGCCGCGCGTTGGCGCCGGCGGCGTTGAGCTTGCCGCCGATCACGAAGGTCGGATCAAGCCCGCCCTCGGCGAGGATGCTCGCCGCCAGGGACGTGGTGGTGGTCTTGCCGTGGGTGCCGGCGATGGCGATGCCCTGCTTGAGGCGCATCAGTTCGGCCAGCATCTGGGCGCGGGGCACCACCGGGATGCCACGGGCACGGGCGGCGATCACTTCCGGGTTGTCGCCCTTGACGGCCGTGGAGGTCACCACGGCATCGGCGTCGGCCACGTTTTCGGCACCATGGCCCTGGATTACGCGGGCACCAAGCGCCTTGAGGCGGCGGGTGGCGACGTTGTCACCCAGATCGGAGCCACTGACTTCGTAGCCGAGGTTGAGCAGCACTTCGGCGATACCGCTCATGCCGGCACCGCCAATGCCAACAAAGTGAATACTTTTGACTTTATGTTTCACGAGTTTTCCAGTTCTGGTCTTCAGGCCGCGAGGCCGGCGCATACATCGGCCACCCGGGCCGTCGCATCCGGCCTGGCACGCCCACGGGCCTTCTCGGCCATGTCCAGCAGACGTGTGCGGTTCATTTCCTGCAGCAGCGTGGCAAGACGCTGTGGTGTCAGTTCGGTTTGGGGCAGCAGCACGGCGGCGCCAGCATCGGCCAGGAAACGGGCATTGCCGGTTTGATGGTCGTCTACCGCATGAGGGAAAGGCACCAGCACGCTGGCCACGCCGACCGCTGCCAGCTCGGCCACGGTGAGGGCGCCGGAGCGGCAGATCACCAGATCTGCAGCGCCGTAGCGCTCGGCCATGTCGTCGATGAAGGGCAGGAGTTCGCCTTCCACGCCAGCCGACTTGTAGGCTGCGCGAAGTGCGTCGATCTGTTTGGTACCGGCCTGGTGGGTGACTTGCGGCCGCTCGGCGGGGGCAAGCAGCGCCAGCGCCTTGGGCATGGCATCGTTCAGGGCTGCCGCGCCGAGACTGCCGCCCACCACCAACACTTTCAGCGGACCGCTGCGACCCGCAAAACGCACGGCGGGAGACGCAACGGCGGTGATCTCGGCACGCACCGGATTGCCCGCCCATTCACCCTTTTTCAGCACATTGGGGAAACCGGTCACCACTTTGTCGGCCACCCGGGCCAGCACCCGGTTGGCGAGGCCGGCAACGGAATTCTGTTCATGCACGACGACCGGGCACCCCACCAGGGCCGCCATCATGCCGCCCGGAAAAGTGACGTAGCCGCCCATGCCAAGCACCACATCCGGCTTGACGCGACGGATCTGGCCGAGGGCCTGGGCAAAACCGCGCAGCAGGTTGAAAGGCAGCAGCACCTTGCGCAGCAAACCCTTGCCGCGCAGCGCCGTGAAGCGCACCCAGGCGACGTCATAGCCACTGGCCGGCACGATGCGGGCCTCCATCCCGTCCGGGTTACCCATCCACACCACCCGCCAGCCGCGCGCGCGCAGGGCGTCGGCAACGGCCAGGCCGGGGTAGATGTGGCCGCCGGTACCGCCAGCCATGACCATCAGGGTCGGCATCAGGCGTTACCCCCGCGCATGATCTGCCGGTTTTCCCAGTCGATCCGCAGCAGAATGGCGATGGCCACACAGTTGGCCAGAATGCCCGAACCGCCAAAGCTCATCAGCGGCAGGGTGAGGCCCTTGGTGGGCAGCAGACCCATGTTCACGCCCATGTTGATGAAAGACTGCACGCCAATCCAGATGCCGATGCCCTGGGCGACCAGCGCCGCGTAGGTGCGCTCAAGCGTCACGGCCTGCTTGCCGATGGAGAAGGCACGCTGGATGAGAATCGCGAACAGCACCACCACGGTAAACACACCGGCAAAACCCAACTCTTCGGCAATCACGGCCAGCAGGAAGTCGGTATGAGCTTCCGGCAGATAGAACAGCTTTTCGATGCTCCCGCCCAGGCCGACGCCAAACCACTCGCCCCGCCCGAAGGCGATCAGCGCATGGGACAGCTGGTAGCCCTTGCCGTAGGCGTCCTGCCAGGGGTCCATGAAACCGAGGATGCGCTGGCGGCGGTATTCGGAGAAGGTGATCAGCAGCACGAAGCCGATCGTCGCAACAATGGCCAGCAGGGCAAACAGGCGCACGTTGATGCCGCCGAGGAAGAGCACCCCGAAGGCGATGGCGGTGATGACCACGAAGGCGCCGAAGTCCGGCTCCTTGAGCAGCAGGAAGCCAACGAACAGGATGACGCCGGCCATCGGCAGGAAGCCCTGCTTGAAGCTGCCCATCAACGGCAGCTTGCGGGCGGTGTAGTCGGCGGCATAAAGGGCCGCGAAGAGCTTCATCAGCTCGGAAGGCTGCAGGTTGACCACGCCCAGGGGCAACCAGCGACGTGCGCCATTGACATCACGGCCCACGTGAGGGATCAGCACGATGAGGAGCAGCACCACGCCGGCGATGAACAGCCAAGGGGCCATCTCCTGCCAGGCGCGCATGGGAATCTGGAACACCACCACCCCGGCAATCAGTCCGATGGCCAGGAAAACAGCGTGACGCACCAGAAAGTAGGCCGGCTGGTGCCCGAACATGCGGCTGCCTTCGGCTGTGGCGATGGAGGCCGAAAAGACCATCACCAAGCCAAGCAGCAGCAAGGCTGCCGCAGACCAGAGCAAAGCCGGATCGAGCTCCCGCTGCTGGCCGAGGGGGCGCATCAGGCGGCTGACCGCGCGGCTTGCCACCGGTGCGGCCACATCGCCGGCATGGCGGGCAAAAAAACCGGTCAGACTGGCAACGAGCTTCATGCTGCGCTCACTTCCGGCAGACGCTTCACCGCATCGATGAACACCTGCGCGCGGTGCGCGTAGTTGCGGAACATGTCGAGACTGGCGCAGGCCGGCGACAGCAGCACCACGTCGCCCGCTGCGGCACGGAGGTTGGCTTCAAGCACCGCCGCATCCATGTCGACCGCGTGGATCAGCGGAACGCCGCAGCCGGTAACAGCCGCCTCGATGGCCCGCGCATCGCGGCCGATCAAGACCACAGCACGGGCATAGCGGGCGAACGCTTCTTTCAGCGGAGAGAAATCCTGCCCCTTGCCGTCACCGCCGACGATCAGCACCACCTTGCGGCGCAGGCCTTCCAGTGCGGCGACGGTGGCACCCACGTTGGTGCCCTTCGAATCGTCGTAGTAGATGACGCCATCAGCACGCTCGGCAACCTTCTCGACCCGGTGCGGCAGACCGCGGAAGGCCTTCAGCGCCTCCAGCAGCGGCGCACGCGGCAAGCCGGCGGCTTCGCACAGGGCCAGAGCAGCCAGCGCGTTGGCCACGTTGTGGCTGCCCGCCAGCTGCATGTGTGCACGGTTGAGGAGTTTTTCGCTGCCACGCACCAGCCATTCGCCGCCGTCGGCATGCAGCACGCCGAAATCGTCGGCACCTGCCGGCACATCAACGCCAAAGCTCAGCACCTGGCGGCCCGGCACCGCCATGGCCTTTACACGGGCATCTTCACGATTCAACACCTGCACACCCGAACCCTGGAAAACCGCGGCCTTGGTGGCTGCGTAATCGTCCAGATCGGTGTAACGATCAAGGTGATCGTCGGTGACATTGAGGACGGTGGCGGAGATGGCATCCAGCGCGGGGCGAGTCTCCAGCTGAAAACTGGAAAGCTCGAGCACCCACACCTGCGGCAGCGCCTGGCCGGCATCCAGCCGTTCCATCAGCACGTCCAGCGCGGCCGGGCTGATGTTGCCGGCAACCACACCATCAAGGCCCGTAGCACGAACCATCTCGCCGGCCAGCGTCGTGGTCGTCGTCTTGCCATTGGTGCCGGTGATGGCAATGATTCTGGTCTCGACACCCGACGCCTTCAGGGCCTCGGCAAGCAGATCCATCTCGCCGACAAGCGGGATGCCTCGTTCCTTCGCAACCTGCACCAGCGGCTGGCGGGGGTCGAGCCCGGGGCTGATCGCAATGCGATCGACACCGTCGAGCAGCGCGGCAGAGAACGGGCCAGTGACGATTTCGGCAGCCGGCGCATTGGCGCGCAGGCGATCCACGCCCGGCGGCGTCTCGCGCGAATCGGCCACCCGCAAGGCCACGCCCTGGCGAGCCAGCCAGCGGGCCATGGCCAAGCCGGACTCACCGAGCCCGAGAACCAGCGTCAGGGAGGACTTGAAGGGCTCAATGCTCGCCATACCCGTTCACCGCAGCTTGAGGGTAGACAGCCCGAACAGCACGAGCATGATGGTGATGATCCAGAAGCGAACGACCACCTGGGTTTCCTTCCAGCCGCCCAGTTCATAGTGATGGTGCAGTGGCGCCATGCGGAAGATGCGCTTGCCGCCGGTGTACTTGAAGTACAGCACCTGGACCATCACCGACAGGGCTTCGGCCACAAACAGGCCGCCCATGATGAAAAGCACGATTTCCTGGCGGACGATCACCGCGATGGTCCCCATCGCCGCGCCGAGGGCCAGCGCGCCCACGTCGCCCATGAAGACTTCTGCCGGGTAGGCGTTGAACCACAGAAAGCCGAGACCTGCGCCGGCAATCGCCCCGCAAATCACCGCCAGCTCGCCTGCGCCCTGAATGTAGGGCACGCCGAGATACTTGGAGAAACCCACGTGACCCGCCACGTAGGCGAAGATCGCCAGCGCTGCACTGACCATCACGGTCGGCATGATCGCCAAGCCGTCGAGGCCGTCGGTGAGGTTCACCGAGTGGCTGGTGCCGTTGATGACGAAGTAGCTCAGGATGATGAAACCGATCACGCCCAGCGGATAGCTCACCGCCTTGAAGAAGGGCACGATCAGTTCGAGCTGGGCCGGGAGCGTGGCCGTGAGCCCGAGGAAACTTGCCGCGGCAAGGGCAATCGCCGAGGTCCAGAAATACTTCCAGCGGCTCGCCAGCCCCTTCGGGTCGCGGTACACCACTTTCTTCCAGTCATCGACCCAGCCGACCACACCAAAACCGAGGGTGACAAAGAGCACCACCCACACGTACTTGTTGCGCAGATCGCCCCACAGCAGGGTGGTGACGGAAATCGAGATGAGGATCAGCACGCCGCCCATGGTCGGGGTGCCCGCCTTGGTGAGGTGCGACTTGGGGCCGTCGTCGCGCACGGCCTGACCGATTTTCTTGGCGGCCAGCCAGCGGATCACGAGGGGCCCGAAAACCAGCGAAAGGACGAGCGCCGTACCCGCCGCCAGCATGGTGCGCAGCGTGATGTAACCGAACACGTTGAAGAAACGCGCATCCTTGCCGAGCCACAGGGCCAGTTCAAGCAGCATGACGTCGCCCCCGAATCGTTACGGAAGAAACTGCACTCATTCCTGCACTACAAAAACTCATCAAACCTTCTCCGCGAGGGCGTCGACGACCCGTTCCATCTTCATGAAACGCGAGCCCTTGACGAGCACCACCGTGTTTTCGTTCAGTTCCGCCTTCACCGCCGCGACGAGATCGTCGAGCCGGGTGAAGTGGTAACCCCCTTCGCCGAAGTTGCGCGCGGCAACCTCGCTCATTTCACCCAGCCCGAACAGAAAATCGACGCCCTCGCTCTTCGCGTAGCCGCCGATCTCGTCGTGGTACTGGAAACTCTGTTCGCCAATCTCCCCCATGTCGCCGATCACCAGGATCTTGCGGCCAGGAGTGGCTGCCAGCACCGCAATACCGGCGCGCATCGAATCGGGGTTGGCGTTGTAGCTGTCGTCGATGACCACGGCACCGCGGAAACCCTTGCGCAGGTGCAGGCGACCAGCGGTGCCGGTATAGCCGCCAAGCCCTTCGGCCACAGCTTCCAGCGACATGCCCGCAGCCAGGCAAGCCGCTGCTGCGGCAAGGGCGTTGCGTACATTGTGCTGGCCCGGCACCTGCAGGCGAAAGCGGGTCTCACCCTCCGGCGCGGTCAATATCACATCGCTGGCAAAGCCGTGGCTCGTGCATCGGGCGCTCACGTCGGCATCGGCAGTCAGACCGAAAGTCAGCGTCCGGCGACCGGCATTGAGGGCCTTCCAGTAGCCGGCAAAAGCGTCATCGGCATTGATCACGGCCACACCGTCCGGCGCCAGGCCTTCGTAAATCGCGCCCTTCTCCTGCGCCACCTCGTTCACGCTGCCCATGCCCTGCAGGTGCGCGCGCTGGGCGTTGTTCACCAGCGCCACGGTCGGTCGGGCCAGCTGGGTGAGATAGCCGATTTCGCCGGGATGATTCATGCCCATCTCGATCACCGCCGAACGATGATTGCCGGACATGCGCAGCAGCATCAGCGGCAGGCCGATGTCGTTGTTCAGATTGCCCTTGGTGGCCAGCACTGCCAGATCGGGGTCGAAACCATCCAGGCGGGCCTGGGCACGCAGGATCGCCGCACACATTTCCTTGACGGTGGTCTTGCCGTTGCTGCCAGTCACGCCGATCAGCGGCAGATCGAAGCGGGTACGCCAGGCGGCAGCAAGCCTGCCGAGGCCAAGCCGGGTGTCTTCCACCACCAGCAGGGGCAAGGGCACCGGATTGCTGGCGGCCCAACTGCGATCCACCATGGCCGCCACGGCGCCCTGGGACGCCACGCTGGCGATGAATTCATGGCCGTCGAAACGGTCGCCGCGCAGGGCCACGAAGAGCTGATCGGACTGCACGCTGCGGGAATCGGTACTGACCGACTGGAAGGAAGCATTGCCGCCCACCGCGGTCCCGTCGGTTGCCAGAGCGGCTTCCTGGAGATCCATCATTTGAGTTCTCCCTGGGCGTCATTCCAGGCTTCGAGGGCGGCGCGCGTCTGCTCCACGTCCGAGAACGGATAGCGGACGCCATTGATTTCCTGATAGGGCTCGTGACCCTTGCCGGCAATGACGATCACGTCGTCGGGGGCGGCACCCATGATGGCCTCGCGAATCGCCTCGGCGCGGTCGGGAATGATGCGGACGCGTTCGCCGGCAGCAGCCGCGATTTCACGCAGGATCGCTTCCGGGTCTTCGGCGCGGGGGTTGTCACAGGTCAGCACCACCTGGTCGGCCAGCCGGCTGGCGACTTCACCCATCAAGGGACGCTTGCCCGGATCCCGCTCGCCGCCGCAGCCGAATACACAGGTCATGCGCCCGCCGCGGGCAGTGACAGTGGCACGCACAGCGGTCAGGACCTGTTCGAGCGCGTCCGGCGAATGAGCGTAATCGACCACCACCAGCGGATCGCCGATGCCACCGAGGGTCTGCATGCGGCCCTGAGGCGGCGTCAGGTCTTCGGCAACGGTCACGGCATCTTCAAGCGAAAAACCGGACGCCATCAGGGTGCCGATCACCGCCAGCAGGTTGGACACGTTGAACTGGCCCACCAGGTTCGGGTAGAGATCGGCGGACTCGTTGCCACAGCGGGCCGTAAAGCGGATGCCGGCGGCTGTGGTCGTCAGCTTGTCGGCAACAATCACCCGGTTCGCCGGGGCCGCATCGATATTCGTCGGGATGAGGGTGTAGCCGATCACCTCGATCCCGTGACCGGCCAGGCGGCGGGCCTGCTCCATGCCGAAACGGTCATCGAGATTGAGCACCACCGAACGCAGCCCAGGCATATCGAACAGGCGAGCCTTGGCCGCGCCGTAGTTTTCCATGGTGCCGTGGTAATCGAGGTGGTCGCGGGTCAGGTTGGTGTGCACAGCCACGTCGAAACGCAGACCGTTGAGGCGCCCCTGATCGAGACCGATGGACGACACCTCCATGGCCACCGCCTGGGCGCCGGCCTCGCGAAAATCGGCCAGCGTGCGATGCACGGTCAGGCTGTCGGGCGTGGTGTTCAGGCTTTCGGAGAGTGCGCCGGGAAAACCGATACCCAGCGTGCCGATCACGCCGCACTTGCGGCCAAGGGCGGCGAAGGCGCGGGACAGCCACTGGCTCACCGAGGTCTTGCCATTGGTACCCGTCACGCCCACCAGCCACAGGGCCTCGGAGGGACGACCATAGACTTCATGAGCCAGATAGCCGGACAGCTCGGCCAGACCATCGACCGGCAGATTCGCCACCTGCAGGGACGCATCCCAGACGTGCCCGTTACGCTCCCACAATACGGCGGCAGCGCCAGCCTGCACGGCATTCAGAATGAAGCGGCGGCCATCCACCCGATGCCCCGGAAAGGCGAGGAAAATATCGCCCGCGCGCACCTGGCGCGAGTCGGCGCACAGGCGTGACACCTCGATGTCTTCGGCGGCCAGCCAGTCGAGAATCTCGCGAACCTTCTGCGGAGGGGCGCTGGTGCTCACATGGCCTCCCGGACGTAAGGAACCGGGGCTGTGCCCTGGCGTGCCACCTGCAGGGGCTTGAGCGGTGCATCGGCGGCAACCCCGAGGGTACGCAACGCACCACCCATCACCTGCGCGAACACCGGCCCGGCCACGTCACCACCGTAATGCTTGCCGTTGGTCGGCTCATCGATCATCACCGCAACAATCAGGCGCGGATCGGAAATCGGCGCGATGCCGACAAATGACGCCACATACTTGAGGGCGTAACGCCCGCCAACCAGTTTCATTGCGGTACCCGTCTTGCCGCCCACGCGGTAGCCCGGAATATTGGCCTGCGGCGCGGTTCCGCCAGGCTGCACGACCATCTCGAGCATCTGCCGGACTTCCCGCGCGGTCTGCGGTGAAAACACGCGGGTGCCGTGCAGTGGCGGTGCGTCCATGCGGGACAGGGACAAGGGCACCAGATCACCGTCTCGGGCGAAGACCTGATAAGCATTGGCCATCTGCATGAGGCTGACGGAAATGCCGTGGCCGTAAGACATGGTGGCCTGCTCGATCGGACGCCAGCTCTTGGCCGGACGCAGACGGCCGCCTGCCTCGCCGGGGAATCCGAGCTTGAGCGGGGAACCGAAACCCAGGTCGTCGAACATCTTCCACATCACCTCCGGCGGGAAGCTCAGGGCCATCTTGGCGGCACCGATATTGGAAGACTTCTGGATGACCTGAGCCACCGACAGGGCGCCATGGGGATGGGCGTCGGAGATGGTGGCAGAGCCGATGGTCATTCGGCCCGGGGCGCAATTGACGATGGTATTGGCGGTAAATTTGCCATGATCCAGGGCCATCGCGGCGGTAAAGGGCTTCATCGTCGAGCCCGGCTCATAGGTGTCAGTCAGCGCCCGGTTACGGAGCTGGTCACCAGTAAGCTTGACCCGGTTGTTCGGATTGAAGGTCGGCGCATTGGCCAGAGCGAGAACCTCACCGGTCTTCGCGTCGAGAACCACCACACCACCGGCCTTGGCCTTGTGCTCGGTCATCGCCTGCTTCAGCGCTGCATGGGCGAGAAACTGGATCTTGTTGTCGATGGACAGGGCCACTTCACGGCCATCCTGCGGCGGGCGGATCGACTGCACGTCCTCGACTACGTTGCCACGCCGGTCCTTCACGACCCGGCGGGAACCCGGCTTGCCGGCCAAAGCCGATTCGAAGGCCAGTTCGATGCCCTCCTGCCCCTTGTCGTCCACGCCAGTAAAGCCCAGCACGTGGGCCATCACGTCACCACCAGGGTAAAAGCGGCGATATTCCTTCTGGTCGTGAATGCCAGGCAGCTTGAGGGCCGCAATACGGTCCGCCAACTCGGGCGACACCTGACGCTTGAGATAGACGAAATCCTTGTCGGAGCCGAGCTTCTGATTGACCTCAGCGACATCCATCTCCAGCAGGCCGGCAAGCTGACGGGTCTGGGTCGGATTGAGGCGGGCATCCTCGGGGATCGCCCACAGCGACTTGACCGGCGACGAGACAGCCAGCACATCGCCCTGCCGGTCGGTGATCTTGCCACGGGTGGCCGGCACATCCAGCACGCGGGCATAGCGGGATTCGCCCTTGGCCTGCAGGAACTGATCGTTCACGCCCTGCAGGTAGAACGCCCGGCCGACCAGCGCAAGGGAGCCGCCAAGCAGGCACAGCAGCACGAAGCGCGGCCGCCAGGCCGGCAACTCCGAACGCAGCAGGGGATTGAGATTGAAGGTGACGCCCTTCTTGGCCTTCTTCATGGCCGCTCCTCGATGGCGATGATCTGCCCTGACTGAGGTGGGCGCATCGCGAGTTTCTCGCGAGCGAGTTTTTCGATACGGGCGTGGGCAGCCCAGGTGCTTTGCTCCAGCTGGAGCTGACCCCACTCGACTTCCAGTTGCAGGGAACGCTGTTGTTCCCGCTCGACGGCAGCATAAAGCTTGCGCGCCTGATGCTGCGAGGCAACGACGCCAAGGCTGCTCACTACCACCAGCAGCAACAGGAATCCGGTCAGACGGGCCATGGCCTCAGTCCTCTTCCTGCTTTTCGGCGATCCGCATTACCGCGCTGCGCGACCGCGGATTGGCTGACACCTCTGCATCGGACGGGCGCACGGGTTTACCGATCAGCGCCAGCTTCGGCCTCGGCATGTCGGCCGCACGCACCGGCAAACGGGCTGGCAACTGCGGCGGCCGCGACTCGTCACGCATGAAGCGTTTGACGATGCGGTCTTCGAGCGAATGAAAGCTGATCACGACGAGGCGGCCTCCCGGCGCCAGTGCTGCCACAACCTGGGGCAGGACTAGCGACAGTTCTTCAAGCTCTTGATTGACGCAAATCCGTAGAGCCTGGAAGGTGCGCGTCGCAGGGTGCTGGCCCGGCTCGCGCTTCCAGACCGTCTCTTCCACGATCGCGGCAAGCTGTCCAGTGGTCGCAACAGCCCCCCCTGTCCGAGCAGCAATAACCGCCTTTGCAATCTCATAAGCAAACCGTTCTTCACCGTATTCCCTCAGCACGCGCGTTATGTCGGCGACCGGCGCTTCTGCCAGCCACTCTGCCGCGGTAATCCCGCGGGTCGTATCCATTCGCATATCCAGCGGCGCATCGAACCGAAAGCTCATGCCCCGCTCTGCTTCATCCAGTTGGGGAGACGAAACCCCCAGATCCAGCAGGACGCCGTCCACCTGCGTTACACCCCGCTCTGCCAACGCCTCGGCAAAGTCCGAGAACGGCGCATGCACCAGTTCAAACCGAGGGTCACCAATAGCCTGACCGGCAGCCACTGCCACCGGATCCCGATCAAAAGCGATCAAGCGCCCCTGCGGCCCCAGCTGTGCCAGCACCAGGCGGCTGTGACCACCACGCCCGAAGGTGCCGTCCACATAGATACCGTCCGGCTTGATGGCCAGACCTTCCACCGCTTCTTGCAGCAGAACCGTGATGTGCGGCGTCGCGCTCACAGCGGCAGGTTTTCCCAGCCGGCGGGCATGAGTTGGTCGCCGAGGGCGAAGATCGCCTCCTGCTGCTTCTGCCAGCCGGCGTCCGACCAGAGTTCGAAGTGATCACCCTGTCCCACCAAATGCACCTGCTTTTCAAGTTGGGCGAAGTTGCGCAGCTCGGGCGCGATCAGCACGCGGCCGGCCGAATCCACCTCTTCATCGCGGGCAAAACCCACCAGAAGACGTTTCAGCAATGCGGAATGCTGCTCAAGACTCGATCCGGCAAGCACTTTGCTGCGAATCGGTTCCCAGGCGGGAGCGGGATAAATCAGAAGACAGCGGTGGGGATGAGCCGTGAGGATCAACTGGTTCTCGGCGAGTTTTGTCAGCGCGTCCCGATGCCGCGCCGGTATCGCCAGGCGACCCTTCGCATCGAGAGTGAGCGCTGCTGCGCCTTGAAACATGATTCCCCCACTTCTGCACTTGGACAAACGGGAAAAACTCACTTTCTCCCACTTTCATCCACTCCATCCCACTTTAGAGCAAAAGAAATACACGGTCAAGCTGACCGGAACGTAAATCTCTTTTGGACACAAGTACTTAGAGCAAGGAGGGGGTATTCCGGGAAATCCGCTTATAAATCAATGCTGATAGAAAGCATTGCCAAAGTGCTGGATTAATTGCGGGAGCCTCGCCAGCAGCGAGGGGCAAACATCAGCCTTCAAGGCAGGAGGATGTTAAATCGCGTGTCTCCTGCCGACAGGCAACTGGAACGGGCCGATCGGTGGAGACGAGTGGAGGAAAACGGGAAGGGAAGTTCGCCGATAAGCCGGGTTCTGTCGAGCGAACCGATCCGGAGATCGGCCCGCCGGGCAATCATTCCTCTGGTCGACGCGTTGCCACGTCGCTCTAGCAGCCTACCCGGGGACTCCGCGAGCAGCGTCAACGTCCCCCTATTTGGCCTTGCCCCGGATGGGGTTTGCCGTGCCGTCCGTGTCACCACGTCCGCGGTGGGCTCTTACCCCGCCGTTTCACCCTTGCCTGATCTCCGAAGAGCCATCGGCGGTTTGCTTTCTGTTGCACTTTCCGTCGCTTTGACCCGAAGGCTATGGCGCCCGGCCGTTAGCCGGCATCCTGCTCTATGGGGCCCGGACTTTCCTCGATGTGCGAACACACCGCGATTGCCTAGCGAACTTCCCGGCGCGCAGTATAGCCGCTATGACCGCGACGCGCCGGGAATCACTCCGACTCCCGCAAATCGGCAGCCTTGGCGATGACTTCCTCGATAACGCAATCCAGGCGCGAATAGAAACCGGGACTCTTCGAGTTACCCCACGCCGTGATCGAATCCCCCACCGCAACACCCACATCCAGCTTGCCGCAGCCCTCGTTGCCGGCCAGCCCCGGCAAGCGTCCAGCCACCTTGCGACCGAGATGCCCACCGTTGGCAAAGACCACCACCACGTCATCCGTCTGCCTATCCACGCCGAGGCTGCGGATACCGATAGCCCGCAACGCGGGGCCATGACGCACCTCCACCTGCTCGGCGATGGCCGGATCGGTCATCGCCCGACGATCAGGCATCCCGCCCTGCTGGAAATAAAGAACGACACCCACGGCAAGGAGCGTCAGGACACAGAGAGCAATGACAAGCTTGCGGACATCCATGGCGAACAACGGAAGTTAATTCGCCATTTTCGCGCTTCTCGGCTCCATTTCAGCAAAATAAAACACCCGCCACCAAAGCGTAAGCAAATATTGCCAACAACCCATCTTGTCGTATTTGCTTACGTGTGTAGCCGCAGCCAACACATATTGGCGCCATTGGGGTGCTGCAATGAAGAAACCAAAGACAGGAGTCCTGCCGCGATGAAAACCCGACTCGTCAGCCATGCCCTGCTCGCCGTCCTTGCCGCGGCCAGCGCCCTTGCCACCCAGCCCGCACAGGCCGACGGCCCCCGAGGCCGCGGGGGTCCGGGAGGCCATTGGGGGCCGCGCATGCACAACCCTGGCCCGAGCTACTCACATCATGGCTATCACGATGGTCGATGGGGCCTGTGGTGGCTGGCCGGCGCGACCTGGATGTTCTACCCGCAGGCGGTTTATCCCTACCCGCCGGTAGTGGTTCAACCGGCCCCGGTCGAACCGGTCATCATCCAGCCCGCGCCGCAGGCCCCCGTCCAGAACTGGTACTACTGTGACAGTGCGAAGGCCTACTACCCCTATGTGCAGACCTGCACAGAAGGCTGGCGCGCGGTCCCGGCCTCGCCCCCCGCCAGCGGCCAGAACCCCGCCCCGGCCACCCCACAGAACAACTGGTACTACTGCGACAGCGCCAAGGCCTATTACCCCTACGTCCAAAGTTGCGCGGAAGGCTGGCGTGCAACACCCGCCAACCCGCCCGGCGGCACACCGAACGCTGAGGGAGGACGACAGCCATGAAAACCCGCTACCTGTTGATTCCCCTTGCCTTGCTGGCCGGCTGCGCCAGCCTGCCCAGCGGCCCGCGAGTGGCCGTCATGCCGGCGCCTGGAAAGCCATTCGAAGTCTTCGTGGCCGAAGATCACCAGTGCCGCAGCTTTGCTGAACAATCCATCGGTATGGCCCCGCAAGACCTGGCCACCCGGAACGTCGTCGGCAACGCCGCCGTCGGCACCGCAATTGGCGCGGCAGTCGGCGCGCTGGGCGGAGGACATAACGGCGCCGCGACCGGCGCAGCCGTCGGCATGGTTGCCGGCACCGCCAGCGGTGCGTCCCAGGCCGGCTATGCGGGCGCCGAAGCCCAGCGCCGCTACGACATTGCCTACCAGCAATGCATGTACGCCAAGGGCAACCAGCTTCCCAGCTACCCTTACGGTTATCGCCAGCCGGCCCCGGCCACCAGCGCGCCCTACTACGCTCCACCGCCCCCGCCGCCACCTCCCCCGCGCTAGGCCTTCAGACCCGTCGCGAGTGACTTCCCCTGCGCCCTCCGGCACAATCCGGGCGCAGGAGACCAGCGTATGAAATTCGATGTACTCGTCGTAGGTGCCGGCCTTGCCGGCGCAGCCCTCGCAGCAGCCCTGCGCAGCAGCAGTCTCAAGGTGGGCATTATCGAAGCCCGCCCCCCGTCGCGCCCTGCCGGATGGGATCCGCGCATCTACGCCATCAGTCCCACCAACGTGGATTTCCTGGCCGACATCGGCATCTGGCAGCACCTCGACGCCAGCCGCATGGCCCCTGTCTACGACATGGAAATCCATGGTGACGCCGGCGGCAAACTGGATTTCTCAGCCTACGATTGCGGCCTGCGAGAACTCGCCTGGATCGTCGAATCGAGCCTGATGCAGCAGGAGCTGTGGGAAACGGTCAAACGCCAGCACAACATCACGCTGCTCTGCCCCGCCGAACCCACCGCCCTCGTCATCGACGACAGCGCCGCGCGCCTCACCCTCGCCGATGGCCGACGCATCGAAGCCCGCCTGATCGTCGCCGCCGATGGTCGCGACTCATGGGTCCGCCAGGCGGCCGGCATCGGTGCACGCAACACACCCTACAACGAGAAAGGCGTCGTCGCCAACTTCCGCTGCGAAAAGCCCCATCGCAACACCGCCTTCCAGTGGTTCCGCAAGGACGGCGTGCTGGCCTATCTGCCGCTGCCGGACGGCCTCATGTCGATGGTCTGGTCGGCACCGGACGAACTTGCCGACGAACTGCTCGCCCTGCCCCCTGCCGCCCTGTGCGCCAAGGTCGCCGAAGCCGGCGACTTCCGCCTCGGCGCGCTTGAGTTGGTCACCCCGGCAGCGGCCTTCCCGCTGCGCCTGATGCGCGTCGAAAGCGTGGTTCAGCCGCGCCTGGCCCTGATCGGCGACGCAGCACACGCCATTCATCCGCTGTCCGGCCACGGCATCAACCTGGGCTACCAGGACGCCCGCGTGCTGGCCGCCCAACTGGCCACACTACCCGCCTGGCGCGACCCGGGCGAGTTGTCCATCCTGCGTGCCTACGCCCGTGCCCGGGCCGAGGAAACCGCGCTCCTGCAATACACAACCCACGGCCTCAACCGGCTTTTCAAGCCCGCCGACCCGCTGCTGTCCGGCCTGCGCAATTTAGGACTGAACCTCACCAACCGCGTGCCGGTCCTACGCAATGCGCTGGTCCGCTATGCCATTGCGGGCCGCTTCTGAACCCTCTCGCTTTTGAATCACCCTGCCCCCTGGAGATACTGGATGAAACTCACCTTCGTGCGCTCGCTGCTTGCCACCCTTCTTTGTGCAGCGGGCCTCGCCCATGCGGCTGACGAAGCCTCGGTCAAGAAGAACCTGGAGAGCTTCCTCAACGCACCGGCCGTGGACAGCGTCAAGAAGACGCCCTACGGCGGGCTCTATGAAGTGGTGCTGAAATCCGGCGAGCTGCTGTACACCGACGCCAACGTGAGCTTCATCCTCGACGGCGCACTGATCGACGCCAAGACCCGCAAGAACGTCACCCAGGCCCGCATGGCCCAACTGCAGAAGATCGACTTCGCCAGCCTGCCCCTCGATCAGGCGATCAAGCAGGTACGCGGCAACGGCAAGCGGGTCATCGCGAGCTTCGAAGATCCGAACTGCGGCTACTGCAAGCGCCTCGCCAAGGACCTGCAAGGGCTGAAGGACGCCACCGTTTACACCTTCCTGTACCCGATCCTCAGCCCGGACTCCACCGAGAAATCAAAGAACATCTGGTGTGCCAAAGATCGCTCCGCGGCCTGGAACGACTGGATGACGGCCGGCAAGGTACCCGCTGCCGCCGCGGCCGGCTGCGACACCAGCGCCGTCGACAAGAACGTCGCCCTCGGCCAGAAGATCAAGGTGAGCGGCACGCCGACCATCTTCACTGCCGACGGCAACCGTCTGCCCGGCGCCGTTCCCCTTGCCCAGCTGGAACAGGCCATGACCCAGGCCGCCGGCGGCAAGTAAGCCACCAGCCGGCCTGCACGCTCAGGCCGCCTCGCGAGGGCGGCGCGGCCTGGGCAGCGGCAGGCAGGCGGGCGCAGGACGCCCGACCAGATAGCCCTGCAGCCAATCCACGCCAGCATCCCGGGCCACCTGCAACTGCAAGGGATTTTCGATGCACTGGCAGGCCACCAGGGCACCCAGGCGGCGAATCTCCCCGTTGAGTTCCGTCATCACCCGCTTGGCCAGGCTCAGATGCCCGGCATGGCCAATCAAGCTGCGATCCAGCTTCACGATGTCCGGCGCCAAGGATTCCAGCCGCTCCAGATCCGCCGTGTGGCGCCCAAAGTTGTCGATGGCGATCCGGTAACCCCGCTCCCGGTAACCCGCCAGCGCCCGCACCAGCCGGGGCAGGTTCTCGAAACCGTCATCCGACACCTCCATCACGATCCGCTCCGGCGTCAGCCCGCAACGAGTCAGGATGGACTCGAACACCTGGCCATGGTGTTCGCGCACCGCACGCAGCAACTGGGGATGAACGTTCAGGGACAGGAAGCCGCCGTGCTGCTCCCGCTCCTGCAAAAAGTTCAGGGCGTGCAGCGTGCGTACCAGGCGGTCGAGATGCACCAGCTCCTCATCACCCCGGGCACTGAGGAAGACTGCCGACGGCGGCAAGTCGGGCTCACCGCCTTCCAGCAACTGGAGATGGGCCTCATGCCCGATCACCTGCCCGCTGGCACTGGCCACCACCGGCTGGAACAGGGTGCCCAGCAAGCAGTTGCCGAATCGTACCTGTACCCGGCCATCGGCCAGTTCGAAACTGTCTTCACCCGCTCCACCGCTGGTCAGCCGGCTGCGCTTGTTGAAGTAATGGACGAGTTCGGTCAGGGGCACGGGAGTCTCCGGATGCATGCGAGTACGGTGGCGTCAAAAATACGGACGCGAGCTTCGCACGATACGGGGCACGTCCAGACTGACGAACCAAGAATTTACGCAAAAGTTATTACAAATCTACGGACTCACCCATCCGCACTAACGGGGCACCTGATCCCGCGGCCACAGCACCCACATTTCGCCCTTCTGACGCATTCGTCCGGCCAAAGCGCCGGCCTCGGCACCGAAACCCCAGTAGAAGTCGCCCCTGACACCGCCCTTGATCGCGCTGCCCGTATCCTGGGCCAGCATCAGCCGCTGCAGCGGCTGAGCGCTGTTCGGATGGGTGGTGGCCAGAAACACTGGCGCACCCAGCGGAATACTGCGCGGATCGACCGCCAGGCTGCGCCCTTCCGTCAACGGCTGGCCGAGCGCGCCCACCGGCCCGGCGTTCGAGCTCGGCCCTTCACGGAAAAAGATGTAGCTCGGGTTGGCATTGAGCATTTCCTGCAAGCGGTTCGGATTGGCTTTAGCCCAGTTCTTGATGCCCTCCATGGACGCCTGCTCGACCCGCAACTCCCCCTTGTCGGCCAACCAGCGACCGATCGACTGATAGGGATGGCCGTTGGTGTCCGCGTAGGCAAGGCGAACCACGCTGCCATCGGGCAACTGCACCCGCCCGGACCCCTGCACCTGCAGGAAAAACAACTCGACCGCATCCTCGGCATAGAGAATCGTCTTGCCGGCGAACTTGTCCTTGAGCCGGTCCACATCGGCACGGGAATAATACGGCACGACCTTGTTACCGACGAGCCGGCCACGCACCCGCTGGCCCTTCAGATCCGGATACACCTCTCCGAGATCAACGCTCAACAGATCATCCGGCACCCCCAGCACCGGCCAGGCGTAAGCCTTCGAGCGGGTCCGGCTACCCTTGATCAAGGGCTCGTAATAGCCCGTGATGAGGCCTTCGCGGCTCCCGTCCGGATTCACCACGCGCCAGGGAAGCAGCCGCGCTTCCATGAAGCTGCGCACTGCCGCTACTGCGGGGCGTTCGCCCAGGCCGCGGGCCGCCTCGCACACCGGCTGCCACACGGCCTGCCTGGCCAGCGCCCGGCACGAAGCCTGGAAGGCCGGCCACGCCTCGCCCAGCGGATCATTCCCCCAGCCGGGCAGATCGCCCCAACTGGCTGACAGCAGCGGCCTGCCAAGGGGCAGCGGTGCCGGCGCCGTACCGGACGCAATCGGCGCGGTTGACGGCGTCGCCACCGGCGCAGCGGGCTTGCAGCCCGGGCAACCCGGCTCGCTTGCCGGCCTCGGCGCACTCGCGCAGGCCGACAGCAAAAGCACGGACAGAACAAGGGAAAGGCGGGGAAAAGTACTAAACATGGATGGGGTAAACTCGCGGTTTGCAATCAATACCCGCCCGAGTATAACCACCGGTTCGCCGGCCCGGGCCCTGCGCGGCCCGAAAAACAAGGATACGGACGCCCCTTCCCATGACTGACCTGACCCAGTTCCTCACCCACGCCGAACAGCTCCTTGAGCGCCTCGAACACCTCCTCCCGGCCGCCCCGAGCGCCCCCGACTGGAACGCCTCGACCGCCTTCCGCTGGCGCCGCAAGGGCAACGGGGCCGCCCTGGTAGCGATCCCGCGCCCGCACCAGATCCGCCTCGACAACCTGCAGGACATCGACGACAAGAAGGAGCGCATCGTCGCCAACACGCGCCAGTTCCTGGCTGGCAAGCGGGCCAACAACGTGCTCCTAACCGGTGCCCGGGGCACTGGCAAGTCCTCGCTGGTCAAGGCCCTGCTGACCGAATTCGCCGACCAGGGCCTGCGCCTCATCGAGGTGGACAAGGACGATCTGATCGACCTGGCCGACATCGTCGAGCTGGTCGAAGGCCGCCCCGAGCGCTTCATCATCTTTACCGACGACCTCTCGTTCGAGGACGGAGAGCCGGCCTACAAGGCCCTCAAGAGCGTCCTCGACGGCTCCGTCGCGGCGGTATCGGAGAACGTGCTGATCTACGCCACCTCCAACCGCCGTCACCTGATGCCGGAATACTTCGACGAAAACGCTGCCACCAAGCACAAGGACGGCGAGGTGCATCCTGCCGAGGCGGTCGAAGAGAAGATCTCCCTGTCCGAGCGCTTCGGCCTGTGGATCTCCTTCTACCCCTTCAGCCAGGACGAATACCTGAAAGTGGTTAGCCACTGGCTGGGCGAATTCGGCGTGCCGGCCGACGCCATTCCCACATCCCGCGGCGAGGCCCTCCAATGGGCGCTCATGCGCGGCTCGCGCAGCGGCCGGGTGGCCTGGCAGTTCGCCCGCGACTACGCCGGACGGTTCGAAGCATGAAGAAGATTGTGCATGTGGCGGCCGCGGTGATCACCCGGCCGGATGGCAGCTTCCTGGTCGGCCAGCGCGCCGCCGACACCTTCTACCCGGGCTACTGGGAGTTTCCCGGCGGCAAGGTCGAAGCCGGCGAAACTCCGCGGGAAGCCCTGATCCGTGAGCTGAACGAAGAGCTCGACATGGAAGTGGACGTAGCCTGGCCGTGGCTGACACGGGAGCACGTGTACGAACACGCCCACGTCAACCTGCACTTCTTCGAGGTGCCGGCCTGGCACGGCGAAATCCATGACCGCGTCCACGCCGCCCTGAGCTGGCAGCATGCCGACACAATGAGCGTCGCACCAATGCTGCCCGCCAACGGCCCTATCCTCAAGGCCCTGCGCCTGCCGCGGATCATGGGCATCACCCACGCGGGCGAGATCGGCATCGACGCCCAACTGGCACAACTCGACACCGCCCTGACCGGCGGCCTGCGTCTGGTGCAGATCCGCGAGCCGGATCTGGCGCCGGCAGAACGGGAAGCCTTCGCCCGGGCTGTTGTTGGACGTTGCCGGCGCGCGGGCGCCATCGCGCTGGTGAACGGGGATCTCGAACTGGCCCGGCTTATCGGCGCCGATGGCGTGCACCTGCCCGGCCATCAACTGACGGCGCTGGAGTCACGGCCGGATTTCGAATGGGTCGGGACCGCCTGCCACAGTCGCGCAGAGCTGGAAAAAGCCGCCGGACTCGAACTCGATTACGCGCTGCTCGGCGCCGTCAAACCGACCCTCACCCACCCGGAACGGCCGGCGCTCGGCTGGGAGGCCTTTAGCGAAATGGTGCGTACGCTGCCGCTGCCTGTGTTCGCCCTCGGCGGGCTGACACCCGAAGAGCTGAACACGGCGAAGGCCGCCGGTGCCCACGGCATTGCGGCGATCCGGGCGATCTGGAAGGACTGAAAAGGGAGAGTGTGGACTGGGAGGCCCGACAGCCGCTCAGTGACCGGGACGGGCGAGCGGGTCGGTTTCGTCGTCGAGGGGCGTTTCCCCTTCAACCCGATAGGCATCCGAAGCCCAGGCGCCCAGATCGATCAGGCGGCAACGGTCGGAACAAAAGGGACGATGAGGGCTTTGCGGCCCCCACACGACACTGGCGCCACAAGTCGGGCATTTGACCTGGCGCGGCTTGGTGGTTTCGTTCACAGATTGCAGAAAGTAATATTGAAAAACAACATAAGCTATTGTTTTTTATATAGGATTTAGAAGCCTATTTTCGGCAGCTACACATCCAGCTACACACATTCGCAGAGCGTCTGCTGACGTGCTCAGCGGCACGTTCTGCTGCGAGCTAGCTCACGAAGATGCTGTGTGCTCAAGAGCTTCGTGCTGATTATCGGTTGAGCACCCACGACGTGTTCACATCGTCTCGAGAACATGGCCTCTCGCAACAAGGCAAGGGACTAAGGAGACTCAGCCAAGCAGACGCAGACAGGCCGCGTTTGCTCCCACACCCGACGGAGAACGCCCTCTGAACTGGGCCAGACAGCAGGCTACATATACTAAACTGTACTACATTTTGTACATATCACTTAGCTGGAGCCTGCCATGGCTTTCTCAGTCAATGACGTAATTCCACTTTCCCAAGCCAACCTGTCAGAGCTAGCCGACCAGGTCGAAGCCGGTGCAGAGAAGATCATCACCAAGAACGGCGAGAGCTACGTCGCTCTGATCGACGCTCAACGACTCGATCACTACCACCGCATTGAGCGGGCTCAAATCTATCTTCAACTGCTCGATGAAGCAGGTAAAGGACTTGACGACATCGCAGCAGGTCGCGTTGCAGACGCCACGACTGCCTTGCAGGCAATCAAGCGACGCAGAGCACTCAAGACGAGCGGCTGACCAATGCCGTCCGAGTAAAGCGCAGTCAAATTTACCAAACACTTTGAGTGCAATCTCAGGGACATCGAACGCCTCTCAAACGCCCCAGGTTTCCTCGACGGTCCCGTTCCTCAAAAGATACCGCCGTTCGTACTCGACCAGCGACAGTTGGTCGTTGTTGCTGTGCCTGCGTTTCGGGCTATAGAACAACTCAATGTAATCGAACACATCCGCCCGTGCCGCGTCCAGGGTCAGGTAAATCTGGCGCTTGATCCGCTCTCGCTTGAGAAGCTGGAAGAAGCTCTCAACCACGGCATTGTCGTGGCAGTTTCCGCGCCGGCTCATGCTCGGTTTCAATTGATGCGCTTTGAGGAAGTCCTGCCAGTCGTGGCAGCTGAACTGGCTCCCCTGATCGGAATGCACCAGCACCTCCTGCACGGGTTTTCGGCGCCAGACCGCCATCAGCAAGGCGCCGATTCCATCCCGGCCCACGGCATGCGAGTGACCAGCCAACGATCTGCCGTGAGAACAGATCCAGCACCACCAACAGATATAGCCAGCCCTCGTGCGTGCGGATGTAAGTGATGCCGGTTAACCAAACCGTGTTGAGTTCAGCAACATCCAAAGCCCGCTTGAGGTGGTTCGGTGCCACTACCGCCGGCTTCCCGCTGCGAAACCCGGGCCGACGAGCGTAGCCCGTCTGGGACCTCCAGCTGGCCTGACGCATCAGCCGGGCCGCCACTTCCGCGACCGGATGACCCCGATCCGTCACCTGACGGACCGCCTCGGTCTTGAACACTTCCGTGAAACGTTGCTGCGACTTCTTCGCTTCCATGAACATCTCCGATTTGCCTCAGTTGTGAGGCCACAGGGTGTCTAGGAAACCCGGGGCGATTCATTCTCAAGTTCGTACAAGACGATGAGTCAAACGCGCACCTCAACTTGTCGAAGCACGTTCTATCTACTATACATAGTTAGAAGTTTGTCCCGACTAAAGACTCACGCCAAGGGGCATACTCTTACCACATAACTCGCTCACAGGAGAGATCATGGCAAACCTTTGGCTTGACTCAATCATTGGCAACGCGGCACTTCAGACATCCGAGTACGGGCCGCTTGAGGACGCAGCTAAGTGTTTGTACCCTGATGGTTTGTACAGTCAGGCCAAAACGCTTTTCAATCAGATCGCTACAAATACCGAAACATCGGACCGATCAGTAAAAATCGCGAGACTCGGACTCGCCGATCTTGAAATGCTTGTCGGTGACATGCAGAATTCAAAGCAGCTTTATCTCTCCCTCCAACCAGCTTTTTCGACACACTCCGAGCCTGGCGCATCTGCATTGATTCTCAAACGGCTGGGCTGGATTGCGGGAAGCTTCGATGATTTTAATGAGGCACAGAAGCACTTAGATGAGGGATTTAAGCTAGTAGCTTCTGGACAAAGCCCATATGCTCATGCGTTCCTTGAGTACGCACAGGCAATGGTCATTTTTAAGCAAGGGCGATTTTCTGACGCTCTTGCCTTCGCGACTCAATGCGAAGCACGACGGTGGTCAATTGGTGACACACATGGGGTTGCAGCCGCTCGCGTTGGGATTGCGAAAATTTCATTCGCAATGGGGAATATCGGACGGGCATGTGAGGCCATGAACTCTGCCCTTGAGCTTTTCGCAACGTTGAAGAATGACGCCTGCGTGGCAGCTGTCTCTACGCACATGGGAGCTCTTGCGGGAGCCATTTTGATAGATCGTGCGAAATTTGCTGGCGCTTTGCCTGGCTGCTCGGGTGCCGATGGAGGAGCCGCTATTCTGAAGGCACTGAAAGCGTTCACCAGCACGGGGAAGCGCACGGAGCCGAATCCAGTAAGAGTTGTCGTTCGATCTGTGGACTCGTGGCCGGGCTAACTTATGAACCTGAGTGAGTTCTGCGTGCGCAAGAGCATTGAACTTGATGCGCTTCTCATGGAAATAAAGAACGAATTTTCACCAGAATTAGTTGTGATAGGGGGTTCGCTTGCCGAAGGATTCGGCAACGCGACCTCTGACTTAGATATCTATTGCTTCACATTCGCCCCACCGAAAATAGAAGCGGGATTTCAACTAGTGGGAGGGGATTCGACTTTTTACCGACAAGTTCGGTACACCAACGAAATACGTACAGACCTAAAGATACTCCCTATCCAGCAACTAAAGACGTTACAAAAGGCCTTATTAAGCGCAAACGTTTCAAACGGTAGTTCTCAAGAAACTTTTATCTCCGACGAATTACTCGTTACAGCACAGAGGATCACGTGCGGCTTGACGACTTATCGAACCCATCGAGGTTGGCGTTTAGAATCTTTGTTGCTAAATATAAGAAACCAGCTTCAAGCCTATCTCGTTAGATTGTGCGCATTCCGTCGCGACATGAATCGCGCCATAGCTGCGGAAGAAACGAACTCATTTGTATATCGCCTCCGATCCGCGGTGCGCGCAATCGAGGCCGAAATTGACCGGCAGCTTGCACATCAAGGCCAGCTCAATGTCCGATTTGACAAATGGAGGCTACAAAAGGCACGAGCAATTGCGTCACACCACCCGCACATAGAACGCGTGCTCAAAGAAGTTAGCGAACATTTATCAACAAATGCAGAGCTGATGGAATCCTTGAATTTTATAGACGAAAAAATTATTCTTCTTCTGGCTGCCAAATGAATAAGCCTTTCGCCTGCATTCTTGGGCTAGATGGATCGGGCAAGACAACGGCAATCGCCAATGCTTGCGCGCTAAACGCTGCAATCCGGCCTATATCTTGGCACGATCATTCGTACTTGATCCGAGCCTTACCTGGCTTTCGAGATGGAGAACCTCTTGGCTATGCGGTGGAGCGGGCGGACATGTCGGTTCGTACAAGACTGGTTCAGCAATTAATCGAACTGGAACTCGATGACATAGCGGCGTGTAGAGACGATCAGATTCCGCTAATCGATAGCTATTGGTACAGATTCGCGGCAAAGGCTCGCAACATGCCGTTCCTTTCAGCAGACTTTGAGAGCTGGTGCCGTAACTTACCGCAACCAACAGTTTGTTTCTTTATAGACACTCCCGTTAATGTATGTCTTGAGCGAAAGCCCCCAAGCCATCCCTACGAACGAGGACCTAGCAACCATACCTCTGATCAATTCTATGCTTCCGTCCGCAATCATCTCCTCACGCTATCTAAGCAAAGGTTACTAATTCTGGATGGCACAAAAAGAGAAAGCGACATAGCTGCTCAGCTCGCCGACTCATTGAGAGAATTTTTTTAATGGCCAACAACATCTACGTGGCTCATTTAGATGTTTGGGAAGAAATCTCAAACGACGGTATTTTATTGAGAAAAGGGCCAAACGCCATTACCATAGAGCATAGCTACTCTGCATTATGGTACGAGTTACTTGGCGGCACAGACCTCGATCATCTGGAGTCGGAATTCTCAATAGCGCCAGAGTATGCCAAATCATGCTTGGCATTGGCTCATGAGCTCCATACAGCAGGATTTCTGCGTGTCCTTTCCCATAAACCACCTCCTAGGCCACTAGCCCCCCTCTTAGGGTGCAAATTACAGGATCTTGTCGATCCGTTCCCTGCAGTAGAACTTATCCAAGAGGGAGACTTTCCTCGCCTTAGTTTAAGAAGAGGTATAGGTCTAGTTGCCAGCTTGCCCAACCGTTACGTTAAACGTCTCATTTCATCTTTAATGGCTGAGCTTGACACCTCCTTTTTAGATGAGCAGGACTGGCATCTCATGGGCGCCTTAATGGCATCCGACAAATGGTCACTTATTGCTGGACGTGACGAACAACCCAAGCTTGCAGCCAATTTCCGAAAAGGACTTGTACGCTACTTACTGATGTACTATCAAAACGCTCTAGAGGATCTCGCCGGCCTAATTGATGAGGGCGAAGACGAAATAGTTCTTGCTGGAGCTCTGGGTCGCGCGGCCCTTCGGATCGGTCGTTTTTGTCAAGCAATCGGTGAGGGCGAGCTGAGTTTTGTAAATAGCTGCATTGCAGCAGCTTGTGGCATATGGAAATACCCCAGTGACTCAGCATCTGTATATTCAATCGCCGCCTACTTGAAAGCACAGGCCTTTCGAGCGCAAGTTGAGAGGCATATCGTTAATTTTTGAAATACAGACCGATTTAGCACCCTCTGCCATTTCGGCAGAGATCGATGAGCTTTAGGCATAGGCCGGCCAGCCGTCGATTCAGCCGGAGAGACTGCTCAACGCCCAATTGCTGATCGCTTACTACTCGGTGCGCTAGGATCGGCAATCCCTCGATCAGCTCGATTACTACATAGTCGGCTCTGAACAACCAGCCCGCCCCTTTACCCCCACGGACTGAGGGCCCCTGAGGCCTTGCCGAATCCTCCAGTTTCCAGTGCAATCGTATTCACTTTCTGGAAGATTTGGAGCGCAGATTTTCAATGACAACCCCGGACTTTTTCCGCGCCCGGCGGGACGCGATGACCGACCTGCACCACCAGCTGGCCGTCTTGGCCACTCGCATGCCGTGAGCCGGGATGGAATCGGCGCTGGCGCAATGCATTGCCCGCTAGGACCACAAAGGGCATCCAATCGAAGGCCTGGCTCTGTTTGGTCCGAGCTTGCAGGTGATGGGTGCGGGTGCGAGCCTGTCAGGTCGCCCGCTCTTGCCGATCCGGCTGATGGTCGGGATGCTCTGGCGGGGTGCTCAGTGACGAGGGCTACTGGCGAATGGGCAGGCGCGGTTGGGGGGGAGTTGAATATTTCAGGACCAACTGTATACCTATCCTTTAATTAACAAACTCTCAAGATCACCGCCGTTATCCAAGTACAGCTGAACCCACCCAGGCTTTCGCCCCTTCCCCGTCCAAGTCAGAGCTGGGTCGTTAGAGCTGCGATACTTCGGCGCCCCCTTTGCCTTCTTCTCTACAGCGCCCTTCTCTGCACGGGCCCTTCTCTTCTTAGGCTCTGCAACCGTCAAGCCTAGACTTTCAGCGATCTCGCCCTTATCAATGCCGAGCTCCTTCATTTTTTCCAGAATTTCATTCAGCGCCGACTGCTTGAATGCACGTTCAGCGTCCTTTAACTCAACCTCAACCTGCGCCTTTTCTGCGGTCAGTTTCGCAAGCTGTTCATCAAGCGTCGCAAGCTTAGTCTTCAGTGCATCAACTTTACTCATTAGCATTCCTTTCGTTATAGACATAGCCAAGCTAACATACGGAAAAGAATACCGTCAATCGAATAGCCATGTGCACCGACTAAATACATAGACGCATGATTAACGGTTAAAGCACGCCCTTACAATACTTGACAAAAACAGTCAAGTATTGTATAATAAATATACTTGCTAAAGTCTTCTGACTCTGACTGCATCTAGAGCGCAACGCTCACTCGCAGCCACTTTTCTCGCCCCCCCATCTCTTCTGAAAGATCACTATGAACGCAACTTTTGCGTCGGTGAGGCCCGTTCACGTCTCTGACACGGATGCTCTCGCTGCACTTTACATTGCACGCATGCTGCAGAAGCAAGTTGTTCCTATCAGAGTATTCAACGACAGTCTCTATACAGAAGAGATTCGCGCTCTTGTTGGCATATCGCCCAGCGAAGGCAACATCCCAAAGGTTAAGGCGCTTCAATTACTGAAAGTGCAACTACCCCAGCTCAACACCATGACGGAAAAGCGCACGCCGCGTTTACAACGCAACATCCGTATGCTCGGGAGACTGCTCAGCCTGACGGACATCGAAGAAGCGATCCTGACGTTCTTTGTGTTGGTGGATCACCATTTTGTGCTAGCAGATTTATTGTCAAGCGTAGTGATTATGGACAAAGACGCACTCGTGCGGCTCATGTCAATTGCGCTCTCAATAGAGCGAGAGATAATCAATGCGCACGTACAGTCAAGCAGCACTCTGTTTGCGACAGGCTTGTTAGCGCAAGAGCTTCGTCCGGAAAGAATCGGCGTGAATATCAAGATTCCCCGAGGAATCAAAGACGCGCTGCTCAGCGAAGCAGATAGCATTGAGTCGCTGATGAAAGTTGTGCTTGAGCCAAGCCCCAAACCCACGCTGCGCGCTCATGACTTCGAGCACCTGGGTGCCGAGACAGACCTCCTGCACACCTACTTGGCAGAGGGGATTCAGCAAGGCGTTACCGGAATCAATGTGCTGATCTACGGGCCGCCTGGAACGGGCAAGACAGAATACGCCCGTTGGCTCGCCAGCGTGATCAAAACTCCGCTGTATCAAGTTCGAGCATCCAACGACAGCGAGGATTCGATCTCCGGCTCAGATCGCCTGTCGTACTTCCGGCTTTCCCAACGTTTCCTTCAATGCACCACCGCACTGATCTTGTTTGATGAGATTGAAGATGTGTTTCCAGATCCAGACATGGTTAATCCATCGAGTTTCGCGGCGCAGAAATGGCCGGGAAAGCTCTTCATCAATCGTCTCCTCGAGACCAACCCGGTCCCAACGATCTGGATTGCCAACGAGATCAGCCACATCGACAAAGCCTACCTGCGCCGCTTTGACTACTCGATGGAACTCGCCATCCCCCCGGTTCAAGTTCGCCGCCGTATCGCCAAACGTCACCTGCAGAAGCATCGACTACCGCCTACATTCCTTGAACATCTCGCCCAGCAAGACGAGCTGAGTGCTGCACAGATCAGCAAGCTTGCGAAGGTTCTCCACGTAGTCGGTAGCGACGACAAATCAGCACGTCACGATATCGCAGAGCAAGTCATAGAGCGCAGCATGTTGCTGCTCGCTCAGAAGCGCGTACAAGCCCGAACGGGCGCGGAAACGTACTCGCTCGAATTCTTGAACACAAGTCATGACGTCAGTGCGCTCATCCCGGCGCTACGCAGCGATCAACCCTCTTGTCGCGGCGCGATGTGCTTTTACGGCCCTCCCGGCACCGGAAAAACAGTCCTGGCCCACCATCTCGCATCGGAACTCGGGATACCGATCCACGCCAAGCGTGCATCTGACATTCTGAGCCCCTACGTTGGCGAGACCGAAGCCCGGATTGCCAAGATGTTTGCCCACGCAGCCGACACCAGCGCCCTCCTCCTGCTCGACGAGGCAGACAGCTTTCTAAGCGCACGGCAAGGTGCAAGACAGCACTGGGATGTCACGGCAGTCAACGAACTCCTTGTTCAGATGGAGCAGTTCGACGGGCTCTTCATCTGCTCGACAAACGCAATGAGCTCGCTCGACAGCGCAGCGATGCGCCGATTCGTGCTCAAGATCAAGTTTGACTACCTGAAGCTCGAGCAGCGTTGGCGCCTCTTCCTTCGTTACATCCCGCAGAAACTCGGCATATCAGAAAGCACTCGATTTCGCGGTGTCCTCGATACGCTGACGACGCTCACCCCAGGCGACTTCACGACCGTCAGCCGCGGAGCCAAACTCTTCGGAAAGAAGCAGCTTTCGCCCGAGGAGCTTCTAAATGGTTTGATAGAGGAGTGCAAACTGAAACGCGGAAACGCTAGCCAGGGAATCGGTTTTGTACCCAGCTACTAACCACTGTCGTCAAACGCGCCCTACGACCCTTTCTAAGTAGTAAAGCGTCAGCACATCCTGTGCCGATGTAGATCCGCCCTCTCCTGCAGTAACCAGTCCCCGTTCTCACCTCAGATCGACAAATGCGCTTTCGCGCCTTCGTCTGCTTTCGCTCGCCTTTTGAAAAAGGAGCCTCGAATCATCATGAACTTTGAATTCACAAACTCGAATCGTCCAAAGTTGCTCTTCCCACTCGGTCAAGTTGTTGCCACTCACGGCGCGCTTGATCTTCTTGATCGCAGCGCAACGAACGCTTTCGCACTTCTGCAACGTCATCAAGCGGGTGACTGGGGCGATATTCACCCAGATGATGTCACTGCAAATCGCGAAGCTGTTCAAAACGGCTTTCGCATTCTTTCTAGCTATCCGCTCGGCACTCAAGCAGAACGGCTCTGGATCATCACTGAAGCAGATCGAAGCGTAACGACGCTGCTACTGCCGTCTGAATACTGAGCACGTTCCGAACATCCGTTTCTTTGCGCTGAACGCGCAATCGTTCGATTGCTGAGATGACGCTCTCCGGGGCGCAAACTCGAGAATTTGCATAAATTCGGAAGGCCATGTGTGAGATAGCGATATATCGCCTCCTCTGAGCTTCAGCCGGATTTATGCGAATTCTCGAGTTTGCGCCCCGGAGATGCGTCGAACACATCATCGAACAAATGCGCACTGAGCGCACCAACGCTGATTACTACTTCTTCGCTAACTAGCGATAACAGTCATTAGCAAAGTGACTTGCAAGTACTGAGTTCGCTCATCAGCGCATTGAAAGAACACAATGAAAGACAACGAATTTATTGACGCAAAACCACTAACAAACGCAATCGTTGAGCTCTCTAGAAAAGACGGCAACGCGTTTCTGATTCTTGGCCTCGTGCGTCGCGCAATCTTGCAAAGTGATAGACCCGAGCTTGCTGCTCAGTTTATCAAAGAAGCAACAGCGTACGATTACGACCACCTGCTGATGAGCTGCGCGAAGTACGTAACGATTGAATAGAGCGTGAAACATGAAAACACGTAACAACAATAGCAATACTCGGCGCAAAGCGCACATTCAGCAGAATGATGTCTTTTCAAACAATGCACTGCTTGCGCTTATGGCAGACGACGAGCTCGATGCTGAAATACGGCAATACTTGACCTCTGCGTTCTCTGACAACACAAAGCGGGCGTATCGCGCGGATTTAGCGCATTTCGAGGAATGGGGTGGCACAATACCCGCTCCACCAGCCATGATTGCGCGCTATATCGCAGATCACGCACGAAAGCTCTCAAGCTCGACGCTTTCCAGACGACTCGTAGCAATCGGACACGCACATACGGCACAGGGCCATTCCAACCCCACAGATGCGTTGCTTGTACGCGCTACGCTCAAGGGCATCCGGCGCACGGTAGGCACGGCAGTTAAACAGGCTGCGGCGCTCAAGTACGAAGACTTGCTCAAAATGGTGCGCAAACTTCGGGGGCTGCGTGGCAAGCGGGATGCAGCACTGCTGTTGTTCGGCTTCGCTTCTGCAATGCGGCGCTCGGAACTCGTCGCGCTCAACGTTGAAGACCTGCAGTTCTGCGAGCAAGGCATCATCGCAAACATCAGGCGCAGCAAAACGGACCAGGATCAGCGCGGGCGACTCGTTGCCATACCTCGTCTGAAGGCCGATGCGAACCGGCGGAGAAGTAAGTACTGCCCGGTTCAGCATCTCGAGAACTGGTTGAAGGCTGCAGGCATTACATCAGGCGCACTCTTTCGGTCAGTGAACCGCTTCGACCACGTCATGCCCAGTCGGCTTTCCGGCCAGTCGGTATCGCTCATCATCAAGCAACGAGCCACCGAGGCCGGCATTGACGCATCCCGGCTGTCAGGGCATAGCCTGCGGGCTGGGTTCGTCACCGCTGCGGCGCAAAGTGGCGCGCCGACAACTCGGATCAGGGCTCAAACTGGGCACGCGTCAGACTCGATGCTGCAGCGGTACATCAGGGACGCAGAGCTGTTCAGCAACAATGCGAACACGGACCTTTGGCAAGGGCATTGAAGGCCAAGGCCACCGAAACCAGTTGAGTCGCTAAGTACAAACACACCCTTAGCATGCCATTAAGCTTTCCGTGTGCGCTACTATCGGCGTTCGCTCGGGCATCTTGAAAGACATCAGGACCAACAGCGGCTTCCTGCAGACTGGATTGCGCAACACACCTCCTAATCTGTGAAATGCAGTACATTTACAGTACAAAAGTTGGTGGGGGCAAGCAGCCATGAGGCAACTGAAGGTGGAGACGTTGTCCATTCGTACTTCTGCAAACATCAAACAGCTTCTGAAGCTGGCGGCGGCCAAAGAACACCGATCAGTCGCATCAATGATCGAGGTGCTCGTCTTGGCCTACGCGCAAGAGCACGGGTTGAAGGTTCCGGCAGAAGCTGAACGCAACATCGAGAAGCCGGAAGACACGCATGGAACTGATTGACAACATCACCCGGTTGCTGGGTGACGATCTCAAGACGACACTGAAGCCCAAGGCACGGCTCAAGATCGCCGCTTCCTGCTTCTCGATGTACGCTTTTGAGGCCTTGAAGGCTGAGTTGGAGAAGATCGACGAACTCAGCTTCATCTTCACCTCGCCCACCTTCACGGCCAGCGAGTTGACCGACAAGATTCGCAAAGAGCGCAAGGAGTTCCACATTCCCAAGCTCGACCGCGAGCGCAGCCTCTACGGTAGCGAGTTCGAGATTCAGCTACGCAACAAGCTGACCCAGCGTGCCATCGCCAAGGAATGCGCCGACTGGATGCGCCGCAAGGCCCGGTTCAAGAGCAACCGCACCAAGGCACCAATGCAGCCTTTCGCCGTGGTCCAGGACAACGGAGCAAACACGGCCTATATGCCGCTCCACGGCTTCACGGCTGTGGACTTGGGCTACCAGCAAGGCAACGCAGTGTCCAACCTCGTCAACAAGATGGACGAGCCCGCCTTCGCCGCCACCTACCTCAGCTTGTTCGACCAGATTTGGAACGATCCAGAAAAGCTGGAGGATGTGACTGCGCAGATTTGCGAACACATCGCCTCGGTGTACCAGGAGAACTCGCCCGAGAGCATCTACTTCCTGATGCTCTACAACATCTTCAACGAGTTCCTGGACGAGATCGACGAGGACGTGCTCCCCAACGACCGCACCGGCTACCAGGACACGCTGATCTGGAAGAAACTCTTCAACTACCAGCGGGACGCGGCCACCGGCATCATCAACAAGCTGGAAACCTACAGCGGTTGCATCCTGGCCGACAGCGTCGGCCTGGGTAAGACCTTCACTGCACTAGCCGTGGTCAAGTACTACGAGCTGCGAAACAAGTCGGTCCTGGTGCTGTGCCCCAAGAAGTTGGCCGACAACTGGCTCAACTACAACCGCAACCTCAAGACCAACATCTTCGCCAAGGACCGTTTCAACTACGACGTCCTTTGCCACACCGACCTCAGCCGCACCAGTGGCGAATCCTTCGGCACACCGCTGAACCGGATCAACTGGGGCAACTATGACCTCGTGGTCATTGACGAGTCCCACAACTTCCGCAACAACGACGCCTACAAGGACAAGGAGACGCGCTACCAGAAGCTGATGAACAAGGTCATCAAGGAAGGCGTGAAGACCAAAGTGCTGATGCTGTCAGCCACCCCGGTCAACAACCGCTTTGCCGACCTGCGCAATCAGTTGGCGTTGGCCTACGAAGGCGACTCGGAAATCCTCAGCAAGAAGCTCAAGACTGGCAAGAACATCGAAGAAATCTTCCGCGGCGCGCAGACCGCGTTCAACAACTGGGCCAAGCTGCCCCCCGAGGAGCGCACTGCACGCGCCATCCTCGACTCGCTGGACTTCGACTTCTTCGAGCTGCTGGACAGCGTGACCATCGCACGCTCGCGCAAGCACATCCAGACCTTTTACGACACCAAGGACATCGGCCAATTCCCCGAGCGCCGCAAGCCCTTGTCGTATCACAGCCCGCTGACCGCTCGCACGGACGTGATGGGCTTCAACGACATCTTTGCCCAGCTGTCCTTGCTGAAGCTGTCGGTGTACGCACCGGTCAGCTACATCCTGCCCAGTCGCCTCAAGAAGTACGAAGAGGCCTACGACACCAAGGTCGGCGGCAAAGGCACCCTCAAGCAAGCCGACCGCGAGAAGAGCCTCCAGGCCCTGATGACGGTGAACCTGCTCAAGCGGCTGGAAAGCTCCGTCGAATCGTTCCGGCTGACTTTGAACGCCTTGCGCCGCAATCACCAAGGCACCCTGGCGAAGATTGCCGCCTTCAACCAGTCGGGCGTGTCGGCCAGCGTGGGTGATCTGACCGAAGTTCTGGCGAACCTCGAAGGCGACGACGACGAACTGCCGATCCTCGACGAGGACATCGGAGAGATCGGTGGCAAGGTCAAGATCAGCCTCGGCGACATGGACTTGCCTTCGTGGGAGCGCGACCTGAAGAGCGACCTCGAACTCATCGACACCTTGCTGGCCTCGATGAACAAGATCACGCCAGAGGACGACGCCAAACTCCAACACCTCAAAGCGCACCTGCTGAACAAGATCGCTAACCCGATCAACCCCGGCAACAAGAAGGTGCTGATCTTCACCGCTTTCGCAGACACCGCCGACTACCTCTATGCCAACCTTGCACCCGTGCTGCAAGAAACCCATGGCTTGCACACCGCCAAGGTGACCGGCAAGGGCGCGCCGAAGTCCACGCTGAAGAAGGGCTACGACTTCCAGGAGCTGCTGACGCTGTTCTCCCCGCGCTCCAAGGAGAAGGCCGTGGTGCTGCCCGGCGAGCCCGCCGAGGTCGATTTGCTGATCGGTACGGACTGCATCTCAGAAGGCCAGAACCTTCAGGACTGCGACTACCTCATCAACTACGACATCCACTGGAACCCTGTCCGCATCATCCAGCGGTTTGGCCGCGTGGACCGCATCGGTTCGCCTAACACCAGCATCCAGCTGGTCAACTACTGGCCCGACATCACCCTCGACGAGTACATCAACCTCAAGGACCGGGTTGAAAGTCGCATGATGATTGCGGACGTGACCGCCACGGGCGACGACAACGTGCTGTCCGCCCAGGCCAACGACGTGTCGTACCGCAAGGAGCAGCTGCGCCGCCTGCAAGAGGAAGTCATCGAGCTGGAAGACTTGAAGACCGGCGTGTCCATCACGGACCTCGGCCTCAACGACTTCCGCATGGACTTGCTCAACTACGTCAAGGAACACGGCGAGCTGAGCAATTCGCCCAACGGCATGCACGCCGTGGTGCCCGCAAAGCCCGCCATGGGCTTGCACCCCGGGGTCGTCTTCACGCTACGAAACCTCAACACGAGCGTCAACGTCAATCAGCACAACCGGCTGCACCCCTACTACCTTGTCTACATCGACCGAGCAGGCCGTGTGGTGCACGACCACACCGAGGTGAAACGCCTGCTGGACTTGGCGCGCACTTGCTGCAAGGGCCAAGACAAGCCGATCCCGCTGGCGACCCAGCTCTTCAACGAGGAGACAGCCGAAGGCCGGCAGATGCAGGTGTACTCCGATCTGCTGGGCAAGGCCATCCACTCCATGATCGAGGTGAAGGGAGAGAAGGATCTGGACAGCCTGTTCACCGGCGGCAAGACCACGGCGCTGACCAACACCATCTCCGGACTGGACGACTTCGAACTCATCACCTTCCTGGTGATCCAGGGGGCCGGATGAGCGCCTTGTTCGCCTACCCCAAGCAAGCGGAGTTCGGCCGCACGCTACCCAAGAACAAGATTTACGAGCACAGCGGTGCGAACACCCGCATGAAAGACTTGTTCGTGGAACAGGTGGAGCAGATCGTCTGGCGCTACAAGCTGGCACCAGAGACGATCAACCTGGCCGCAAAGCCAGGCGTGCCGGAGATCCAAGTCTTCGCAATCCAACTCAAGACGCCAGAGCTGCACCACGACGTGCTCCGGTGCATCGACGGCGCTATTCCGTTCCCCATCATCTTTGAAGTCACGCAGAGCCTAGGGGCCGAGGCCAGCACACAGGTGGTCGCCACGTACAAGAGGCCCAGCGAAGCCGATGCAGCCAGCTGGGTCTGCTCTGAGTACTTCGAGGCAGGATGGGTGCCCGCAGCGGCTGTCCGCGCGGCGTTGCCACTAGCCCTGGACCTTGGGGTTCTTTATGAGCAACTACTCTGCCGACTGGTGCCAGTCACCGCCAGAACGGACGAACCCCTGCGCGACTTGGTGGCGCGGGCAGAAAAGGTCACGACAAAGAAGCGAGAGGTCGCAAAAGCCGAGGCCCGCCTTGCCAAAGAGAAGCAATTCAATCGCAAGGTGGAGATCAATGCCTCTCTTCGCCAACTCAAAACCGAACTTGAACAATTGAGCCGCTGAACCCGCATCGCGGACACAGTGACCAGAGGAAAGAACATGGACAAACTTAAAATGCATTCGGCCAATCTCACGCAGGACAACATCGCCCGCATCCGCGATCTGTTTCCGGGCTGTGTAACCGAAGCCAAGGGGGAAAGCGGCAGCGTGAAGCTGGCGGTGGATTTTGACCAGCTACGCCAAGAGCTGACTGAATCGATTGTCGATGGGCCGCAGGAGCGATATCACCTGAACTGGCCGGGCAAGCGAGAGGCGTTGCTGACAGCCAATACGCCAATTGCCAAGACGCTGCGGCCTTGTCGCGAAGAAAGCGTGGACTTCGATACCACGAAGAACCTTTTTATCGAGGGTGACAACCTAGAAGCGTTGAAGCTGCTTCAAGAGAACTACCTTGGACAAGTCAAGCTGATCTACATCGACCCCCCCCTACAACACAGGGAAGGACTTCATCTATCGCGATAACTTTACTGCTTTGAAAGAAGTCTTTGAGAAAGCCAGCGGCGAGCGTGACGAAACGGGCGGACGACTCGTCAGCAATCCAGAAACTCGCGGCCGGTTTCACACGGACTGGCTGAACATGATCTATCCGCGCCTTACGCTTGCGAGGCGGCTCTTGAGCGATGACGGCCTCATTCTGGTCAGCATTGACGACGCGGAACAAGCATCACTACGTCGAATCTGCGATCAGGTCTTTGGCGAACAGAATTTCGTTGCCCAGCTGGTGTGGGAAAAAGGCCGGAAGAACGACGCAAAGTATTTCTCGGTCGGCCATGAGTACATGCTGGTCTACGCCAAGGACATTGTGCTCCTACGCGAGCGTGGAGAGCTGTGGCGGGAGGAGAAGCCCGGTGCGCGGGAGATTTGGGCTGAATTCCTGCGCCTGAAAGGGATTCACGGCGAAGACTACGCTGCAATGGAGGCGGCGCTTAGCAAGTGGTATTCGGACTTGCCCAAAGGGCACCCATCAAAGAAATGGGCGCGCTACAAGCGAGTCGACAAAAGTGGCCCCTGGCGTGACAGAGATATTTCTTGGCCGGGCGGTGACGGACCGCGCTACGACGTAATTCATCCGGTCACCAAGCAGCCGTGCGTTGTGCCTGAGGCCGGTTGGAGGTATGCATCGTCTGAGGAAATGCAACGCCAGATCAAGTTGGGCCTTGTAGAGTTTCGCGCAGATCACACAGAACCACCGTTTCGTAAGGCACACATTCGCCCAATCCCTGACGAGGCTATTGAGGATCAAGTAGATGGCGATGAAGAGGGCGGCGATGAAGATGGGGATGCAGACTTGGCGACACAGGTTCGTGGTTCATATTTCTACAAGCAGTCCCAGGTGGCGGTGAAATACCTGCGCAAGCTAATGGGGGCCAAAGTGTTCAGCAACCCTAAGGACCATGAAGAGCTTGCGCGCCTCATTGAATACATGACGCCGCGTAATCGGGACGCCATCGTTATGGACTTTTTCGCTGGATCTGGAACAACTGCGCAAGCCGTGCTGAGGGCAAATGCTGTCTACGGCACCAATCACCGCTTCATTCTGGTGCAGCTGCCAGAAAGTCTCGAAGAGGCCTTGGCCTCGACGACTGGAACGGCAAAGAAGACGGTTCAGGCGGCGATCAATCTCCTCAAGAAGAATGCTCGCCCTTTGTTGCTATCGGAGGTGACAAAAGAGCGCATCCGACGGGCGGGCGCAACGACTTTGCAAGAAGACTCGCACGAGGAGTGGCGGAAGGATGCGGGCTTTCGCGTCCTCAAGATCGACGCCACCAATATGACCAATGTCTACTACACGCCGGACGGATTGGACAAACCCAACCTCGACATGTTCGTCGACAACATAAAACCCGACCGGACGCCAGAAGACCTGCTGTTCCAAGTGATGCTCGATTGGGGCGTCGACCTTGCGCTGCCTATCGCCAAGCAAGCCATCCAGGGCAAGGACGTGTTCCTGGTCGACGGCAATGCACTGGCCGCCTGCTTCGACGGTCACGGCGGTGTCGATGAAGACTTCGTGAAAGAGCTGACCAAGGTACAGCCATTGCGCGCCGTGTTCCGCGACGCGGGCTTCAGAGACAGCTCGGTCAAGATCAACGTGGAGCAAATCTTCAAGCTGCTGTCGCCTGCCACCGAAGTGAAGTGTATCTGAAGGGCTGGCGATGAAACTCAAGTTCAAGACCCAGGCCTACCAGTCTGCGGCGGTGCAAGCCGTGGTGGACTGCTTCAAGGGCCAGCCACCCGCATCGGCGGAGGCCATCACCTATCGCATCGACCCCGGCCAAGCCAAGAAAGGCACGGAAGACCTGTTTTCCGACTCCGGCTTCAAGAACGCAGACCTGGCGCTGACCGACCTTGCTTTGCTGGACAACATCCAGCAGGTACAACGCGGCCAGAACCTGCCCGTGTCCGACGCACTGGTAAAGACCAAAGTTGCTCGCGTCAACCTTGATGTGGAGATGGAGACGGGCACGGGCAAGACCTATTGCTACATTAAGACCATCTTCGAGCTGAACCGCCGCTACGGCTGGAGCAAGTTCATCATCGTGGTGCCCAGCATCGCCATCCGTGAGGGGGTGGCCAAGTCGCTGGAGATCACCGCCGAGCATTTCCTGGAGACCTACCAGAAGAAGGCACGCTTCTTCATCTACAACTCCAAGCAGTTGCACCACTTGGAGAGCTTTTCGTCGGATGCAGGCATCAACGTCATGGTCATCAACGTGCAGGCCTTTGCCGCCCGTGGTGCCGACAACCGCCGCATCTACGAGGTGCTGGACGACTTCCAGTCTCGCCGCCCGATTGATGTCATCAGCGCGAACCGGCCCATCCTGATCCTGGACGAGCCGCAGAAGATGGAGGGCTCTCAGACCTTGAAGTCCCTGGAGGAGTTCAAGGCCTTGATGGTGCTGCGCTACTCTGCCACGCACAAGACAACACACAACAAGATTCACCGCCTGGACGCGCTGGACGCCTACAACCAGAAGCTGGTGAAAAAGATCGCCGTGCGTGGCATCGCCGTGAAGGGCCTGGCGGGCACTGCGGGCTACCTTTACCTGCAATCCATCGAAATTTCGAGCAAGAAGCCACCCGAGGCCCGCGTCGAGTTCGAGCAGAAGCTGGCGGGCGGCAACATCAAGCGCGTGGTCAAGAAGCTGTCCAAGGGCGACAACCTCTTCTCAGACGGCTTTTCTAACGGGCTGGACCAGTACCGCGACGGCTTCGTGGTGTCGGACATCAACGCCAACACCGACACCCTGAGCTTCACCAACGGGCTGCAGTTGACGGTGGGTGATGCCACCGGCGACGTGACCGAGGCAGCACTGCGCCGCATCCAGATTCGCGAGGCGATCAAGGCCCACTTTGATAAGGAACAAGCCCTGTTCCAGCAAGGCGTGAAGGTCCTGACGCTGTACTTCATCGACGAGGTGGCCAAGTACCGCGACTACTCGCAGCCTGACGAGAAGGGCGAGTACGCCCGCATCTTCGAAGAGGAATACAACCTCTACCTCAACGAAATGCTGGACCTGGACGAGACGCCCTACGTTAAGTACCTCAAGGGCATCACGGCCGAGAAGACCCACAGTGGCTACTTCTCCATCGACAAGAAGACCAAGCGCGATGTTGATCCGAGTATCGCCAAGACTGGCGAGAACAAAGGACTGTCAGATGACGTCGACGCCTATGACCTGATCCTGAAAAAGAAGGAGCAGTTACTCAGTCTTGAAGAGCCTGTTCGATTTATCTTTTCGCACTCGGCTCTGCGGGAAGGATGGGACAACCCGAACGTTTTTGTCATCTGCTTCCTAAAGCATCCCGACTATAGCAACGAGGTCAGTCGACGCCAGGAGGTCGGCCGCGGGCTGCGCCTGTGTGTAAACAAGCTCGGCGACCGCATGGATCATCCGTCCACCGTCCACGAAGTGAATGTGCTCACTGTGGTGGCCAGCGAGAGCTACAAGGACTTCGTCGCTGCGCTGCAGAAGGACATCAGCGACTCTCTGTCGGCCCGTCCGAAGGTAGCCGACAAAGCCTACTTCGCGGGCAAGATCGTGACGACCTCGACCGGCCCGATCACGGTGACTGGCGATCAGGCTACGGACATCGAGTTCTACTTAATCCAGAACGGATACGTGGACAAGAAGCGCAACGTCACCGAGAAGTACCACCAGGACAAAAAGAACGGAACCTTGGCGACCCTGCCCGACGAGCTTGCGCCGCTCGGCGAACAGGTCTTCAAGCTGGTCGATGGTGTGTTCAGCGAGGCACAGCTGCCAGAGATCGGCGACGACCGCCGCCCCAAGAAGAACCCGCTCAACGCCAACTTCGACAAGCAAGAATTCAAGGCCCTGTGGAGCCGCATCAACCGCAAAGCGGCTTACAGCGTCAGCTTCGAAGAGGCAGAGCTGGTCCAGAAGGCCGTGGCCGTGCTGAACGACAAAGACGCGGGCCTTCGCGTCACCCCTTTACAGTACACGATCCAGCGCGGCGAGCAGGCCGAGGCCGTCACCTACGACGGCATCAGGTCTGGCGAATCGTTCAAGCTCAAGGCCACGGAAACCGAGGTCAACCGGTTGTCGGTGCACTCGGCCGTGAAGTACGACCTGATCGGCAAGCTGGCCGAAGGCACGCAGCTCACCCGCCGCACGATTGCTGAAATCCTGAAGGGCATGAACGTCGCGGTCTTCGCACAGTTCAAAACCAACCCCGAGAGTTTCATCACCGAGGCCATCCGCCTGATTAATGAGCAGAAGGCCACGGTCATCATCGAGCACTTGGCCTATGACCCGGTGGAAGACAAGTTCGACCTTGACATCTTCACAGCGGGCCTGACCAAGCAGGACTTCAGCAAGGCCGGTGACAAGCTGCAACGGCACATCTACGACTACGTTCTGACCGACTCCAACATCGAACGCCAGTTCGTGAAGGAGTTGGACACCAGCGGCGAAGTCGTGGTCTACGCCAAGCTCCCCCGTGGCTTCCTGATCCCCACGCCAGTTGGCGACTACAACCCCGACTGGGCCATCTCATTCAAGGAAGGCACGGTCAAACACGTCTACTTCGTTGCCGAGACAAAGGGCTCGATGTCCAGCATGGAACTGCGTGAGATCGAGAAAACCAAGATCAAGTGCGCCCGCAAGTTCTTCGTAAGCGTCGTCCCAACCCCGTCTTGACGCCTCAGACCCTCAGCCTCTCCAGGC
>JAOAUC010000020.1 GCA_030157785.1 Zoogloea oleivorans
TCCGCCAGGCGCGGGGCGGCCTCCTGCCGGCGCAGCTGCGCCCGCTCGGCGGGCGACTAAGCAGTTTCTGAAGCACTGCTAAGTCGTGCGCGCCAAGTGCTGGTAGCTTGCGAGACCATGCGGTCGGTAAGACATATTCCTTGTCTTTCTTGATACATAGCAAGTCTTCAAGGACAAGCGACCGTCGAAGGTGGCCTTCAAATGCTCCATGACGAATCGACGTACTAACGTGTGTGTCTAGTCCATATGCGGGATTTAGCGCAAACTCGGCGCTTGCTTCTAACAGAATCGCACTGAAAAGACCTTCGAGTTCTGTCGCAGGCAGCTTTAGGTTTTTGAACTCCGGATGTCCCTTGCTCGTGAGCATTTCGATCAGGCGCTTCGACAACTTCTCAGCCTGATAGGCGAGACTGGGCGATTCCAGCAGCTTGAGATAGCGTGCGAGTGGTTCGGCAAGGCTCACTTCGAGAGATTCGCGAATCCCCGCCTCGTCCACATAAATCTTACTCGTTTGCATCTTGGACAGTAGCGCGGCGACTTCACAATCGCGGGTGACAGCTCGAATCTCAGCATTGTAGGTTTCAATATTGTTGGGGTCGAGCGTCAAGAGAAGCTGGCAGACCGCGATTCTTTCTTGGTCGATTTCCTCGACTGAATCAAAGAAAGTCGTATCGTCGAGTATGCGCGGTACGCAGACATGGCGAAGGAAATAGACAAGACGTGCTTTGTCGAAATGAATGACGCGATCCCGAAGGGCTGACGGACGCGCCAGCCCTTCTGCGTCCATTATGTTTTCATAAATATTCGACAGATCACGCTCAAATTTTGCATTGCAGTGGCGAATTGCAAGGTGGAGCAACACAGCCAAGTCGATTGAGCTTCTTGCGCTTTCGCAGTCTAAATATTCCCTTGCTAGGGTTTCGAGCGGATATGAGGCTGCTGCAGATGGAAAATTTAGAACTTGATCAATAGCAAGCCAAACCGCTTCGTAGATCTTTCCAGAGGAATAGTAGGCCTTGAAGAGTGCCCTTTTTGCCGCGTGTGAAATGAAATCGACTTCTGACTCTCCGGCTGATAAATATGATTCAGCCGCAACATCGAATCGACCCGACCGGAAATAGATGTGTCCGAGATACATGGACTGCCGATACGGCGGTAGCTTTATTTCATTGCGCTCAACCCGATCGATATCACCCGAAGTAAGGCTCAGTCTTAGCTGCACTGCGGACGAGTCGGGATGTGCTTCTGCGAGTCGATCAAGCCAAGACGTTGAATCGCCGCAAATGCGGTCGAGTGCTGGCGCGCTCCATGGGTTGTCTAGCAGGGTGATGCAAAACTATTTTGCGCCGTCATAAACGATGTTTTCGGGGGTCTCTTCACCCCTACCGCCTAGAAAAAAATGGCATACAGGCTGTTCTGAGAGGTCGTCATATTTTTTCGGGTCCGGGTTTCTACTTTTGCATCACCCTGCTAGAGCTCGGCCTAGAGCAGCGGCCACTTCCAATGCTGTCGGTATTACCGTATCCAAATGATCATGTGTTCGCTCTAGAAAGGTTGCCACTTCAAATGTGACTGACTGGTCAGGGCACGAGATGGCGAGCTTCATCAATTTCTGTCGACTCAGTGGTGCATCTGACGACAACACCGAAACGTCATAAATTAGTCCAATAAGCTGATCACGTAAGCTCAAGTCTTTTCCAGACGGCGGCTTACGACCAAGAAATGCATAGCTTCGTGCTACTAATTCCAAGCTGCTACAGCGAACAGCCAAAAGGTACTCGTAACGTCCTTCGGTGTATGCATCAGCGAGCGCCAGAAATTTACTGTCTTCCGCAAGATAGCCCCCCCGCAAAACAGTCAACATGCGCTGCATTGTGGGATCCTCGACGGCTTCGAGCTGTTCCAGCGCGTAGATGAGTCCTCTTTTATCCTCGCCACCTAATTTCGCGCAATAGGTTTGGACAATCGCAACGAAGGTTTGGAACCTATCGATAACCGGGTGTGGCTCCTCAATCGAAATCGGTAGTGCAGGATTCTCTATTGAGGCGCAGTGCGTTGGTAAAAAGTGAAGTGTTGCGTAATCGCGCAACCACCCAATCTCCAAGACCTCTGAAAGCTCAGACTCGAAGCTCGAAAATGAAACGTTTTCTTCAGCTCTTACGCTGAGGAAATAGATAACCCATGCAATGAACTGATTGACTCCATCCGTCGATAAGATTTCTTCCAAGAATGTCTTTTGAGCTTCCAACCCCTTTGTTACTTGTAAGAGCTGGATGCGCTTCTCCAACAACCAAATTGAGAAGCCAAACATCTGCTGAATTGCATCCAGAGTACTATCAGCTAAATCATAGTCCGCATCTTCATACGCTGCACAATAGGCATCCCTAAGTGGAATAAAACTATTCAAACGACTTGTATGGAGCGACAAGATAGACGAAGTCCATAGAAGCTCGCCTTCGAGCGAAATTTCCGAAAGTCGGGCTGCTGGTCGCACCGAGGCCAATGACATAGGGAAACTCATTGGAACCAGCAGAGACCCATAGAGAGGGTTACGGCTGAGCTCTTTGACGATCATTGGAAAATGCATAGGGCTTACAACGGTCCGTGCTCGAGCAAGGCCCGCTCGTAGATTTCTATGGCCATGGAGCGTTCGCCGAAAGAGCTGTAGTGGATTTTTGCTCGTCCCGCTGAATGAGTTGGCCTTCTCCTTCTTTGACATATCTATCCTCAACCTAAGTCACAGACAATCCCAAATCACTACGGATACAGCATTTATTGAGGCTTGGAGGAGTGAATCGCCTAGGCTTATTAGATACTCTTTTGCCGATCGAATTATTTTTTGAATCAAATCGAAAAATGCATAACTTCATAATCATGGCCAAGTCAAATTATTGAAAAGGGTAGAAACAAAAAATTGGCTACTTTGTCATCAGAATCGGCCATTCAAAATCAAAGCGTCACTGGCAGCTTCGGCCGAGGTGCAACCATTTTATGACGGGCTTCTCGCCGACCTTATGCAAAGCTTTACATAAGGTCGACGTACCGTCGCGCGTCCAACAGGCTCTCCCTCAATCCTTACAGCCGTTCGATCCATCCCGACACAGCGGCTGACCTGGGGAGAAATGCACAAATCGTCTACACCCTGAAAAACAGGCCAATTCATCATCTGCGCAGGTCCGGCGTCTCATAGTAAGAAATTTAATTCATTTGCCTCGTGAAGGCTTGCTAGTAATACTGCCGTATATAGCAGAAGGCCTTCTCAAACAGTTCCTCATCCGCGTGCAGCTTGTATTTGAAGAGGGCCTTGCGCAGTGCCTTCTTAACCTCGCGCTCACCGGCCTGCGTGCCTTGCCAGCCTGGAAAGCGGACGAGGCGCACGATCTCGTCAATGTCTGCGACCACCCGTTCGACCATGATGGGCGTCTCCGAAGTCTTGACCTCGTTGAACAGTTCGGTGAGTGCCGCCTTGCCACGGTCCTCATCTTCTTCAGGTGGCACCTCTTTCTCGGCCTGAAGGGTTTCCTTGGCAATCTCCAGCAACTGCTTCAAAAATTCGACGCTGTTGATCTGACCGGATTCAAAACGGTCCTTCAGCGCATCCAGCCGCTCCGACAGTTGTTTGAACTTCGGATTGCCCGCATGTTTGCGCATGCGTCGGTTCAGCTTGATCTCGATCTCCTTGGCCTTCTTCGGGTCAGGGTTCGAGAGCACCGCTTCCAGTAGGTCCGCATCCAGCACCAAGGTGTCGAGGTCGTCGCGCACCGCATCGACATGCACGTTCTGATGGATAAGCTCGATGGTTTTGGCGCCCAGAGAGTGCCAGATCAGCTTGCCGTGGCCGCTGGACGGCTGCACCGACTGGTACACCTGCGACAGCCACTTGTAGTCCGTCTCGAACGGGCCAAGCACGCTGTCGGGGGACAGCGCCTCCCAGATGCGGCCCAACACGCTGAACTCGGCGGCAAAGTTGTCTCGCACCTCATTGTTGGGCAGGCACTGCTGCGCAGCGATCAGGCCCTCATAACCTTGCAGAGTGCGATCACAGCCAGTGAAGAAGGCCAGGCATTTCTGCATGGCTTCTGGCAGCTTGTCCTTCAGTTCCTGAATGTTGCTGACCACCTGCTTGACGCTCTGGTCATCAAATTCCAGCGCCGTAGCCACATCGTCGAAGATGCCCAGGTAGTCCACAATCAAGCCGTGGGTCTTCTGCTCCGAGTAGGTCCGGTTCACCCGGCAGATGGCCTGCAGCAGCGTGTGGTCGCGCAGCGGCTTATCCAGGTACATCGCCTGCAGGATAGGAGCATCGAAGCCAGTAAGCAGCTTAGCCGTCACGATGATCAGCTTCAGAGGGTCCGCCGGGTCTCGGAAGCGGTCCAGCAGGCGTTCCTCTTCATCGCGGCTGCGATCGTAGGGCGCGTACTCTGGATGTTCCTTTTTGTCTGCCGCCTGCACCGACATGACGATGTCCGTGGCTTCGGACGGCAGAAGCTTGTCCAACTCCGCCTTGAACAGCAGGCAGCATTCCCGGTCGAGGGTAACGATCTGCCCTTTGAAGCCGTTGGGCTCCACCTTGGTCTGGAAGTGCTCGACGATGTCTTCGCAAATCTTTCGAATGCGCTCGGGCGTCTTCACCAGCACGGCCATCTTGGCAGCGGTCTTGGCGAGGTTGTCCTTGTCCAGATCCGACAGGCCACCGGTCAGGTCTTTGTAGGCGGCATCCAGCGCGGCCTTGTCGATGTGCAGGTCAATCAGCCGGGGCTCAAAGTGCAGCTTCAGCGTGGCGCCGTCACGGATCGACTCCTCGAAGCCGTAACGGCTCATGTAGCCCTTCTCATCTTCCTCAGCCCCGAAGGCGTAGAAGGTGTTGCGATCAGCACGGTTGATCGGCGTGCCGGTCAGGCCGAACAGGAATGCGTTAGGCAGGGCTTCGCGCATCTTGCGGCCGAGATCACCTTCCTGGGTGCGGTGCGCCTCGTCCACCAGGGCGATGATGTTGCTACGGTCGTTCAGACTGCCGGCTGCCTCACCAAACTTGAAGATCGTGGTGATGATGATCTTGCGCACATCCTGCGCCAGCAGCTGCTGTAGTTTCTCGCGGCTGTCCGCCTTTTCCAGATTGGGAATGTCCGCCCCGGTGAAGGTGCCGGTGATCTGGCTGTCGAGATCGATCCGGTCCACCACGATCAGCACCGTGGGGTTCTTCAATCCTGCGTGCATGCGCAGCTTCTGTGCGGCGAACACCATCAGCAGTGACTTGCCCGACCCCTGGAAGTGCCAGATCAAGCCTTTTCGCGGGTAACCCGCCAGCACGCGCTCGACGATCTTGTTGGACGCTTCAAACTGCTGGTAGCGGCAAATGATCTTGATGCGCTGCTTTTTCTTGTCGGTGGCGAACAGGGTGAAGCTGCCGAGCATGTCCAACACCACATGCGGACGCAACATGCTCTCAGCGGACAGCTTGAGCGACTTCAGTGGATGGTGCTGCCCATCGTCGCCATCACCATCCAGATGCCACGGGCCCCAGTCTTTGACCGGCAGGCCGATGGAACCATAGCGATAGGCTTTGCCCTCGGTGGCCACCGAGAACACATTGCAAACGAACAGCTCCGGCACGAACTTCTCGTAGTCGTCGTGCACCTGCACCGCACCATCGACCCAGCTGATGCACTTCTTGACCGGCGTCTTGGCCTCGATCAGCACCAGCGGCAGACCGTTGACCAACAGCACCAGATCAGCCCGGCGCTCGGTGGGGCCCGCTCGGTAGGTGTACTGTTGGGTGACGATGTACTGGTTCTGCGCCAGGTCATCAAAGTCGATCAACCGCACCGGCACATGCTCATTGTTGTGACCGAAGGGCATCGAGCGCTCGCCACGCATCCACGCGGTCATTTCTTCGTTGGCGCGGATCAGCCCATCCGAACGCACCGACAGCACGATGGCGCGCAGTTTGTAGAGCACTTCATCGGCACGGTCGGGTTGAGCGGCAATCTCGGGGTTAAGGCGAATCAACGCATCGCGCAGCCAGGGCTCGACCAGCACTTCCTGAATCTGGCGTGGCACCTCAGCCGGGGCCGCGTAGCGCCAGCCGATGCCCTTGGCGCTGGGGCCGTAGCTGGCTTGAGGTTCCTGGACGGCGTTGGTTGCGACAGCCTTCATCGGGCCGGCGAGTAGATCGCGGACGTAGGCCTCAACGGTGTTTGATTCGTTAAATGCCATTTTCCCCCCCATTCTCAATCGACCTAAGTGCATGCATTTTCAGGTTCTGCACCGCCATCTTGCGAGTAGCAATTTTTTTCCGAGCCAATCGAATTGCTCTCATCTCTTCCAGCACAGCATCCTGTTCTTCTACTTCCGGCACCTTGAGCGCGTGTTGGCGAATGTCAGCACCATTGATTTTCCAGATTCCGTTTGTGGATTTGGCGCGCGAGATCAGACGGTTATGCGTACTCTGGCTGTTCCACTGCAATACCGCAAACTCCGGCCTGATGATCTTTTCGTCAAACTTGAGTCGAATCAGCAGGTCTGGATAGAAACATCCCTTTGGCACGACATCGACAAGGCCGCATTTGCCTGCGAGTAGCTTGTTGCCATTTCCACGCACAACAAGTACGTCGTTTGCCTTCAGTTCAAACGCAGCAGCTTCAGCGTCGGATACCTCGGCGTATTTCGTATTGCCTTCGGCAACAATGCGTCCATCCCGGACGGCGCCGATGCTGAGGGTTGGGTATCCACGTTCGTCAGCATTTGCTTTCGGGGATAGGCCGTTCTTTGGACCAAGCGGCACGAGTTTGTCGACCGTAATGACACGATCAGCCGGCACTGAAGCCAGCGCGTTTTCAATACGTGAGTTTTCTAGTGCTGTTGTCGCTAGGTCAGCCTCCGAAAGCGAATCCAAGTAGTCCTCAATGGAGGTGAGAAGTTTGACGAGGCGATGCTGCACATCCATCGGGGGGAGCATGAACGCAAAGCGTTCCAAGTCAGAGAAGTTGATGTAGGGATTGACTGAACCCTTCGAGCTCTTGACAGAGAATGCATTGAATGCCTCGGTCTGCATCAAAAACGGCAGGAACTCCGGCAAAAGTTCGAAGGGGTCTTTGGGTTCCAGTACAAAAGTCGTATTGGCGCAGATTCCTTCAAAGTCCGCCAAGGCCACCTTGCGCAGATATGTTCTGCGTGAGCCATAGAGGACTTGACCTGGCCTGAATCGCATGTGGAAGGCTGGCCCCAAGTAACCTGAGCCAATCACGCCCCAGCGACGGAGGCGGAGGTCATCGGTGTCCATGTGGTCACCAGCGATGTACCGCTCCAAACCTGAAGTTTCCGGATCGGCTTTCTCTTTGCATTGTTTCACTACGTCGCCAAATTTCACCCGGCGCCAGCCGGGCTTCAGGGACTCACCCTTCATTTTCTTTGCTCACCAACGGAATGACGTAACCGAAAAACTCCTTGTGTGGAGTCCGTTCTTCTTGCCATCGATATGGGTTAGAGGGCGGGGTTTCCCGGTGCTTGCTCGCGGTGACAACCAGCCGCCGCTTCGCACGTGAAACACCAACAAAGAACCCGCAGCGTTCTGCGTCGGGCTTGCCCCAAAAGGTCTGATTCTCGACACCTAAAATGATGACCGAGTCGAACTCCAGGCCCTTGCTTTTGTGGATGGTCAGGATGCGTACTGCTTTGTCATCCACAAAGCGCTCAAGCGCCTTGGGTAACTCCGGCTCAATTTTTAGCAGCTCTTCGATACGTGCTTTGGTATCTCGCACCACCGCTTTGAGCCGATCTGACGATTCGTAGTCAGGCGAGAGCGCTACCAAGATTTCTCGGGGGATCTTGTTCAAAAAACCTCGCGCCGACTCCCACCAACCTGAGTAGGGCTCATCAATCAACTCCAGAAGTGATGCGCTCTTGCGCTGTGCTTTGATCAAGCGATCAAAGTCCCAGCGGGTGTTGGCCTGGATTTCAGCATCCGCAAAAGGCACCAGCAAGTTCATCAGCCGCACCCATGACTTGGGCTCACGCTTGCCGTAGATGCACGACAGGTAATCGACCACCAAGCGCGCTGCGGGCTCGGTGGTAATGTCTTGCAGCTGTTGTTCGTTGCGGTAGGGGATGCCTTTGGCCTCCAGCGCCGCAATCAGATGGTTGGCGTAGAGATCCGGTTGCTTTGAGATCAGTACGGCGATCTCCGGATGTGGGACAAGTTCGTGATCAATCCACTCGGCAATCCGGTCCGCCAGGTATTCAGCCTCTTGGCGGCTGTCTTCGAAACCCCAAGCGAGTACTTCTCCTTCATCCCCGGCAACCTGCTCTTCCGGCATGACCGATGCGGGGTCAAGCACGCGGATGATTTCGTTCTGCAAGCGCAGCAGTCGAGGCTTGGAGCGAAAGTTGCGGTACATGTTGAGCGGGGTCGCCGCAAAATCGGTCGCAAAAGTCTGGAAAATGCCATCTAGTGCTCCAGCCCAGCCCATGATTTTCTGCTTGGTGTCGCCGACTGCCGTCAGCCGGATTCCCGTACCATGGAAGGCGAGCTTTACGAGATCGTATTGTTTGTCTGTGCAGTCCTGAAATTCATCCAGAAAAACGTCGCTGTAGGTCTGGCGAATAGCGTTGCGGGCAATTCTTGACTTTTTGAGTATCTGAATTGCGAGCGGAACCAGATCATCGAAGTCGATCTGCTTGTGAGCCACCTTCGGTTTGCCAAACGTGTAGCCAGCCTCAAGGGCATCCTTTCCAGTCAGTACTGGGCGAAAACGATCAATGATGCGCTTGGCAAAGGCATGGAAGGTATAGCTGTCAAAGCGTGAAGCGAGATCTGCGCCACAACGACGCTGCACGCGTTCCTTCAGATTTTTGCTGGCATCCACCTTGAACGAAATCGCCAGAATTCGTTTGGGATAGCGGCAGGTTCCTGTGCGCAATAGGAAATCTGCTCGCTGTGCCAGCATCTCGGTTTTACCCGCACCGGGCCCGGCCGTGAGCGCGAGGCAGCGCACCTGCTCTTTAGCGGCAAGCAGCGCATTCGGTTCGAGCGTCAGCCCATCTGCAGGCTGCCAGGCGTCGATGGCAATCACTCGGGCAGCTCCGCCAGTTTGGCGATGACGGCATCGGCCAGCCTGCTCAGCGAAGCGGGCATGTTTGCCAGCAATTCTGCATCCGTCAGTTGGGCCAGTGCATCAATGTGGGCAGCAGGTTTGCTACCCAGCTTGAACCGCTGGTGATAGGTGCTGAAAAGTTTCAGTTCATCTTCACTGTACTGGCCTGCGTCATGATGGCTTTTCCCGAGCACGGCCTTGATCGTTGATTCATCGGGCTCTTCTTCCTCGACGCCATAGGCTTCTGGGAAGGAAAGCAGCATGGCGAAATCGAGGTCTAATGGGGAAGAGAAATAGACGTCACGTTTTTCGAGCGCTTCGATATAGTGGCTGTAGTCATCGTCCCGGACCTTGTATTTTTCAGAGTTCCATTTAGGTATCTTGTAGCCATCCGGCAATTTCTCCTTGGGGCGATATAGACCTAGCTGATCGTTAACATATTTGATTCGTCCCCAACCTGCGGCGTAACGCGCCACATCCAGATCAAGGAGCGTCAGGTACGGGATCTGCAAAGCTGAGAGCAGGCGCCAGAAGTGATTTACGTGTCTGCCCCCCAGAGGCGCAATCGTGACTGCTGATTCATCAACTGGAGCGCCTTTGACCTGCAGCAGGCGTGGCAACACGATCTCTTCGCTATCGCCTTCGCCCAGGACGACGAGCCGCGAGAAATAGACCTCAGGAAATGCCTGGACGGCTTCCCGCACAAATTTGTGTGCATCGTCCGTGCTTTCCGGCAATAGGATTTGCGTGACGCGTGATTGCCGTGCTTCGGTCAGCCGCAGATAGCGGATGTGCTCTGGCGCAACGCGGCGAAGCATCGACGGCGCATGCGTGGCGATGAGTGCTTGGGCGTCTGGGTGCTGAACCATGGTGTTCAAAGCACTAACGATCCTCCCGAGGTAGTGCGGGGAGAGGCTGTTTTCGGGCTCTTCAACGGCGACCAGAGTAAATACAGGGGGGCGCAATTTGTCGGGATCAAACGAAGTGTCTTGCCCGGCGAGTACGGCGCGCCCAATGGCTTGCGACGACAGTGCGAGGGACAGATACAGCATCGATTTCTGACCGTCGCTCAGCCGGGAAAAATCGACCAGACTCTCATCGTGTCCAGGCGAAAATGAAACCGACATGTGGCGCAACAAGGCTTCGATCTCGGAGGCCACGAAGGTGATCTTCGGATCGGCGAAGAACTTGCCTTTGTGCAGCGTGGCCCACGTTGTTTTGAGGCTTTCGCTCAACGCATTGACTGATGGGTTCGCCGCCAAGCTGTCACTGATCTGATCGGTCAGCGTCTTGATCTCGTCACGCTCCGCATCCCATTTCACTGCGCGAAGCATTCTTCCTAGAAGGGCATTGGCGCCGCATGCGATGTGGTCGGCAGGATCACGCTGTGCCGGAAGATAGTGGACGTGGATATGGTTACGCTCAGCTCTGGGAACTTGCGCAGTGCTGAGTGGTTCGCCGTCAGCATCCAGGTCCAACACGTACGCCATGGATTCTTCGATATCGCCATCCACACCCAAGCTCGCACTGAGACGGTAACGAACGCGCGGAATACCGTCGAGCTCATCAAGCCGCATATGTGCAAAATGCGGGGCTACGGTTGTGTTGTCTTCGTCTTCCGCCAGCTCGGGAAAGAGGAAGTCAGCCTCAATCCAGAGGTGTCGCTCATCTGGTGTTTCCTCTTCTCTGCAGGGCACATGAAAGTCTGAACGCAGAATCCGGCGCAACGACGGGTCGAAAGCGAATAGTCGGCACAAGGCCTGCAGCGCAGCCGTTTTACCTGAGCCATTCGGGCCAATCAGGTAGGTGATGTCTTCGAGCGTGATTTCGGTGGGATCTTCACCGAATGACTGAAAGTTCGATAACCGAATAGCTTGGAGCTTCATTGCGTATCCTCAGCTTTGGAAAGGCTATCTAGCGTTTCCGCCAGCGCGTCCATCTGTCGCCAGAACGCGCGCCCTTCGGTTTGCCATTGTTCCCAGGTAGAGCGCAGCGATACCGCTTCACCATTGCTGTCGGTAGCAACGGCGGCGGCAATGCGCTTCACGTACAGCGGAATCGAGAGGTTGCCAGCATTGGCGCCGATCTCGGCCAGGGTGGCGACCTTGGCGAACCCGGGCACGTCCGCAAAGGTCTGGTAGGCGCTCAGGATGCGCTGCTGGTGTTCTGGCTTCAGAAAGCTCTGTGCCCGTTCCCGGGTGACCTCGTTCACCGCGTCGATGAAGATCACCTTGCCCTTGCGAGCGGCAGCCTTCTTGCGATTGCAGATGACGATGCAAGACTCCATCGGGGAGTTGTAGAACAGATTGGGGCCTAAGCCGATAATGGCCTCAACCCAGTCCTGTTCGACCATCTTGGTGCGCATGGACTGTTCCTCGTTACGGAACAGCACGCCGTGAGGCCAGAGCACGGCACTACGCCCCTTGGCGGTGAGGCTGGTCAGAATGTGCTGCTGGAAGGCGTAGTCGGCCCGGCCCTGCGGCGGCGTACCCAGCGAGTTGCGGCCCCACTTGTCACTTCTCCAGGCTTCCCGATCCCATTGCTTGATGGAGTACGGGGGGTTGGCGAGAATTACATCGAATTGGCGCAGGCGGTCCCCCTCGATATGCTTGGGTTCGGCCAAGGTGTCGCCCCGGATGATTTCGAAGTCTTCCACGCCGTGCAGGAACAGGTTCATGCGGGCGATGGATGAGGTGATCAGGTTGCGCTCCTGCCCGTAGAGCTTGAGCGTGCGGTATTCGCCGCCAGAGCGCTTCACTTCGTCCAGCGCCGAGATCAGCATGCCACCGGTGCCGCACGTGGGGTCGTAGATCGACTCGCCCGCCTGCGGTGCCAAGAGCTGCGTCATCAGGTGAACGACGGTGCGGTTGGTGTAGAACTCGGCGGCGGTGTGGCCTGAGTCGTCCGCGAACTTCTTGATCAGGTATTCGTAAGCGTTCCCGAGTTCGTCCTCGGGCACGTTGGCCACCGAAAGCGTCTGGGTCGAGAAGTGCTCGATCAAGTCCTTCAGTGTTTCATCGGGCAAGCGCTCGCGGTTGGTCCACGGGGCATCGCCGAAGATTCCGTCGAGCATATCAGGGTTGGCCGACTCGATGGCGCGCATGGCCTTCTGGATGGCCGCACCGACGTTCTTCGGCGTTTGCCGCACATCGCTCCAATGCGCGCCTTCGGGAATCTGGAAACGGTGGTTCTCAGCAAACTCGGCGTAGGACAGGTCACCGTCCGAATCGGCCAGCGTAGCTTGATACTCCTCGTCCCAGACATCCGAGACACGCTTGTAGAACAGCAGCGGAAAGATGAACTGTTTGTAGTCGCCGGCATCAATCAGGCCGCGCAGCAGCACAGCGGCGCCCCACAGGTAGCTTTCGAGTTCTTGTTGGGTGATGCGGCTCATTTCAGCCATCCTCCTTCGGTCATGACCTGCGCGAGCCGTTCCTCTGCCTCACGGCAGCGAGTCAGTGCGTCCTTGAAGGCCTCGATGGCTTCAGGCAGTGGCGGAATGTCTTCTTGCAGCGGCGGCAGCACGTAGCGCGAGATGTTCAGCGTCCAGTCCTCGGCCTTGATCTCATCAAGGCTGACCACGCGCACGGCGTCTTGCACATCGACAAAGCTGTGATACCAAGAAAGAATTTCAACGGCGTGCTCGGGCTCCAGGTAGTTTTGCGCCCGCCCTCGACGGAACAACCGCGACGCGTCGGCGATCAGCACCTTTTTCTTGCGCTCGGCTGACTTACGCTTGCGCAGCACTAGGATGCATGCGGCGAGCCCTGTACCATAGAACAAATTCGGTGCCAAGCCGATGACCGCCTCGACCAGATCCATTTCAAGCAATTTTTGCCGGATTTCACCTTCGGCCCCTTTGCGGAAAAGAGCGCCCTGGGGAAGCACGACGGCCATTCGGCCAGTCACATCGGCCATCGACTTGACCATGTGCTGCACCCACGCAAAATCGCCGCTGGATGACGGTGGCAGACCAGCAAAATTGCGGCCAAAGGGGTCGTTCAGCCACAGATCTTCGCCCCACTTTTCGAGAGAGAACGGTGGATTGGCGATGACGCAATCGAAGGTCGCCAGCCGGTCGCCCTCGAAGAAGGCTGGGTTGCGGAGCGTGTCGCCGCGCACTACCTGGAAGTCCTCGATACCGTGCAGGAACAGGTTCATTCGCGCGATGGACGAGGTGGTGAGGTTTTTCTCCTGCCCGTACAGCTTGCCCCACAGCCGTTTGACGTCACCGAGCATCTCTCTGACGTGCTGTACCGCTGCCAGCAACATGCCCCCGGTACCGCAAGCTGGGTCATAAATAGTCTCGGCCTGTTTGGGATCCAGCATGTCGATCATCAGCCGCACCACGCTGCGTGGGGTGTAAAACTCGCCGGCCTTCTTGTTGGTGGCGTCGGCAAATCTCTTGATCAGGTACTCGTAGGCATCGCCAAGGAGATCGGAGGTAACGTTCCGATTGCCAAGCGGCAACTTCGAGTAATGCTCGATCAAGTCCTTGAGCAGGGTGTCTGACAGCCGCTCCTTATTCGACCACTGGGCGTCGCCGAACACGCCATAAAGGGTGTCCGGGTTGGCCTTCTCGATCTCACGCATCGCGCGCTGGAGGGCTACACCGACATTGCTGGCCTTGGTTCGGACATCATCCCAGTGGCAGTCTTCGGGGATCTGGAAACGGTGCGATTCAGGGAAGCAGGCCAGTTGCTCGTCACCAGCCTCATCGACAATCTCCTGGTACTCCTCGTCCCAGACATCGCAGACGCGCTTGAAGAACAGCAGCGGGAAGATGTACGTCTTGAAGTCCGCGGCATCTACAGGGCCGCGCAAAATATTCGCGGACTCCCAGAGGTGAGACTCAAGATCAGCGAGGCTTACTACAGAACTGCTCATAGGCTATCTGGAGACAGGATTGATATGTTGTTATGAGGAGAAGCGCCTCGTGACTTGGGCGCACCGCTACTCTTCGCAGAATGCTGGAGAGATTATTTACCGCAACAGTGTAGCAAAATGACGTAAGGTTATGGCTTCCAGCGCGTTTCTAGCGCGTTGACACGATCAGGACAGGCAACGCCAATGCGCGTGATGCACCGATCATTGAAGCGCGATAGAGAGCTTGTTCCGCAAGCACCCGACCAACCCATCAACCTGGACTCCTTAGCTCGCTATCCATAGTGTCCACTACGCATAGAAGTGGGCACTTACATGAACTTTACCCAGAACTGCGCAAGGGCACCGCGACTGTCACGGTGGACTGGCCCGCATCCTTGGCCGCAGCCTGCTGTGCCTGGCTGCGCGAGTGGCTCGCATGATCCGGGTCGAAGCCCTGTGGCTGTCGGTGGCACCGTTCGACATGCGCGCCGGCACAGACACGATCCTAGCCCGGGCGGAGCGGGTCTTCAGCGAGGCTGCGCGCCCATCACACCTACCTCTTCACCAACCCACGGCACCCGGATGAAGATACTGATCCACGCGCCTGCTGTCACCGACCGGCACATAGGAGCCACTTGATGATCGGCACAATGGAGCCAGGG
>JAOAUC010000021.1:0-63523 GCA_030157785.1 Zoogloea oleivorans
CCAGCTCGACGCCGGTCTGGTCGGCCTTGACGCGGATCTTGACGTTGTAATCAACAACCCGCTTGATCGGAACGAGAATCTTCATGGTTTCTTGGTCTCCGTGGTCTTATTCAATGGCCGAGCTGGACTTGGCCTGTTGGCGCAGTACGAACTTCTGGATCTTTCCGGTCGAGGTCTTCGGCAGGACGCAGAACTCGACGAACTTGGGCACCTTGAAGCGGGCCAGGTGCTCGCGGCAGTGGGCGATGATGTCGTCCACCGTGACCTGGGCGTCTTCCTTGATCTCGATGTAGGCGGCCGGTACTTCGCCCCACTTCTCGTCGGGCCGGGCGACCACGGCGGCGGTCATCACGGCCGGGTGGCGGTAGAGCACGTCTTCCACTTCCAGCGAGGAGATGTTCTCGCCGCCGGAAATGATCACGTCCTTGGAGCGGTCTTTGATCTTCACGTAGCCGTCCGGATGCAGCACGGCCAGGTCGCCCGTGTGGAACCAGCCGCCGGCGAAGGCTTCCTGGGTGGCCTTCTCGTTCTTCAGGTAACCCTTCATGACCAGGTTGCCGCGGAACATGATCTCGCCCATGGTTTCGCCGTCGGCGGGCACGGGTTCCATGGTTTGCGGGTCGAGGACGGTGATGGCTTCCTGCATGTGGTAACGCACGCCCTGGCGGCCGTTGCGCTCGGCGCGCTTGTCGATGGGCAGTTCGTCCCATTCCGGGTGCTTGGCGCACACGGAGGCCGGGCCATAGGTTTCGGTCAGGCCATACACATGGGTGATGTCGAAGCCGATGCGCTCCATGCCTTCGATGATCGCGGCCGGGGGCGCGGCACCGGCGATGAGGGCTGCCACCTTGTGATTGATGCCGGCGCGCAGGCCTTCGGCGGCGTTGATGAGCATGCCGTGCACGATGGGTGCGCCGCAGAAGTGGCTCACCTTGTGTTCGCGGATCAATTCGTAGATGAGGGCCACATCCACCTTGCGCAGGCACACGTTGACGCCGGCGTTGGCGGCCAGGGTCCAGGCAAAGCACCAGCCGTTGCAGTGGAACAGGGGCAGCGTCCATAGGTACACCGCGTGCTGCGGCATGCCCCAGCTGATGATGTTGGAGGCCGAGTTGAGGTAGGCGCCCCGGTGGTGAAAGACCACGCCCTTGGGGTTGCCGGTGGTGCCGGAAGTGTAGTTCAGCGCGATGGCGTCCCACTCGTCGGCGGGCAGCTTCCAGGCGTAGAAGGGGTCGGCGTCGGCGATGAAGTCTTCGTATTCGATGTCGCCGAGGCGGGTCTTGCCCGGGTATTCGTCGTCCAGCACGTCGATGATCAGCGGCTTGGGGCCTTCGAGCAGTTCGAGAGCCGGCGCGATGATGGCGGCGAATTCCGGGTCGGTGATCAGCACCTTGGCTTCACCGTGGGTGAGCATGAAGGCGATGGCTTCCGGGTCGAGGCGGGTGTTGAGGGTGTTGAGCACGGCGCCGGTCATCGGCACGCCGAAGTGGGCTTCGACCATCGCCGGCACGTTGGGCAGCATCACGGCCACCGTGTCGCCGCGGCCGATGCCTTTGGCGGCCAGGGCGCTGGCCAGGCGGCGGCAGCGCGCGTAGGTCTGGCTCCAGGTGAAGCGGCGGGCGCCGTGGATCACCGACGGGCGGGTCGGGTAGATCTGCGCGGTGCGTTCGAGAAAGGACAGCGGCGAGAGCGGAACGTGGTTGGCTGCACACTTGTCCAGCCCGTTCTCGTACGGATTGTTCGACACCTTTATCTCCTCCTGGTCTTGATCGCCACTACTTGATGAGGCGGTGGCTCTAGGGCCTTCCCCTTTGTGGTGTCCGTGACGGACTACCGGGGATCGAGGCGAAGATTCGCAAACAAAGTTGTCGGAACTTGCGCGGAAATGTACTGAATTTTGTCGAAGCCCTTGCGCGGGCCGACGGCTGGCTAGAATCTCCGGAAAACGGAGGGTGTGAAGTGACGATGAGCGGGCAGGATGGGCAGGGCATGCAGGGAACTCAGGCGCTGGAGGAGACGCCCCTGTCCTTCGATCGGCGCTACCGGGAGATGCTCGGGGCGGGGCTCGATCTGCTCGACCAGGGCGTTACCGTTTTCGACGCCGAGTTGCGCATGGTGGCGTGGAACGGCGCCTTCCTGCGGCTGCTGGACTTTCCGGAGTCGCTGGCCCGACAGGGCATGTCCTTCGAGGAATTCATCCGTTTCAACGCCGAGCGCGGTGACTACGGCCCCGGCGATCCGGATGCGCAGGTGGCCGAGCGCGTGGCCCGGGCAAGGAGCTTCCAGCCCCACGTTACCGAGCGCGTCCGGCCCAACGGGCAGGTCTTGTCGATCCGCGGTTTTCCGTTGCCGCATCAGGGCTTCATCACCGTTTATACCGACATCACCGAACAGCGCCGCGCCCAGGAGCAGATCGCCAGCCATCAGGCCGAGCTGGAGGCGCACATTCGCTCCCGCACGGAGGCCCTGCGGCGCAGCGAGCAGCGCCTGCGCGAGATCACCGATGCGATTCCCGCCGCGGTGGCCTATTTCGACCGGAGCTGGACTTACCGTTACGCCAACAAGGGTTACGCCGAGTGGTTCGGCTGGTCGGCCCACGAAATCGAGGGTCAGCAGATTCGCGAGGTGACCGGGCAGGAGGTCTTCGCCATCGTGTCGCCCTTCGTGTCGCGGGCGCTGGCCGGCGAGCAGGTGTCGTACGAATACACCCTCACCGGCCGAGATGGTGCGCCGGCCCGTGCCCGCAGCACGCTGGTGCCCGACGTCGGCCCGGACGGCGAGGTGCATGGCTGCTACGTGCACTCGGTGGATGTCACCGAGCAACGCCACACCCAGGCCGCGCTGGCCCAGGCCCAGAAGATGGAAGCCATCGGCCAGCTCACCGGTGGCCTCGCCCACGACTTCAACAACATGCTGACCGTGGTGATCGGCAACCTGGTGGCCCTCAAGGAAAACCACCCGGACGACCCGCTCACCGAGAACTTCGTCGAGCCGGCCATGCACGCCGCCAACCGGGGGGCCGAGCTGATTCGCCGCCTGCTCGGCTTTGCCCGCCGCCAGCCGCTGGAACCGAAGCCGCTGGAGGTCAATGAGCTGATTCTCGGCATGTCCAAACTGATCCGCCGTTCCCTGCCTTCCACCATCGCCGTCAGCACGGCCAGCCGCGAGCCCTGCCTGGTGGCCATGGTGGATGCCCACCAGCTCGAAAACGCGCTCCTCAACCTGGCCCTCAATGCCCGCGACGCCATGCCCAACGGCGGCGAGCTGCGCATCGAGTCGTCGATCGAGCACCTGGGCGTCCATGCCGCCGCCGACCTGGAGGTGCCGCCCGGCGACTATGTGCAGATCGCCGTCAGCGACAACGGCATGGGCATGGACGGGAGCACCCTGGCGCGGGTTTTCGAGCCTTTCTTCACCACCAAGCAGTTCGGCATGGGCAGTGGCCTGGGCATGTCAATGGTGTATGGTTTTACCAAGCAGTCGGGCGGCGGCGTGCGCATCCGCAGCCGTCAGGCGCGGGGCACCACGGTGGCCTTGCTGCTGCCCAGCGTGGCCGCAGCCGAGCAGCCGGAAGTGCTGCCCGCGCTGCACGCCGACATCGAACTGGCTGGCAAGCTGGTGTTGCTGGCCGAGGACGATGCCGACGTGCGCACCGTGGTGCGCATGCAGCTGGCCGAACTGGGTTGCGTGGTGGTCGAGGCCGAAAACGGGGCTGAGGCCGCCGATCTGGTGGAGAACATCCCGGCCATTGCGCTGGTGATTTCCGATGTGGTGATGCCGGGCAGCATGGACGGCCGGGCGCTGGCGCGCTTCGTGCAGCGTTTCCGGCCGGATCTGCCGGTGGTGCTGATGAGCGGCTTCGCCGAATCGCATTCCAGCATGGACGCCGATCTTCACCTGCCGCTGCTCGCCAAGCCTTTCTCGCGGGACAAGCTGCTGGCAGCCTTGCGTCCCTTCGCCGCATGAGGGAACCTAGCATCACCATGGTGCACTCCCGGACGCCCGAACTCATTTACGTCGTTGAAGACGAGGCCGACATTGCCCGCCTGATCGCCGGCACGCTGGAAAAGTTCGGCTATCGCGCCGAGCTTTTCCGTACCGCCGAGGCCTTCTTCCACGGTCTGCGCCACAAGGTGCCGGATCTGGTCATCCTCGACCTGGGTCTGCCCGACATGGACGGCATGGCGGTGCTCCAGCAATTGCGCGGCAAGCACACCTGCGGCCTGCTCGTCGTTACCGGCCGCAGTGACATCTACGACCGGGTGATGGGCCTCGAGCTGGGGGCCGACGATTACGTGGTCAAGCCCTTCGAGCCGCGCGAGCTCATCGCCCGGGTGCGCAGCATCCTGCGCCGCTACCCGGGCCAGGTGATGTTGCCGGCCGACCCGTCCCAGCGGGTGGCGGAGTTTGCCGGCTGGCGCTTCGAGCCCGGCAGCAACACGCTGACCAGCCCCGGCGGCCAGCCGGAAACCCTTAGTACCGCCGAGGCCCAGTTGCTGTCGGTGCTGCTGGCCCATCCCAACCACATCCTCACCCGCGAGCAACTGCTTGGCGGGCGTGACGTGTCGGCACTCGACCGCAGCATCGATCTGCGCATCTCGCGCCTGCGCCGGCGCTTCGAGGAAGACCCGCAGCACGCAAAGCTGATCAAGACGGTGTACGGCGCCGGCTACCTGCTGGCGGCAACGGTTACCTGGTCCTGACCGGCACCGCGTCGAGGGTCCGGGCGTCGTCGGCGTAGCCGCGTTTCAGTGAATCCGGCAGCAGGCGCACCAGCCAGGCGAGCAGCAGCGGAATCAGCACGAGGTCGTCCACCAGGCCGATCACCGGAATGAAGTCGGGAATCAGGTCTATGGGCGACACCAGGTAGAAGGCCAGCAGGCCCACTGCCGGCCGCAGCCAGGCGGGCCGTGCCGGGTGGCGCAGGGCAAGCCACAGGATGCCGGCGTCCTTGCGGACGAGGGCGTAGAGGGCGGCAAGTTTCTTGAACATGGAAGTGGGTCTCCTGGCGGGTGGGTAACAGCGCATTGGAGCAGCGCTGGCCCCCGACGTGCGTGCGGGCTTGTAAGCAGACGTTGCCGGCACGCGTGGCCGTCGTGCAGTGTTACATGCGGCAAATGGTCGCAAGACGGCGTTTGCCGGTAACGCTTCCTGCCCCGCCCGCGTTAAGCTCCCCGTCGCATTCAATCAAAGGAGTTCTCCGTGAGCATGTCGTACAAGATTGCAGGGCTGGCGTTGGCCGGCCTGTTTGCCGGCGGCGCACTGGCCGCCGACCTGGAAGTCACTGCACCCTGGGTGCGCGGCACCGTGGCGGCCCAGAAAGCCACCGGCGCCTTCATGCAACTGACCAGCAAGTCCGGCGTGACGCTGGTGGGTGTAGCCAGCCCGGCGGCCAGCGTGGTCGAGCTCCACGAAATGGTGATGGACAACAACGTGATGAAGATGCGCGCACTGCCGCGCCTCGAGGTGCAGCCCGGCAAAACCGTGGAGCTCAAGCCGGGCAGCTACCACGTGATGCTGATCGACCTGAAGAAACCCCTCACCAAGGGCGAGATCGTGCCGATCACCCTGAAGGTGGAGGGCAAGGACAAGAAGGTCGAGATGGTCGAAGTGAAGGCCGAGGTGCGCGACCTGACGGCCGCCGCGCCGATGATGGAACACAAGCATTCCCATTGAGGTGCGTTGCTGTATCACCGCCTGCTGCGTCAGGTCAAGGTATGTGCTGCTTGCCGGCGTAAAGTGGAGCAGACGGATTCTTTCCGTTTGAAAGGCGGTGTGTCGTGGATGCCCTGTTCTCCTGGCTGCTTCCCGTGCTCTACGGGGGGATCGGAAATCTGGCGGCTTATCTCGCCGCCCACGTCCTGCTCTGTCTGCTGCCGGCCTTCTTCATTGCCGGCGCCATGTCGGCGCTGATTCCCCGGCAAACCGTCACCCGTTTTCTCGGCCGCAATTCGAGCAAGGCGGTGTCCTATCCGGCGGCGGTGGCAGCGGGGTCGCTGCTGGCGGTGTGTTCCTGCACCATCGTTCCGCTCTTTGCCGGCATCTACAAGAAAGGCGCCGGGCTGGGGCCGGCCATCACTTTCCTGTTCTTCGCCCCGGCCGCCAACATCCTGGCGCTGGTCTATACCGGCGGGGTGATCGGGGTTGATCTGGCGATTGCGCGTTTCATCCTGTCGATGATTTTCGGGGTCGGCATCGGCCTGATCATGGCCCTGTTGTTCCGGGCTGATGACGAGGCCCACGACCAGGCGAGCGACACCCTGTTTGCCGCCACCGCGGGAGAGGGATTGCAACGCGTGGTGCTGGTCTTTCTGGGTCTGTGGGTGGCCCTGCTGCTCGCCGGCACGCTGAAAATCGAGGCGCTGACCGGCGCGTACGTACATCTGGCGCTCCCCCTTGAGGCGGCGCGAGGCTGGCAGGCTAGCCTCGACTGGCTGGTGCCCTACGATGCGGCCAAGGGCGAAGAGGGGATTTCCCTGCAGGGCGTGGTGTTGATCCTGCTGCTGGTCAGCATTGGCGTGTGCGCCTGGCGCGGGCTGGAGAACATCCAGGAAGGCGTGAATGGCTGGACGCGGGCGACCCTCGCGCTTACCTGGGCGACCCTGCTGTTTGCGGCGCTTGCCGTGCAGGCAGTGGAGGGCGGCTTGCGCATCGGCCTGACCGGCAAGTTCTTCGGCGTGGCCGCGTGCCTGGCGGCGATCCACTTCATCGCCTGGCGGCGCCTTGGTCCGGAGGCGCTGCAGGACTGGCTGTGGGAATCCTGGCGTTTCGTGAAGCAGATTTTTCCGTTGCTGGTGGTCGGGGTGTTCCTGGTCGGCATGATGCGGGTGCTGATTCGCCCCGAATGGATCGAGGCAGTGGCCGGCAGCAATTCGGTTGTCGGCAACCTGGCCGGGGTGGCCTTCGGGGTTTTCATGTACTTCCCGACCCTTGTCGAGGTGCCCATCGCCCGCATGTTCCTCGACCTGGGCATGCACCGGGGGCCACTGCTGGCCTACCTGATGTCCGATCCGGAGCTCTCCCTGCAGAGCATCCTGATCATTTCAGCGATCATCGGGCGCGCCAAGACAGCCGCTTACGTAGGGTTGGTGGCGCTGTTCAGTGCCGTTGCCGGGCTCACCTACGGGGCCTGGGTGGATGGCGTACCACTGGTGCAACTGGCTCTCGGGCTGGCGGCCTTCATCGGGGCGCTGGCGCTGCTGATCAGCGTGCTGAGCCGGCGCCCGCATTCCCTCAAAGGAGTCTGATCATGTTGAACATCAAGGTTCTTGGCCCCGGCTGTGCCAACTGCCGCAAGCTGGAGGAGGTAGCGCGCGAGGCCGTGGCGCTGGCGGGTGTGGAAGCCCAGGTCGAGAAGGTCACCGACACGGAGGCCATCCTCGCCTACGACGTTCTCAAGACGCCGGGGCTCGTCATCAACGGAAAGCTGGTGTCGTCCGGGCGCATTCCGGCTGCCGGGACGGTGGTGGAGTGGATTCGCGAGGCAGGCTGACCTAGGCGCTGCTGTCGGCCTGCCTGCTTCGCTCTTCCACCTCGGCAAAGAGGCGGGCCAGGGTCTGGCGGATGCGGGACGAGGCGCGCACGTAGTCACCGGAGGTGACCATGCGGATGGCTTCTTCGCGGCGCCCGGCATTGAAGGCCATGACGGCCTGGCCGGCGTGGCGGTGAAATTCGGCGTTGTAACGGCGCAGGTCGGCGAAGGTTTCCAGGGTGCCGAAGCGCTCGCTGCCCGGACCGTAAAGCCAGCGCCCGAGGGTGCTGAGGTTGTCGCGAAAGATCCGGTCGGCCTGGAGCGGCTGTTGCCGGTTTCCGAACAGGCGCGATTCCAGCCGGGCCTTCCAGCGCATGTGGGCTTCGATGGCCTCGATGGCGCCAAGGTCCACCGACCTTACGGGGCGGCCGGGGAGGATGGTGGTGTTTTCTTCATCGGCGCCCGGGGCGGAAGCCGGACTTTCCGCGGATGCCCGTCGGAGCCATTTCAGGAAATCCATTGACCCAGCCTTGCCCTTTTGCATGAGCCCGGAAGGGTAACCGATATTTCATTTCAATATTGGTGGCGGCGCCCCTTTTCCCGGCTATTCGTCTTCTTCCTGTTTCTCGTCAAGAATGCCCGAACTGCGCAGCATGGCTTTGTAGGCCTTCATGACCGGACGGGAGATCATCGTTTCGGCGAGCAGGCGCTGCTCGTAGATGCGCTCGACCATGGCCTCGTCGATGCCGCTTCGGGCCCGGGCGATGAGGGCATGGTCCGCGTCGTCGAAGATGCGGCCGGGCCGGGCTTTCAGCACGTCGTAGAGCAGGGCGATGATGTCCTTCTCGCGCGGGTTCATCTTGCACTTGCCGTCGAGGATCTTGAGCATCACCGTCGTCGTGCAATCGACATCGGAAGGCGTCAGCGGCGCCGTCCGTGCCCAGGCTACCGCCGGGTGCTCAGCCGACATGGGCCACCTCCAGCCCGCGGAAGGTGGAACAGCGCTTGAAGGCCTCAATGCCCGGCTCGCAGTTCTTCTGCTTGCAGTACTTGGCCACCAGCTTGGAGAGGCCCTTGATGTCGCGTCCGGTGGCGTCGGGGAAGAGGGCGACCAGCTGGTCGGTCAGGGCTTCATCCACCGCCAGCCCGAACTGCTCGCACATCACCTGCCAGATCTTCTTGCGTGCTTCGGCGTCGGGCGGTGAGTACTTGATGAGGGCGATGCAGCGCGACACGATGGCCTCGTCGATGTCGTCCACCCGGTTGGTGGTCAGGAACAGCAGGCCGTTGAAATACTCCAGCACGCGCAGGAAGACGCCGACCACCGCGTTCATGGTGATGTTGTCGTCGCGGCGCTTGATGTACACGTCGGCCTCGTCGATGAGCATCACTGCCCCCCAGCGCTGGGCGCGGGTCAGCACGTCCTTCAGCGCGGTTTCCATGGCCGCCACGTTGAGGCCGAGTTGGCCGGAGTGCACCCGGTACAGGGGCCGGCGGATGATCTCCGAATACACCTCGGCGGTCAGCGTCTTGCCCACGCCGGCCGGCCCGGCGCACAGCACCGTGGTGCCGCCCGACTTGCCGGCCACGATGTCGTCCATCAGCAGGTCCATCTCGGCGGTCAGGATGTCGATCAGATCAGTCTGCTCTTCGGGCAGGATCAGCTTCTGCTTCAAGGCCGGCTTGTATTCGTAGGGGTGGATGTCGCCCACGTGCACCCACAGGTAGTGGTGCAGGTCGAGGTGGAACATCAGGATGTAGAAGTGCACCGGCAGGCTGGTGAACAAGCCCTTGGGCAGCGCGTCGCGGGATTCCTCGACAGCCTTGTCGGCCTTGTAGGCGAGGCTCTTGGCGGCCTTCCTCAGATAGGGGCCGAGGATGTCGCCGGGGGAGTCGAGGCTCAGCACCCGGTCGGCGAGGATGCTCTCGTCGTTCACCAGGCGGGCCTCGCCGCCGCTCGACGAGAGGATCACCAGTTCCTTGCGGGACCAGTCGCTTTCCCGGTGGGAGGCGGTCGGGTTTTCGGCGTAGATGCCGGTGCCGCGCCCCGAGAATTGCTCGCCGTAGCGGCCGCGCCAGTCGAAATAGCGCTCGGCCATGTCGTCGTAGGCGGTGATCAGTTCCGGCGTTTCCTTGAGGTAGCCCTTAGCCGCGAAAATGCCGGCCACCGTGCGGTTGGCGATGTCGCTGGCCACCAGGCGGATGTTGGCGGTTGCCACCTTGCCGCGGGTGTTGGCCTTCATCTCGATGAGCACCTTGCCGGTTTCGTCGGTGGTCGAGGGCGTGTAGTCGAGGCGTGTCACCACCCAGGCCGTGGGCTTGCCGGCGGAGCTGGCGCTGAACAGCCAGCCACGGATGGCGCCGTCGGCCAGGTAGCGGGCGATGGCCGGCACCAGCAGCTCCAGGTCTTCCGACTCGAAGCGCATGCCGTCGCCGGAGAGCGCCTTGCGCAGCGTGGAAATTTGCGCAGCGCGGGCGCGCAGCTCGGGCCCGGCGCCTTCGAACAGCACCTCCAGGAAGTGCAGCTCGGCGTTCTCCAGCTGCATGAAGCTCACCTCGGCCCGGGTGCCGAAGCGCATCTGCTCCTTCAGCCAGGACAGACGGGGGTGGGCCTGCACCAGGGCTTCAACAAACGGACGCTCGATCTGCAACTTCATGGGGATTCCTCCGGACGGGTCCAGAGGCGTAACGCAAATTTCGCGCCGGTGTGTCGGGAGGGTGGAAATCCCTTGGCTGCGGGGCTGGCGGCTCAGGCCACGGCGGCAGCGGATGTCCGAAACACGACAAAGCCCACGGCCTGCGTCGTCATTGCCCGCGGATCAGCGCCTCTACCAGGGCCTGGGCGTGGGGCGACAGGGTCGCGTCGCGGCGCACCACGATACTCAGGTCGCGGCTGGCCCAGGGCTCATCCAGATCGACAATGGCGAAGGGGCGCTGGCGGCCGAAACGCTCCGCCGCCGAGCGCGGCACCAGGCCCAGCCCGACCCCGGCGCCGGCCATGCGCAGCACGGCCTCGAAGCTGCGCACCTCGATGCGCACATCGAGCCGGCCGCCGGTTTCGGCCACGTAGTTCATCAGCCCGGTGTGAAAGGCACTACCGGCGTGCAGCATCACGAAGGGCTGGTCGAGTACCTCGCCGATGCGCACCCGGGCCCGCGCCGACATCGGGTGACAGGGCGGCGTGACCAGCACGATGCGGTCGCTGCGGTAAGGGTGGGCGATCAGCGCGTCGGCAGGCACCGTGCCGGCCACCACGCCGATCTCGGCCTCGCCGCTGCTCACGCAGCGCAGGATTTCCGGGCTGGTCATCTCCTTCATCGTGACCCGGATGTGGGGCGCCGCGCGCAGAAACTCGCCGAGATCGTCGGGCAGGAAGCAGTTGATGGCGTTGGTGTTGGCGTACAGGCTCACCTGGGCCCGCACGCCGCGGGCGAAGGGCGACAGGTCGGCGTGCATCTGTTCGAGCTGCGCGAAAACCTGGCGGGCGTGGCCGAGCAGCGATTCGCCGGCGCGGGTGGGGCGCAGGCCGCGCGCATGGCGCTCGAAAAGCGCCACGCCGAGGCTCTCCTCCAGCTTGGCCAGACGGTGGCTCGCCGAGGACGCGGCGAGATGCGCGCGGGCAGCGCCGCGGGTCAGGTTGGCTTCTTCGGCAATCGCGGCAAAGAGGCGCAGATCGGTCAGGTCGTATTGCAAGGTTTCGTCTCCGGCGAATGCTCACCTCGGATCTTACCAATTCCCCGCACGCCGATCCGGTGGCCTAATGGCGGTCCGAAGCATTCCGGCAGCACCGTTCATGAACCATCCTGGCAACCGTCTCGGGCTCATCTTCGCCGTCCTTGGCGCGGTGGGCTTCTCCTTCAAGGCCATCCTCATCAAGCTGGCCTATCCCTACGGCGTGGACGCGGTCACCCTGCTGGCCCTGCGCATGGGCATGGCCTTGCCCTTCTTCATCGCCCTCGGCTGGCTCGACTCCCGCCGCCGCCAGCCCTTGCCCCTTACCGGGCGTGATCTGGGCTTGATGCTGGCGCTGGGCTTTTCCGGCTACTACCTGGCCAGCTACCTGGACTTCCTCGGGCTCCAGTACATCTCGGCCGGGCTGGAACGCTTGATCCTGTTCGCCTACCCGACCCTGGTGGTGGTGTTCTCGGCGATCTTCCTGGGCAAGCGCATCACCCGTCGTGCAGTGGGCTGCATTGCGCTGTGCTACGCCGGCATCGCCCTGGCGCTGGCCCACGATCTGACCATCGCCGGTACTGCCCGCGACGTGTGGATTGGCGGCAGCCTGGTGTTTGCCAGCGCGGTGTCCTATGCCCTGTACCTGATGGGTAACGGCCAGGCCGTTGCCCGCCTGGGCGCGGCGCGGGTGACCGCCTGGGCCAGCACGGCGGCCTGCCTGCTGTGCCTGATCCAGTTCGTCGCCACGCGGCCCCTCGGCATGCTCGCCCAGCCGGCGCCGGTGCTGCTCCTGGCGGCCGCCATGGCGATCTTTTCGACGGTGCTGCCGGTGTGGCTGGTGTCGGAAGCCATGCGTCGCCTGGGGGCCGGCCCGGTGTCGCTGATCGGCACCCTCGGCCCGGTGGTCACGCTTTTCCTCGGCTGGCTGATTCTGGCCGAACCGCTGGGCCTGTTCCAGCTCCTGGGCGGATCGCTGGTGGTGGCCGGGGTGGTGCTGGTGGGCAAGCGCGGATAGGTGGAATGATTCGTGCTGCTTGAGCGCATGCCTGCCACTTCCCAAGGAAACGCTCATGACGTCACGCGAAACCCGCTTCGTGGTCTGCCCCGGCGATCACCTCGCCAACGGGCAGCACCTGAAGCTGCAACTCCTGTTTGAAGCGCTCCGCGAGGAATGCATCGTCTTTCGCTTTGAAGGCAAGGTCTACGCCTACATCAACCGCTGCGTGCACATGCCGCGCAAGCTGGACTGCGAGAAGGACCAGATTTTCGACAAGTCGGGGCGCTTCCTGCGCTGTTCCATGCACGGCATCGTCTATCAGCCCGAAACCGGTGCATCCGTCAGCACCATCTGCGAAGGCGAGCGCCTGCGTGCCGTGGCCCTGTGCGAGGAGGGCGGCGAAATCCTGATCACCGATTTTCGGGTCAGCAGCGTCACGCCGGTGTGCGAAGCCGGATAATTCCCGCTGCCGTCATTTCCGGGAATACCAATTTCATGCTTATCGTCGACATCGCCGACTTCATCGGCACCATCACCCTGGATCGTGACAGCCGGCGCAATGCCCTGTGCGAGGAAATGGTCCAGGCCTTTGTGGCGGCGCTGGCGTCCTTCACCGCCGCAGGCGTGCGCTGCGTGGTTTTTCGGGCCAAACCGGGCAGCAAGGTGTGGTCGGCCGGGCACGACATCGATGAACTGCCTGCCGCCGGCCTCGACCCCCTGGCCTGGCGCGACCCCCTGCGCAAGCTGGTCCGCGAGATCGAGGCCTTTCCGGCGCCGGTCATCGCCATGATCGAAGGCAGCGTGTGGGGCGGGGCCTGCGAAACCGTGTTTGCCTGCGACCTGATCCTGGCTGCGACCGACGCCACCTTCGCCGCCACGCCGGCCAAGCTCAACGTGCCCTACAACGTCGGCGGCCTGCTGACCTTCCTCAACGCCGCCAACCTGCGCATCGGCAAGGAGATGCTGTTCACCGCCGACCCGATTCCGGCCGAACGCCTGTGCAGCCTGGGCATCATCAACCAGGTGGTGGACAAGGCCGAGCTGGAGGAACACACCTACGCCATGGCCCGCCGCATCGCCGCCAACGCGCCGCTGTCCATCTCGGTGATGAAGGAGCAACTGCGCATCCTGGCCGGCGCCCACACCATGTCCCCGGAAGACTTCGAACGCATTCAGGGGCTGCGGCGGGTGGTGTACAACAGCGCCGACTACGCCGAGGGCATCCGGGCTTTCAAGGAGAAGCGGAAGCCGGTGTTCAGGGGCGAGTGAGCCCAGCTAAACGCCCGGAGGGCAAGTGAAGTAGTTCGCTGTAGGCGTATTGAATACGTGCCATGCTCGTCAGCTCTCACTGGACAGCTTGCGATGGACCGTACCGAGCGCTTCTACCTGATCCGTCAGCTGCTTTCCCGATCCCGCTGCGTCAGCACACGGCAGCTGCTTGAAACGCTGGAGGTTTCGCCGGCAACCCTCAAGCGCGATATCGAATACCTGCGCGAGCGCTTCCAGGTGCCCATCGTGTGGCGCCGCGAACTGGGTGGTTATGTCCTCGACCGGGCGCAGGCCGAGATGGCCCAGTCGGAATTGCCGGGCATGTGGTTCTCCGACAAGGAAATCCATGCCCTTTTGACCATGCAGCACCTGCTCGCCAACCTCGACCCCGGCGGGCTCCTTGCTCCCCACGTGGGGCCCCTGGTCCAGCGCCTCGACAAACTGCTCGGCGCTTCCGACAACAGCTCGGAAGAAGTCCGCCGCCGGGTGCTGATCGTCGGTATCGGCAAGCGCAGCATGAAGCTCGCCCATTTTGAGAAAGTCGGCTCGGCGCTGCTCCGGCGCAAGCGCCTGAGCATCCGCTACTTTGCCCGCGGGCGCGGCGAAGACAGCGAACGCCAGATATCCCCCCAGCGCCTCGTTCACTACCGCGAAAACTGGTACCTCGACGCCTGGTGCCATCTGCGGGGCGACCTGCGCAGCTTCGCCCTCGACTCAATCCTTCAGGTGGATCTCCTCGACACCCCCGCCCGCGACGTCCCCCGCAGCAGCCTGGACGCCGTGCTCGGCCCCGGCTACGGCATCTTTGCCGGCCGCCAGCTCCAGTGGGCCACCCTGCGCTTCTCCCCCGAACGGGCCCGCTGGGTGGCCAGTGAATTCTGGCATCCCGACCAGAAATCCCGCTTCGAGCCAGATGGCAGCTACCGCCTCGAAATCCCCTACGCCGACCACCGGGAACTGCTGATGGACATCCTCAAACACGGGGCGCATTGCGAGGTGCTGGGGCCGGCGGGCTTGCGGGAGGTGGTGGCGGCGGAGCTGCGTAGCATGACTAAAAAGTATTTGGAGAAAAGTTGATTGGTAGCTCATCTGATGAGCTTCGGGCTCTCCACAATGTGACGTGCCAACCACCATGAAGCAACCTGCGATGCCATCAAATTATTTTCACTATTGGGGCAAGGCCCAGGCCAGGGAGGGCGACGCCGAACCCTATCACCTGCTGCCTTATCACTGTCTGGACGTGGCAGCGGTTGGGGTTGCCTATCTGAAGAGATCACCGGCGCTTCTTCGATTACTGTCGAATGCGCTCGGAGGGGTTAGCAATGAGGCGCTGTGTACATGGTTGGGTTTCTGTCTGGCCCTGCACGATCTTGGCAAGTTTTCAGAGGCGTTCCAGAGCCAGAGAGCGGATCTGTTTGTGATACTGCGGTCTCGCGCTCCTGATGCTGGTAGGCCTTATACGATCCGCCACGATAGCTTGGGATGGCGTTTCTGGACTGAGGTTCTTAAAGAAAAAGCCATTGAGCAGAATTGGTTCGGAGATGAGACGGAGGATGCGCTGTATGGAATTGACTGGTGGTTGAGGGCAAGTACCGGCCATCACGGACAGCCCCCCAAACATGGCGGAGGCAGCTATTGGAAACACCATTTCCAGCCTGAAGAAGATGTTCTGGCTGTTGATGGTTTTATCTCCGAGTTGTTTGTTCTTTTCCCGCGCGAAGTCCTCGTGGTTTTTATCGATGCACAGGATGCCGTTGAATTTGAGGATCATTGCAAGACCCTGTCCTGGTGGGTTGCTGGCCTTGCGGTTCTGGCCGACTGGCTGGGTTCAAACACCGATTTCTTTCCTTATCGAAGCGGTCAGATTACGCTTTCCGAGTACTGGGATATCGCCCGGGTTCAGGCCGAGAAAGCATTGAATGCGACTGACGTGCTGCCCATTCAGTGTTTGCCTGCGGAGTTTTCAGATCTATTCCCATTTATTGATACCCCTTCACCGCTGCAGGAATGGGCTGCGATGGTCTCCATTCCGGAGGAGCCCCAGATTCATTTGCTGGAGGATGTAACCGGTGCGGGCAAGACCGAAGCAGCGGTTGCACTGGCGCACCGGATCATGGCGAGCGGATGTGCGGATGGCTTTTTCATCGGTCTTCCCACGATGGCAACAGCGAACGCAATGTATGGCCGCATTGCCGGGGTGTACCAAAGACAGTTTACGGATCACGCAAGCCTCGTACTGGCCCATGGCCAGCGTAATCTGGTCGAGGATTTCGCCGCATCCATACTTCCCTCCGGACTCGCGGAAAACGATCCCCACCAGAAGGACGATACCGCCACGGTGCGCTGTAATGCGTGGCTGGCTGACCATAACAAACGTGCGCTGCTGGCGCCTGCCGGCGTCGGCACAGTGGATCAGGTGCTTCTCGCCGTGCTTTACAGTAAGCATCAATCTCTACGTTTGCTGGGCCTGTTCCGCAAGGTCTTGGTCATTGACGAGGTGCACGCCTGCGACCCATACATGTTGCGGGTTCTCGAAACTGTGCTCGAGTTCCATGCGCAGGTTGGGGGAAGTGCCATCCTTTTGTCGGCCACCCTATCCCGGAGCATGAAGCAGTCCCTGCTTAATGCCTTTGCCCGAGGAGCCGGTGCGGGAAGAGCTCAGGGCATGCACTCCATGGATTTCCCCTTGGTCACAAGCTGGTATCCGAGTGCTCCGGCAATTATCGAACAAGACATCGAAACCCGCCCGGATGTCTGCCGGGAATTGTCCGTGCGCTATGTGTCGGAAGAGGCCGAAGTCGCGGGAGCTATCCGCGCCGCCCTTGCCGATGGGAAATGCGTGTGCTGGATGCGCAATACCGTGGCAGACGCGCTGGCAGCCCATGCACTGTTCAAAGATGAATTGCCACCCGAGCGACTGATCCTGTTTCACGCGCGCTTCACTCTGCGGGATAGGCTCAATACCGAGCAGCGCATCCTCGGCTTTTTCGGTAAGAGCAGTACGCCCACTGACCGTGCTGGCCGGCTGGTAATCGCCACCCAGGTCGCCGAACAATCTCTTGATGCCGATTGGGATTTTGTTGTCTCCGACCTCGCACCAATAGACCGTCTCATTCAGCGCGCCGGCCGGCTGCAACGCCATCCGCGCTCACCTGATGGCCGTCGGCTTACCGACCCGTTCGCCCGCGATCAGCGCGGCCAAGCTTGTCTATGGGTGTTGGGGCCGGTCTGGTCGGAAGAGCCTGCCGCCAATTGGTTCAAACAGGCCTTCCCCAAAGCCGCCGGGGTGTACGGCAATCATGGCGAGCTCTGGCTGACGGCCCAGGCCCTGCAGCAGGGCCGGATCGTGATGCCAGCGGATGCACGAAGCTTGATCGAAGGCGTGTTCGGTGATGCGCCCGATCTTCCCAAGGGGCTCGAAGGGAATGTCAACCTGGCGGAGGGTCAAGCCTTCGCCGATACCAGCATTGCCCAGCAGAACACCATCAAGCTGACGGACGGCTATGAGCGAGGCGGAGTCGACTGGTGGAGCGAGGCAAAGACACCCTCACGTCTTGGCGAGGCCAGCATGACGGTTTTGTTGGGGCGGTGGGAAGGGGACCGTCTGCGCCCTTGGGTTGAGCACCCGGACCCTCGGCATGCATGGGCTTACAGCAGCCTTCGTGTGGCGGAGCGCCTGATTGCCGAACGTGCCCCGGAAACCGACCTCACTCGTGAGAACCAGGTTCTGGCGCTGCTAGAGACCTTGCCGGGCAAGGGGAAGTGGTCGGTGTTGTTGGTATTGAACGGAGATGAATGTGCAGGAACAGGAAGGGCGTTGAGTTCTCCGCGAAGAGAGGAGCCCCCAAGACTTCTTGAATGGTGTTATGACGTTCGGAACGGCCTTGTTCAAGCCGAATCGGAGCTTGCGATGCAGGAGAATTGCGAATGAATCTACTAAATGAATCGTGGGTGCCTGTCCGCCGCCGCGAAGGTGCTAGGGATTGGATCACTCCACACCAACTTTCCGATCCGGATATCGTGGCCTTCGATGCCGACCGGGCAGACTTCAACGGTGCGCTGGCGCAATTTGCTATTTGCCTGCTGCAGACGACCACCCCGGTGGACAGCCCCGTGCTCTGGAAGCGTTTGTTTGACAGCCCTCCATCCCCGGAAACCCTGATGGAATGGTTTGCGCCGGTGGCATCAGCCTTTGGGCTTGATGGTGACGGTGCGCGTTTCATGCAGGATTTCAGCCTCAAGGCGGAGGAGGGAACGCTCAATTCAATTTCCGCCCTGCTGATCGAGTCGCCGGGTGAGAACGCGCTGCGCAACAACAGCGATCATTTCGTCAAGCGTGGTCAGGTCGAGGCCATGTGCCCTGCCTGCGCCGCAGCCGCGCTATTCACACTGCAAACCAATGCGCCGTCCGGCGGAGTGGGGTATCGCACCGGTTTGCGCGGTGGCGGGCCGCTAACCACGCTTCTCCTGGCCCAGCCGCGTCAGAGTCTGTGGCAGGACTTGTGGCTCAACGTGCTGGAGCGCTCCAGGTTTTTGGCGCAGTGCGGCGATGCCCAGAAGAGTGCTCCCCATTTTCGGTTTCCCTGGCTTGCGGATATCGGTGCCATCCAGACCGGCGCAGAGACGGCTCCAGCCCAAGTGCACCCAGATCACATTTTCTGGGCCATGCCGCGCCGGATTCGTCTGGACTTTGCCGAGACCTCGTCAGGAAGCTGCGACGTTTGCGGACAGAACTCCGACAGGCTGATCCGGCAGTTCATCGCCAAGAATTACGGGCTCAACTACAAGGGCACCTGGGACCATCCGCTATCGCCGTATTACAAATCCAAGGACGACTGGCTGCCCCTGCATCCCCAGCCAGGAGGCTTTGGCTACCGTCACTGGCTGGCCTGGGTGTTGGGTATTCCAGGCGATAAGGATGCACAGCGACCTGCCCGACTCATATCTCACGCGCTTGAGCATAGAAAGAAGCAAATGGGTGTGGGGCTGCATCTATGGGCTTTCGGCTACGACATGGACAACATGAAGGCCCGTTGCTGGTACGAGTCCACCTTGCCTCTGTACGGTCTGAGCGACTGTCGTGACGGGGCCATCAAAGAGATTGAGCAAAGCGTTTCCACTTGGCTGGCGGGCGCAAAGCTCGCCGTGTCCTGTTTGCGTGGCGCGGTGAAGGACGCCTGGTTCAGTGGCGACGCGCGAGGCGACTTCAGTGCGGTCGACATGGCTTTCTGGAATCGCACCGAGTTGGCTTTTTACGGGCAGCTCAAAGACCTCATCGAAACCTTGCGTAGCAACGAGGCGACTCTTGAGGATGACCTGCCGGCGCGGCAGGCCTGGCATGCCGCACTCGTGAAGGCAGCCACCGATTTGTTCGACCACCAGTTTGTTGGAACCGGGCCTATCGAGCGGCAAAAGCCTCGGCGTGTGGCGGAGGCGCATCGGCAGCTTCTCAACAGCCTTCACGGCCCGAAAATGCGCCAGGCACTGCGGCTGCCTGAGCCTGTTAGGGCAGGGACCAAGACCAATAGACCCGCCCTGTCGGCGGGATAAGGGGAAAGCAATGTCAGATAAATTCAATCAGGAAAACGCCGTCGGCAAGCGGCTGCTCGAGTGGTGGCAAAGGCTAGAGGACGATCGGGCAAGTCGCGCGGTGCTGCGGCGCGCCGAGTCCATTACGGCAGTGGCCTTGAGCGCGCCCTACCAGCGTCTCTATCGCATCTTGCGTAATGTCGGCTGGAATGCCGAGGACAAACCCTATCTGAATGACCGCTTGGCCGCTGCCGTCGGGCTGCTGGCCCACGTCAAACAGAATAGCGACGTCAAACCGGCGAAATCCATGAGTCAGCGGGAGCCAGGAGCGGACCGTCCGGCGGTCAGCGAATTGCGCTTTGTACGGCTGCTGGAGTCCCCCGACATGGATGCGCTGTTTTCCGGCGTGCGCCGCGTGCTCCCTTTGATGGACGGTCGCATTAACGTCCTTGCCTTGGCCAATGACATCTTGTTCTGGGGTGACCGGGTAAAAAAAGACTGGGCTTACACCTACGAATGGCCTGCCAAGTCTGCTGCTTGAAACTTGATTGACTCGAATATTCCACAAGGAGAAAAACATGTCCCGCTTTGTTCAACTGCATGTCCTGACGAGCTACCCGCCGTCCAATCTCAATCGCGACGATACCGGTCGCCCGAAAACGGCCTTGATGGGCGATGCATTGCGCCTGCGCGTCTCATCCCAGAGTCAAAAACGGGCCTGGAGAACCTCCGATCTGTTTGAAACGGCACTTGCCGGACACATCGGCACCCGCACCAAGGATATGGGCAAGAGAATCTTTCTGGACTTCCAGAAGGCTGGGGTTGCTGACAAGGCGGCACGGGAATGGACGCGGCAGATCGTCGGCAAGTTCGGCAAGGTGAAGTCCGACAAGAAGGCTGACAACGACGAAGACCTCCAGATCGAACAGCTGACCCATTTCAGCCCTGAAGAAATCGAAGCCATTGATGCGCTGGTGCAGGTGTGTGCCCTGCGCAGAGCTCCCCCGAGCGATGCGGAATTGATGCTGTTACGGACCCCGCGCAAAGCGGCTGACATTGCCATGTTCGGCCGCATGCTGGCAGATAGCCCGGCCTTCAATATGGAGGCTGCTGTTCAGGTTGCGCATGCCATCACGGTGCACAAGAGCGCAGTCGAGGATGATTATTTCAGCGCAGTTGATGACTTGAATAATGGTCTGACCGACAAGGGGGCTGCACACATCGGCGAGCGTAGCTACGGCGCCGGACTTTTCTATCTTTATATTTGTATCAATCGTGAGTTGTTGAAGGACAACCTCGGCGGAGACGAGATGCTGACCGGAAAGGCGGTGGAGGCGCTGATCCATGCCGTGACCAAAGTCTCTCCGACGGGCATGCAAAACAGTCATGCCTCGCGAGCCTATGCCAGCTATGTCCTGGCTGAAAAGGGCGATCAGCAACCGCGCTCCCTCGCGCAGGCCTTCCTCAAACCCGTCAAGCCCTACGAGGGGCAGGACATGCTCGAACTGTCTGTCCTTGCCATTGAGCGGCGACGGGACAGCTTTGACAAGGTTTATGGCTCCTGCGCCGATGCGCGTTATGCCATCAATGCGGAAACGGGTGAGGGCACGCTGAGCGAACTGGTTTGTTTCGCGCAGGAGTAACCGCCATGCCATTGATGGTTTTTCAATTGCAGGCACCCCTCTCGTCCTGGGGGGATACGGCGGTGGGTGAATATCGACCCACCTCCGAACATCCGGGCGGGGCGGCACTGGTTGGGCTGTTGGGAGCCGCGCTTGGCATACGCAGAGAAGACGAAACCGCCCATGCTTCCCTGCGCGACGGGTTTGTTTTTGCCGTCGGGGTGCAATCGGCTGGCAGTTTGCTTCGTGATTACCACACAGCGCAGGTGCCTAGTCAGGCGTCCCTCAAGAAGAGGCCACATGCGTCCCGCCGGGACGAACTGGCCTTGCCGAAAGATCAACTCCACACGATCCTATCGACCCGTGACTACAGACAGGACGCAGCCTGCCTGGTGGCCGTCCAGGCAACGAGTCAGGCCCTGTACTCGTTGGACGAGCTTGCAGAGGCGCTGCGAAAGCCCCGCTTTGTGCTTTACCTCGGCCGCAAATGCTGTCCGCCTGCTGCGCCACTCAACCCCAAAGTTTTTCAGGTGGAGACCGTACGAGCCGCATTTGATGCCTATCGAACGGCTGATGCTGCTGCCCGTTCCGGACACCATGACAAGTGGGGTCATCTCTTTCTGGAAGAGCCCGGCAATCTGATCCGGGTTGTGTGGGGGGATGGCATCAACGCCGGATTTGATGCTGATCTCAGCATGACCCGCAAAGACAGACTGATTCGTCGGCAAGGCTGGCAGTTTGGCAACCGTACTGAACATGTCGCACTCGTTGGTCGGGAGGGGAGCAAAAATGTACTTTAGTTTGATTACTCCTACGCCGGGGCGCGAACGGGAGGCTGCCCACGAATGGGTCAGTGGTGCTTATGCCGAGCACCAATGGCTGTGGCGCTTCTTCCCTTCTGTCGATGGGAGTCCGCGGGATTTTCTTTTTCGCCGGCGTGACCTCGATGATTTCCCTAGATTCTACGTAGTCTCAAAACGGCCACCGCAGGCGCACGGTGGTGCCTGGCGTCTTCATACCAGGGACTACGCACCAATGCTTGCGGTTGGTGTTCCTTTGTCCTTTGAACTGCGCGCCAACCCAGTGATTGCCCGCAGTACCGACGGCAAGGGCAAGCGTCATGATGTGGTGATGGATCGGAAGCTGCACCTGCTGCGAGCCCGGGGGCTCTCCCGCTGGGAAGACTGGAAAGATGATCGGGTATCTGAAGACGGACAACTTGATCCCAAGCCTGCTCTGTATGAACTGGTGCAGTCCACCTGCACCGAGTGGCTGAAAAAACGGTCCGAAAACTGTGGTTTTGCCTTGGACGAATCCAGTCTTGTCGTCGATGCTTATCAACAGCACCGCGGTAAAAAAGGCCAGCTTAGCTTCAGTACTGTCGACTTCACGGGACAATTGACTGTGACCGATCCGTCTGTTTTTGCACGTACGCTTGAAGACGGTGTTGGGCGCGCCAAAGCCTTTGGCTGCGGTCTCTTGCTGGTCAAGCCGACGGTTAGGGGGTGAGCCATGCTCCCTCCCCTCAAACCCATTCCCATCAAGGAGCGCCTCTCAATCGTCTTCGTTGAGAAAGGCGAAATTGATGTGGTCGACGGCGCCTTTGTCGTCGTGGATCAACAGGGCTTTCGGGTGCGTCCTGTGCTCACTCATATTCCGGTTGGTGGCGTGGCCTGCATCATGCTGGAGCCCGGAACCCGGGTTTCCCACCGGGCTGCTGCGCTGGCGGCACGAGTGGGAACGCTGCTGGTGTGGGTGGGGGAGGCCGGGGTGCGGGTCTATTCCTCCGGCCAACCGGGCGGTGCTCGGGCTGATCGCCTGCTCTACCAGGCCAAGCTGGCGCTGGATGAAACCCTGCGGTTGAAGGTCGTGCGCAAGATGTACGCAGTGCGCTTTGGTGAGGAGCCCCCGGCTCGGCGTAGTGTCGAACAACTGCGAGGAATCGAGGGCGCGCGCGTACGTCGTACGTATCAACTCCTGGCTCAGAAGTTCGGGGTCAAGTGGTCCGGGCGCGACTACAACCCTGACAATTGGGATGTTTCTGATTTGCCCAACCGTTGCCTGTCGTCCGCCACTGCGGCACTTTATGGCGTTACCGAGGCAGCAGTTCTTGCCGCGGGTTATGCGCCGGCGGTGGGGTTCATTCACACAGGTAAGCCACTGTCTTTTGTCTATGACGTGGCTGATATCTACAAGTTTGAAACAGTCGTGCCCGCTGCCTTTCAGGTGGCTGCTGCAGCTCCCCCCAATGCGGAAAGGGCCGTACGGCTGGCCTGTCGAGACATCTTCCGGCAGACTCGTCTGCTTGAGCGGATCATTCCAGACATCGAGGAAATTCTGGCCGCAGGGGAAATCCCGCGTCCGGATGCCCCGGCGGAATCTGTCGCACCTGCTATTCCTAACCTGGATGGAATCGGCGATGCTGGTCATCGTTCTTGAAAACGCCCCGCCCAGGTTGCGCGGCCGCCTGGCCGTGTGGCTTTTGGAAGTGCGGGCCGGTGTCTACGTAGGCAACTACTCCAGGAAGGTTCGGGAACATATCTGGAGCCAGGTCGAGGCCGGCATAGAGGACGGGAATGCCGTAATGATGTGGCGTACCAATAATGAGGCGGGCTTTGAGTTCCAGACCCTTGGTGCGAATCGGCGGATGCCTGCTGATTGGGATGGTGTGCGCCTTGTCAGTTTTCACCCTGAGGTAGAAGGCCCCGATCTTTAACAATTTATAAATGCCATATGCAAGTCGTTTCGTCGGTGGAATTTTGAGTGCATGAAATTCCATTATTTTTCATGTAGATAGATGAAGTGTGTTCCCCGCGCCAGCGGGGATGAACCGCTTAGGGAGAGATCGGCGATGGAGGTGCGGGCGTGTTCCCCGCGCCAGCGGGGATGAACCGGCGCAGGCGTGGTGGGCTCTGCGGGTGCGCTTGTGTTCCCCGCGCCAGCGGGGATGAACCGGGTGCGCACCATCCTGACGCCGGCCTGCCGCTGGTGTTCCCCGCGCCAGCGGGGATGAACCGAGCTTCACCGACCTGCTGTCTGGCGTCATGGAGTGTTCCCCGCGCCAGCGGGGATGAACCGTGACGCTGGCCCTGTTTGCGTCCGGTGCGCTGGTGTTCCCCGCGCCAGCGGGGATGAACCGCCCAGCCCGAGCCCGTGCGCCAGCAACAGGCCGTCTTCCCCGCGCCAGCGGGGATGAACCGTGCGTCGGGCTGGGCGCCGAGCACTGTGCCGGGTGTTCCCCGCGCCAGCGGGGATGAACCGGCCGCCATCGAGTCCCGCTACATTATGGCCATGTGTTCCCCGCGCCAGCGGGGATGAACCGCCGGATCCAGGTTGTTGTCGAACGAAGCCTGAGGTGTTCCCCGCGCCAGCGGGGATGAACCGGCTTTCGAATTTGTCGATCAGATCCTGAACGAGTGTTCCCCGCGCCAGCGGGGATGAACCGCACTGACGGCCCGTCCGTCGGCAAGCGCCTCAAGTGTTCCCCGCGCCAGCGGGGATGAACCGGTAGAGGTGGCGCTGGGCAACATGACAGTGGAGTGTTCCCCGCGCCAGCGGGGATGAACCGGCCGGAGGTCAGCTTGAGCAGCGCGGAAATGTGTGTTCCCCGCGCCAGCGGGGATGAACCGCTCTTTGCGGCGGCCGAGATATCCGGCCTCAAGTGTTCCCCGCGCCAGCGGGGATGAACCGCCCCTCTGTATTCATCTGGTTATCTTGCGGGCGTGTTCCCCGCGCCAGCGGGGATGAACCGGGCTTCCTGCGCTCGCGAGCGACCAAGTAGGCGTGTTCCCCGCGCCAGCGGGGATGAACCGCCAGTCCCGCTACGGCTTCGACTTCCTGACGCGTGTTCCCCGCGCCAGCGGGGATGAACCGGCTTCTCCGGAAGATCGTCCGGCATCCACCCGCGTGTTCCCCGCGCCAGCGGGGATGAACCGTGAAATTGTCCTTATATCCGCTTGCTACCGCGTGTGTTCCCCGCGCCAGCGGGGATGAACCGGGTCGATAATGGCTAAATTTCACACCGCATATGTGTTCCCCGCGCCAGCGGGGATGAACCGTGAAATTGTCCTTATATCCGCTTGCTACCGCGGTGTTCCCCGCGCCAGCGGGGATGAACCGACGGCGGGCGGATTAATGCTTGCATAGGAGATGTGTTCCCCGCGCCAGCGGGGATGAACCGTAGCGCCACTCCGCGCGACGCTCAAATCTACGGTGTTCCCCGCGCCAGCGGGGATGAACCTCCCGTAAAGTCATTCCGACAAACGGGAAAAACGTGTTCCCCGCGCCAGCGGGGATGAACCGTCGCCAACGAGGCCGATGGATTCGCCGAACGTGTGTTCCCCGCGCCAGCGGGGATGAACCGGGCGCCTTCGGCATTGGGGGCATCGGCGACATGTGTTCCCCGCGCCAGCGGGGATGAACCGGCACCCAGCGGAGGAGAACAACGCCAGGGAGGGTGTTCCCCGCGCCAGCGGGGATGAACCGCGTGGGGAGAGCCGGCCGAGCGTGGCCGCGATGGTGTTCCCCGCGCCAGCGGGGATGAACCGGATACAGCACAGACATGAACGTCGCACCGGGCGTGTTCCCCGCGCCAGCGGGGATGAACCGGCCGTGCAGCGCCTGGCTGATCCGTCCGACAAGTGTTCCCCGCGCCAGCGGGGATGAACCGCAGGCTGCGCACGATGATCAGGAGGCCAGTAGCGTGTTCCCCGCGCCAGCGGGGATGAACCGGATGGAGCCGCAGACAATGAGCAACACCACCCGTGTTCCCCGCGCCAGCGGGGATGAACCGCAAATCTGCCGTGAATTCGATGTCAGCAAGACGTGTTCCCCGCGCCAGCGGGGATGAACCTGCAGAAGTCATTCCGCACAAAGACGATAACGGGTGTTCCCCGCGCCAGCGGGGATGAACCGGCAAAAAAAACTGGTTCGGCCTACTCCATCCGGTGTTCCCCGCGCCAGCGGGGATGAACCGACCTGCTGCACAGCTATCCGATCGGGTCCAGTGTGTTCCCCGCGCCAGCGGGGATGAACCGCTGGTGTAGCCCGCCTCTCGGCGGGGAGCAGGGTGTTCCCCGCGCCAGCGGGGATGAACCGACGGGCAAGATCTGGGCACGGACGGAAGCAGGCGTGTTCCCCGCGCCAGCGGGGATGAACCGTCTTGCGGGCGCAGATCGGTAGCAACCGCATTGCGTGTTCCCCGCGCCAGCGGGGATGAACCGCTGCAGGGCCGTGGTGGTGCCACCCAGCAGCCGTGTTCCCCGCGCCAGCGGGGATGAACCGTGCATGGACAGCAGGGCCGCGTGCGACCAGGGGTGTTCCCCGCGCCAGCGGGGATGAACCGTGCCAGTAGGGAGAGCCATGGGATTACCCTATGTGTTCCCCGCGCCAGCGGGGATGAACCGCCGGCCTCGATGCACGAGGTGCGCATTACCGCGTGTTCCCCGCGCCAGCGGGGATGAACCGGGACGGCAGTGGGGAGGGTCCGAATTCCATGTGTGTTCCCCGCGCCAGCGGGGATGAACCGGCCACGCGCGATTTCACGGGCGAGCGTAGTTTGTGTTCCCCGCGCCAGCGGGGATGAACCGTCACGATGCACATACACGCCTTGCCACCTTCCGTGTTCCCCGCGCCAGCGGGGATGAACCGTATCGAAGAACCGCACCTTATCTATTTCCACAACGTGTTCCCCGCGCCAGCGGGGATGAACCGCCAGCGGCCGCCCACCCAACTGGCGGAGCAGGGTGTTCCCCGCGCCAGCGGGGATGAACCGCCGGGCCGCGCCGCATTTGCAGTAGCGGGAACGTGTTCCCCGCGCCAGCGGGGATGAACCGGCACCAGCTGGGCGTCAGCCGTGGCCCTTACCGTGTTCCCCGCGCCAGCGGGGATGAACCGGCTTCGCTGCCTGCGCTTTTGCCGTGGCCGACGTGTTCCCCGCGCCAGCGGGGATGAACCAGGACGAGGCCGGTAACAACCTGGTCAATCTGCTGTGTTCCCCGCGCCAGCGGGGATGAACCGTCCAATCCAGCAATCTCACTGTTGAGGTCATCGTGTTCCCCGCGCCAGCGGGGATGAACCGTAGGCGCGGGCCGTGACGCCAAGCGCCTGCAGGTGTTCCCCGCGCCAGCGGGGATGAACCGCTTGTCGATCTGGTCGCGAACGTCGGCCAGTTCGTGTTCCCCGCGCCAGCGGGGATGAACCGCCGCCCAGGTCGTAGCTGTTGCCGTGCCCCGCGTGTTCCCCGCGCCAGCGGGGATGAACCGATCGAAGCCCGCCTGCGCTATCGCATCAGCGAGTGTTCCCCGCGCCAGCGGGGATGAACCGTCCGCGATGGCGGCATGCTTCGCCTCGTCGAAGTGTTCCCCGCGCCAGCGGGGATGAACCGCCCAACTCCGCATTGCGCGGGTCGAACGTCATGTGTTCCCCGCGCCAGCGGGGATGAACCGTCTGACGACAACGGCGCGACGTGGGCAACATTGTGTTCCCCGCGCCAGCGGGGATGAACCGGTCGACAAGGCCGTGCGGCACGTGGGCACCTACCGTGTTCCCCGCGCCAGCGGGGATGAACCGGCCGACACCAAGGGCGCCAGGCGCCGGATGATGTGTTCCCCGCGCCAGCGGGGATGAACCGCCACGCGTCACCCGTCGCATCTTGACCCCAGGCGTGTTCCCCGCGCCAGCGGGGATGAACCGGACGAAATGAGCATGGGACACAGCACGATGGCGTGTTCCCCGCGCCAGCGGGGATGAACCTTCCCTGTTCGGCCGGTAGCCGCTGCAGCAGGCGTGTTCCCCGCGCCAGCGGGGATGAACCGGCCAAGGGCGGGAAGCCGGTGGAAAAGAAGATGTGTTCCCCGCGCCAGCGGGGATGAACCGGGTGTGTTGACTGTAAATCCGGCCCGCGAAGTGTGTTCCCCGCGCCAGCGGGGATGAACCGCGCGGCTGCCAGGCCCGGCCGGCCCGCTACAAGTGTTCCCCGCGCCAGCGGGGATGAACCGGGCGGCTTGTCGGCGTCTCTCGTGCCGAGCACGTGTTCCCCGCGCCAGCGGGGATGAACCGATTGGATGCTGCGCGCCTGCATCGGCCATGCCGTGTTCCCCGCGCCAGCGGGGATGAACCGCCAGCGGCCTGTCCGTCGATGCCACCGTAGTTGTGTTCCCCGCGCCAGCGGGGATGAACCGCAAGCCCGCCAGACCCGCGCCAAGGGCCGCTTGGCCAAGGTGTGTTCCCCGCGCCAGCGGGGATGAACCGTCCAAAAAATCAGGGTTCAAGCGTGATCGGATGTGTTCCCCGCGCCAGCGGGGATGAACCGTCATGGCGGATGCTGCGGGGCTGACGATTAAAGTGTTCCCCGCGCCAGCGGGGATGAACCGCGCGTAATACGTGAAAAATCAAAGAAATTTTGGTGTTCCCCGCGCCAGCGGGGATGAACCGGGCTTCAACAAGGCCCAGCCCCGCGTCGGCAAGTGTTCCCCGCGCCAGCGGGGATGAACCGTAATCAGCATCAAACGGTGCTGTTCGTGATTCGTGTTCCCCGCGCCAGCGGGGATGAACCGTCCCGGTCGGTGATACCCCATTCACCGATGTAGTGTTCCCCGGGCCAGCGGGGATGAACCGCGCGCGGCGCTCATGAACGACCTTAAAAAATGGGTGTTCCCCGCGCCAGCGGGGATGAACCGCCGGTTGTGCGTGATGGTCAATCTACTGTTGCGTGTTCCCCGCGCCAGCGGGGATGAACCGATTACGACAGAGCATATGTCGTTTTTCCGAGAGTGTTCCCCGCGCCAGCGGGGATGAACCGTCAAACCGTACTTGTTGAGGTTGTGGCGGTTAGTGTTCCCCGCGCCAGCGGGGATGAACCGTCGAGTGGCAATCCCTCGCATATAAGTGAGTCGTGTTCCCCGCGCCAGCGGGGATGAACCAGTCGCGGTCGAGGCGCTGGGTGATGTCGGCGTGTGTTCCCCGCGCCAGCGGGGATGAACCGGTCGGCAAGTCGATCAGTCCGGATACCAGTTTGTGTTCCCCGCGCCAGCGGGGATGAACCGTAGGAGCCCGACATGTTCGGCAAACAGGATTAGTGTTCCCCGCGCCAGCGGGGATGAACCGTCCCAGACTTGGTAGGCAACGGCGCCCGGTAGGTGTTCCCCGCGCCAGCGGGGATGAACCGTGTGTGTAGAAACCCCGCTGGATCTCGACGACGTGTTCCCCGCGCCAGCGGGGATGAACCGCGACTTGTTGAGGGCCAGCACGACGCTGGTCAGTGTTCCCCGCGCCAGCGGGGATGAACCGACTATCTCTTCGTGTGCGACGTGTGCAATATGGTGTTCCCCGCGCCAGCGGGGATGAACCGTTTAGCGTCATAATCGTAACGTCATAATTGTAAGTGTTCCCCGCGCCAGCGGGGATGAACCGTGACGCCGCAGGTGTAGCGGATGCGCACAGCACGTGTTCCCCGCGCCAGCGGGGATGAACCGATCGATGTCGCGCGACCATGTGACGTCAACCAGTGTTCCCCGCGCCAGCGGGGATGAACCGTGAATGTCGTCCCGTTCGGCAACTCCTTGCCGAGTGTTCCCCGCGCCAGCGGGGATGAACCGCCCTATACGGTTATGCCCAGGCCGGCGCGCTCGGTGTTCCCCGCGCCAGCGGGGATGAACCGGCCCACCCAAGCGGCACACCATTGATCGATAGGTGTTCCCCGCGCCAGCGGGGATGAACCGAACACGCAACAGACGGGCTGCCGGAGCGGCCTGTGTTCCCCGCGCCAGCGGGGATGAACCGGCAACGTCTCGCTGGCCAGCTTCGACGGCCGTGTGTTCCCCGCGCCAGCGGGGATGAACCGACCAGGTCGAGGTTACGGGTGTCTCGCTCGTCGTGTTCCCCGCGCCAGCGGGGATGAACCGTGCTGGGTGGCGAGCAGAAAGACGAGGTGGTGGTGTTCCCCGCGCCAGCGGGGATGAACCGGCCAAGGGCCTCGACGTGGCGCCGGCCGGGTGGGTGTTCCCCGCGCCAGCGGGGATGAACCGATGTTGCGTTATCAAAAACAAGTCCTGCGCCTGTGTTCCCCGCGCCAGCGGGGATGAACCGGTGCCAACCTTGTCCTTGGCGACGTTCAGTTGGTGTTCCCCGCGCCAGCGGGGATGAACCGCTGTCCCTGCCGTCTCCCCGCCCGACGATTGCGTGTTCCCCGCGCCAGCGGGGATGAACCGCACGTGTGAAGCCACCGCCTTCCAGATCGAGATGTGTTCCCCGCGCCAGCGGGGATGAACCGGCAAAGGGTTAATCATGCAAGCGCAACCATATGTGTTCCCCGCGCCAGCGGGGATGAACCGAAACGCCCTGTGCCGTGTTCAGATTGCCGACGGTGTTCCCCGCGCCAGCGGGGATGAACCGGCCACGCGCCGACTGGAAGCCAAACGCCCGCGTGTTCCCCGCGCCAGCGGGGATGAACCGAACCCGGCCGCATGGCTCGGCGCACTGGCGGGGTGTTCCCCGCGCCAGCGGGGATGAACCGTCGTCGATGCGACTCACGGGGCTGCCCAATGAGTGTTCCCCGCGCCAGCGGGGATGAACCGGCGTTGCACACCGACTGCAGGGCTGCGGCATAGTGTTCCCCGCGCCAGCGGGGATGAACCGCACCAGGCCGTGGGAGCGGTCGCCGTCGAGAAAGTGTTCCCCGCGGCAGCGGGGATGAACTGGGCCAAATCAAGACCGCGGCCGTGCTTGAGCTGCGTTCAAGCCTCGATACGAAGGTGCGAGAGCACTGCCCAAGTGCGCAAGATGACACGCCAATCCGAAACTTCGTGTAGCCGTTCCGGCGAGACCTCTTGCAAAAGCACAATGACCCCTCGCCGGGCTTTTGTGTCGTGTAGCGGGTTCGGAATGATCTGCAGCAGGAACGGAGTCTCGTCCCGCCGAAACAGAATGTGCCCGTCCCGGATGTGCGTGATGACACGCCGGGACGCCGAGACAAGATTTCCATCGCTTCCGCCTGGTCGCGGCCCCGGCCCCGGCGTTACTGCATGAACGGGTAATCCGTGTAGCCCTCGGCGCCGGGCGAGTAGAAGGTGGCGGGGTTGGGGGCGTTGAGGCTGGCGCCGACCTTGATGCGAGCCGGCAGGTCGGGGTTGGCGAGGAAGGCGGTGCCGAAGGCTACGGCGTCGAGTTGGCCGCTTTCGATGGCGGTGGCGGCTTCCTGGGGTGTGTAGCCCATGTTGCCGATCAGGACGCCCTTGAAGTGCTGGCGGGCCGGGGTGAGCACGTCGCCGTGCTGCTGGCCGAAGAAGTCGCCGCGCATTACGTGCAGGTAGGCCAGCCCGTAGTCGTTGAGGCGGCTGGCGAGCCAGGTGATGAGGCTGATCGGGTCGCTGTCGATCATGCTGTTGAAGCTGTTCAGCGGGGACAGGCGCAGGCCGACCCGGTCGCCGCCCCAGACGTCGGTGACGGCGTCGAGCACCTCGAGCAGCAGGCGGGCGCGGTTTTCGATGGGGCCGCCGTAAGGGCCGCTGCGCTTGTTGGCGCCGTCGCGCAGGAATTCGTCGAGCAGGTAGCCGTTGGCGCCGTGCACCTCGACGCCGTCGAAGCCGGCGGCCTTGGCGTTTTCGGCGGCCTTGCGGAAGCCGGCGACGATGGCGGGCAGTTCGTCATCACGCAGTTCGCGGGGGATGGTGTAGGGCTTCTTGCCTTCCGGGGTGTGCACTTCGTCGTTGGTGATGGGGAGGGCGCTGGGGGCGACGGGCTGGGCGCCGTCGTTGAGGAGCGGGTGGCAGGCCCGGCCGCCGTGCCAGATCTGCAGGAAGATGCGTCCGCCGGCCTTGTGCACGGCGTCGGTGACCTTTTTCCAGCCGGCCACCTGGGCGGCATTGTGGATGCCCGGTTCGTGCCAGAAGGCCGAGTTGCCCTCGATGGCCATGGTGGCTTCGGCGATGAGCAGGCCGCCGCTGGCGCGCTGGGCGTAGTGGGTGGCCATCAGTTCGCCGGCGATGTGACCGTCTTCGGCGCGGCAGCGGGTCAGGGGGGCCATCAGGATGCGGTTGGGCAGGGTCAGGGCGCCGGCTTGCAGGGGCTGGAACAGGGCAGACATGGGGGACTCCGGATAGGTGGGCGGAAAACTGCGTCAGTGTGCTTTGTTTGCGGGGCGGGCGGAACGTTCCGCCTCCGCTAAAATCGGCCATCGCAGCACACCGGCTCCCACGATGGACATCGCACAAATCCACCAGACTCTTCAGCGGGACGCCGTCACGGTGGTCTTTCTCAACGTGTTGCTCCAGCAGATCGGCCTGCCCGTGCCGGCGGTGCCGACCCTGCTGCTGGCCGGCAGCCTGGCCCTGACGCCGAGCCACCTGGGCAAGGTGCTGGCGGCGGCAATTCTCGCGTCGCTGCTCGCCGACTGGCTCTGGTATGGGCTGGGCCATGCGCGACACGGTGCAGGCGGTGATCGCCGCCCTAGACCGCCACGCCGCCCGGGCCTTGATCCTTGCGCTGGTGCTGGCCGCGGCGTGGCTGGGCTGGAAGCTGTGGCAGAAGTACCGCTTCCGCCGCTTTTGCGCGGTGCCCCACATCACGCCGGATGAACTTCTCGAAGCGCTGGCCGGTGCGTCGCGCCTGCTGGTGCTCGATCTGCGCGGGGCATCGATGATCGCCGAGACAGGGCCGATTGTCGGTGCCACGGTGGCCGAGCACGACCGGCTGGCAGAGGCTGTTGGCGACTGGCCGAAGGACCGCCCCATCGTGACCCTCTGCGCGTGCCCGGAAGACGCCGGCGCGGTGCACGCCGCCCGCCAGTTGCTGAAGGAGGGCTACCGCTCGGTGCGGCCGCTGAAGGGCGGCTACGAGGCCTGGCTGGCGGCAACGCGGGGCGACACGCCTCAGTAGCCTGGCCAGGGCAGCGGCGGGGCGACGAGCTTGCGGGTGGCGCCGGGCACTTCGCCAAACCGCGGATGGCCGGCCTCCCAGTCGCGCTGGGCGCGGGCGATGGCGTCCTTGTCGTGGCCGACGAAGTTCCACCACATGGTCACCGGGGTGCCGAAGGGCTGGCCGCCGACCAGCAGCACGCGGCTGTCGGTGCTGAGGTTTAGCGTCAATTGGGCTCGCCCGGCTTCCAGAAAGGCGAACTCGTCAGTTGCAAAGTGCTCCCCGTCGATGTCCATGCTGCCTTCCAGCGGCAGCAGGCCGTATTCGAAACCCGGGTCGAGGGCCAGCGTGAGGGTGCCGTCCTGCCGGGCCAGCAGGTCGAGCCCGACCAGTGGCGTGTGGATCGTCGCGGGGGCGGTGTGCCCGCCGAAGCTGCCGGCGAGCAGGGTGAGGGCGCACGGGCCTTCGTTCCAGCGCGGCAGTTCGGGATGGTGGGCGAAGGCCGGAGCGCAGTCGGCCAGCTCGGGCGGCAGGGCGATCCACAACTGGGCAGCATGCAGGCGCCGGGCGTCGGGCAGGGAGTCTTCGGTATGCACGATGCCGCGGCCGGCGGTCATCAGGTTCACCTGGCCGGGGCGGATCACCTGTTCGTTGCCGAGGCTGTCCCGGTGCAGGACTTCGCCTTCGATCAGCCAGGTGAAGGTTTGCAGGCAGGTGTGGGGGTGGGCACCCACGTGCATGCCGCCGCCCGGGGCAAAGTCGATGGGGCCGGCGTGGTCGAGGAAGCACCAGGCGCCCACCATGCGCCGCTGGCGGGTCGGCAGGGCCCGGCGGACCAGCATGCCTTCGCCCAGGTCGGCGGCGCGGGGGACGATGCGTTCGATGGGGTTCATCCGCTTTCTCCTGGGTGTCAGCGCAGATCGGTATGGACGCGCACCTCGCCGGTGAGCAGCTTGTGCATCGGGCAGGCGTTGGCGATCTTCAGCAACTGGGCGCGCTGCTCCTCGCTCAGCTCTCCTTCCAGGAACACATGGCGGACGATGTCGTTGCCGCTTTCCGGCTTGCCGTCCGGGTTGAGCTGCAGTTCGACGCGAATGCCGGTGAGCGGCCATTTGCGCCGTGCAGCAACCATCTGCACGGTGATGGCAGTGCAGGCGCCGAGGCTGCCGAGAATCAGCCGGTCGGGCGCCGGGCCGGCATTGGCGCCGCCGACGTCGACGGGTTCGTCGGCTTGCCAGGTGTGGCCGAGGTCGTCGGACAGGGTGACGAGGTAGGGCGTGTCGTGGAGGACGGCGGTGACGGCGGGGATTCCGGACATAAAGGCTCCTGGCGGCGCGGCAGGCCGATACGGCTGACCGGCGAATGCCGGCCATGCTGCGGGCTGCAAGGGTTCCGACCGGCGCGGCCGGGCGGAGTTCGGACGCCGCCTGCTTTCAGTGCTCGTCGCGCAGCAGTGGCCGGGTCTGCCAGTTGTAGCGGATGGTCAGCATGCGCACCACGAAGAACAGGGCGATGGTGATCCACGCAGCGGGGACGGTGGCGACCTGGAGGGCGAGGGTGAGAACCAGGAAAGCAATGCAGGCAAGCAGCACCACCAGCGCGAAAAACTGGCCGGCCTGGAGGATGAAGGGCACGTCGCGGACGATCACGTCGCGCAGCACGCCGCCGCCGACGCTGCTCACCGCGCCCACCAGCACCACGCCGGGCAGCGGAATGCCGGCGTCGAGGGCGAGCTGCATCCCGACCACCGCAAAGGCCGGCGTGCCGATGGCATCGATGGTGCTGACCAGCTTGTCCACCACCTGCAGGTGGGCGATGCGCTGATGGAGCAGGCCGATCAGCAGAGTGGCGAGGGTGATCAGCGGCAGGTACACCGGGTCGGTCAACACCGGCGGGGTACGCTGCAGGAAGATGCCGTCGCGCAGGATGCTGCCGCCCACCGATGTGAGGAGCGCCAGCACGAACACGCCGACGATGTCGCAACGCTTGCGCAGGGCCACGATGGCGCCAGACAAGGCCCAGCTGAAGGTGGCGAGGTAGTCGAAGTAGACCGGGACGTGGAATTCGGTAGCCATGGGCTTCAGTCGGCGAAGACCAGGCGGTCGCGCCCTACTTCCTTGGCCTGGTACATGGCGTGGTCGGCGCTCTTCATGAGGCCCACGTCGTCGCTGCCGTGCTCGGGGAAGATGCCGATGCCGATGGAGGCGGAGATGCGCAGGACGTGGCCTTCGATGGTGAAGGGGTGTGAGAGAGCGGCGCGGATGCGCTCGGCCACCAGCTGGGCGTCGAGGCGGGTGTCTATGTGCGGCAGCAGCACCACGAATTCGTCGCCGCCCACGCGGGCCAGGGTGTCGGATTCGCGCAGGCAGTCGCGCATGCGCTGGGTGGCCGCCACCAGCAGCTGGTCGCCGACGGCGTGGCCGTGGGCGTCATTGACCGGCTTGAAGTGATCGAGGTCGACGAACATCAGGCAGGCCCGGGCGCTGTCCCGGCGGGCACGGGCGAGGGCCGCCTGCAGGCGGTCGGAGAACAGGGCGCGGTTGGGCAGGTGGGTCAGGGGGTCGTGCTGGGCCATGTGGCGCATGCGCTCTTCGCTTTCCCGCAGTTCGCGGGTCATCGTCTGGGCGCGGGCAAAGGCGCGGGCCTGCCCGGTGGCCAGTTGCCAGGTGAGCATGGCCAGCAGCAGGCTCACCCCGCTGCCGGCAACGGCGATGATGTGCGCCGAGTTGTGGCTGTAGCGCTGTTCGAATTCGGGCGTGCTGCGGATCTGCAGGGTCCAGCTGTGCTGGGGAAAACTGATGTACTCGAGGTTCTCGAAACGGGCCGGTGTGGTGTTGTCGACGCCGGGGTGGGAGTCGAACATCAGGCCGTCCGGGTCGGTGCGCACGCCGTCGTAGATGCGCAGGGAGATGCCCGGGGTGCCTTCGCCGTAAAGGCTGGCCATGAGGTCCTGCAGCCGGAAGGCCACGTGCACCCAGCCGTTCAGGCTGGCCTGCCGGCTCGCCACGTTATCTGCGGGGTGAGCGCGGGTATAGATCGCCAGAAACATCGCAAAACCCGGCTGCGTCTTGGCGTCGTCCATCAACAGCCTGACTTTCGGCGTGATGGCGATGGTGCCGGAGTCGCGCGCCTGGAGCATCGCTTCACGCCGGACCGGCTCGGTGTACAGGTCCTGGCCAAGGGCCTTGCGGTTCAGGGGCGTGGCCGGCGCCACGAAGGTGACGGGCGCTGCCGATTCGCGTTCGCCCGCCGGAAGAATGCTGTAGTCGGGCTCGCCCATGGCCCGTCGGACGGCGACGTGCGCGGCCATTTGCTGGCTGCTCAGGTGCGGGGTGAAGACCATCACCTGCAGTCCGGCGAAATCGCCGCCGCCGGTCAGGGCGTTCACGTAGTTGTGGAAGTCGCCGTGGCTCACGTGGCTGGACGCATCGAAAAGCCCGCGGGCGCCGCGCAGCATCTGTTCGTAGGCGGCGAGCCGCTGTTCGATGCGGCTGGTGGTCTGGCGCACGCTGAAATCAAAATTGGCGCGCAGGTTGGTGTCGAGGGTTTGCTGCTCGTGGCGCCACAGCCATAGGCTGAGGGCAAGGGAAACCAGCCCCACCACCAGGGGGAGGACGAGCGCCTGCAGTTTTGGGGACAGCGTCAAAATCGGGTCATGGCCCGGGCGAGCTCGGGCTTGAAGTACTTTTCAAAAATGCGCTCGACGCTTCCATCGGCGCGCATGCCATTCACCAGGGCCCGCCACTTGGCCTGCTCGCGGGGGGGCAGGGTACGCTTCGACATGATCAGTCCGTGGGGAACCGGCGGGTCGTCGAATTCCAGAATGCTGGTCTGGGCGCGGATGCGGCTGCTTTCCAGCGCCGGGTAGTCGAAGGGCTCGATGATCAAGCCCTGGACCTGGTTGGCGAGGAGGATTTCGTACAGGGGCGCCAGGCCGGAAGCGAAGCTGACGCGCTGCTCGGCTTCCAGATTGTCCATCAGGCGGTTGGCTGCCGGGCTGTAGCGGAAGCTGCGGATCGCCCCCAGGCGCAGCTCGGGATTCTTGGTGAAGTCGCCGACCTGCTGCACGCCGGCATCCCGGCGTACCAGCAGATAATACTTGTTGGCGAAATACCAGGCGAAGGCGGCAAAGCGCTCACGGCTTTCATTAGTGATGCCGGACAGGCTGAAATCCAGCCCGCCCGATTCGATCAGTTGCCAGATGCGGGCCCGGGGCAGAACCGTCACGTTCACCGTACAGCCACTGCGGCGAATCAGTTCGTCGGCAAAATCCTTGTCGATGCCTTCGCCGGTCTGGCGGGAATACAGCAGCCCGTGTTCGTGCAGGGCCAGGCTCAGGGGGCGGGAACAGTCGGGCAGTTCTTCAGCCCGGACTGCTGCGGAGGCCAGCAGGGCCAGTGTCGATGTGCTCAGTACTCGCTGCAGCAGGCGGGTAATCCTCAATGGGCGCTCCTCTGTTCTTCTTGTTCTGATCGGCGGTTCGAGAGATTTGATTATTTCATATTTGAAGTATTTGCCGTTTACGGCAATCGGTGGGGCAACTTCAGTGATTTCAGTTCTGCCAAATCAGCGTTTGCCGCGCAAATACAGTGCCTCCACCTCTTCTCTTGCCCACGGCGTGCGGCGCAGAAACTTTAGGCTCGATTTCATGCTGGGTTCATTATTGAAGCAGTTGATGTTGATGACCGCGCCGAGGCTTTCCCAGCCGTAGCGCTCCACCAGTTCGGTGAGCATTGTTTCGAGGGTGATGCCGTGGAGCGGGTTGTTCTGTTGTGTCGTCATGGGCAGGGCTTCCTTGTTCTTGTCGGGGAACTTTGATCTACTTCGGGCGCTCTGCCAAGAGCTCGGCTAGAATCCATAAACCAATCGTTTGCCTGCTGACCCCCGTGCTGCGTCGCCTGTTCATCCTGCTGCTGCTTTTCGTGCTGCCGTTTCAGGCCGTGGCAGGCGTCTTTGCGCCGGTTTGCAGGCATCTGGCCGGGCACCCGGAAGCACCGACGCATTTGATCGCCACCGCCGGAGAGCACGCCCACTGCGCCATGGACGGCATGGCCGAAACGCCCGATCCCACCCCCGGGCACCCGCAGTCTTCGGCCTTCTGCGACGACTGCGGCAGCTGCCACCACGTACCCTTCTCGCTGTTTTCCGTGCCGGTGCTGATGCCGGCCATGGCTTTCTCCCCCGTCCGTGTGGCGCGGGATGACCACTCCGCCGCCACGCGCGTCCCCGCGCAGCCCGAGCGACCTCCCAGATCTGCCGCCGCCTGACGCGGACGGCACGATTCCGTAATTCCTGCTGATTGTCGTGGCCTGCTGGCCACGCGCGCTGCCGTCCGCATGTTTTCCATCGTTATTTTGCGAGGATTCCATGCGACGCCTGTTCGCTCCGTTTCTGTTTTTCTGCGCTGTCTCGGCGCTGGCCGAAGGGCCGGCCGTCAGCCTGTCGGCGCTCGTCGATGCGGCCTGGCAGCGCGACCCCCAGGCCCGCGGGCTCGATGCCCGGCGTGCCGAGCTGGCGGCCCTTGCCGATGTCGCCGCCGGATGGACGCCTGCCCCCGGCTCCGTCGGCCTGTCGAACCGCAGCGACCGCCTGCTCGACGACCGTGGCCGTCTCGAGTGGGAACTCGAATACGCCCAGCCCGTATGGCTGCCCGGCCAGGCCGGGGCGCGCCGCGACGAAGCGGCCGCCGCCCTGCGCAGCCTCGATGCCGAGCGCGTCGCCCTGCGCCTGGGGCTTGCCCGTAGCCTCGCCGATGCCCGCCGGGCGTGGGTGCTGGCCCGGGGTGTGCAGGGCCTGGCCGAACGCCGTCTGGTCATTGCCCGCCAGCAGGCCGACGACCTGACCCGCCAGGTAAAGGCCGGTGAGGCCCCGCGTTTCGATGCCAATCTGGCCGAATCCGAACGCCTGATTGCCGCCGCCGCCCTCGCCGAGCAGGGCCTGGCGGTGGCCGAGGCCGGGCGGCGCTTCCAGCTCCTGGCCGGCAGCCCCCCGCCCGCCGAGTTGTTGCCGTCGGCCGCCCCGGTGCCCGACGAGCATCCCGGCCTGACGGCCACGCGGGAAGCGGCGGCTCTGGCCCGCGCCCGGCTCGCCAGTACCCGCAACAGCGTCCGCGACAACCCGGAAGTGGGCCTGCGTTTCCGCCACGAGCGCGACACCTACGGCGCGCCCTTTGGCGACTCGGTCACCGTTCGCCTGACGATTCCTCTCGCCTCGGCACCGCGCACCGCGGCCCGCGAGGCCGGCGCCATCGCGGCCGTCACCGAGACGGCGGTGGCCTTCGAGCGCACCCGCAGCCAGCTCGAACTCGACCGCGCCCAGGCCGCCGACCAGCTTGCCGTGGCGGTGCAGATCGAGGAGGGCGCGCTTGCGCGCCAGCGTCTGACCAACGACAACCTCCACCTGGCCCTCAAGGCCTGGCAACTGGGCGAGCGCCCGCTGGAGGCGCTGCTGCGCGCCCGCGCCGCCGCCTTCGACGCCGACACCGCCATCCTGCGGGCCCGTTCCACCCGCGAGCAGGCCGAAGCCTGGCGCGATTACCTGAAGGGAGTGGGGGAATGAGAACCCGAATCCTCGCCGGGCTGCCGGGCGTTGTTGCCCTGGCCCTGACTGTTGTTCCGGCCCAGGCCCACGAAGGCCACGACCACGGCGCACCCGTAACGGTGGATGTCGGCTGGGCGCCCCGGGCCACAGCCCGCAGCAACGATTTCGACCTGGTGGCCGTGCTGGCCGGCAAGCAACTGGTGGTGTGGCTCGACCGGGCTGCCGACAACGCCCCGGTGGGCAAGGCGCAGATCGAAGTGGAAGCCGGCGCGTGGAAGGGCCTTGCCACGGCGGCCGCCGATGGCAGTTACCACGTGGATGCCGCCAGCCTGGCCGGGCCGGGCAGCCACGAGCTGGTATTCACCGTGCAGGCCGGCGACGCAGTGGACCTGCTGCCCGCAACGCTCGTCGTGCCGGCCGCCGCGCTGGCGGAATCCGAAGGCAAGGGCCGCGTCGTCGGCGGCGCCCTTGGCCTGCTGGCACTGGCCGGGGCGCTCGGCTGGATCTTCAAACGCCGCCTGGGCAGGAGGGCCGCATCATGAAACGCACGACCGTGATCGTCACGCTGGCACTGCTGTCCCTCACCACCTGCGCCGCTGCCCACGAGGGCGAGGACCACACCAGGGACACGCCGGCCGCCAGCACGGCAGCCAGCCCGACCGATGCCGCCCGGCGCCTGCCCGATGGTCGCGTGATGGTGGCCAAGCCGGCCCAGCGCAGCTGGCAACTGCGCACCCGCGTGGCCGAAGCGGTGGACGCTGCCGCCACGCTGGAGCTGGCCGGCAAGGTGGTGGCCGATCCGTCGGCCGGCGGCCGCGTGCAGGCGCCTTTCGCCGGGGTGATCGAGCCCGGGAGCAAGGGCCTGCCGCTGCCCGGCCAAATGGTGAAGGCCGGTGAGGTGCTGGCCTGGCTGCGCCCGAGCCTGGCGCCGCTGGAACGTTCGGCGCGCATCGCCGAACGGGCCGACGTGGAGGCACGCCTGGGCATCGCCCGCCGGCGTGCCGAACGTCTGGCTCAGCTGGAAGGCAGTGTGGCGCGCAAGGACATCGACACGGCGCGCGCCGAGGCCGACGGCCTGGCCCGCCAGTTCGCCGCCCTCGGCGTGGCACTGGACGCCCGCGAGGCGCTGCGGGCGCCGCTGGCCGGCATCGTCGCGGCGAGCCTCGCCAGCGCCGGCCAGCGGGTCGAGGCAGGGGCCGATCTCTTCGAGGTGCTGCGCCCCGATCGCCTGATGGTCGAAGCCCTGGCCTACGACCCGGCGCTGGCCGCCGGGCTCGACACGGCGCGGGGCGAGGTGGGCGGCGCGAGCATTGCGCTGCGCTTTGCCGGCGGCGGGCGCAGCCTGCGGGAGGGCAGCCTGCCGCTGCTGTTCCGCGTGGAAGGCGCGCCGGTGCTGGCGGTGGGGCAGCCGGTGAAGGTTTTCGCCGCCCTGCGCGGTACCGGAACGAAGACGGTGGTGCTGCCCCTTGCCGCGGTGAGCGGCATGGGCGATCAGGCCCGGGTGTGGGTGCATGAAGCGCCGGAGGTCTTCGCCCCGCGCAGCGTGCAGGTCGCACCCCTCGACGCGGCCCGTGTGCGCATCGTCAGCGGCCTCGCCGCCGGTGAGCGGGTGGTGGTGCAGGGCGCGCACCTGCTGGGGGCGGTGCGATGAGTGCGCCTGCCAATCTGTTCGACCGCCTGGTGGGCTGGAGCCTGACCAACCGGGTGCTGGTGCTGGCCGCTGCCCTGGCCTTGCTGGTAGCTGGCGTGATGGGCTTGCGCAGCCTGCCGGTGGACGTCTTCCCCGACCTCGACAAGCCGACCGTCACGCTGATGACCGAGGCCGGCGGCATGGCCCCGGAGGAGGTCGAGCAACTGGTCAGTTTTCCGCTGGAAACGGCCATGAACGGCATGCCGGGGGTTGTCCGGGTGCGCTCGGTGTCGGGCATCGGTTTGTCACTGGTGTATGTGGAGTTCGACTGGGGCAGCGACATCTGGCGCAACCGGCAGAGCGTCACCGAACGCCTCGGCGCGGTGCGCGAGCGCCTGCCGGCCGGGGTGACGCCGCAGTTGGGGCCGATCTCCTCGATCATGGGCGAGGTGCTGCTGATTGCCCTGCCCATCGACTCGTCCACCACCAGCCCGATGGCGGTGCGCGAGTACGCCGACTGGGTGCTGCGCCCGCGCCTGCTGGGGGTGCCCGGCGTGGCCCAGGTGATTCCCATCGGCGGCGGTGTCAAGCAGTGGCGGGTGATGCCCGACCCGGCGCGCATGCGCGCCCTCGGGGTCAGCCTGGATGCGCTTGAGGCGGCGGTGGCCGGCTTTGCCACCAACAGCGCGGGCGGTTTTCTGGAGCGTCAGGGCCAGGAGTGGCTGGTGCGCGGCATTGGTCGCAGCCGGCGCATCGAGGATCTGGCCGGCCTGCCGGTGGGGGCGCCGCGGGGGGTGGCGATCCGCTTGTCGCAGGTGGCCGAGGTGGGCTTTGCGCCGGCCGTGGCCCGCGGCGAAGGGGGCTTCGACGGCAAGCCGGCGGTGATCGTGTCGGTGCAGAAGCAGCCCGGCACCGACAGCATCGCCCTGACCCGGGCGGTGGAGGCGGCGCTCGACGAGGTGGCCGTCAATCTGCCGGCGGGCATCGCCAAACCGCGTTTCCTGTTCCGTCAGGCCGACTTCATCGAGGCGGCGCTGGGCAACGTTGAAGAAGCCCTGCGCGACGGGGCGATCCTGGTGGCGGTGGTGCTCTTCGCCTTCCTGATGAACATGCGCACCACGGCGATCTCGCTGGTGGCGATCCCGCTGTCGCTGCTGGCTTCGGTGCTGGTCTTCCGGCTGCTGGGGCTGTCGATCAACACCATGACCCTCGGCGGGCTGGCGATTGCCATTGGCGAGCTGGTGGACGATGCGGTGGTGGACGTGGAAAACGTACTGCGCCGCCTCAAGGAGAACCGCCAGCGCCCCGACCCGCAGCCGGTGCTGTGGGTCATCAGTCATGCCTGCAGCGAGGTGCGTTCCGGCGTGGTGCTGGCGACGCTGACGGTGGTGCTGGTCTTTGTGCCGCTGTTTGCGCTGCCGGGCATGGAAGGGCGGCTGTTCGTGCCGCTGGGCCTGGCCTACATCGTGTCGATCCTGGCCAGCCTGGCGGTCGCGGTGACGGTGACGCCGGTGCTGTGCTTCTTCCTGTTGCCGGGCATGCCGCAGCTCGGCCACGGTGACGGTGCGCTGGTTGCCCGCCTGAAGGATGGCCAGGCGCGCCTGCTGGCCTGGGCGCTGCCGAGGAGCGGCCGGGTGCTGAGCGCGGCGCTGGCGCTGGTGCTGCTGGCTGCGGCCAGCGTGCCCTTCTTTGCGCGCACCTTCCTGCCGCCCTTCAACGAGGGCACGCTGACCATCGGCGTGCTGCTCCAGCCGGGCATCTCGCTGGCCGAATCGGGGCGCATCGGCCAGCTTGCCGAACAGATCGTCCGCGGCGTGCCGGAGGTGTTGCAGGTGGGCCGGCGCACTGGCCGGGCCGAACTGGACGAGCACGCCGAGGGTGTGCACAGCAACGAGCTGGAGGTGGACCTGAAGGCCGACGGCCGCCCCCGCGCCGCGGTGATCGCCGACATCCGCGCGCGCCTGGCCCAGTTGCCGGCCAGCGTGTCGGTGGGGCAGCCGATTGCCCACCGGCTTGATCACCTGCTGTCCGGGGTGCGCGCGCAGATCGCCGTCAAGGTGAGCGGCGATGACCTGGACCAGATCCGCGGTGTGGCCGAAGACCTGCGCGGCCGCTTTGCCGGCGTTGCCAGTCTGGCCGACCTGCAGATCGAGAAACAGGTGCGCATCCCGCAACTGCGGGTGGTGCTCGATTACCCGGCGCTGGCCGCCCACAGCGTGACACCGGCCCAGGTGCTCGGGCTGGTGTCGCGGCTGGTGGGGGGCGACCGGGTTGGCGAGGTGGTGGACGGGGCGCGGCGCTTCGATCTGGTGATTCGCCTGCCCGACGGCGAGCGCGACCCGGCCCGCCTGGCGCAGATGCCGGTGACGACGCCGACCGGTGCGGTGCCCCTCGGCCAATTGGCGCGCATCGAGGAGAGCGACGGCCCCAACCAGATCGCCCGCGACAACGGCCGGCGGCGCATCGTGGTGTCGGCCAACGTGGCCGGCAGCCTGTCGGAGGCGGTGGCGCAGATGCGCGCCATCATCGCCGCGGCGCCCCTGCCGCAGGGCGTGTCGGTGCGCATCGAAGGGCAGTTCCAGGCCCAGGAGGACGCGCAGACGCGCATCGCCGGGCTGGCTGTGCTGTCGCTGGTGCTGGTCTTTCTGGTGCTGTACGGGCGCTACCGCTCGCTGCGTCTGGTGGCCATGGTGATGGTCGGCATACCGGCTGCGCTGGTGGGGGCGGTGGCGGCGCTGGGCCTGTCCGGCCAGCCCCTGTCGGTGGCGGCGCTGGTGGGCTTCGTGACCCTTACCGGCATCGCCACCCGCAACGGCATCCTCAAGATCAGCCATTACCTGCACCTGCACGGGGAGGAGGGCGAGCCCTTCGGCGACGCGCTGATCTTGCGCGGCGCCCGCGAGCGCCTGACCCCGGTGCTGATGACGGCGCTCACCGCGGCCCTGGCCCTGTTGCCGCTGCTGCTGGCCGCCGACGCCCCGGGCAAGGAAATCCTCCACCCGGTGGCGGTGGTGATTTTCGGCGGGCTGCTCAGCTCGACCCTGCTCGACACCCTGCTTACCCCCTTGCTGTTCCGGCGCTACGGCGCCGTGGCCCTGCAATCCCTCGATTCCCGAATGCTTGAAGGAGAACTGAAATGAAACTGCACACCCTCTTGATTGCCACCGCCCTGGTGGCCGCCCCGGCCTTCGCCCACGACGACGCCACCCTCGACGCCATGAAGGCCCCCAACGGCGGCCAGCTGCGCATGGCCGGCGCCTACCACTTCGAGCTGGTGCTGGCGAAAGACGCCAAGGGCGGCAAGCCGGCCCCGGTGAAGGTCTTCCTCAGCGACCACGGCGGCAACAAGGTGGCCGTGGCCGGCGCCAGTGGCAGCGCGGTGCTGCTCGCCCCGGCCGGCAAGGTGACGGTGCCGCTGGCGGTGGTGGGCGATCACCTGGAAGGCAGCGGCGCCTACGCGGCCGACCCGGCGACCAAGGCGCTGGTGAGCGTGAAGTTTGCCGACGGGAAGGGCGAGCAGGCCCGCTTCGAGCCCTTTAAAGCGAAATAGTGAGCGGGTCGGGCCCGGAGATAAACGGGTTTAACCTGGAGCTGAACTCACTCAGCCCGGAGGAAAACTGGTTTTCCTTTTTGGGGAACTCACCGCGCTCCGGGATGAACCCGCTTCGCTTTGGGTGAAACCAGTTCTCCTTTTCGCAAGACTGGTTTATCGCCGGGCTGAGTGAGTTCAACTCCGGGGGAAACCAATGCACCAAAAAGGTGCGCAAGTTTCCCCCGGAGTTGAACTGACTTCGCTTTGCGCCCGGCATGCGTTGGACATGCCCCTGGCGAGCCGCTAAGCTGGCGCGGCCCTGTTCCTGATCTGCCAAACGATGTCTCCCGCCGCCATCCTGCTGCCGGTCTTCGCCCTTGCCGCGTGGACTTTCCTGATCCTTGTGCTGATCGCCTTCCGTCGCATTCGCGCCGGCTTGGCCGGCCGGGTGACGCCCGCCGACTTCTGTCTGGGCGAATCGGCCGCGGTGCCGCCGGAGGTCAGCCTGCCCAACCGCAACTACATGAACCTGCTGGAGCTGCCGGTGCTGTTCTACGTGGTGTGCGTGATGGCCTTTGTGAGCGGCCCGCCGTCGGCGCTGCAGGTGGGGCTGGCCTGGGCCTACGTGGGCTTGCGGGTGGCGCACAGCCTGATCCACCTGACCTACAACGACGTCTATCACCGGCTGGCGGCCTTTGCGACGAGCAACGGGGTGTTGCTGGTGCTGTGGGTGCTGGCGGGGCTTGGCTTGGGAGCGGCCTGAACGCATGTCTCCGAATTTCCGGGAAGGCGCGCGGGAGGGCTTTCGGGTGTTCCTGCCATTGTCGGTGGGGCTCGTTCCGTGGGCGCTGGTGACCGGCATGACCATGGGTGGCGTGGGCTTCACGCCGCTACAGGCGATGGGCATGAACGTCATCGTGTTTGCCGGCACGGCGCAGCTGGGCACCTTGCCGCTGATCGCCGCGGGTTTGCCGGTGTGGCTGATCGTCGTGACGGCCTTTGTTCTCAACCTGCGTTTCATCATCTTCAGCGCGGCGCTGGCGCGGGGTTTCCACGGGGTACCGCGGGCGGAGCGCTGGCTGGCGGGGCATCTGCTCACCGACGGGGTCTTCGCCACCTGCCTCGAAAAGATGCTCTCCCATGAAGACCCGCGCTGGCGGCTGGGTTATTACCTGGCGCCGTCCCTGTGGTCGTGGCTGCTGTGGCAGGTCTTTGCCTTTTGCGGGGTGATGGCGGCGGGCTCGATTCCGAAGGGCTGGTCGCTGGAGTTCATGGCCACCATTGCCCTGATCGTGCTGCTGGTGCCGATGGCCCGGCTGCGCCCGATGCTGCTGGCGGCCGTCACCGGCGGCACGCTGGCGGTGCTGCTGCGCGGGATGCCCTTGCGGCTGGGGGTGATTGTGGCGATTGTCGGCGGCATTGCGGCCGGTTTTGCGGCGGAGCGCTGGCAGGGGAAGGGGCGATGACTTACGACTGGACCCTGTGGATCGTCTTCATCCTGATTGGCCTGGCGACGACCTTGCCGCGGGCCAGCTTCATTGTGCTTGGCCAGCGTGCCACGCTGCCGGAAGGGCTGCAGAAGGCGCTGCGCTACGCCCCGGCGGCGGCCCTGGCCGCCATCGTGGCGCCGGATGTGGTGCTGGTGGGCGGGGCGCTGGAGGTGTTCAACCCCAAGCTGGCGGCCGCGTTTGCCGCGGTGCTGGCGACGCAGCTGTCGCGCAATCCGTGGCTGCCGTTCATCGTCGGGATGGGTGTGCTGTGGGCCCTGCGCTGAGGGGCGGGCAGCCTTTCAGAGGGGCGGGCGCTTGCCCGCCAGGCTGTGCTTTTCCATCCGGTAGCGCAGCGTATCGCGGCTGATGCCCAGGCGGCGCGCGGCCTGGGAAACGTTGCCCTGGGCCTCGCTCAGCGCCTGGACGAGGACATCGCGCTCGATCCGGTCGAGGGCCGAGCCGCCGTCATCCGGCGGCAGGCTGCCCGGGGCCACGCTTTCGTGGCGCGGGCGGGCGAGGGGCAGATCGTCGGGGGTGATCTGCTCGCCCACGGCCAGGAGCACCGCCTGTTCCATCAGGTTGCGCAGTTCGCGCACGTTGCCGGGCCAGTCGTGAGCGAGCAGTAGCCGCTCGGCGGCGGCGCTGAGGTGCAGCGGGCCCTTGCGATAGCGCCGGGCGAAGTCGGCCAGGAAGTGGCGGGTCAGGATGAGCACGTCACCGTCGCGCTGGCGCAGGGTCGGGACGTGGATCTGCAGCACGCGCAGGCGAAAGTACAGGTCGGCACGGAACAGGCCCTGCTGGATGTGCTTTTCCAGATCCTGGTTGGTGGCGGCGACGATGCGCACATTGACCTGGCGCTCGTGCACCGAGCCCAGCCGGCGCAGGCGGCCGTCTTCCAGCACCTTGAGGAGCTTGGCCTGCAGGCCCCGGTCCATCTCGCCGATTTCGTCCAGAAAGAGGGTGCCGCCGTCGGCCGCTTCGAGCAGACCCAGCTTGCGCTCGCGGGCATCGGTGAAGGCGCCCCGCTCGTGGCCGAAGAGTTCGGATTCGAGCAGGTTGGGCGGGATCGCGGCGCAATTCACCTCGACGAAAGGCTTGTCCCGCCGCGGGCTGCAGAAATGGCAGGCACGGGCCACGAGTTCCTTGCCGGTACCGGTTTCGCCGATGATGAGCACCGGCGGCAGGGTATCCACCCCTTCCACGCCGGCAATGCGGCCGATGCGGCTGCGCAGTTCGGCCACCGCCGGGCTGTCGCCCAGGATGGCGTCGAGCTGGCTGCCTTCCCGCTCCCGGGCTTCGTAATACTGCAGGCGGCTGCTTTCCCGCTGGCGCTGGGTGAGCTGGCCGATGCGCTGGCGCAGCTCGCCGAGGGCAACGGGCTTGGTGAGCAGGTCGTTGGCACCGGCCTTCATGGCCTCGACCGCCAGTTCGATGCTGCCGTGCCCGGTGATCATGATGATCGGCACCTGGGCGTCCTCGGCGCGGATGCCGGCGATGACGCCCAGTCCGTCCATGTCGGGAAGGCGATAGTCGAGCACCACGGCATCCGGGCGAAACTCGCTGAAAATCCTGAGCCCTTCCCGGCCGGTGCCGGCGGTCATGACGCCGTGTCCGCCTTTTTCGAGGAAGCGGGCGGCATTTTTGGCGAGGATGGCCTCGTCGTCGATGATCAGGATGCTGGCCATGGTGTCCTAGCGGGCGGGAAGGGTGATGTGGACAACGGTGCCGGCGCCCGGCTGGTCGGCCAGACTGAGGGTACCGTCGAAGCGTTCGACGATGCGCCGGGCGAGGGGCAGGCCGAGACCAAGGCCTTTGGGCTTGGTGGTGAAGAAGGGGCGGAACATCTGCTGGCGGGCTTCCGGCGTGACGCCGCTGCCGTTGTCGGCGATCTCGATGCGCCAGTTGTCGCCGGCGGCCGGGAGCAGGCGCATGGCGCACCGGCCGCCCTCGTCCATGGCTTCGCCGGCGTTGGCGAGCAGGCTGTGGAGGGCCTGGCGGAGCAGGGCCGTGTCGGCCTCGACCAGCGGGTTTGGCGGTGCGCCCGTCAGGTCGAGTTCGAGGTGCTGGCCGCGGCGGGCGAAGGCCGGCGCGTGGTCGGCCAGGCACTCGCCGAGCAGCCCGCGCAGATCCACCGGGCCCGACTGGGGGCTGTGCTTGGCCGAAAAGGCGAGCAGCTCGGAAATCCGGTCGCTGATGCGGTCGACTTCGCGAATGATGTCGCGCGCTTCTTCTGAACAGTCTTCGGTGGGGGACTCGAGGGCCAGCTCGGCGGCCGAGCGGATCGACGACAGGGGGTTGCGCAGGTTGTGGGCGACGGAGGAGGTGAGTTCGCCCACCACCGCCAGGGTTTCGGCGTCGACGAGGCGCAGGTGCTGGCGCTTGATGGTGGAGTCGGCCCGGCGGATCAGCCAGTACAGCCCCAGGTAGAGGGCCAGGGCGCTGCCCAGGGCGGTGAGGAGCACCTGCCGGCGCCCGGCCTGGATGGCTTCGGTGAGGGCCAGCGGGGCTTTGTACAGTTCGATGGCGCCGATCACTTCGCCGCTGCCCGGCCGCATCACCGGGATGTAGCTTTCGACGAAGAAGCGGATCGACGGGTCGAGGCCCACGTGCTCGGGCTTCTCTCGGTGTTCCTCGGAGATCTGCCCGGCATGCACCACCAACTGGCCGCGCATGGCTTCCTCCAGCTCGTCGTTGTCGGGAAAGCGCTGGCCGACGAGGCTCTTGTCGGAGGACCAGATGATGGTGCCGTTGCTGCCAAAAACGTTGCTGCGCAGGGCGTCGCGCATGTTGCCCAGGTGCTCGGCGGTGTTGCGAAAGCGCTGCTTGAGTTCGGGGTCGTCGGGCCGTGACAGGTATTCGAGGGAGCCGTCGGCGATCAGGATGTTGTGAACGAAGTCGCGGGTGATGTGGGCTTCCCGCTGGAAGAGCTGGTTGTTGAGGAAGCTGGAGATCAGCCAGGCGTTGATCAGGGCCGTGCCGGCGATGAGCAGCGGGCTGAGCCAGCCGAACCAGCGCAGCAGGTTGAAGGGTTTGGCGTGATCGTCAGCCTGCATCGTTCTGGCTCCCGGGGAATCCGGCGAAGGTAGCACGGGTGGGAGCTGCTGGGGGATATCCCCCAACAGATGGGGGCTTTGACTTCATGGCGGCATTCGTGCGGGAAGGCCTGTCTTTTGAAAGTCATTGAAAATCAGCGGTTTGTGTTTTTCGGGTGAGTCCTGGCACGGCCTCTGCAAAGAGAAGCTTGCGGGAATGAGTCCCGCACGTCGCCGCAGCCCCCGGGGTCGGCTTCACGAACAGACAAATCAAGGAGTCGGAAAATGAAAAATACGCTGATCGCTCTTGCTGTTGCCAGCCTGCTGGGCAGCCTCTCCATGTCGGCGGGCGCCGCGTCCTTGCTGGACCAGACCATCGCCCGGGCCGAGCGCCCCGAGAAGGTCGAGAAGCCGGAAAAGGTGGAAAAGCCTGAGAAGGCCGAGAAGCCTGAGAAAGTGGAGAAGAAGGAAAAAATCGGTGCCGTGGAGTTTGCTGCCGGGCTTGCCTGAGACATTGTCCAGTGCAAGTGCCCGATGCCGTCGGGGGCTGCTCTGCCCCCGGGTGGCCGGGCAGCGCGGAAGACCCGGAATGAATTCACGATGCCTCATCGCGCTGGGCCTGCTCCTTTGGGCAGGCATGAGCGCTGCCAGCGAACTGACCCTATCCACCGGTTTTGAGTACACCTCGGGAAAGTACGGTTCCCGGGAGAAGTCCAGCTCCTGGTATCTGCCCTTGATCGCTCGCTACGAGAACGGGCCGGTGACGCTCAAGCTCACCGTGCCCTATCTGCAAACCAGCGGCGAGGTAAGCCGCACGCCGGATGGTGTGGCGATTCCCGGTACCGGGGGTTCCCAGCGGGGCTTGGGCGATGTGGTGGCGGCAATGGCCTGTACCCTGGTCGAGCAGTCGGGTTTCTCCCTCGACGGGGTGGCCAAGCTCAAGTTCGCCACGGCTGACAGCAAGAAAGGGCTGGGTACCGGCGAGACGGACTGGTCGGTGCAATTCGATGGTGCCCAGCGTTTTGGGGCGCTGACGGCGCTCGCCACCCTGGGCTGGAAGAAGTACGGGGATCCGGACGGTATGGATTTCCGTGACCCGGTATTCGCCAGTGCGGGGCTGAGCTGGCGCCTGGTGCCAGCGACCAGTGTCGGCTTTTTCTACGACTGGCGCGAGCGGCTGAGGCCGCGGGGCGCCGAGGTCAGCGAGCTGTCCCTGTTCGCGACCCACAAGCTCGACCGGGACTGGAAGCTGCAGGTCTACACCGTCAATGGCTTCTCGGATGCCAGCCCCGACTGGGGCGGTGGTGCGGTGCTGTCCCGGACGTTCTGATTCAGGCGTCGCGCCGTTTCACCGCCCACACGGCCATGCCGATGCCGGTGAGGATCATCGGCAGGCTCAGCCACTGGCCCATGGACAGGCCGAAGGTGAGCAGGCCGAGGAAGTCGTCGGGCTCGCGGCCGAATTCGGCGAGGGAGCGGAAGACGCCGTAGCCGATCAGGAATACCGCCGACACCAGCCCGCGCGGCCGCGGCTTGGCGGCAAACCACCACAGCAACAGGAACAGGCAGACGCCTTCGAGGGCGAACTGGTAGAGCTGGGACGGGTGGCGCGGCTGCATGTCCACCTGCGGAAAGATCATTGCCCACGGCACATCGGTGACGCGGCCGACGAGTTCGCCGTTGATGAAGTTGCCGAGCCGCCCGGCGGCCAGGCCCAGGGGCACCAGCGGGGCGATGAAGTCGGTGACGGCCAGCCACGGCCGCTGGGTCTTGCGGCCGAACAGCCACATGGCCACGAGCACCCCGAGGAAGCCCCCGTGAAAGGCCATGCCGCCCTGCCATACGGCGAGGATTTCGGCCGGGTGGGCCAGGTAGTAGGCCGGCTTGTAGAACAGCACGTAGCCCAGGCGCCCGCCAAGGATCACCCCCAAAACCCCGTAGAACAGCAGGTCGTCGATCTGCTGGGCGTTCCAGCCCTGTTCGGGGCGACGGCGGGCGTGCACCCGGCCGAGCACCACGAAGAGGATGAAGGCGGTCAGGTACATGAGGCCGTACCAGCGCACGGCCAGCGGGCCGATGGAGAGGGCGATGGGGTCGAACTGGGGGTGAACGAACATGCTGTGCTACCTGGGCGGGATTACTTGAACTCGTTGCGGAAGGCTTCGAATTCGCTGGTCAGCCATTCGACTTGCTGGCGCAGGCGGCGGACTTCTTCTTCGAGTTCGCCAACCCGGCTGCCGCGGGGTGCGCTGCCGTCCGAGCTGGCGTCGAAGGCGTGCTGGTGCTGGGCGGCGGCGGCTTCACCGCTCATCAGGTGGGTGTAGCGGGCTTCCTTGGTGCCGGGGGCCTTGGGCAACTGGATGGCCATGCCCTTGTCGCCGAGGCGCTCGAGCACGTCCTCCACGTCGGCGGGCGAGGCGAAGGCGTGCATGCGTTCGCAGCGGGCGCGGATCTCGCCGACGGTCTGGGCGCCGCGCAGCATCAGGATGGTGAGCACGGCCTGCATCGGCGGGGTGAGGGAGTGGCGCAGGCGGATCTGGTGTTCCCACTTGGAGACGCGGGCGTTGGCCTGGTGGCGCTGGGTGACGAGGCCGCGTTCGGCGAGGCGCTGCAGGGTGCCGAGGATGGTGGACTCGGACAGGCTCATGACCGGCTCGCGCCCGGTGAGCTGGTTGCAGCCGGTGAGCAGGGCATTGACCGACAGGGGGTAGGTGTCGGGGGTGACGAAGGATTTCTCGATGAGCACCGCGAGGACGCGCACCTCGAAGTCGTCCAGGTTGAAACCGGCGCTGGCTTCCGGTGCGGTGGCGGGGACTTCGGGCGTGGTGTCGGTCATGGTGTGTTTCCGGAAACAGACGAGGGCGCAATGATAGCCGACGCGCTGCGTCGGCCCGATGGCGATGAAGCGCCGGGGGCTAGTTGGCCCCGTGGCACTTCTTGTATTTGCGGCCGCTGCCGCAGGGGCACAGGTCGTTGCGGCCGACCTTGTCGCCGTCGCGGACGATGGGGTCGCGGATGGCGCCGAGGGGAATCGGCGGCAGCGATACCGGCGGCATGTGGTGGATGTCGGGCCAGGCGGCGATCTCGGGCTGCAGATCCTCGATGAGGCCGTGGCCGGCGGCGCGCAGGGCGGCGAGGCATTCGGCCGGGTTGCGCCGGGCACCGCTGAGCACGTCCTGCGGGTCCATGTAGCTGGTGTCGATGAGGCCGGCGGTGAACCATTCGGCCATCAGGGGCAGTTGCTCGGCGGCACCCAGGTCGGCCAGGTGGCTGACGATCTGGTCGATGAGCTGGAAGTCGGCACCGCTTTCGGGGTCGTCCTGCAGGGCCTGGGCTTCGCGGGTGCCGAAGTCGGCCAGGAAGTCGATGACCGGCGCGCGGGCGGCACGGCCTTCGATGGCGGCGACGGCGAGGGCTTCGAGGGCGGCGCCACGGCCCCACTGGCTGGCGGCGGGGTCTTCGGCGAGGGCGATCAGCGGGGTCAGGTCGCCGTCGCAGGTGGAGGCGAGGGCGCGGCCGTAGCTGTCATGGACGAGCTGGCCGAAGACGGTGTCCACGCTGTTTTCGTCGAGGTGCCCGAGGGCCACCAGCGGCCGGTAGGCGCGGGTGTCGCGCCAGCGGGCGAGGAGCAGCATGGCGTAGAGGTGGAGGACGTAGTCGTCCTGCCGGACCGGGCCGAGGTCGGTGGCCAGCCCGGTGAGTTCGGCGATCAGGTAGGGGGCGATCTCGTCCCGGTGGGTGTCGGCGAGGGCCAGGGCGGCCAGGGGGAGCGGAGTGGCGAGGTGTTCCAGCTGGGGACGGAGGGTGGACCAGAGTTCGGACATGGGGGGGCGCAAAGTGGTAATGGCATCCAGTGTACTGGACGCCATGCGCCACTGTCTTGCTTACACCTTGAAGCGATGTGCCGCTTCCCGGGCGCCGTGCGCCAGCCCTTCCAGATGCCGGGCGGTGTCGGCGGCCTGCCGGGTGGCGGCGTGGTTCTCTTCGGACATGCGGGCGATGCGTTCCACGTGGCCGGCGATGTCGGCGCTGGCGCTGCGCTGCTCCTGCAGGGCGAGGGAGATTTCGCCGACGGTGATGACGATGCGTCCGGTGCCGTCGCCGATGCGCGTCATCGAATCCCGCGCCTGTTCGGCCATGCGGACGCCGCTTTCAACGCGGTCTACGGCCTGACCCATGGTGCTGACCGCGGCGCTGGCGCTTTCCTGCACGGCGGCAATCATCGAGCCGATCTGGGTGGTGGCGGCGGCAGTGCGTTCGGCCAGGGTGCGCACTTCGTCGGCGACGACAGCGAAGCCGCGACCGTGTTCGCCGGCCCGGGCGGCTTCGATGGCGGCATTGAGGGCGAGCAGGTTGGTCTGGTCGGCAACGCCGCGGATCACCGCGATGATGGACGAGATGGCCTGGGCCTGCGTGCCGGCTGCTTCAATGACCCTGGCCGCGTTGCCGACAGTGTCCGAGATGCGCCCCATTTCAGCGACGTTGTCGTCGATGATCTGACGGCCCTCGGTGGCGAGGTGGCCTGTTTCGGTCGTGATGGCGTGGGCGTCATCGGCGCGGTCGGAGACGTGGGCGATGCTGACAGTGACTTCCTCGACGGCGGCAGCCATGGATGAGGCTGACTCGCTTTGCTGCTCGGTACTGTGGGTGATCCGGCTGGCGTTATCAGCCAGTTCGCGGGCGGCTGCAGAGAGGTTGTCGGCGTTGTCGCCAAGCTGGCTGGCCATGTCGCGCAGGTTATTCTGCATGGTGTTCATGGCGGCCACCACGCTGGCGGTGTCCCCCGGGCGCACGCGGATGGCGCCGCTCAGGTCGCCGGCTGCGATACGGTCGGCGATTTCCTTGACATCGTCGGGTTCGCCGCCGAGGGGGCGGGTGACCGACAGGGTGATCCAGCGGGCCAGGGCGAGGGTGGCGGCGCAGCCCAGCGCGAGGATGATGATCAACAGGGTGCGCGAGGAGGCGTAGGTGGCCTGGGAGTCGGCGCCGGCCTTGTCGACCAGTTGGTTCTGGAAGTGGAGCAGGCGCTCCATGGTGGCGAGAATGGCATCGAGGGCCGGCATGGTTTCACTGACGACCAGGCGCGAGGCTTCGGCATCGTTGCCGGCTTCCATCTGCTTCAGTGCCCCGGAGAACGAGGTGGCGAAGACCTTGCGCTTTTCGCGGATTTCGCCGACCAGGTTGCGGCCTTCCGCTTCGGTGGTGAGGGCCTCGAGTTCGTCGAGCTTGCGGGTGATGAGGTCGCGGTTGCTGGCGATGAGCTGCAGGCCGGGCTGGCGTTCGGTGGTGTGGAGCAGGCCGAGGACGGTGCGTGTGCTGGCGTTGGCAAGGGTCTGGATTTCGCCGGCGAGGGCGGCGCGGCGCCAGTCCCGGCCAACGATTTCCTCGACGGATTCATCGAGCAGGCTGAGGCGCTGGAAGGCGAGGCCGTTGCTGATGATCAGCAGGGCAAGGACAAGGCCGAAGCCGAGTACCAGGCGGGCGGCAGTGGTGAGTTTCTTCATTTTTGATGTTGCTGCTCTCAGTTGGGGAGTCGGGTGGCAAGCTCGCTGGCGGGTACCGGGCGGCTGAACAGGAAGCCTTGTATCTGGTAGCAGCCGAGTTCCTGCAGCAGGGCGAGCTGGGCGAGGTTCTCCACGCCTTCCCCGACCATTTCCAGCCCGAGGCTGGTGGCCAGGGAGGCAATGGCGCGCACGATGGTGGCGGCTTCCCGGCTGTGCTCCATGCCATGGACGAAGCTGCGGTCGATCTTGAGGGTGCGTACCGGAAAGCGCAGCAGGTAGGCGAGGGAGGAGTAACCGGTGCCGAAGTCATCCACCGCGACCCGGATGCCCCGGGCACGCAGGGATTCGAGCACTGCGGCGGAGGCTTCCGGGTTGTCCATCAGGGCACTTTCGGTGAGTTCGAGTTCGAGCAGGTGCGGCGGAAAGTCGGCTTCGTCGAGGGCCGCGGTGATGTCTTGCAGCAGCCCCACATGGCGGAACTGGCGGCTCGACAGATTGAAGGCCAGGCGCAGTTCGGGCTGACCGGCCTTCTGCATGGCGTGCACCTCACGCAGGGCTTCGCGCAGGGCCCAGCGCGCTACGGGGACGATCAGTCCGTTTTCTTCGAGCAGCGGAATGAAGTGGTCTGGCGGCACCGTGCCGTGATCGGGGGAGTGCCAGCGCAGCAGGGCCTCGACGGCGATCGGGCGGTGGGTCCGGGTGTCGATGATGGGCTGGTAGACCAGGGCGAACTCGTGGTTTTCGAGGGCCCCGCGGATGGCCACCTCGAGGGTCAGGGTGCGCATGGCGTTGGCGTCCATGTCGGGCTCGAAGAAGCGGAAGCTGTTGCGCCCGGCTTCCTTGGCGCGATACATGGCCAGGTCGGCACGCATCAGCAGCTCGTCAGGGCCGACTGCGTCTTCGGGGTAGAGGGCGAGGCCGATGCTGACGCTGACGAAGAGGCTGTGGCTGCCGACCGGGAAGCGCGTGGCGAAGGCGTCGAGGATCTTGTGGGCAACCTGCTCGACCACGTCGGGGTGGCCGACGTCTTCCTGGATCAGGATGAACTCGTCGCCGCCCAGGCGGGCCACGGTGTCGGTGGCGCGCAGGCAGTGGCGCAGGCGGGTGGCGGCCTCGATGAGCAAACGGTCGCCGATGTTGTGGCCGAGGGTGTCATTGATGAGCTTGAAGCGGTCGAGGTCGACGAACTGCACGGCCACCGACTTGCCGGTGCGATGGGCGCGCTGGATGGCCTGGCTGAGGCGGTCATGCAGCAGGCTGCGGTTGGGCAGGCCGGTGAGCGCGTCGTAGTTGGCCATGTATTCGAGGCGGCGTTCGGCGCTGATGCGTTCGGTGACGTCCTTGCCGGTGGCCACGAAGTGGCTGATCGCCCCGTCGTTGCCGTGGATCGGGCTGATCGTCTTCTCTTCGAAGTAGAGTTCGCCGTTGTGGCGGCGGTTGGTGAACACGCTCCGAAAAGGCTCGCCGCGGCTGATTGTTCGCCAGATTTCGCTGTAGAAGGTGGGCGGGTGCATGCCCGAACGCAGGAAGCCCGGGTTGCGGCCGACGACGTCGGTGGCCAGGTAGCCGGTGATGCGTTCGAAACCCGGATTGACGTATTCGATGATGCCGTCGGCGCGGGTGATCATCACCGCGTCGTCGGTCTGCTCCACGGCCTGGGCAAGCATCTGGGTGAAGCCTGCTCCGATGTTGCGGCCCGAATTGGCGATCATGATGCCCCGCTTGTCTACGCGGCCCTCCCCGGATGCCGATGGCGCTTAAGGGGGGGGGCGACAGTATTGAGTCAGGGGCAGGGGCAGGGCCCGGAGAATGTCTCTGATTTTTACGGCAGCTGGGCGTCCGCCTTTAGGGCTGTGCCGCGATTTTCGATCAGTTCATGGGCCACATCGGCCAGTTTGCGACGGCTAGAGCGGGCCGCCCGGCGCAGGAATTCGAAGGCTTCGGCGCGATCCAGACTGATTCGCGCCATGACGATGCCGGTGGCTATGCTGACGTCGCGTTCCTGGTCGAGGGCGGTCTGGAGCTGGTCGCGGGTTTTGCGCAGATCGGCCAGGTCGGCACTGCGGGCGAGCACGGTGGCGATCGTTGCGATCAGCTGGGCCACATCGACCGGTTTGAGCAGGTAGGCGAGGGCGCCTTCTCCAATGGCTCTTTCGATGCTGGCGCCGTGATCGCAGCCGGTGAGGAAAAAGAACGGCAGCCGGAAGCGTTCCCGCAGTATGGCGGCGAGCTCGAGGCCCGAGCAGCCGGGCAGGCCTTCGTCGATGATGACCAGGTCGAAGCTGTGATGGGCCAGTACTTCGAGGGCGTCTTCGGCACTTGGCGTGCTTGTGACCGCATGGCCGGCGGCTTCGAGGCTCAGGCTCAGGGTGGCGGAAAAGAGGCGGTCGTCTTCGACGAGGAGCAGTCGGTAGCGGAGGGGGAGATTGTCAGGGCACATGGAGAAGGTCGTGCTGTGGCCGGATCAGGGGGGCTGCAACGTGCAGGGTGGCGCGTACGGTTTCAGGGATGAGCTGCCCGAGGCTGAGGCGGGTGTGCGGCGGATTGAGGAGTGCCGCCATGAGCTGCAGTCCGTTGCCGAGGCCTTGCCGGCGCTCGAAGTCGAGGCCGTGGGGCAGGGTGCCGGGATTGTCGATGCTCAGGTTGACGCTGTCTTCGTCGGTCTGAATGTGGATCCGGATCGTGTCCCCGGACGCGCTTCCGGCCGCCCCGTACTTGACGGCGTTGGTGAGCAGTTCGTTGATCATGATTGCCAGCGGTACGACTTCGCGCGACGGGATGGCCGTGTCCTCGATGTCGGGTGGGGTAATCCGTTCGATGGGCGAGTGGTCGGGGTACAGGCCTTCGACGCTTTTCACCAGGGTGGCAAGGAGTTCTGTGAGGGTGACCGGTGGCTGGCCTTGCCGACTGTACAGATCATGGACGGCGGCGATGGCGCGCACCTGCCCGACGGCCTCTGTGAGCACGGCGCCCTGCGCACCAGCGGTGCTGGCGTGGCGATGGAGAAGGGCGGCGAGGCCCTGCAGGCTGTTCTTGATGCGGTGGTGTCCTTCCCGCAGCAGGGCTTCCCAGTGGGGTTCCGCGGCGCTGCCGTGCCGGGCGGTGATGTCGGCAACCATCCCGGTGACGCGGGCCTGTCGCTGACTGTCGGTCCACGGGCAGGCGTGCGCCCACAGCCAGCGCTCCCGGCCGTCCCGGGGACGGATGCGGACCTCCGTTTCGGCGACCTGGCCGGCCTGCAGGGTTTCGATGAAGGCTTGCACCCGGGGCAGGTCTTCTTCGACGATCGGATCGCGCCAGATGCCGGGTGCCTGGCCGGCCTTCCACGGCCGTCCCCACAAATGGCGGAAGGCCGGGCTCACGTAGATGAACTGTTCGAGGGCGGGGTCGCTGACCCACAGTACGGCGCGGGTGCTGTGGTCGATGCTGTGGAAAAAGGCTTCGGCAGCTGCCCATGAGGCCGGGCCGGGTTCCGGTGCCAGTGGTGCGTCGGCGCGCAGGACGAGCAGCTGGAGGCCGGGCTCTTCGGTGGGGAGCTGTTGGCAGGTCAGGGTGCGAAGCTCGCCTTCTGGGCCGGAGACGATGAAGCCGCCATGGGGCGCGCCTGCCGGCTCCCGGCGACCGATGCTCTCGAGTCGCTGGCCGACCAGTATCTGGCCGCTTCGGTTGAGCAGGTGAGCGGCGGAGCCGCTGGCGCCGAGGATGCGGTTGCCGGGCCCGATCAGGAGGCAGCCGTAATGGCAGTCCTGCATGAGAAGCTGAAGGAGAGTCCGGGTGCCTGGATCAACCGGAAAATTGAGATTTGAAGCTCGATCCGGGGGCGGGCTGACCCCACCTGAGTCGGGCAGGACGCCTGCTGCTTGTGGTTTTACCCCCACACTACGTGATGCCATGTGTCGCCTGCGATGCTGTTGACCATCATCGACGCGAGGGCGGGGCGCCAGATGGAATGTGCCGGCAGTCTTCTGCCGGCGTTCCGGGCGTGCGCCCAATGCTGGGACGCTGCAACTATCTATATCTTTAATCATACCCCAATAGTCAATCCCCGCGGATTGAGGGGCGGACCTCCTTAGGGGGTGGAACCCCCGTGGGCAGGCCTTTTCGGTCGTTTCAGGAAGGGGCCAGCAGCTTGCCGAGGTACTTGCCGGTGTGGCTGGCCGGGTTGGCGGCGATGAGCTCCGGCGCGCCGCTGCCGACGATGGTGCCGCCGCCGTTGCCGCCCTCGGGGCCGAGGTCGATCAGCCAGTCGGCGGTCTTGATGACGTCGAGGTTGTGCTCAATGACGACCACCGTGTTGCCGTGGTCGCGCAGGCGGTGGAGCACGGTGAGGAGCATCTCGATGTCGGCGAAGTGCAGGCCGGTGGTGGGCTCGTCGAGGATGTAGAGGGTGCGGCCGGTATCCCGCTTGGACAGCTCCAGCGCCAGCTTGACGCGTTGGGCTTCGCCACCCGACAGGGTGGTGGCGCTCTGGCCGAGGCGGATGTAGCCGAGGCCGACCTGCATCAGGGTTTCGAGCTTGCGGGCGACGATGGGCACGGCGGAGAAATAGCCGAGGGCCTGCTCGACGGTCATGTCGAGCACTTCGTAGATGTTCTTGCCCTTGTAGCGGATTTCGAGGGTTTCCCGGTTGTAGCGCTTGCCGTGGCAGATGTCGCAGGGCACGTACATGTCGGGCAGGAAGTGCATCTCGACCTTGATCAGGCCGTCGCCCTGGCAGGCCTCGCAGCGCCCGCCCTTGACGTTGAAACTGAAGCGGCCGGGGCCGTAGCCGCGGGCCTTGGACTCGGGCACGCCGGCGAACAGGTCGCGGATCGGGGTGAGGAGTCCGGTGTAGGTGGCCGGGTTGGAGCGCGGTGTACGACCGATGGGGCTCTGGTCGACGTTGATGACCTTGTCGAAATGGTCGAGCCCGTGGATGGCGGTGCATGGTGCGGCTTCGATGCTGCTGCCGTTTACATGGCGGGCCACGTGGGCGTAGAGGGTGTCGTTGATCAGGGTGCTCTTGCCCGAGCCGGATACGCCGGTGACGCAGGTGAACAGGCCCACCGGGATGTCGACGCTGACGTTCTTGAGGTTGTTGCCGGTGGCGTTGTCGATGCGCAGTACCTTGTCGGGGTCGGGGGCATGGCGTTTGGTGGGCACGGCGATGCAGCGCTTGCCGGACAGGTAGGCGCCGGTGAGGGAGTCCGGATGGGCGGCGACGTCTTCCGGGCGGCCTTCGGCGATGACCTGGCCGCCGTGTTCGCCGGCGCCGGGGCCCATGTCGACCACGTAGTCGGCCATGCGGATGGCGTCTTCGTCGTGCTCGACGACGATGACGGTATTGCCCATGTCGCGCAGGCGCTTGAGGGTTTCGAGCAGGCGGTCGTTGTCGCGCTGGTGCAGGCCGATGGACGGCTCGTCGAGCACGTACATGACGCCGGTAAGGCCGGAGCCGATCTGGCTGGCCAGGCGGATGCGCTGGGCCTCGCCGCCCGACAGGGTGTCGGCGGCGCGGTCGAGGGACAGGTAGTCGAGACCGACGTTGATCAGGAACTGCAGGCGGCTGGAAATTTCGGTGACGATCTTGTCGGCCACCTGGCCGCGTTGGCCGCTGAGGGTCAGGCCGTCGAAGAAGGCTTTGCACTGGGCCAGTGCGAGGTGGCTCACCTCCGAGATGTTGCGCTCGCCGATCAGCACGAAGCGCGATTCGGTACGCAGCCGGGTGCCGTGGCAGGCCGGGCAGGGGCGGTTGGCCCGGTACTTGGACAGCTCGTCGCGCACGGCGAGGGAGTCGGTTTCCTTGAAGCGCCGTTCGAGGTTGGGAATGATGCCTTCGAAGGCGTGCTCCTTGAGCACCGACTTGCCGCCGTCGGAGAGATAGCGGAAGGAGATTTTTTCCTTGCCGGAGCCGTGCAGCACCACTTCACGAATGTCTTCCGGCAGTTCGTCGAAGGTGGTCTCGATGTCGAAACCGTAGTGGCTGGCGAGGCTCATCAGCAACTGGAAGTAGAACTGGTTGCGGCGGTCCCAGCCGCGGATGGCGCCGGAGGCCAGCGACAGATCGGGGTGGGCGACGACCCGCTCGGGATCGAAGAAATCCACGTTGCCGAGGCCGTCGCACTTGGGGCAGGCGCCCATCGGGTTGTTGAAGGAGAACAGGCGCGGTTCGAGTTCGGCCAGTGCGAAGCTGCACACCGGGCAGGCGAACTTGGCGGAAAACAGGTGTTCCTTGCCGGTGTCCATCTCGACGGCAATGGCTCGTCCTTCGGCGTGGAGCAGCGCGGTTTCGAAGGATTCGGCAATGCGGCCGCGCAGGTCCTGGCGCACCTTGAGGCGATCGACGACCACTTCGACGCTGTGGCGGCGGTTCTTTTCGATGGGCGGCAGACTGTCCAGATCATGCACGATGCCGTCGACGCGGACCCGCACGAAGCCCTGGGCGCGGAGTTCGGCGAAGAGGTCGGCCTGCTCGCCCTTGCGGCCGCTGATCACCGGCGCGACGATCATCAGCCGCGTTTCCTCGGGCAGGGCCAGCACCGCGTCCACCATCTGGGAGACGCTCTGGGCTTCGAGGGCGTTCTCGGGGTGGTCCGGGCAGTGCGGCGTTCCGGCGCGGGCATAGAGCAGGCGCAGGTAGTCGTGGATCTCGGTGACGGTGCCGACGGTGGAGCGCGGGTTGTGGCTGGTGGCCTTCTGCTCGATGGAGATCGCCGGCGACAGGCCCTCGATCAGATCCACGTCGGGCTTTTCCATCAACTGCAGGAACTGGCGCGCGTAGGCGGAGAGCGACTCCACGTAGCGGCGCTGGCCCTCGGCGTAGAGGGTGTCGAAAGCCAGCGAACTCTTGCCGGAGCCGGACAGGCCGGTGATCACGGTGAGTTTGTTGCGCGGGATGTCGAGGGCGATGTTCTTGAGGTTGTGGGTGCGGGCACCGCGGATTCGGATGGCGTCCATGAGGCATTCGGGGCTTGGGCAACCTGTTAATATACGCCTCTTAACCCTCCCCAAGCAGCACGTTTAATGGCTTCTCCAATTGACGACAAGATGAGCCCGGCCGAGCGCCGCGCCGGCGTTTCGCTGGCAGCGATCTTTGCGCTGCGCATGCTTGGCTTGTTCCTGATCCTGCCGGTCTTCGCGGTGCATGCCCACGGTATGCCGGGCGGGGACAACGCAGCGATGGTCGGTATGGCCATCGGCGCCTATGGCCTGACCCAGGCTTTCCTGCAGATTCCCTTCGGTACCGCGTCCGACCGCTTTGGCCGCAAGCCGGTGATCATCTTCGGCCTCGTGCTGTTCGTCATCGGCAGCGTGGTGGCGGCGCTGGCCGAGGATGTCCAGATGGTCATCCTCGGCCGCGTCATCCAGGGCGCAGGGGCCATCTCGGCGGCCGTCACGGCGCTGGCCGCCGACCTGACCCGCGACCAGCACCGGACCAAGGTGATGGCCATGATCGGTTCGTCCATCGGCCTGGTTTTTGCCATTTCGATGGTCGCCGCGCCGCTGCTCTACTCGCTGATCGGCATGAGCGGCCTGTTCTGGCTGACCGCCGTGCTGGCGGCCGCAGCAATTTTCACCGTGATATTCATCGTGCCGGCTGCGCCACCGGTGCCGCGGGCCATCGGACGCTTTTCCGAAGTGCTCGGCAATGGTCAGCTGATGCGCCTCAATTTCGGGGTGTTCGCCCTGCACCTGATGCAGACCGCCATGTGGGTGCTGGTACCGGCAGGGCTGGTGCAGGCCGGTTTGCCGATGGCGGAGCACTGGAAGGTCTATCTGCCGGCAGTGCTGTTGTCCTTTGTGGTGATGGTGCCGGCCATTATCATGGCCGAGAAGAAGGGGGCCATGAAGCGCGTCTTCAATTCGGCCATCGCCCTTTTGCTGCTGGTTCAGGTGGGCCTGTATTTTGAAGGCGGAGCCGGGATGTGGCCGCTGGCAATCCTGCTGACGCTCTTTTTCGTCGCTTTCAATGTGCTTGAGGCGACCCAACCCTCGTGGATTTCCCGGATCGCGCCGCCCCATGCCAAGGGTACCGCGCTGGGCATCTACAACACCCTGCAGTCCCTCGGGCTTTTCATCGGCGGCGCCCTCGGCGGCTGGCTGGTGCAGCACGTGGGCCCCGGTTCTGTTTCCCTGCTGGGCGGCGGGCTGGCCGTGGTGTGGCTGATCCTCGCCTCCGGCATGGTTGCACCTGTGCCCCGCCGCGTGGCGGCTGCCTGACAGGCATCCAAAGAATTTTTCAGGAGAGAGATATGGCTTCGGTCAACAAAGTGATTCTGGTCGGCAACCTGGGCAAGGATCCCGAAACCCGTTATGCCCCGAGTGGCGACGCAATCTGCAACATCACCCTCGCGACCACCGATACTTGGCGCGACAAGGCTTCCGGCGAGAAGCGCGAAGCCACCGAGTGGCACCGCGTTGCTTTCTTCGGCAAGCTCGCCGAGATCGCCGGCCAGTACCTGCGCAAGGGCAGCCAGGTGTACGTCGAAGGTTCCCTGCGCACCCGCAAGTGGCAGGACAAGGATGGTCAGGATCGTTACACCACTGAAATCCGCGCCGACGAGATGAAGATGCTCGGCAGCCGGCAGGGTATGGGCGGTTCCGATGCCCCGTCACGCAATGAAGGCAGCTTTGGCGGTGGTGCGGGCGGTGGTGCTCCGGCAGGTGGTGGCAATCGTGACGCCGGTTACGGCGGTGGGCGCGACAGCAACTACGGCGGTGGTGGCAGTGGCGGCGGTTTTGGCGGCGGAGCGCCGGCGCCCAGCGCACCGGCGGCACCGAAAAAACCTGCCGGCGGCGGTTTTGGCGATTTTGACGATGATATCCCGTTCTGAACATGCATTGTTAGAAAAAGCGAAACAAACCCCCTTAAAACCCCCGCTCTGCGGGGGTTTTTTGTTGTTTCGTCACTTTTTATAGTGATGCTGAGTTATCTATATGTAATTCTGTTTTGTACCCGAAACAAAGAATATTTATCTTTTGCAAAGCGTAACTTACAGCTCTCCTATGTTGGTTGTTGATAGCCAAACAGATAATTCATATTGAATAATTCGCGGGCTTTTAGTGGATGTGTGATGTGGGGCATGTGCTCATATGCAGCTATCCCTGAATGGGCGGGCGGGATTGAAAGTTGTTTTGGGATGTCCAGTTCCAATGTGAACGTTAACAAGACGATTACCTCAGGCCGAACCTAGCCCCACTGAACACAGCTGGATCAGTTACCACTGAATGGGCGGGCGGGATTGAAAGTTGTTTTGGAATGTCCAGTTCCAATGTATTCGTTATCAAGACGGATACCCTAGGCCGAACCTACGCCCTCATTGAACACAGCTGGATCAGTTATCCCTGAATGGGCGGGCGGGATTGAAAGTTGTTTTGGAATGTCCAGTTCCAATGTATT
>JAOAUC010000021.1:63623-77669 GCA_030157785.1 Zoogloea oleivorans
GCCGAACCTACGCCCTCATTGAACACAGCTGGATCAGTTATCCCTGAATGGGCGGACGAGATTGAAAGTTGTTTTGGAATGTTCAGTTCCGAAGTGCGTGCTACTAAAAATGGTTACCTTACGCCGAACCTGCGCCTTCACTGAACATCGCTGGAGAAGTCGTTAATAAATACGTAGGCAAGATTGAATGTTGTCTTGCGTCTGCGTCGATTCTCGCTCTATCCCTTTAAATGCGGCTAAACCTGCCCCCTCAAAGAACGCATTTGGTCGAAAGAGATTAAAAGCGTCAGGGGGGGTGTGGACTTGAGCGCAAGGACTGCCAACTTATCTTGGATTTCTAAGAAGCCCTGATTAAATCTGTTTTGGTGACGCTCGAAGTTTGCAAACCATTGCTTTTGATTTGCACGGACATCTGAATATCGAATAAATCAGTGCCCCCCATGCATCTAGCTAGTAGTAGGCATGCGGTCGCCTCTTCTGGTCTTATGGCATTTCTGTCTGTACTTGGCTGGAGTAGATGGAAGTGTCTAGGGTTCGCTCAAATTCCTAAACATAAAATAAATTAAGTTTTTAGGTTGTGCCTGGGATGACTGCCATTGCAAGACGTTGAAAATAAAAGATATTTTGTTGATGCGCCTCGGTTTGGATTTCTGGTTTGTAACCTGAACGGAAGGACATAACTTATTTTTTAAAAAATCGCTTAGCCTTTTTTTGGGGTCTGCTATATTGTTTCTCGTATGAAATATCCCGCCGAAAAAACTATTTTTATTGTCCGACAGGTTGAGATGGCAACCGGGGACCGAGTATGGCTGTTGGTTAATGTTGAAGGTTTTCCTGATTTTGATTCGACGATTTACTTGATGAGCCTTTATCAGGAAAAAAAAGCATCGAATACGTTAAGAAGCGCCGCTAATGCTATTAGGATCGTTAAGCAGTTCTTGCTTGGTAATCGCATTGATCTGAAAGCGAGATTCCGGGAAGGGAACATACTCTTCAGAAGTGAGGTGGCTGCTCTCGTTGCTCGTTGTGGGGATGCAGTAAAGAAAACGATCACAAACAGAAAAGTTGTCTCGATGGCTAAAACAAAAGTAAATTCCAAAGTGGACGCATTTTTTGTTGATGCCAGCACTAAGAGAATTAGGGCCTACTACGCTGGAAAGTTCTTAATGTATTTGGTGGATCGCGAAATTGAGTTGCTGAGCTATAAGGATAAAAGAGGAGAATTTTTGATTAAAAAAAAGGAGGAGTTTGAAAAAATTCTAAATATGTTAGTGCCTCCAAAGAGAAAAAATGAGTTGGATCCTGAAAGACCATTGGCGCCGGCCTCTATCGAAAAGGTGATGGGGCTAGTGACTGGAGAATGCGTTGAGCTTGAGGCAGAAATTTTTCATCTTCAAAAAACTAGAGTACGAAATCTTCTTATTGTCGAGATTTTAATATCGACTGGAATTCGGGTCTCTGAAATCGCAGTGCTGCAAATTGACAGCATTGATGAAGATTCCCTAATTATAAGAAAAGATAAAAATGGAAATATGGATGAAAGGGCTGATCGACCTGGTTTTAAAACTCGGTCGCGTGTCATCCGGATAAATGCTGAATTGATGAGTCGTTTGGGTAACTACATCTCGGCCAGATCAGGTGGTCGTCCACGAAAAGCTAAACATCCGTATGTATTTTGTGCGAATGGAGAGAAAGCTAGCCCGCTCTCTATTTCCTCGTTTTATAGGATAGTACGAAAGCTTGAAGGTCTTTATGGCCCAGAATGGCAAAAAAAAATAAGTCCACATGTACTTCGGCATTCATTTTTTGATACGTGGTTTCGAGAGGCGAATGAAAAATATGATTTTAAAAACAACCCGCACCTTTTCGAAAAAGTGGTAACTGCAGCAGAGATGACGGGAGGGTGGGCGCCGGGTTCAAAGATGGTTGAACATTATAAGCAACGTTACATTCACGAGCAGGCGTCGGAGGTGACGCTTGGGACCCAGAAGAGAATGGTCGGAAAGTTTAAGGGTGTGTAAAAAATGAATAATAAGAACTTAGAAAATGCTGTTGATAGCGTGGGTGGAGATGAGTCCATGCTGTCTAAGTCGTACATTTCAAACGAGATGTACGACTTAGACCAGCCGATTGTTACTCAGTGGGGCGGAAAAATTATTCCACGAGATGAAAAGTGGTTTCTTGAGGGTCGGTCCATAAATTTTTCTAAACTATTGCCTTATGTATCAGCCAGCTTTGTATTTAGGTTTAAAGTATTAATGGCTTTTAGGTGTCAAATTAATGCATATATGACTCTTTATATGTATTACGATGTCATCGTGTCGCTGTTGAAGTTTTTACGCTCTCGTGGATGTAATGAAATTAACGTTATTACATGTGAACACGTACTTTGGTGGCAAGCGGCACTTGTGAAAGCCGATCGAGAATACGTTCTTGGATCATTAAGACGTTTTTTTCTCGATTCAGCGGATATGCTTAATGAGCCTCTCGTAGATGCTGAGGCGGCAACCTTATTGGCAAGGCTGGTTATTCCTGGAGGGCCAAAAGGACAAAAGGTCAACGATCCTGATCATGGAAGAATGACTCTTGCCGAACGGCAGATTTTTGAAACGAAGGCTAGACAAGAATTTGAAAAAAATAATATTCATTTCTCAGAGTTTTTAGCTCTAATTCTATTCAATTCTTTTGGGCTTCGGACTATTGATTTTGTCAGCTTTAAAGTCTTAGATGTTCATCTGATCATGTCGAATGGGAATGTGGTGAGTGCGACAATTGATATTCCCTATGGAAAAACGGGGCAGCCTCCTAGAAGTAGAATGTCTTATGGCAATTCCGTTGATCTAAAGGTCGCAGAGTTGCTCAAGCTTAAGATATCGAAACGCCCCCCTAATGCACCATTGTTTGAACTTTCGGATAGCTGCGCCCCACGGCAAACTGGAATTCTTGAAGGGCATATGTGTGTAAGTTCCGCCACTGTCTATTTAATGGAAATTATTGGCAAGCTTTCACTTGGTTTCCACCTAAATCCATATAGATTCCGCTATTCGGTTGGGACTGAGGCTTATCGAGAAACAGGAAGCCCATATATTACTGCCCGAGTACTTAGGCATTCCGACATACAAAATGTCATCGTATATGTAAATGAAATTGTCCTGGCGCAAGCTCATGATAGGGTTGCCGCTGAGGTTTTTAAAGATATTAGTGAAGTCATTGGCGCTGGAGTAAAGGCCAAGACATTTTCTGGTGTTGTTATAACAAAGCAGGTTTTTAAAAAAGGTGACCTCGCAACAGTTCGTGCTCGCGAGGAACTTGGCAATTTTGCTCCAATCGGAGGATGTGCAGGCGGACTTCGATGCGCTCAAGGCGTTCCAGTAGCGTGCTATTGCTGTCTAAAGTTCCGCCCGATAAAGGAGGCTGATCATCACGGGATGTTGAAAGCTACTCTGGCGAACTATTTTTTGTTTCTTGAAAAAGATGAAAAGATAGCATCTAGCCTAATACCTCCCATCCTTGGTATGGCCCAGGTTTGCTATCTAATAACGACAAGCTGAATTTAGATTGATGGTGGCTCTGTGAATAATATTACTCTTTTTGTACCAAAAGATGAGTTGAGTGCTTTGGCTCAGATAGAAGGCTTTATTAGTTATGCTAAGAGTAACTATATGGGCGTTATTGGGCTCAAATCTGTTGATTTCGATTCGCTTGTTTGGTCTGTCGATCTTCAATTTCTTGGTGGAAAAAGAGCCAAAATGGCTCATGTGAAATTTACTACACATGGAACAAAAAGCCCTCGTGGTCCTGTAGAGCCTAGCGCCAATATCCTGATCCAGGAGCCGTTTTTAAGTTTCTTTAAGGCTGTTTTTTTGCATCGGTTAGTACATTCAAGGACTCAAGCTCTAAGCGATATGTTGACTGTGATTAAAGTGCTGCATCATGTTGTGTGTCAACGGCTTGGTGAAAGGGCTCACCCGTCACTTTTTTTAAGGAGTGACTTCATTGCAGCAGATATTGTGTTAGAGGAATTGGCACCCGAGAGCGCTTATCGGCGAGCTGTTGGTTTGAGTGTTCTCTTGGATCTAATGAATGATAATTTTCTATTTGCCAAGCCCGTCAGTTGGAAAAATCAGCGAGATAAACCGATAGAGATGAGGTTGGATATTTCCGATGAGTCCGAAAAAAGGCGAGTAGAAAAAATGCCATCAATGAAAGCTGTTATTTCTTTGATTCAAATGGCGATGTGGGCGCTGGATGGTGAGCTTTATATGAAAATCCCTGTCGATTTAACAGAAAATGAAGAATGGTCTTTTGATCGAAAGAGGGAGTATTGCGACGAAAAAGATGGCCCGGTTATTTTGGGAATGGCATTGGGAGCGCTTGGCTTGAACTGTCGTATCACAGAGCTTGCGCTTATGCCTTTCAATGCCGAGTCTTTTACTCTTGCAAAGGGCGAGCTTGATTCCGATGGTATTGCGGAGGATGAGGACCGCTTTGCACTACGGTGGAAACCGGTCAAGGGAGGCGCGCCAATGGTGAAGCCGTTTTCTAGGGAATTAGCCGGTTTTGCAAAGTTAATTGTGGGTAAACTCAAGCGGTTGAGTGAGCAGCCAAGACGCGTTGCGAAGCATTATGAGTGTAATCCCAGTGTTCTCTATCTCCCGTCAGAATTAGAATATATTAGAAAGTGTACTTGGCTGACCGAAATGGATGCATCTAAATTGGTTGGTATAGATGTTGGTAGTTTGGATGTTTGGTGTGAGAGGAATTCGGTTCGTCGGAAAAGAGGCGGTTTTGGGGAAGGGGGAGAGGAGGTCCTCTATGAATTTTCCAGCTTAGAGAACGCTCTTCTTGAAAAGCTTCCGAAAGGTTTTCCGTATGTTTTTGGGGGGGTGAAATATAGTGATTTGATGTTTTGTTGCTTTTACAACCAAACTCATGCGGGGCGTGGAACTTGCAAATTGATTCCATCACGCTTTCGCCAAGATACCTTTGAGCACGTTTTGACAGAACGTAAAACCGTTGAAGCTCATTGTTCTGTATTTGAGAAGTATGGATTTTATGAGGACGACGGTGCAAAAATTGATGTAACGACGCACGAGTTCCGTCATTTCTGGCAGTCTCAGTTGAAGAAGGCGGGAGTTTCGGAGCTTATCGCTGCATATGCAGCGGGTCGCGCTGACATTAAGCATAATGAAGCATATGACTTACAGAAACCTCGCGAAGTTGCCGGAATGTCTTTCGATATTATTGATAAGTCTAAAGAAAGTCTTTTCGAATTAAGTGCTTTGGCCATTGCTCACGAAGTTCTTGGTGGGGTAATTGATAGAGAGTCTTCAGGGCGATCGGTAGTTGTTTCTTTCAGCAAGAATGCAATAGTCACTTTTGATGGCGATAGCGGAGTGTTGAATTTTCAAGGGTGCCATTTAACTGATTTTGGGGTTTGCAGGCATAACTATATTTCGTCAGGCTGTCAAAAATTTATGGACTGCATTGACTGTGACGAATTGCTTTGCATTAAGGGCGTGGTTCAATTTGAAGAAAATGCTATAAGGAAAGCCGAAGAGCTTCGGTCTCGCCTAAGTGAGTATCAAAAGCAGGTTGCTGAGGATGTTGTAGATGGTGTTAAAGGGGCTGATCAATGGCTAGAAAAAACAATAAGGCAATTGGAAAAGCTTGATCGTTTGATTGGTGATGTTTATTTGAATAAGTCTGTAAAAAAAGGTTCGATTGCTCAGTTGTCTGCAGGTCAAAAAGATACTTCTTCTTTCGCTCAGGCTTTAATCGAAAAATTGGGTTTGATTCTGAATAGGCAGAGTGGGAGGGGGCGGAAGAGTTTGGGTTCTCTGGGAGGGTAGTAATGACTAAGCGCGCAATCAACATCACTCCCGAAATGGAGGATAAGATTGTATCTGTTATAGAGTCTGTTTCAGAGAAAATATCTTGGGCTATAGTTATTGAATCTATACATAAGGTGCTCAGGCAGAGGTATACGGAACAGGGTTTAAGAAAGCGCCAAAGAATAGCCGATGCGTATCAAGTTAAAAGACTATTTCTTGCTAGGAAAAAGAGTTTTCGAGGCAGCATAAGGTCGCAAGATGCTACTGCAAAGAAAATCGTTGAGTTGGAGTTGAAAGTTGAAAGGCTTGAAAGGGAGAATAATAAGCTTGTAGCGAAGTTTGCTGTTTGGAGCTTTAACGCAGCCGCAAATCACATAACTGAGGTGGAACTTAATGCGCCAATTGTGAATGACTGACAATAGGGCCTATTTTCCAAGACGGGCTATGCACAACACTTCAGGCTGTGGTTGTTATCATTTTATAATTAAGATAAAACAGTAGTGACAGGACTAGGGCGTTAGCAACACGTGAACAGGAACTCCGAATGCTGTCGCCAACCGTTCAATGTTGTCGATGGAAATATTTCTCGCTTGACGTTCAACGTGAGCAACGAAGGTGCGGTGCAGGCCACACTCCAGAGCTAGATCCTCCTGCGACCATTTTTTTCCCTTCCGCAAGCGAATTAAATTTTTAGCGAGTAGCGAACGCGCGCTAGGGTTGCCTTGTGGGCATTGTGGGAGTTCGGAAACTGGAGACATGGGTTCAGTCTCAGCAGTTGCTGCTTTTAAGTCAGCCGCGTTTAAGTCACAATGTTGCTTTGAGAGGTGAGGGTCGAGTCGTCTCCCTTCAGTCCAATCGTTCTCGTGAAAACCGACTTAAATCGTCTTTTAGGACGTTATTTTTCTGTAACTAGTTGAATTTATTGTTTTTAATTTATGCGAGTCTCAAAAAAGTAGGTGCTTGCCAAAGCGGTATGCGAGCCGGAGGTTGGCGGATGCTTCGCGATGGAGGCTGGCATGCAGACCAGGTGAAGTCGGCCTGCACTGCTATGGTTCGCAAGCAGGCCCGAATTTCACTTGCTCGCCATCTCATTCAACTTATTCGAAATCTCAGTAGTTACACCCCTCGATCCATTACGAAGGATGCCAGTCGATGTTTGTTACTCACGCGCTTGCGCACCACCCGTTTGTGTCCAAGCTTCTGGGAGCAGGAGAAGATGCATGGACCTCGATCCGACTGACCGCGACGGAAGAATGGTTTTATGTCACTTATGTTGTGAATGCCGATGACGGGCAGTTCTGCGAGACGGCAATGTTTGCTACCGTTACACACCTTGTCGATGCTTTCCGAGACCGTGAGAGGTTGGGGGTGGAGATTCGAGAGCTTAGTCTTGTCAGTCAACTCCCCCGCAACAACTCCGAGGGGTGGAGGATGGAAGTCCTCAGCAAAATATGGCGTGCCAAGGACTCCATCAATGGCCCAATTACATATCTGTATGAGTTGGCAAACGGTAACCGATACAGCACGTCTCGCGATGCTCCAGAGGGTCTGGAGGATTACGAGCTTCTTCTGGCAGTCCTGTGACTTCGTAAAAGCGTGCGCCCAACTTGCGGCGAGTCCTACTCGAACTCCGCCACCTTGAACTTCAGGACGTTGCAGTTTTCCTTTACCGCTCGCTGCAAGCCGTCGTCGAAGCCGGCCGACGACTCGGCCCGGATCTCCACCGAGATCTCCACCCTCACGCCGCTACGGGCGGTGAACTGCTGGATGACCTCATCGACCAGGTCGGCGAACTGCTTCTTGGCCAGAATCGGATCGAGATCGATACCCCCGTAGTAGCTTGTCCTGGGCGCGCTCTTGGCAGGCTCCGCGATGCCGGGCTTGTACTCCTTCCCGGGGCGCTCTTCGACCTTGTTTCCTTCCGTTCCTGTGCTGCCCGACGACGAGCCTGTGTCGGTGCTCGTTTTTGCTGCCCTGGCTCGCTCTGCGTCTTCGGCTACCCGTAGCGCTTCGGCATACGCTGCGGCTGCGCCGGGTTCGATCACCAGCAGCGAGTCGTCCATGATCAGCGACGTGCGCTTGCCGTAAGTAAAGCCGATGTAGCGTTCCTCCTCCCTGCCTTGTGCGAAGCCGAAGAAGTCCCGGCTCTCTGCACCGGCGCCCAGCGTCGCCTGAAACACCGTGTCCTCCTTCAGGCGCGGCAGGTAGAGCTGCTTGCAGGTTTGCTGCCAGACCTCCAGCGGGTGGACATGCTTGATCTCGTCCTTCCAGAACCAGTCCTTGAGCATCTTCGCCAGATGGATAGGCGCCCACTCGGTAATCAGGAGTTCGTTCTCCTTCAGCACCCGCTCGATGTCCTGCGACAGGTTTTGCGCGCCGGCATTGAGCTGAAAATGCTCCCAGCGGATTTCGGACAAGCCCTTGCCCGGGCGGGCCTCCTGCATCGGCGCGATGATCCACTTGTAGGTCTCGCGGATCATCCGGCGCAGGGCGTCGTTCGCATCCTCCAGGCTCTTGCTGGCCTGCCTGGACTGGAAAACGTCGAGGTTGAGCTTCGCTTCCTTGATATCGCTGACGATGGTGTGCCACGCCATCGTCGAGCGCACCTGTTCCTTCAGGCGGCTGACGCTGTCGTAGTCGGCGGCCAGAAAGATCAGCCGGTTCTGCTTGAAGCGCGGCTGCTCGCCCCGCTGCTTGAGGATCTCGCCGGCGCGGTCGATCGCCAGGCTCTGGCCCGAACGGCTGAAAGCCGCATCCGGCGGCAGGACCACTAGGCGCAACTGCCAGTCGTCGGGCACATCGCCGCTCGCCGTGAAAATGTGGATGCCGCCAAACAGCCCGCTCGCCAGGACTTTCTGGAGACGGTCGCGGATGACCGGGAACACGTCCTCCTTGTCCTGGAAGCGGCGCTTCCGGTCTTCCATTTCACGCCTCAGGTTCGGACGGGTGTCGAACCAGAAGCGGTTGTTGCCGCTGTTGAGGTAGTGGAGGCGGTCGGCCAGGCGGCGCAGCGCATCCTTGTAGATGCCGACCTGTTGCCCGGGCTGCGCGACGCCGAGGGCGACCCGCTCCAGCTCGATGCCGCGCACCATCTGGTTGACGGTGCAGGGTGCGCTGCCGAGGAAGATCGCCCGCGCCGTGCGCCGGCAGGCCTGCACGCTCCCGAGGCGGGTGTCGCGATTCTCGATCTCGGTCGTTTCGGCCCGCTCGCCATCCACATCGCGCTCGACGACCGGGTCCCAGCCGGGGGGGAGGTAATAGATCAGGTCGTTGCGGGTTTCGGCATCCTCCAGAGGGAAGCTGCCGGGCATGATCAGCGGGTCCTTGTCATTGTCCTTCCACAGCCGGTGGATGACCTTGGCCATCAGCTTGAGCACACCCCGGGTGCGCTGGAAATTGTCCAGCGAGGACCAGTCTTCGTACAGTCGGTCGAAGACTTCCGGGTGGATCGGGTAGGCGCGCATCAGGCGCTCGAAGTAGCGGCTCTCCTGCGTTTCCCGCGGAAACTCCTCGCTGTTCGCCGTGTAGTAGTCGGCGAAGGCCCGGCACACCGTTTCGGCTGCCAGCTTATCGTTGATGTTCGTGAACAGCCGGCGGCGAACGATCTCGAACGCTTCCTCGGTACCCACCGGCTTCCATAGCGCCTGGATGCGGCCGAAGTAGTGCGACAGGGAGGCCAGCGCCCGCACGCCGCGCTGGCTGCCCGCCTCCTTGTCCGATTCGGGAAGCGAGGCCAGCAGCACCGCGGTCGGGACGGCCTTCAGCGCTTCGGTCAGCGCCTGCACAAAGCTCAGGTTCGAATCGAAACTGCCGCCGGTCAGCACCTTGCCCTCTTCGAACTGACGCACGTAGGCCACCAGCTCGTCGATCAGGATCACGCAGGGTGCGTAGCGGCTGAGCAAGGTTTCCAGTACGGCCTTCCCTGGCGATGTGCCCGAGGCGTCGGCCTCCGCCACCAGCGCATAGCCCTCGGCCTTGCCCAGTTGCCAGGCCAGGTCGCCCCACAGGGTCCGGATCGCTTGGCCGTCGCGTAGCACAGGCTGGTTGGGCGACGACTTGATGCCATCGAGCACGGCGATCCTGGCGCGCGGCAACTCGGTGACGCGGGCTGCATCCAGAATGGCCGGAACGCCCGGCAGGTCACTGGCGACGGCTTCACCCTTGGCGAGGTGATAAACCGCGAGCATCGTATGCGTCTTGCCACCGCCGAAGGCGGTCTGCAGTTGAATGACCGGATCGCCCCCCTTGCCGGCCAGGCGCTTCACCACAGAGTCGAGCAGCAGACGCATCCCTTCGGTGATGAAGGTACGCTGGAAGAACAGTGCCGGATTCTGGTATTCCGGCGTTGCCGTGCCGTCATGGACGCGGGACAGGTCAGCCGCGAACTCGGCTTGCTGGAAGGTGCCCTTGAGCACGTCTTCATGCGGAACGGCGATTTCACGCCAGGGTTTCAGGTTCATTGTTCTTCTCCTTCGGACTCCGGCGCGTGGGGCAGTTGGCCTCTGGCTGCGCGCTCGCGTGCCAGCATCACCGCACGGTGTAGTTGCGTCTGCATCAATGCCATTTCGGGAATGTGGGCCAGGTATTCCGCCACTCGGATATTTGCCGCGTTCAAATTCATCCGGGAAGGTCTCCGAAAACCGGACCATCCAGCGCAGGCTGGGCAGTCCGAAGCCTTGACCGTAGTGGCGCGGCTATTGTGGCGACAGCGTCGACACAATCTGCTTCCCGTACCCGGCCCCGCAGTCCTTGAGCGCTTCGCGGCGAATCCGCCCGCCCAACGCTCGTTTGTCCAGCAGACGATTCTTCTTGGCTGGAAGCTGCCCTTGCATACGTCTTCGTGGGAAGCAGCGATATCACGCCAAGGCTTCATTTTCTTGCACCATCAACTTAAACGATTTTTTGTAAAACTTCCGATCCTTCTTTCCTTCTTCAAGGCCGGTAAGAATCATTCGTCGGTACTTGCAAATTTGTTCGGCTGAGGTCGCGGTGGAGTATGGGGATTGAGCCTCTTCAGCTGCGGTTGCGGAAATTCGACTCTTGCATTCATCCAATCCGACCTTGGTAAGAGCCATAGCGTTCGGATTGTTTCTCAGTTGCCGGAGGTGGCCGTCTTGAATCCAAGGAGCTAAAACCTGCCGAGGAATCAGAAAGCCGAGGACGGCATAATCCATAGGGAACCCTACGGAAAGTCCGTCTACATCTTCCGCTCCCTGGGCGACACATAGACTGGCGAGGGTATGTGCGGTCATCGAGACTTGCGTGAAGCCAAGCACACCTTCGTGTCGATGGAGAGTCACCCAGCCCACTGTACGAGGAGTACTCTCCAGAGATAGGGAGCCATTTTCATCCTCGGGGAGTTCCCCGTCAGCCTGCAGGCTTTCCATCTGTGGCACAGGTGACCCGGCACCCTCCAGGCTTGGTTCGTCGATATCTTCTGGTGACTTCTGAATGAGGGGGTCCAGTTTGGAGTGAAGTTCCGCCGCAGCCTCATCGCTCATGATGCCAATGCGGACTCGCGGGTTTTTCATGTCTTCATAGAATGGCAGAAATGCTTTCCACTCCATTTTCTTTCGGCCCGGCCCGGCATTCCCTTTAGTCCTTGCGATACCGGTCACGTGCAAAAGAATTTCTTCTTGGACCTGCGGCGAGAGTCCAACGGCCTCCCGCATACGGAGGAACGCGCGACCGGGAACTGACCATGCCGCCAAATCCCCCATCTGCTGTAATGCTGGTTTCGGCCAGAAGATCCCTCTTAGGTCCCTTGGCGTTGAAACATGCTCGGCCCATGCCGCATGGTTGAAATGCTCTTCTGCCTTGCTGATGAAGCGGGACTTTTCACCATGAAAACTTACGACCAGTTCGGTCTTGGCTCGGGTCAATACGACATAGAGTTTGCACAGTTCACGGAAGTACTCATGTTCAGGCAGATCGGGGTGGGGGATTACTCTCTCGCAGCAATTAAGAATGAGCATCAGGTCAAACTCGAAGCCCTTGGTCTGCTCCAAATCAGACAGGAAGACTGTTCCCGCAGACAAATCGGTCTCACCGCATAGAGCCGGGAAACCAAGGGCAGCAGAAAGCTCCTCAATCGCCGCCTGTGTGTAACCACACAGTGCAATGCACACCTTCTTGCTGGTCGTCCCAGCAAACATTGTCTCAATGTAAGCAAGCCCCATCGCCAGTTCCTCTTGCACCGAGCCTGCCCTTAGCAGAAGGGGCTTTGCTGAGGAGAAGTTGGCATATTCCGGCTGAAGAATTTCCAGGTCGGTCGTACCCTTGGGGATGGCGTCGAAGGAGCGGGTTAACACGTTGTAAGCGGCCGTCAGAATTTGCCGACTATTCCGGTAATTCTGGTTGAGCTTGATCCACCGGGCCGGTGGCAGGTCAATCTGCGCAGCCTTCATGTCCGAGTGTTTGGTGTGCACGGTTTGTGCTGCATCGCCGCACAAGAAGAGATCGTTTGAACCTTCCCTTGTAAGGCGCCGAATGATCCGCAATTCGAGCGTCCCTAGATCCTGAACCTCATCGACTAATACATGGTCAAACTCTGCCTTCAGTTGATCCAGATGGGGATAGAGTGCGGTCACGATCCCCGTATCGTCGATCGCACCGACCACGTTCATTTTCTTTTCCCAGCCCTCGATTCCCCGCAGCACACTCTCCCGGTAGCGGCGCTCAAGGGGGATGACTCGTCCGGTTCGTTCCATGTCGAGATATGCATTTCGCTCGCTTGGGGCGAAAGCACTCCGAACATAATCCAGTTCCTGCCGCAAATAGTCTTGAGGGAAAACATTGCGGACCAGCAATGTGCGTTCAACTTCGAACATTACGTCCGCGTCGAGGTTGTTGTTATGGCAGTGGTAGTACTCTTCCCATATGTCGTCGATATGCTCAGAGACGGCAAACGCGTTGCTCTTAGTGGTTTTCTTGCCGTAATAGACCGCTTTTTTCGGATTGAGTTGAATGAGCTTTTCACGGCTCAAATCGAAAACCGACTTGATGGTGATGTTCGCCGGACGAGTGGTGCCGCACTCTTCATCGATCAACTCACTGATAAGTCTGGCCAGCGCTTCGTTGAGGGTAAGTATCAGAACCCTTTTGTCTTGCGATTGTCTAGCGATCCGCAGAGCCCGATGAATCACGACGCAGGTTTTTCCGGAACCTGAAACGCCCGCGAGGCGCGCAGGGCCTGTAAAATCCCGATCGACGATTTCACGTTGGACAGGATGTAGATAGAGCATCCATTGCTTGAAGTCCGCAGTCTTGACGAAGTGCTCGAACAAGACAGGATCAACATCCTGGATGCGGACGGTCGCATCGCTTGAAACTATTCTCCTAGCTTCATTCTCGGAGAGTGCCGCAACCGGCGTTGCAACCCGCTCAAGTAGATCAATTCTATTCTTTGCCTTGACAAAATCACTGGAGCGCAATGCCAGCAGCACATCCAAGGTCGCATCAGCGAGTTCTGAATCTGCTATGCGTGAAACTACGGCTAAAACCACATCCTCATCGGTATCCGACTCAATCGTTCGGATATCTCCCACCGATTCAGCGTCTAGGCCCTTGAGAAGCTTGTCACGGTAGCGCTCCGGAAGTTGATCGATAACAGGACCGTTGCTCATCCAGTCTATCTCTGACTGGATTAGTCCATGTGCTCCAGGCTTCGTGTTCGAGACAAAAACAGGATCGACCCGCAAGCGATCTCCCTGTTTGGATGCAATAAAATTCATCCCCTTGTTCTTGTCCAGCCACTTATCGGTTGCTGTGTGGTCGCCTGCAAACAAAAATATGCATATATCGTTGCTGTAGGTGGTGACGAGCCTGGCAAATCCTGTCAGATCGAACTTTACGCAATTCTCGATTCTATTCTCGCCATTATTTGTCGTGGTCAGGCCGACGAAAACCTCCGCGTGTGAGTGACCTCCCAAGTGTGCTTTTGCCCACGCTTGCTGAACACGCTCAGCTGCTTTCTGATATTGCCCCCCTTTCTGCATCAGTGCTTTTAAAGAAACGGTGAAATCAGCGCCCTGCAGATACTGGACTTCCTTCTTTGCCATTTTTCCCCCCTGGGTCATCTCGGCGACCTCAGAAATTTATCGTGATCTCAGAAATCGAACGTGGCGTATTTCGGAAACCTTTTGACCTTCGGCTCAGCCCAGGGCTCCCGCAGCTACGCACTTGACATCAATCCTCATCCTCATCATCAGTC
>JAOAUC010000022.1 GCA_030157785.1 Zoogloea oleivorans
CACTATGGTTAGCGAGCTAAGAGGCCGGGGGAAGATGGGTTGGCCGGGTGCTTACAGATTATTTCACCAATTCTGAGAATCACACGTCCAGATTCCGCGCATACAGCGCATTCGCTTCAATAAACGCCCGGCGCGGTTCGACGTTGTCGCCCATCAGGGTGGTGAAGATTTCGTCGGCGGCGATGGCGTCGTCGATCTGCACGCGCAGCAGGCGGCGGACGGCTGGGTCCATGGTGGTTTCCCAGAGCTGCTCGGGGTTCATTTCGCCGAGACCTTTGTAGCGCTGCTTGCTGATGCCGCGTTCGACTTCGGAGAGCATCCAGCGGATGGCGTCGGCAAAGCGGGTGACGGCCTGCTGTTTTTCGCCGCGGCGCATGATGGCGCCGGGCTGGATCAGGCCGGAGATGGATTCGGTGGCCAGGCGCACGGTGCGGTAGTCGCCGGAGCGCAGGAAATCGCCGTCGATCTGGGTGAGCTTGCGGTTGCCGTGGTGCATGCGGGCAATGTCCAGCGTCCAGGCTTCGGCGACTTCGTTGTAGATGGCTTCGATGCTGACTTCGCTGCCGACGGCGGCCTGCAGGCGGGCGGCGGAGTCGCGGGCGGCGGCTTCGTCATCCAGTGACAGGGGCAGGTCGTGGGCCAGCAGGGCGTGGAGGACGGCGGAGTCGATCCAGTCGGCGAGGCGGCGAATGACGGCTTCGGCGAGCAGGTAGGTGCGCGCAAGGCCGCCCAGTGCGTCGGTGTGGATGGCTTCGAGGCCTTCGCCGGGGATGAGGGATGAACCTTCGAGGCCGAGCTTGAGCAGGTGGGCGTTGAGCTCGGTGTCGTCCTTGATGTACATCTCGTTCTTGCCGTGCTTGATCTTGTAGAGCGGCGGCTGGGCGATGTAGATGTGGCCGCGCTCGACGAGTTCGCGCATCTGGCGATAGAAGAAGGTGAGCAGCAGGGTGCGGATGTGCGCGCCGTCCACGTCCGCGTCGGTCATCAGGATGATGCGGTGGTAGCGGAGCTTTTCGGGCTTGAAGTCTTCGACGCCGATGCTGGTGCCGAGCGCGGTGATCAGCGTGGTGATCTGCTCGGAGCCGATGAGCTTGTCGAAGCGGGCGCGCTCGACGTTGAGCACCTTGCCGCGCAGCGGGAGGATGGCCTGGAATTTACGGTCGCGGCCCTGCTTGGCGGAGCCGCCGGCGGAGTCGCCCTCGACGATGTAGATTTCGCACAGGGCCGGGTCTTTTTCCTGGCAGTCGGCGAGCTTGCCGGGCAGGCCGACGCCGTCGAGCACGCCTTTGCGGCGGGTCATTTCGCGGGCACGCCGGGCGGCTTCGCGGGCGCGGGAGGCTTCGACGATCTTGCCGCAGATGGTTTTGGCGTCGATCGGGCGCTCAAGGAGGAAGTCGGCGAGCTTTTGCGCGACGACTTCTTCAACCGCTGGACGGGCTTCGCCGGAGACCAGCTTCATCTTGGTCTGCGAGGCGAACTTAGGGTCGGGCATCTTGACCGACAGTACGCAGGCGAGGCCTTCGCGCATGTCGTCGCCGGAGATGTCGACCTTGGCCTTCTTGGCGATCTCGTTTTCTTCGATGTACTTGTTGATGATCCGCGTCATCGCGGCGCGCAGGCCGGTGAGGTGGGTGCCGCCGTCGGCCTGCGGGATGTTGTTGGTGTAGCACAGCACCTGTTCGGCGTAGCTGTCGTTCCACTGCATGGCGACTTCGACGGTGATGGGCACGCCGTTCTGGATGGATTCGCCGGTGGAGTGGAAAACCGTGGGGTGCAGCACCGACTTGGCGCGGTTGATGTATTCGACGAAGCCCTGCACGCCGCCGGCGAAGGCGAAGTCTTCTTCCTTGCCGGTGCGGCGGTCGATCAGGCGGATCTTGACGCCGTTGTTGAGGAAGGAGAGTTCGCGCAGGCGCTTGGCGAGAATTTCGTAGTGGAACTCGACGGTGCCGAAAATCTCTTCGTCGGCCAGGAAGTGCACTTCGGTGCCGCGCCGGGTGGTGTCACCGAGGACGCGCAGCGGGCTGGTTTCGATGCCGTTGACGAGTTCGATCTGGCGGTCGATGGCGTGGCCGCGGTTGAATTCGAGCGCGTATTTTTTGCCGTCGCGGCGCACGGTGAGGCGCAGCCACTTGGACAGCGCATTGACGCAGGACACGCCCACGCCGTGCAGGCCGCCGGACACCTTGTAGCTGTTCTGGTTGAACTTGCCGCCGGCGTGGAGCACGCACATGACGATTTCGGCCGCCGAACGCTTGGGTTCGTGCTTGTCGTCCATCTTGACGCCGACCGGGATGCCGCGGCCGTTGTCGGTGACCGAGATGGAGTTGTCGGCGTGGATGGTGATGACAATGTCGTCGCAGTGGCCGGCGAGGGCTTCGTCGATGGCGTTATCGACCACCTCGAAAACCATGTGGTGCAGACCGGTGCCGTCGGAGGTGTCGCCGATGTACATGCCCGGCCGCTTCCTCACCGCCTCCAGCCCTTCGAGCTGCTGGATGCTGGATTCGTCGTAGTTATCGTTGGCGACGGCGGGTTGTTGCGGCGTATCGGACATGGCGTTCTCGGTTCTGCTTGATTGTTCTGCTTAGGCTTGCAGCCTGGTGGGTCGCCTTAACAGAAACGACCCGGGTTCGAGTTTGTGGAGAAAGCGCTGCGAGCAGGCCCGAGGTCGCAATGAGGAGCGGAGCTGTACTGTTGTACAGCGAGCACCGGAGTTGCGGGATCGGGACGCGCAGTAGCTTTGTCCACGAACTCCTCAAATCCGCATCGGCATCACGACGTACTTGAAGTCGGCGTTGTCGGCGAGGCCGAACAGGGCGCTGGCGTTGCCGTCGTTGAAGCGGATTTCGATCTCGTTGGCGGACACGTTGGTCAGCACGTCGAGCAGATAGGTGACGTTGAAGCCGATGTCGAGCGAATCGCCGCTGTAATCGACTTCGAGTTCTTCGAGGGCTTCTTCCTGCTCGGCGTTGGTGGACACCAGCTTGAGGCTGCCCTCCGAGAGCATCAGGCGCACGCCGCGGAACTTCTCGTTGGTGAGAATGGCGGCGCGCTGCAGCGATTGCAGCAGGGCCAGGCGGCTGGCCTTGACCAGCTTGGGGTGGCCTTGCGGAATGACGCGCTCGTAGTCGGGGAACTTGCCGTCGATGAGCTTGGAGATGAGTTCGATGTGGCCGAAGCGGAACACGATCTGGTTGCCGACCAGGGTGACTTCGAGGGCGTCGTCGGAATCGGCGAGCTGGCGGGCCAGTTCGACCACGGTTTTGCGCGGCAGGATCACGTCGGTGCGGGCGTAGTCGCCCACCAGCGGGGACGCGGCGTAGGCCAGGCGGTGGCCGTCGGTAGCCACCATGCGCAGGGTGTCGCCGGCGACGACGAGCAGCAGGCCGTTGAGGTAGTAGCGGATGTCCTGCTGGGCCATGGCGTACTGGACCAGCGCGAGCTGCTTCTTGAAGGCCTTTTGCGTGGTGGTGAAGTGCACCCCTTCGCCTTCCGGCGGGGCCAGGCGCGGGTAGTCGGCGGCGGGCAGGGTCTGCAGCTGGAAGCGGCTCTTGCCGGCCTTGAGGGTGATGCGCTTGTCGTCAAGGGTGAGGCTGACGTCGGCGGTGTCGGGCAGGGCGCGCAGGATGTCCTGCAGCTTGCGGGCGCCGACGGTGATGGCGACATCTTCGGCGCCCAGCGCGGCGGGGGCGCTGTTGCGGATCTGGATCTCGATGTCGGTGGCGAGCAGGGTGAGCAGATCGCCCTTTTTCTCGATCAGCACATTGGAGAGAATCGGCAGGGTATGGCGTTTCTCGACGATGCCGGACACCGATTGCAGCGGGGCGAGAAGGGCGTCGCGGGGCGCAGTGAAGAGCAGCATGAGATCAGGTCTCCGTATCGTTTTCTAGTGGGCAGGGCGTTTCAGGGCCCGGCCGGCAATCATGGGTTGTGCAGGTTTCAACCGCGCAGCACCTGGGTGAGCACGTGCAGGTCGTGGTTGAGCTGGGTGTCGCCGAGACGGAGTTCGGCGATGGTGCGGCAGGCGTGCAGCACGGTGGTGTGGTCGCGGCCGCCGAAGGCTTCGCCGATGGCCGGCAGGCTCATCGGGGTCAGATCCTTGGCGAGGAACATGGCCACCTGGCGCGGCCGGGCGATCACCCGGGTGCGCTTCTTGGAGTGCATGTCCGCCACCTTGATCTTGTAATAGTCGGCCACCGTTTTCTGGATGAACTCGGCGGTGAGCTGGCGGTTGTGGGCGTTGAGGAGATCCTTCAGCGCCTCCTTGGCCACTTCGAGGCTGACTTCCTTGCCGTGGAAGCGGGCGAAGGCGAGCACCTTTTTGAGTGCGCCTTCGAGCTCGCGCACATTGGAGCGCAGGTTTTTGGCGATCAGGAAGGCCACGTCCTCGTTCAGCGCAATGCGTTCGACTTCGGCTTTTTTCTTGAGGATGGCGACCCGCATTTCCAGCTCGGGCGGTTCGATCTGCACCGTCAAACCCCAGTCGAAGCGGGAGATCAGGCGGTCTTCGAGGCCCTGGACATCCTTGGGGTAGGTGTCGCTGGTGATGATGATCTGCTTCTTGGCCTCGGTGAGGGCATTGAAGGCGTGGAAGAATTCTTCCTGGGTCCGGTTCTTGTTATTGAAGAACTGGATGTCGTCGATGATCAGCACGTCGAGCGAGCGGTAGTAGCGCTTGAAGACGTCGAAGGACTTTTGCTGGTAGGCGCGCACCACGTCGGCGTAGTAGTCCTCGGCGTGCACGTAGCGGATGACCTTTTTGGGGTCGTGCTTGAAGACGTAGTTGCCGAGGGCGTGGATCAGGTGGGTCTTGCCCAGGCCGACGCCGCCATAGATGAAGAGCGGGTTGTACGAGACGCCCGGGTTCTGGGCCACCTGCAGCGCGGCGGCGCGGGCCAGGTCGTTGGCGCGGCCGGTGACCAGGGTGTCGAAGGTGAAATCGGGGTTGAGGCGCGACTTGTCGTAGCTGGCGGATTCGGCCGTTGCCGGGGTCTCGGGCGCCGGATGGCGCGGAGCCGGCGGGGCGGCATGAGCCGCGGCGCTCGTGGTGGCGCCGACCGGAGCCGCAGGCGTGGCGACCGCTGCGGGCTGCACGGAAGGCGGCGGGCTCGGGCGACGCAGGCCGCCAGCCGGCGCAAGGCTGACTTCGATGGTCGGAAGGCCGCCGAAGTAGTCCTCGCCGAGTTCTTCGATGCGCCGCAGGTAGCGGTCGCGCAGCCACTGGCGATGGAAATTGGACGGTGCCACCAGGCGCAGGCCGGCCTGATCCTCGCCTTGCAGTTCTTCAACGCGCAGGGGGAGGATCCAGGTTTTGAACTGCTGGGCCGGCAATTCCTGTTCCAGGCAGCTCAGGCAGTGCGTCCAGAATGCGGCGCATTGGGGCGAGGATGAGGCTTCGGGCACGATTCAGGGGCGGGTCTTTGTTTACAGCAGGATGGGCGCCGGTTCTCGTTCTTGGCTGAGCCCCGGGTGGGCCGGAAGTGCGCTCAGCGTCGTCCGGCCAAACGCGCATTGTACCCTTCCGGAGTGGACTTATCCACAGCTTGCAGCGACGGAAAACGGGTGGGCTGCGCGGCATCCAGTGGCAAATCCTCGAAACCTACTTGACAAACAGGGGCTTAAGGTATCAAATTGGGCGTTTGACTCAACTTTTCGGGCACGTAAAATGAAACGTACTTACCAACCGTCCGTCGTCCGTCGCAAGCGCACCCACGGCTTCCTGGTCCGCATGGGCACCCGTGGCGGTCGCAAGGTCATCGCCGCTCGTCGCGCCAAGGGCCGTCATCGTCTCGCCGTCTAAGGTCTCTCCGGAGGCCCCTTCCGCTGCCGGCACCATGGATTGTTCGGCAGAGGAAGTTGTAGACGTGGCAGGATTCGGCTTCGGCTCGTCCTTGCGACTGCATAAAACGGATGAGTTCTCATCCGTTTTTGCTTTTCGGCGCGTGGTGCGCGGGAAGTATTTCGCCCTGCACTATTGCCCGAACAAGGTCGGCACGCCCCGCATCGGTCTCGTCGTCGCCAAGAAGCTCGCCAAGCGCGCGGTTGTCCGCAACCTGGTGAAGCGTCTTGGTCGCGACGTGTTTCGTCATGCCCAGGCAAGCCTGCCCCACTACGATCTGGTGTTACGATTGTCAGCCAAGGTTGGTGATGTGACGAAACGCACCATGCGCGAAGAGATGATCGGCCTGCTTGGGCGCCTGCCCAAATGAAGGCTGTCGTCCTGGCGCTGCTGCGTGTCTATCGTTACGCCATCAGCCCCATGCTTGGACGCAACTGCCGTTTTGTTCCGTCCTGTTCCGAATACGCCGTGGAGGCCGTCGAGCGCCATGGCGCCCTGAAGGGCTCCTGGCTTGCAGCGCGCCGGGTGTGTCGCTGCCATCCGTTCAGCGGTGGCGGCTTCGATCCTGTGCCCTGATGCCATGCCCTTCCCCCGACTTCCCGCCCCAACTCCTTCCTGACACTGACTCCGATGGATAACCGTCGCCTGCTCCTTCTTCTCGTCTTCTCGTTCTCCCTGGTAATGCTGTGGGACGGCTGGCAGAAGCACAACCAGCCCAAGGTGCCGGCATCCGCCGCAGCCGCCAACTCTACTGCCGGTGTACCGACGCCGACCGCAGGTACGCCAGGGGCCGTCGCGGTACCCGGCGCTGCCGTGGCCGCACCGGCCGTCGCCGCGCCCATGGCCACCATCCGCACCGATGTGCTGGTGGCCCAAGTTTCGGCCATCGGCGGCGACATCGTCCGGCTCGAGCTGACCAAGCACAAGTCGTCCGAAGACCAGACCCGCAACTACGTGCTCTTCGACAATGGCGAGAAGCACAATTACGCGGCCCAGACCGGCTTGATCGGCAACGACCTGCCCAACCACAAGACGCCCTTTACCCTCGCTGCCACGGCCGTCGAACTGAAGGATGGCGAAGAGGCGGTCACCCTGCGCCTCGACGCCGCGCCGACCGCCGACGGCGTCAAGGTCAGCAAACTGATCACCTTCCACCGCGGCAGCTACATGGCGGAAGTGAGCTACGAGATTGCCAACGGCAGTGCCGCAGCCCTTTCCCCCCACGCCTACTTCCAGTTCACCCGTGACGGCAAACCGGCCGAGCAGCCTGGCGGCTTCGGCGTGCAGACCTTTACCGGTCCGGCTTTCTACACGGAGGCCGAGAAGTACCAGAAGGTGAAGTTCGAGGACGTGGCCGAAAAGAAGGCCAAGTTTGTCACCAAGTCTTCCGACGGCTGGGCTGCCATGGTGCAGCACTACTTTGTCGCCGGCTGGGCCCCCAAGGAAGGCGAGCGCGAGTTCTTCGCCAACCAGGTTAGCTCCGACCTCTATTCCGCCGGCGTGATCCTGCCGGTGGCAGCCATCGCCCCGGGCCAGACCGGCAAGCTGTCCGTTCCGCTTTATGCCGGCCCGCAGGAACAGAGCCGTCTGGAGCAGTTCGCCAAGGGCTTCGACCTGGTGGTGGACTACGGCTTTCTGACCATCATCGCCGCCCCGCTGTTCTGGGTGCTGGAATGGTTCCACAAGCTCACCGGCAACTGGGGCTGGGCCATCATCCTGGTAACCGTCGCCCTGAAGGCGCTGTTCTTCCCGCTGTCCGCCGCCAGCTACAAGTCGATGGCCAAGATGAAGACTCTCGGCCCCCGCCTGCAGCGCATGAAAGAGCAGTACGGCGACGACAAGATGAAGCTGCAGCAGGCCATGATGGAGATGTACAAGCGCGAGAAGGTCAATCCGCTGGGCGGCTGCCTGCCCATCCTGATCCAGATCCCGGTGTTCATCTCCCTCTACTGGGTCCTGCTGGGTGTCGTCGAAATGCGCGGCGCACCGTGGCTGGGCTGGATCCAGGATCTGTCGGTGAAGGATCCGTACTACATCCTGCCACTGATCATGGGCGCCACCAGCCTGATCCAGACCCGCCTCAACCCGGCCCCGCCCGATCCCATCCAGGCCAAGGTGATGATGATGATGCCCGTCCTCTTCACCGTCATGTTCCTGTGGTTCCCATCCGGCCTGGTGCTGTACTGGGTCGTGAACAACACCCTGTCGATTGCCCAGCAATGGCAGATCAACCGCATGATTGCAGCCGGTGGCAAACCCGCCGAGTGACGTCATTGCGGCGATTGCCACTGCGCCCGGGCGTGGTGGCATCGGCGTGGTCCGGATCTCCGGGCCGAATCTCTCTGCGCTCGCGGCCGACTTCAGCGGTCGCGAGCCGCAAGCCAGGCTCGCCCAGTTCGCCCGCTTCCGTGACGGCAGCGGCGAACTGATCGACGAAGGCCTCCTCCTCTACTTCCCGGCGCCCCATTCCTTCACCGGCGAAGACGTCATCGAATTGCAGGGCCATGGCGGCCCGGTGGTCATGCAGATGCTGCTGGCCCGCTGCCTCGAACTTGGCGCCCGCCTCGCCGAACCCGGCGAATTCACCCGCCGTGCCTTCCTCAACGGCAAGCTCGACCTGGCCCAGGCCGAAAGCGTCGCCGACCTCATAGAAGCCTCTACTGCTGCCGCGGCACGCTCCGCAGTGCGCTCCCTCACCGGCAGCTTCTCGAAGGAAGTGCACGCCCTCTGCGAGCGTCTGATCGACCTGCGCATGCTCGTCGAGGCGACCCTCGACTTCCCCGATGAAGACGTGGATTTCCTCATCGAGGCCAAGGCCTTCGAGCGCATCGAAGTCGTCGCCAGCGAACTGCGCGCCATCCTCGACCGGGCCCGCCAGGGCAGCTTGCTGCGCAACGGCCTCCACGTCGTCCTCGTCGGCCAGCCCAACGTCGGCAAATCGAGCCTCCTCAACCGCCTTGCCGGCGAAGAGCGGGCCATCGTCACCGACATCGCCGGCACCACCCGCGATGCCCTGCGCGAGACCATCCAGATCGAGGGCATCCCGCTCCACATCACCGACACCGCCGGCCTGCGCGACACCACCGACGAAGTCGAGAAAATCGGCATCGCCCGCACTTGGCAGGAAATCGAACGAGCCGACGTCGTCGTGCGCCTGGTGGACGTGCGTGCCGGCCTCACCGCTGCCGACGCCGACATTGACGCCCGCCTGCCGGCCGGCGTCGAGCGCATCACCGTATTCAACAAAGTGGACCTGGCCGGCCGCGCTCCTGAACGCGTCGAAACCAGTATCGATGGCAACAGCGGCGTCAGCCTCTACCTCTCCGCCAAGGCCGGCCAGGGCATTGACCTGCTGCGCGCCGAGCTTCTCCGCGTGGCCGGCTGGCACCGCCACGGCGAGGACGTGATTCTCGCCCGCGAGCGCCACCTGATCGCCCTGCGCGAAGCCCTCTCCCGCGTCGAAGCCGCCCTCGAAGCCCGCCAGGCCCTCGAATTGATGGCCGAGGAACTCCGCCTCGCCCAGGAAGCCATCAACGCCCTCACCGGCGAGTTCACGCCGGACGACCTTCTCGGGGTGATTTTTTCGCGGTTTTGCATCGGAAAGTAACGAGCTGCGCAATGCGCCTTTACAAATAAGGCCTAATGTTCCGCTCTCCCCATGCCGTTTACCGGAAAGTTCATCGGCCCAAACGAAGGGGGAGTTTTATGAGCATCGGTTCTGTCGGTGGCGCCTCAAGCGCCGCCTATACACAAACGGTACAGCGTCAACCTGAAGCAGCTGAAGTCAAGAAGTCGGGTCCTGACGGCGATGGTGACAAGGACGATGGGGCGAGCAAGGTTCAGCCCGACCCTGCACCGAGCGTCAACGCCAGTGGTCAGGTCGTGGGACAGGTCATCAACACCACCGCTTGACGCCGTCGCAATCCTCACACTCGAACCCGGCCACGCGCCGGGTTTTGTTTTCCGGGCTCGGCTGGCATCATTCAGGGAACGCCACCTGGGCGAACTCGGCACAACCGAACACAGGAGAGTCACGCCATGGGCTGGGAGCCGGATCGATACCTGCAGTTTTCCGATGAACGTCTGCAGCCTGCGGCAGATCTGCTGAACCGGATTCCCCTCGCGCGGCCCGTTCATGTGGTGGACCTGGGCTGCGGGGCCGGCAACGTGACCCGCCTGCTCGCCCAGCGCTGGCCGGAAGCAGACATCACAGGCCTCGATAGTTCTCCCGAGATGCTCGAACGTGCGCGCCGCGTGCTGCCGTCGGCACGCTTCGAACTCGCCGGGGTGGAGCACTGGGAGCCTGACGATGCACTCGACCTGCTTTTCTCGAATGCAGCACTGCACTGGGTCGACGATCACGAGGCGCTATTCCCGCGCTTGCTCGACAGCCTGTCGGCTGGTGGCGTTCTCGCGGTGCAGATGCCTGGCAATTTCGATGCCCCGTCCCATCGCCTGATCCGCGAGCTCGCCGGCACCACCGCCTGGGCCGACAGGATTGGCCCCAGGCGCATGGGTGCGGTTCTGCCGATGGCTGACTACCAGCGCATTCTTGCGCCCCGCTGCACTCGCCTGCACCTGTGGGAGACGACCTACTGGCAGGCGATGAGCGGCCCGGCGCCGGTGCTCGACTGGCTGCAGGGCACGACCCTGATCCCCTACCTTGCGCCATTGGACGATGCTGCCCGGGCAGACTTCCTCACCGAACTCGGCAGTCGCCTCACGGAAGCCTATCCTCCCGACTCCAGCGGAACCACTCTTTTCCCCTTCCGGCGCATCTTCATACTCGCCCAGCGATGAACGATTCGCACGACCTGTTCGCTGAGGCCGCCCGATTCATAAGGTCTGCGGACGGCCTGCTCATCACCGCCGGCGCGGGCATGGGCGTGGATTCGGGATTGCCCGACTTTCGCGGCAATGCCGGCCTGTGGCGGGCCTATCCGGCCCTTGCCGGCGCCCGCATCGCCTTCGAGGATATCGCCTGCCCCGATGCCTTCCTGCGCACGCCCAAGCTCGCCTGGGGCTTCTACGGGCATCGGCTGAACCTGTATCGGCGGACCATCCCACACGTGGGTTTCACGATCCTGCAGCAGATCGGTGCGCGCCTGCCGCAGAGCAGCTTCGTGTTCACCTCCAACGTGGATGGCCAGTTTCAGCGGGCCGGTTTCGCAGAGACACGAGTTTGTGAGGTGCACGGTTCCCTGCACCACCTCCAGTGCATGGGCGGTTGCGGCGACGCGATAAGGCCGGCCGATGACTTCACTCCGGACGTGGATGACGCCAACTGCCAGTTGCGCTCACCGCTACCGCGCTGCCCCAGTTGCAATGATCTGCTGCGCCCCAACGTGTTGATGTTTGCACTATAAAATCTCTAAAAAAAGGGGACTGACAGCGCACTGACGAGCGCATTTACGTATCAAGAGGCCAGTCGGTACACGATGAGATGTCGTAACTGCTATCCGTACCATAAGGATTGCCTTCAACATCAATGTTCGTCCCTTCGATCAGCGGCAGACCGTTGGCAGGGTTCATTCCTGCATCCAACACACCGGACATCGCATCATCAGAGCCAGGCGTACCAAATAAAAAGTGCCAGAAGTTCATATGGGTTCCTTCATATACGACCGGATTCCAAGATTCAGAGCCGACTTGCAGCCGTTCCGGTCGGTCTGCAAAGCGGGGCGGGACAGTTGTCCGTTTTTCCTGAGTTCGTCGCCGTGCTGAACTGACCTCGAAGAAAAGCCGACGGCAAGGGTTCGCCAGAACGCCAGGGGCACTCGCCCTTGCCGCCGGCTGACTCGAGGTTTGATGGCCGGAAAACGACAACTCGGGAAAAGACCGACACCCTCGCGTGGCAGACTGACCCGCAAGCGACAGCGCGCAGTCACCGAACACGGTGACGGAGGGGAGCCGAGGCCTTCAGGACACGGGGCAGCGGCGTCCAGCCGCCAGCCCCCGGTGCAACCTCCCACCCCAGGGGGAGTCAGCCGGGCCGGGGGAGCCGCCGGCCGTAAGCGCAGTCCTAGCGCGGATCCGGCCCCAGCCGGATTAGGTCGGCGGGGGCAACGCCCCGCCACCCCAGGGTCACAGCGTAGCGGCGGGGCAACCTCGTCGGAGGCATCGCCCAACGCGTCCAGCGTTGTTTCGAAACAGCCGACGTGACAATGCCGCCAACGGCGGGCTTGTGACGTCAGTGAAGAAAGCCGAGGGGGTTGCCCCGCCGCGAAGCGGTGGTGGCGCCGCCCTTTTTAGCCGAGTGGCGCCCTAGCGCCAAAGCCCTGCGGCCCGCGTCCAGCGGGGAAAGCGGGGCGGTCGGCTTGTGCTGTCGGATCGACAGCACGGTGTTCTCATGGTGCGGTTGCTATACAAGGCATCGACACAAGGATGGTCTTGTGTCTTAACTGAGATAGACACATGACCGCACTTGATAAACGCCTGATTGGCGAACAGAACACGCTGTCCATTCTGCTTTATTTGCATCGTTTCGGCTGGCTGACGAGCCGGATGCTAGCTGCCCTGAATTGGCCCCAAGCTAAACAGGGCACAGCTATGGCCCGACGTATAGTGAAGTCCCTCACTGACCAAAAGCTCGTCATCAAACGTCCGCTCCCGGAGGGGGGCGATTGCTATGTCCTCTCTGCCGCCGGCGCTCGCTGGCTCAATGAGCGAGAGGAAACGGTTGCCACAAGCGGGGCCACCCTGCCGCTCGGCAATCCCGTCCATCGGGCGTGTTCGAATTGGTTTCTGATTGGTCGCCTGCTGGCCGGGGATGCCATCTGGACCGAATACGAAATCCAAACGGGCCGCGCACCGTTTGTCACAGTGGCCGGCAAAACCCCCGATGGCCTCGTCCTAACGCCCCTTGGCCTAATCTGGGTCGAGGTCGAAAACGCCTGGAAAAACCGCACTGAGCGGAACAAAGTTGTTCATTTTTGCCAACGCCTCCTGCTGCCCGGTGAACAAATGGCCGAACTGGCACCTGATGCCCATTTGTTTCGCGCTGCAATCGTCAGTGTCACGATGGACGCGTTGCGCTCAATGACGCAATCTCTGACTGCGGCTCATGCCAGCGGTGACTTGAGCGATGCCCAGGCAACCGAAATCGAGCTGATCCATTTGCCGATCTCCCCGAGCCTTACAGCAGGCACTCAACAACAGTGCCTGCTGTACGACCTGCTCTAGCGACTGTTCTTCAGCCTCAGAAGACAATCACCTCCTCAGCCGCGGTCTTACACTGGGGCCGCTGGCGCGGGCGGCGTTCGCATATCGTAGACCGACACCTCGGTCACACAGTCACGCTCATCGATAGACCACCAGGCGCCGCGCCAGGGCGTTTCGCCGATGCGCGCTGCTTCATCGGAGGCCGCATTCAGCACTTCCTCGGAATACAACCGATGGTGCTTGCTCATCACCCCACCAGCGAGCGAGTAATCCCAATAGGCATCAGCCCAAAATCCGCCGATAACCAGCGAATTACGCGTCAGCACAATCACCGGCACCACAATCGCTGGTGGCTCGTCATGCGAAGCGTTGCTGGCACGGCAGTCGCTGACGACATGCCGCAGCACCTCTTCATCAACAATGAATCGGTGCCGGCTACCCGCCTGTGAAACTGACCAGCCACAATACCCGAGTGCCCCCATCAAGCTGATGGTCGGTAGCGAAAAGGCGCTGGGCTCTTGCGCCGCCAATAGCTCCAAATCAGCCTCGAACTCGTCAGGCACACGCAGCAACAGCGCCGAGCCCCGCGCATCGCACCGACTATCGCTGTTCAATTGGCGATTATTGACGAGACAGCCATACGTGAGAGCAGAACAGCCTTGACGTCTGTTCAGACTGACTAGCTTTGCCACCACGTTGTTCAGCTCGGGAAATACCCGGCGTGCTGTCGCCAAATCGAGTCGGCGGGCAGCAATGGCCGGGCGATACAGGAAGTCCGGCTGCAAGTCGTGCTGCACGGCAGAAACGTCGGCGTGATTCGTATTCATCATCTCTCCTCAAAGGGTTCCGTGGGAATGTCCACGCAACCGTATAGTCAATGAAAAGTTTTTTTTCGCGCTAGTCGATAAAAGATTTGAACAGCCCCGCCAAAAATCGACAGAACGTTGGTGGCTCGGCATCATGGTCTTACGAAATGCAGCGGCGATCCTCTTGTGGTTCTGTCGTTCGTTGAAGACCAGCAGAAAAAGCTCTTTCGGCGTTCTCGTTAGCTGAGAAGCCCTTCGCCGCCCCTGATCAGCCTTATTGGCGAACCGCTTTTTTTACTCACTAACGCATTGACGAAAACGTAACCATGACGAACATCACCACAACTCAGGACTCGATTCAAACTCAGCTTATGGATGAACAGGAGCTTGTTGAAAGCATGCACTACGCTTGCGCGGAAAGCGCCTTGGGCATCGGAATTTCCATCGTTCTGCCCCACTTGATGACTCCATTTGTACGGAACCTTCACTCTCCAAACCTCGCGAATGATTTCCCTGCAAAGGGTAATCTGCCAATCATGCATCTCGCGGCATCTCAAGACGCAATCGCGCTCTTCAAGGAGGGTAGTTCAACCAAAACCCGCTCAACCGGACTCCTGATTCATCAGCAACTGCCTTTGTTTTTGCATACCGTGTGGCTCGGCGAAAAGGCCTTCACTTTTGGCTTCGATGCAGGACAACCGTCCATTATTAAAGCGCTCCGACGCTGGGCTCGCCTTGGTTTTATTCCTGTATTACAGAGCGGACTTGGTTCGTTTGCCATTGGGCGGTTCCCCTTTCAAACTACGAAGGCAGTGGACAGTTTCTTGCGGTGGGCAGAAAAATCTCCGAGACCGTTTTCAATGGACAGGTGGAATCTGCACAAGTCGGGGTTGGAAATGGCACACGGGATTCCTGAATTGGCTATTGGCGCAATCGTTCAGCCCGCTTTTAGCCTTGATAACCTAGTTGAAATGACCCGGTGGGTAACATCCGAGAATGAGTTTGTTATGAATTAAGCCCTCCTTTCGTTGGTCAGCCCCTTTGACGCCTTGCCGTGAGATCGCCGGCAAGGCGTGTTTCATTCTATCCCCGAGCGCGCAGGCGCTTTACGGGAGAAAAATTCGGCCAAAAATCGGCAATTAAAGCGCCATTACCTACACATCGCATCCCCTACTTTTTGGATGCGATATGTCTTCGTCCCCTTCTTCTCTTCGTCTGAATTCCCGTGCCGGTGTCACGGCACTGCTCGATGACGCCTGCCAGCGGCAAGAACGCCACCTCCTGGCCCTGGAGTTTTCGCCGCTGTTCCCCGAGGACTGCCCCTGGGCGTCTCTCGCCGATGTGCCCGCCGAGCGGCACAAACAGACCCAGCCTCAATTGACCCGCGTCAGTCAGGCGCTGGCTGACTATCGGGCCAGCCTGACCGCCACCGCCGGCGAACTGGCGGCATGGCTGGATGCGAGTGACCAGGACGTCCGCGAGGTGGCGCTGCGCTATGCCCAACTTCGCCTGCCAGGACAGCAGAAGTTGGCATGGGCTGAGCGGCGCTTGAGGACCAAGATTCCCGGTAAAACCGTCGAGGCGCAGTGGGCGCGTCTCAACGATGCCCGCTTCTGGCGGCGGGCCATCCGGGTGAGGCTGCTGCGCGAGCGCGAGCATTTCTATCTGCGTCTAAACCTCGTCGGTCGGGGGCGCGAAACGTATGTCTCTGACCAGCAACTCAACACGCGCGCGCGCCAGCTGCGGCAACAGACGCAATGGATGCAAGACACAGTGCTGGTGCCCCGCTACCTCGAAGTGGGCGAAGGCACGGAGGGGCCATTGACCCTGGCGCAGGTTGCGTCATCTCCCATAACCCGCTTCGCGAAACTCTACACATTCATCAAGGCGATGGACAAAATCGCCCAAGCCGAAGGGCTGGACTCCGCGATTTTGACGTTTACGCTTGAACCAGAATGGCACCCTAATCCGAGCCACGGAACAAACTCATGGAATGGCGCCTCTCCCCGCGAGGGGCATCGGCTGATGGCTCAGCGCTGGCAGTCCATCCTTCGCGATCTGGATCGCGCCGGAGTCGGGTTATCGGGATTGCGAGTCGTTGAACCCCATAAAGACGCTTGTGCTCACTGGCATCTCTGGCTGCTCTATCGGCCTGAGGTTGAATCCCGCTTGCTGACGACGGTCATGCAGTATTTCCCCGTTAAACTCAGAATCCGCGCCCCAAGCGCTAAGGGGCAGATAGAGCATACGGACGACAGGATATATGCCACCTGTGCCGACTTTGTGGCCGGAACGGGCCGTGCTCCGACCCACGCAAAGGAAGGCGCGCAGGTCGAGCTGTCACGTATCGACCGCTCGATTTCCTCCGGTGCCAGCTACGCGATGAAGTACTTGCTCAAGACCGTGGACGCCGGCGACAAGCTAAGTCAGGAGGTGGACCTGTTCGGCAACGTCATAGAGACAGAACCGCAGCAACGCCGGTCAGAACATCAAGCGACGGCAAAACGGGTCGATGCGTATCGCAGTCTGTGGGGCATCAACGCAGGCCAGCTGTTCGGTGTCGCCAAATGCTTGTCCGCCTGGGATGAACTGCGCCGGCTGACGCAACCGCCGGCCCATGCCGCGCTGCGCGAACTATGGGTCTTGGCCCGAGGCAGCGATAAACCGGGGCGGATTCCGAAGAATGCTGGCCAACGTGGCAACCCACGGGCTTTTCTCGAAGCGTTGGGGGGACTGGCGGCGTGCCGCCAAGGGAAGGCGAAAAAGCCGAAAGTCTCCATTGAGCGGCTGACTGTGCCCGCGACCAATGGCTATGGCGAAGCCATCCGCCGCGCCAAGGGTCTTTCTCTGGTCCGCCGTGAGCAGGTTCGCGTCAAAAAGGGTGGGGTCGCCAATGACACGGGAGAAATCTTCCAGCGCTCTGGCCAACGCTCCGTCAAGACGGTCCTGGCGTCGGTGGTCACGCGCCTGACTGAATGGGTGCTCTCCCCCAAGGCGAGCTCCTCCTTTGCCATGAAGGCGGCGCAAGACCGAGCGTATCAACGGGATGCGGCACAGACGCCAACGGAACTCGGCCGGCGAGCCCGGCAACATTTCTGGTCAACACTGTGGTCCGCTTGGGAAGACCCGAGCTCCGAGTAACGATACCCGCTCACGGCCTGACATGCCCACCTTGAAGCGTCCATTATCCGCCCGGCGGAGGGTTAAGCACGCCGACAATCTCAAAATTGGCCATTTCCGTCGAAAAAAGCGGGAAAAAATCGGGATCACGGGCCAAGCTACGGCCAAAACCGGGACTTTTGCGTTGATTGTGTGGGGAATACTGGCCAGCCTGTATTGCCCAGCGCGGAAAGTTTTACTTAGTTATCCAAGAAGCCTCTGAGTCTCTTTGATAGCTTTTCTTGCTCTTTAAGCTCGCACTCCCAAACCACGAGTATCTCCCAACCAAGGTTGGAAAGAGCTGTTTGGTTGGCAAAGTCTCTCTCCTTGTTTCGACTTATTTTTGATATCCAATAATCTTGATTTGAATGTGGCTTGCGAGATCCTTTCTTACATTCATGTCCGTGCCAAAAGCATCCGTTAACTATGATTGCTTTGCGGCGACCGATATAAGCAATATCTGGTCTTCCAGGCAATTCCTGTCTATGCAAACGATAACCAGGGAACCCTAATGATCGAAGGATCATTCGCACAAGCATCTCGGGTTTCGTGTTCTCACCCTTTATGCGGCGCATATTTTCACTACGGCTTATCGTCATAAGCTTTACCTCTGACATGTAGACGACAGGCTACACGCCTCTAACCCGCTCTCGGAACACAGAGATACTGGACTGAGACAGAACCTCACACCAAAACTGTATATTTGTACAGAAAACTCTCTACATTCGACCATTTTTGTGCTATGATACGGGTTGATACGGCTCGCCCGTTGCGCATTCCAACAAAAGATTGATACTCATATGAACTTGAACCAAGCCGCACAGGCCATCGGAGTGTCTGCAGTGACGCTCAAACGCTGGCTCATTAGCGGAAAAGTGAAAGACGTTGACCGCGACAGGAATAACTGGCGGGTTTTTACCCATGCTGACATTGAGCGAATCAAGCAGTATGTCTCTAAGGATTCCGACAACTCGGCACCTAGCACTAGTTCTGTACCGCTAGATCGTTCGATCTACTCCGCAGCATCATTCTTCACCGGGATCGGTGGGTTTGACATCGGCTTTGAATCAGCAGGCTTCTCAATCTCGATGCAGTGTGAGATTGAGCCTTTCTGTCAATCTCTTCTAAGAAAGCACTGGCCTAGTGTCCCCCTTCACTCTGACATTACGAAATTAAAAAATGACGACATCCCAAAATCCGACGTTTGGATCGGAGGCTTCCCGTGTCAAGACCTCTCTCTTGCTCGAATGGGTAAAAGAGACGGACTTAGAGGGAGCAAGTCCGGACTGTTTTATGAGTTTGCTAGATTGGTTGGAGAAGGCAAGCCCAGAGTTATTCTTCTCGAAAACGTTGCGGGCTTACTCAGCTCCCACGGAGGAAAAGATTTTGGGGTCGTGCTCTCAACGCTGGCCGAGCTCGGGTATTCTGTCGGATGGCGTACTTTTAACAGCAAACACTTCGGAGTTCCCCAATCACGGCAAAGGGTCTACGTTGTCGGATGTCGTGGAGACGGGCGAGGTCCAGGAGAAATACTTTTTGAGCCCGAATGCAGCAAAGGGCATCATCCGAAGGGCGGATCGCATGGGAAGGAATCTGCGGCCTCATTTCAGGATGTCATTGGAGATCCTAGCGGCGAAGGCCCCGTAATTCAGGCTCTTGCTTATTGCCTCTACGCGACCTCTGCGCGGCATACGGGGACAGATTGGAGCCGCAATTATGTTTGCTATCCCAAGATTGGCAAAGTTCGTCGTCTGATTCCTTCTGAGTGCGAAGGAGTGATGGCCTTTCCAAAGGGCTGGACGATTCCGGCGCAAACAACTCTGAGTGCTGATGACTTGGACTCAGCTAGGTATCATGCCCTTGGAAATGCCGTCACGCCCCCCGTTGCGGAGTGGCTTGCTCTGCGGATCAGGCAATATCTGGAGTCTCGTGACTTTCCTGAAGCAGATCAGAGGTTCAATGCTTCGTTATATACCTTGAGGAACGAGGGGTTGGGCCAGTTGGAGCTGTCTTTCGGCAATAAAGAGGTTGAAACCACGCCTTGAATATCTTTGAGTCCGTTCAGTTTGAGAAGACCGGCGGACTCAGCAGCGAGGGCGGCCTCCGACAGGGCAATCTCATAGTTTGATGTCGAAGTACCATAGCTTAGCCGCAAGATGCCCGCATCAAATGCCCAGTGGCAGAGCTTGCTTAAGCAAAGTCCGTTGCTGACGGCGTTCAAGTTATACTCTGCCCACGGAAGAATATGGGCAGCATCTACGCCGGAACTTCCAGTCGCAGGAGTTTTGGGAAGCCGCATTCCAGAGAACAGACAGGTATGGTTGTATGCCTGACGAACTTCGTTACTGAACCTAGCTCCCGCTGCACCACGCATTGCGACCTGCTGCCAAACCTTGATTCTGTTTCTTGCGGCCTCCTTCAGTTCTTCAAGATTCTCTTCCCCAAGGGCCATCGCCTCTTCAATGTCAGTGGAGTGAACCCCAAGCCACATCAGCTCATCAAGATTGGGTAAGTTTAGAGCTTTGGTTATGTGACGAAGAGGGTCATCAGATTCTATATTAGATAGTCGTATTGATTCGGCTGCACCAATCACAGCTTTAACATCGCGAAGGTTAAAAGCATTCCTGTGTCGAAGGATCGCGCTGGCAAGAGCAGAACTATGCTTAGAAGCAGCCTCCCAACAAGCCATAACAATGCGCAAGCGTTCAATTACATCAAGTCGAACAGAGTCGAACGTTGAGTTAGAAAGAACCATCTGCGTTGGCGAAACAACTATCTCAGTGCTTGATAACTCCACCACATCAAACGGAATGGACGTCACGGAGAAGTTGTCTTTGTATATTTGAAGCTTGCCTCCCGGTGTTGCACCGATTTCTCTCTTAGGCTTAGGCAGCAAAAGAATTGCAGCTAAGATTAAATAGACATGGCAATCGGAGTGAGGATCATGAAGTCTGATACGAGGCTTGCCTTGGGTGTGGCGGACAAAGTTATTGGAGGGAAATCTGCACCCTGGAAGCAGTTCTAAAGCAATCTCACGGTCGAATACGTCATGAACACGTATAGCCTCATGGCTCCCTGCCACTTCGTACTCACCTCTGCCTCCACTTGTTCTCAAAGCGATTCGCATCCATCACCACCGTATCAGTAAGATAGTTGTTCGCTGGTAATGGTACGACAACTGAGGTCACGGTCGATATTTTTTTGGGTTATGTAGCGCGCCAATTCACATCTTTGACATATGCCCCTACGGTCGACACTTTAGAAATGGGGTGCAATCGATCTCGGTTTCCTACGGCGTCGAGAACTGCTACCTCTGGACAGCTCATATTTTACTGTGAGCTTAACTTCGGGAACTCCCGATACCTCGGGAAGTACCGAAGAACGCATTTCCGAAACCACTACAGGCACCACGACTAGATTTCGCCCCCCCCTTCTTCAAAAACGCCCCTGAGAATCTGAGTGCCCGGGAAGTCGAGCGGCGTAAGCAAAAGCTTGAGATAACTATCCGCATCGAAATTTCCGCGGTGATCGGTTAATGGAAGAACCAGGGGGGCGCTAAGTCCATTAACTTGAGCAACTACGGCTACTTTGGGAAACAATAGCAATTTCGATACAAGCTGCTGCATACGCAATCCGAACTCAGCTCGCAATGCTTCGTCTGTACTTCCTTTCTTAAACGCGCAGAGGATTGAGGTGGCATCCATGGTCACAGCCTGAGGTAGTGAGGCAATCCCTGCACGCAATGCAGCAACTTCAGTCTTCTTCGAGCGGTAATGGTCTTGAAGCTCGCGGAGGCGAGGAATAAAGGTGGTCGCCACATCCTCCCCTACCTCAATCGCTTCTTTGATATTCGCGATACGTCTCTCGGTCTCGATTAAGTCAGGTTCGACAACCTTTATTCTTGCGGTCATCCTGTCACGTTTTGCGCGGCTATCAAAATGCTCTGACCATGATTCGATCAACTTGGGCAGCAATGCTCCAAGCAATAGACGCTGAGAAATTGCACCTGATTTGCAAATCCCCCTCACTCGCCCGCGGCACGAGTAATTGGAGTACTCCCCCGGATGAAATGCATACCCTGAACCGCAATTTCCGCAAAACAAAAGGCCACGGAACGGATTGGCAGCTCCTATGGCGTGCTTCCCCTTTGCAAAGCTTCTGCTATCCATCGACGCATTGGCTCTAAGGTATAGCTCTTCATCAATGATCGTAGGATACCAATCCGTTACGACATCACCGGTCGGGATTCGCTTACGATTTTGTAGAAGGTGAAACTCATGCTCACCGAGCACCGCCCGAGACCGAATCAACCGACGCACCATTGATAGGTGCCATCCGGAGCCTTTGTTTCGCCTCTTTGACGGGACGGGCCAGCCTCCGGCATTTGCTCTTGCGGCTGCGCTTGTAGTTCCATGGCCTTCCGCAACAAATTCAAATACACGCCTCACCGACTCAACCATCTCAGGGATAGGCACAAACTGGCCATCTTTTTTTTCCAGCCATCCTGGCCAGGTGAACTGGGAACGGTTTCGAGAAGTCCTTGCAGCGCTGCGTGCGTTGCCCACCATCGTGGACTTGCGCTCGCTCTCTTCGCGAGCCCTACTTAGTTCAAGCGTCGCAGGTAATATAACCCTGAGGTCAGAAATGTTCTCTTCCGTATAGAGCTGGCCATCCTTCAGGTTGACGAGCGAGATCCCCTTAAACACCAAACCGAGCAACGTAAATAGACTGATACCGACCTTTTCTCGGGAGAATCGGTCGAGGTCTTCAACGATGACTACCGAACCTCGGGACAGCAACCCATTCATGACCTCCAGTTGCAGATCGTCAAATACTCCGAGGTTACGCCCGTAATAGGCCGACACGCCTTCATCAACAATTTCGCGCGTAATTGCGAGCCCGTGCTCAGCGCAGTATCGCTGTGCGGCTTCCCGTTGCCGGCGCAGACTGTCCCCGTCTGCTTGCCCAGCAGACGAGAAACGTGCATAAAGGATGACGTCTTTGACCATGTAAGCCCCTACTTAAAGCGATAGAGATTATATGGCAAACATCTTGATGTTCGGCGACTGGGGCTGGCTACCCCGACGTACGGCGGTCCAGCGTCAGCGCCTGGAAAGCTGGCTGCAATCCACCGCACGCCCGGTCGTCATCGAAATCGGCGCCGGCACACACGTCCCCACCGTACGCTGGTTCAGCGAGACGCTCGGCGAACCACTCATCCGTATCAACCCCACCGAGCCCGACATACCCGGACGCGGCGTCAGCCTGCCCATCGGCGGCCTTGCAGCGCTGACGGGGATCCACGACGCCCTTTCCAGAACCAGTTTTTTCGCTGACTGAGCGCCCGCTTGTTTCACGTGAAACATACCTGATGGATTTACCTCTTCTGTTTCTTGCCGTGGGTGCGTTCTCCGCCGGCGTGGTGGACGCCGTCGTTGGTGGCGGCGGACTCATCCAGATTCCGATGTTGTTCTCCACCTATCCACAGGCATTGCCCGCCACCCTGTTCGGCACCAACAAGCTGGCCAGCGTATTCGGTACAAGCAGTGCAGCGATCCAGTATGGCCGCCGGCTGGCAATACCCTGGCGAATTGCAGGGCCAGCAGCCATCGCCGCCGCACTGGGTTCATGGCTGGGAGCCCGGGCGGTGGTCCTGTTTCCGCCTGCAGCCCTGCGCCCGCTCATCCTGACGCTACTGATTCTCGTCGCCATCTACACCTTCCTGCGCAAGGACTTCGGCGTCATCCAGCGACCATTCACCGACCGCTCCCGCGAGGGGCAACTGGCCGTCCTGATCGGTATCGTCATCGGCTTTTACGATGGTTTCTTCGGCCCCGGCACCGGCAGCTTCCTGATCTTTTTGTTCATCCGCTTTCTCGGCATGGACTTCCTGCATGCGTCCGTGTCGGCCAAGATCGTCAATGTGAGCACCAACATTGCCGCCATCGCAGTCTTCGTCTCCCACGGCGAGATACTCTGGAAGGTGGCCGCCATCATGGCATGCTGCAACCTGATGGGCTCCCGGGTCGGCACCACTCTCGCCTTACGTCACGGTGCCGTTTTCATCCGCAAGGCCTTTCTCGTCGTCGTAGTCGTGCTGATCCTGCGCTTCTCCGCCGACACCTTCTTGCGTTGAAGAGAGTGTTCCACGTGAAACAATCCGGCACTTTCAGCCTCCCGCTCGCCGACGACGCCCGCCTCAGCGTGACTCGTCGCAGCCCTGCCGCGGAGACCGTCATCAGCCCCGTCCAGCATATCGACGTGGAAGACAGTGCCAGCTTCGGCCGCCTGTATCGCCTCGATGGCAATGCGATGGCCGCCGAGGCCGACGAGTTCATGCTCCACGAAAGCCTGGCGCACATCCCCGCCCTCAGCCACCCGGCGCCGACAACGGCACTGATCCTGGGTGGTGGCGATGGCGCCTCGGCCCGTGAGCTGCTCAAGCACCCCAGCCTGACCCGCATCCTGGTCGCCGAACTCGACCCGGAAGTCGTTCGCGTGGTGAGCGACAAGATTCCGACCTTGCCCGCCGGCGCGCTCACCAACTCCCGCGTCACGCTGCGCATCGGCGACGCCGCCCATACCCTGAGCACGGCGCAACAGGCTGGCGAACGCTTCGACCTGATCCTGTTCGACCTCACCGAAACCGACGACCCCGCCTGCGCCCACCTCCATGGAGACGATTTTCTGCACCTGTGCGCGGCCAGCCTGACGCCCCGGGGTATGATCCACGTCCAGCTCGGTTCGCCCTTCTATCAGCCGCACAAGACCGCCGCCCTGCACCAGCGTCTGCGCACCGTGTTTCCCTCGGTGCGCACCAGCCTGATCAGCGTGCCCCTTTATGGCGGCCCCTGGCTCTTGGCCTGCGCCAGCGCCCTTGATCCGCAGGACGACTGCGAGGCTAGCCTCGCCATCCGCCTGGCCGAACGGCGAATCACCGGCCTGCGCTACTACAACCCGGCCCTGCACCACGCCAGCCAGGCCCTGCCCAACTACATTCGCGAACTCCTCGCCTGAAGCCCATGCACAACCGTACCCGCACCAAGCCCGACACACCCGCCGCCCTGCCCGAGGACAGCCTCGCCTACGCCCAGTTGACCGCGGCCCAACTCGTCGCCGACGTAGTCGCCGGTGGCACCCTGACCGAGGCCCTGGCCAAACTGTGGATTGCCCGTCCGGCCACCCCGCCGGGAGTGCGTGGTGCCATTCTCGATCTCGCCTACGGCACCCTGCGCGACTTCGGGCGCCAGGATTTTGTCCTCGACAAACTGCTCCAGAAGCCCCTGCAGGAACCCGTCCAATCGTTGCTGCGGGTAGCCCTGCACCGCCTCGACACCCGTCCTGACACCGCCCATACCACCGTCGACCAAGCTGTCGGCGCCGCGGCAACCGTCCTCGGCGGCAACTTCAAGGGCGTCGCCAACGGCGTCCTGCGCAACGCCCTGCGCCAGGCTGCCGACCTCAACAAAGCCGCCGATGCCGACATGGTTTCCGAGTTCCGGCACCCGGCCTGGTGGATCCGCCGTATCCGCACGCAGTACCCGGACAACTGGCGGAGCATCCTCGCCGCCGGCAACACTCACCCGCCAATGGCCCTGCGCATCAACCCCCTGCGCGCCACCCGCGACGAAACCCTGGAGAGCTTCGCCGAAGCCGAACTGCCGGTTCGCGTGTTGCCCAACGGCGCCCTGCTGCTCGACCGCCCGGTGCCCGTGGCGCGCATCCCCGGCTTTGCCGAAGGCTGCGTCAGCGTGCAGGACGCCGGCGCCCAGTACGCCGCCCTGCACCTGGATCTGGCCGATGGCCAGCGCGTCCTCGATGCCTGCTCTGCCCCCGGCGGCAAGACAGCCCACATTCTCGAAAGCGCCGACGTCATGCTGACGGCCCTCGACACCGATCCGGCCCGGGCCCGCCGTGTCAGCGAGAACCTCGACCGCCTCGGCCTCCAGGCCACGGTGAAAGCCGCCGACTGCCGCGATCTGAACCGCTGGTGGAACGGCCGCCCCTTCGATCGCATCCTGGCCGACGTTCCCTGCTCCGCCTCCGGTGTCGTCCGCCGCAACCCGGACATCAAGTGGCTGCGCCGCTCCGACGATATCGCCCGTTTTGCAGCACAACAAAAAGAGATCCTCGAAGCCCTGTGGCAGGTCCTCGCGCCGGGTGGCAAAATGCTCTATGTCACCTGCTCCGTGTTTGCCGAAGAAAACCGGGACCAAATTGCCGCTTTCGCAGCGCGTCACCCCGACTGCCGCTGCCTGCCCATTGCGGAGCAACCCGACTGCCAGTACCTGCCTTGCGCCGAACATGACGGATTTTTCTACTCCCTGCTCGAGAAAGCTCCCTGAGCGCCGCCGCTTTCTGCAGCAGGCTGCCGGCCTCGCTGCGGGAACCTGGCTCGCTCTCGGTGCCGCGCCGGCCCATGCCGCCGAGGCGGAGATCCGCGCGGCCGCCATCATCCAGAGCGACGACCAGTACATCCTCAACGTGGACATCGCCGCCGAGCTCACCCCGCTGCTGGCCGATGTGGTGGCCCGCGGCGTGTCGCTCTACTTCGTCACCGAATTCGAACTGAGCGCCCCCCGCTGGTACTGGCTTGACGAAGAAGTCGTCACCAAAACGCTGACCTACCGTCTCTCCTACCAGTCCCTCACACGCCAGTACCGCCTCACCACCGGCGCCCTGCACCAGAACTTCGGCAGCGCCGAAGAAGCCATGCGCACCATGCTGCGCATCCGCAACTGGGGCATTGCCGACCGCAACGCCCTGCGCGTCGGGCGCAGCTATAACGCCGCCCTGCGCTTCCGGCTGGACGTGGGCGAGCTGCCCAAACCACTGCAGGTCAGCGCCTTCGGACGCAAGGACTGGAACCTCAGCAGCGACTGGTACCGCTGGACTTTCCTCGCGGCCCGGGAATCCAAATGAGACCCACCGCACTCGTCGTTGCCGCCGCCATCGCCGGCATCCTGCTCTTCCTGCTCGCCACCGCCAGCGCCAACACGCCCTTGTTTGCCCGCAACTACACGCTGTTGCTGGGCCTCAACGGCATCATTGCGGTCGGCCTCGCCAGCCTGGTTTTCGTACAGCTGCGCGGCCTGTGGCGCGAATACCGGGCCCGTCGTTTCGGCTCCCGCCTCAAGCTGCGCCTGATGGCGATCTTCGCTGCCATGGCCGTGGTGCCCGGGGTGCTGGTGTACGCGGTATCCCTTCAGTTTGCGGTCAAGAGCATCGAGTCGTGGTTCAACGTGCGGGTCGATGCGGCCCTCGAAAGCGGCCTCCAGCTCGGTCGTACCAGCCTCGACATTCTGCTCACCGAGCTCGCCGCCAAGGCCGACCAGATCGCCCTTGAACTCGAAGTTGCCCCGCAGATCCGCTCTCCGCAACTCAACCAGTTGCGCGAGCGCAGCAGCGTCGAATCGGCCACCGTCTTCTCGCCGGCCGGCAAGATCATCGCCACCGCCGACGCCCAGCTCGACACCCTGATGCCCGAGCAACCCACCGGCACCCAGCTCCGCCAGGCTCGTCAGGCCCATGGCTACCGGGCGGTCGAAGGCAATGCCAGTGATGGTCTGGTGCTGCGCGTCATCGTGCCGATTCCTGCCCGCCGGCTTGGCGAACCCCAGTTGCTTCAGCTCACCCAGGGCGTCCCGCGCTCCTTCTCGATGCACGCCGCCAGCGTCGAGGCTGTGCACCGGGACTACCAGGAACTGTCCCTGGCGCGCAACGGCCTGAAGCGCATCTACACCCTCACGCTCACCCTCACACTGCTCCTGGCACTGTTCGCTGCGGTCGCCGTCGCCTTCGTCCTCACCCAGCGCCTGGCCGCCCCGCTGTTCATCCTGGCCGAGGGCACCCAGGCCGTCGCCGCCGGCGACTTCAGCCCCCGCCAGGCCCTCCCCGCCCGCGACGAGCTCGGCGTGTTGACCCAGTCCTTCAACCAGATGACCCGTCAGCTCGAAGATGCCCGCGCCCAGGCCGAGAGCAATCGCGCCGCCGTCGAACGCAACCGCGCCTACCTGGAAGGCGTACTCGCCAACCTTTCCGCCGGCGTGCTGGCCTTCTCGCCGGACGGCCATCTGCGGGCCGCCAACCACGGGGCGATGACCATCCTCAACGATCAGCTCGACGGCTACGAGCGAGTCCGCCTGAACGACTGGGAAGACCACATGATCTTCCGCGACGCCCTCGTTGAAGGCTTCGAGGCACCGGAGGCGGACTGGAACCGGCAGATCGAATTCTCCAATCCGGACGGCAGCGCCCAGACCCTGCTGCTCCACGGCACCCGCCTGCCAGACGACACCGGCGGCGGTTGGGTGGTGGTCTTCGACGACATCACCCACCTCATCGCCGCCCAGCGCACCGCCGCCTGGGCCGAAGTTGCCCGTCGCCTCGCCCACGAGATCAAGAATCCGCTGACGCCCATCCAGCTGTCCGCCGAGCGCCTCCAGTTCAAGCTCGCCGACAAGCTCGACAAGGAAGGGCGCGAGATGCTCGAGCGCTCCACGACGACCATCGTCAACCAGGTCGAGGCAATGAAGAACCTGGTCAATGCCTTCCGCGACTACGCCCGCATGCCGACTCCGGTGATGGCGCCCCTCGAACTCAATGCCCTGGTGCGCGAAGTCCTGGTGCTCTACGAAGGCTCCCCGGTCATGATCCACGCCGAGCTGGCCGTCGATCTGCCCCCGGTACTGGGCGACGCTACCCAGATCCGCCAGGTCATCCACAACCTGCTGCAGAACGCCGAAGACTCCCTGGCCGATCGGGATGATGCCGAGATCCAGCTGTTAACCCGATCCGACGCCCGCCGGGTAGACTTGATCCTGCGCGACAACGGGCCCGGCTTTCCGCCCGAGATCCTGTCCCGAGCCTTTGAACCCTACGTGACCACCAAGGCCCGCGGCACCGGCCTTGGCCTTGCCATCGTCAAAAAGATCATCGACGAACACGAGGGCGAGATCCGTCTCGCCAACCGCGAAGCCGGCGGTGCGGAAATCCGCATCCGTCTGCGCAGTGCCCCTCACTTAGAGTCCAGTGCCCATGGCTAAAATTCTCATTGTTGACGACGAAGTCGGCATCCGCGAACTCCTCTCCGAGATCCTGCGCGACGAGGGCCACGACATCATCCTCGCCGAGAACGCCGCCGCCGCCCGCGCCGCCCGCAACGCTGCCCGGCCCGACCTCGTCCTGCTCGACATCTGGATGCCCGACACCGACGGCGTCAGCCTGCTCAAGGAATGGTCGGCCAACGGCCAGCTCACCATGCCGGTGGTGATGATGTCCGGCCACGGCACCATCGACACCGCCGTCGAGGCCACCCGCATCGGCGCGATGGAGTTCCTCGAAAAGCCCATCGCCCTGCAAAAGCTCCTCGCCGCCGTCAAGCGTGGGCTGTCCCGCATCAAGCCGGCCCATGCCCCGAGCCCCCTCGGCCTCGGCGCCTTCGCGCGCTCGGCACCGCTGCGCGACCTGCGCAAGCGTCTCGAACAAATGGCCGAGAAGTCCCGCATCATCCTGCTGCGGGTCGGCCCCGGCAGCCTCGCCGAACTGTGCGCACGCACCCTCCAGCGGGTCGGCACCCCGTGGCTGGATCTGTCCGTGTCGTCCATGCCGCTCGAACTCAACACCCTCGAAAGTGCCCGCAACGGGGTGCTCTACGTCCCCGAGCTGATCTACCTGTCGCGCCCCCAGCAGAAGAACCTGGTCTTCGCCATGGACCGCCTGGAGCGCCATGCCCAGACCCTCGTGGTGGCCACCGAGCATCGTCCGGAAGAGCTGATCGAGCACGGCTGGGACGAACGCGCGCTGGCCCGCCTGTTCGAAGTCTCGCTCGCCCCGCCGGCGCTCGGCGAGATCCGCGACGAGATCCCCGAGATCGCCAGCCAGATCCTGCTGCATTACGTCGAAGGCGGCGAGGTACCACCGCGCCGCCTGTCGTCTGCGGCCCTCAATGCCCTGCGCAACCAGGCCTGGCCGGGTGGTTATGCCGAGCTGAAAGCCGCCATCAAGTCACTTTCGCTGGGCACCCTCGAAGACGAAATCGGCATGGACGACGTCGCCCACCTGCTGGTCAAGAGCCCCTCGGTTGCCCTTGGCTTACCCCTCGACCTGCCCCTGCGCGAAGCGCGGGAAATCTTCGAGCGCCTGTACTTTGAGCACCACCTGCAGATCGACGGCGGCAACATGACCCGCCTCGCCGAGAAGACCGGACTCGAACGCACGCACCTCTACCGCAAGCTCAAGCAGCTCGGCATCAGCGTCGGCCGGCGCCACGAAGAAACAAACTCCTGACACGCCGCCCCCGCGGCACTCACCACAAACCCAAGACAAGGCGGCTCCGGTGTCTCGCCCGGGCTGGACGACACCGTGAAGATCATCATTCTGGGCGCAGGACAGGTCGGGACCTCGGTAGCCGAGAGCCTCGTTTCCGAGGCCAACGACATCACCATCGTGGACAACGACGTGGAGCGCCTCAACGCCCTGCAGGAACGTCTCGACTTGCGGGTGGTTGCCGGCAATGCGGCCTCCCCGTCCATCCTCAATGCTGCCGGCGCCCAGGACGCCGACCTGCTCATCGCCGTCACCCAGTCGGACCAGACCAACCTGTGCGCCTGCCGGGTCGCCAAGACCCTGTTCAATGTGCCGACCCGCATCGCCCGCCTGCGTGCCGCCGATTACGTCGACTACCCGGAACTGCTCAACGACACCAACTTCGCGGTGGATCATTCCATCTGCCCCGAGCAGATCGTCACCGACTACATCCGCAAACTCATCGAATTCCCCGAAGCCCTGCAGGTCCTCGAGTTCGCTGACGGCATGGTGACCATGATCGCCGTGAAGGCTTTTGAAGGTGGCCTGCTGGTCGGCAAGCCTCTCAAAACCATCCCGCTGCGTCTGCCCCATATCGATGCCCGGGTCGTCGCGATTTTCCGCCGCGATCAATCCATCTCCCCCACCGGCGACACCGTCATCGAGAGCGGCGACGAAGTCTTCATCCTCGCCGCCACCTCGCACATCCGCCGGGTCATGACCGAGTTGCGCCGCATGGACAAACCGATCCGACGGATCATCATCGCCGGCGGTGGCAACATCGGCCTCCGCCTCGCCAAGGCCGTCGAGGGCAGCGTGAACGTGAAGCTCATCGAACACGACCGACGCCGCGCCGAACACCTCGCCAGCCAGCTCGGGAAGGCCCTGGTGCTGCGCGGCGATGCCACCGACGAAGCCCTCCTCGACGCCGAGAGCATTGAGGAGACCGACATGTTCCTGGCCCTCACCAACGACGAGGAGGACAACATCATGTCGGCCTCGTTGGCCAAGCAGATGGGCGCCCGCCGGGCCCTCGCTCTGATCAACCGCAAATCCTATGTAGACCTGGTCCAGGGCGGCCGCATCGACATCGCCATCTCGCCGGCCCAGACCTCCATCGGCCAGCTGCTCGCCCGTGTGCGGCGCGGCGATGTGGCTGCCGTGCACAGCCTGCGCCGGGGCGCTGCCGAAGCCCTCGAAGTGGTCGCCCACGGCGACGCCAAGCACTGCAAGGTGATCGGCCGCAAGATCGAGGAGATCGACCTGCCCGACGGCGCCACCATCGCCGCCATCGTCCGCAACACCGGCCAGAGCCGCACCGAGTACAAGGAACTGATCCCCTACGAGGTGCCGATCTTCGAAGTCATCATGGCCCACCACGACACGGTGATCCGCGCCGAAGACCACGTGATCGTTTTCTGCACCAGCAAAAAGCTGGTCGGAAAAGTGGAAAAGCTGTTTCAGGTGGGCTGGGGGTTCTTCTGATGGACGCCCTGCTTCCCGTTGCCAACGTGCTCGGCAGGCTGCTGTCGATCTTCAGCCTGGCCTACCTGATGCCCATCGCGGCGGCCATCATCTACAACGACGGCACCACCGCGGATTTCGTTGCGGCGATGGCCATATCGCTGGGCAGCGGCCTCACCCTTTACGCGGTGACCCGCTCCAGCTACCGCGAGCTCAAGCCCCGCGACGGCTTCCTGCTGGTGTCCACGGTGTGGGCGCTGATGGCGGCCATCGCCACGATTCCGCTGCTGCTGGTCTATGACAGCATGAGCTTCACCGACGCCTTCTTCGAAACCATGTCGGGTCTCACCACCACCGGCTCGACGATCATGACCGATCTCGATCATGCCCCGGAGGCCATCAATCTGTGGCGCCACGAACTCAACTGGCTCGGCGGCATGGGCATCATCGTGCTGGCGGTGGCCGTGCTGCCGCTGCTGGGGGTTGGCGGCATGCAGCTCTACAAGGCCGAAACCCCGGGCCCCATGAAGGACTCCAAGCTCACCGCGCGCATCGCCGATACCGCCAAGGCCTTGTGGCTGGTGTACTTCCTGATTACCGTGGCCTGCATCCTGCTGCTCAACCAGGCCGGGCTGTCGTGGCTGGATTCCATCTGCCACGCCTTCGCCGCGCTGGGCCTTGGCGGCTTTTCGACCCGCGACGCCAGCGTTGGGGCTTTCGACAACCCGATGGTCGAATTCATCCTGATCGTCTTCATGGTCATTGCCGCGATGAACTTCGCCACCCACTTCATGGCCATGCGCGGGCGTAACCTGCGCGTGTACTGGCAGGACGTGGAAGCCCGCGGCGTGGTCGGGCTGATCGTCACCTCGTGCTTCGGCGTCGCGCTTTACGTGTGGCTGGAGGGCACCTACGAGGACTACCCGACCGCGCTCCGCCACGTCAGCTTCAATCTCGTCTCGATGGCCACCGACTGCGGCTTCGCCAGCCAGGATTTCGACAAGTGGCCGATCTTCGCGCCGCTGTGGATGCTCTTCCTGTCGTGCATCACCGCCAGCTCCGGCTCCACCGGCGGTGGCATCAAGATGATTCGAACCCTGATCCTCGCCAAGCAGGCCAACCGCGAACTCACCCGCCTGGTTCACCCGGCGGTGGTCAATCCGGTCAAGATCGGCGGCGGCGCGATTCCCAACAGCGTGGTCATCGCGGTGCTGGGCTTCATCTTCCTGTACTTCATGAGCATCGTGATGCTCACCTTCCTGATGATCCTGTCGGGGCTCGATTTCATGACCGCCCTGGGCGCCATCGTCGCCAGCATCAACAACGCCGGCCCCGGCCTCAACAAGGTCGGCCCGGCCTCCAACTACGCCGTGCTCACCGACTTCCAGACCTGGGTGTGCAGCTTCACCATGCTCCTCGGGCGCCTGGAGGTGCTGTCCCTCGCAGTGGTGTTCACGCCCCAGTTCTGGCGCAAGTAAGCCGCCCTTGATCTGCTTCATCCACGCCCCGGCGGCAAATGGCGGATAATCCCGCCTTTGCCGCCCTGCGCGGCCCTGCCTGTCGAGGAATCCTGTGAGCCGTCCGAAGAACGACACCTTCCTGCGCGCCCTGCTGCGCCAGCCCACCGATTACACCCCCATCTGGCTGATGCGCCAGGCAGGCCGCTACCTGCCCGAATACCGGGAAAGCCGCAAACGCGCCGGCAGCTTCCTCGACCTGTGCAAGAACCCCGGCCTCGCCTGCGAAGTCACCCTGCAGCCGCTGGCCCGCTACAACCTCGACGCGGCGATCCTGTTCTCCGACATCCTCACCGTGCCCGACGCCATGGGCCTCGGCCTGTACTTTGCCGAAGGCGAAGGCCCCAAGTTCGAGCGCCCGCTGAAGGAAGAATGGGAGATCCGCAACCTGGCCGTACCCGATCCCCACATCGAGCTCGGCTACGTGATGGACGCCGTCGCCGAGATCCGTCGCGCCCTCGACAACTCCGTACCGCTGATCGGCTTCTCCGGCAGCCCCTGGACCCTCGCCTGCTACATGGTTGAAGGCGGCGGCTCCGACGACTACCGCAAGGTCAAGGGCCTGCTCTACAGCCGCCCGGACCTGATGCACCACATCCTTGAAGTGACCGCCCAGTCGGTCATCGCCTACCTCAACGCGCAGATCGAAGCCGGCGCCCAGGCGGTGATGATTTTCGACTCGTGGGGTGGCGTGCTGGCCCACGATGCCTACAAGGAATTCTCCCTCGCCTACATCCGCAAGATCGTCGCCGGCCTGACCCGTGAGAAGGATGGCGAGAAAGTGCCGTGCATCGTGTTCACCAAGGGCGGCGGCCTGTGGCTGGCCGACATCGCCGACAGCTGCGCCGATGCCGTCGGCCTCGACTGGACCGTGGATATCGGCGCAGCCCGTCGCCTGGTGGGCGATCGTGTGGCGCTACAGGGCAACCTGGACCCGTCAGTGCTCTTCGGCAGCCCCGAAGCCGTCGCCGCCGAAGCAAAGAAGGTCCTGGACGCCTACGGCCCCCACGCCGGCCACGTCTTCAACCTCGGACATGGCATTTCCCAGTTCTCGCCGCCCGACAACGTCACCGTGCTGGTCGATACCGTCCACGAATACAGCCGCGCACTGAAGAAGCAGCCCGCCTGAACCTGTTTGCAGTAATACCGGAAAGGCCGGCCCGCGCCGGCCTTTTTGTTTCCTGCCCCCGTCAAACCCTCCCGCAAAAACGCCCCCGTCAAGCACTTAATTTGCGCTAAAGGGCTTGACTTGTGCACAGCACCACGGATTTTGTCAGTTTTGTTACCAAAATCCGGAACAGAATTTTACATTCGCATAAACAACTGTTTTTAAAAGGAATATTATTTGTGCGGGATTTAGGCAAGGTAAGGAAAAGGCTTACAGGAGGCGGGTTTACAGCGACTTCACCCAGCTTTCCCACAAAGTTATCCACAGATTTTGTGGACAAGGGAAAATACCCTCGTCAGCCCAATGGCTTCAGCAGTGTTTCCCACGCATCGCCTCACAAACATCCTGCAACACGCTGATTTCATACTCTTTTTACTGAACCGTAAAAACTCCAGGTCATGAGCACAGCCATCGTCCGCGTCGCGCTTCCCATACCACTGCCGCAATCCTTTGATTACACGGCAGAAAACGTTTCTGCCGGGGATCTCGGCCGGTGCGTGCGGGTACCTTTCGGACGCGGCGAGAAGACCGGGCTGATCGTCGCCCTGCCCGATTGTGCCGATCTGCCTGTGGACAGGCTCAAGCCGGTCATCGCCATCCAGCGCGAAGCACCGGCCCTGCCCGCCGACTGGCTGGCCATGGTCGAATTCACCGCCCGCTACTACCAGCACCCACTGGGCGAAGTCGTCGCCATGGCGCTGCCGCCGCGCCTGCGCAAGGCCGATGCAGTAGCCGGCGCCGAAGCCGATCCACTCCTCGACCTGACCGACACGGGCCGCGACGCCCTCACCGCCAGCAAACGCGAAAGCCGCGCGCTGGCCCTGCTGCGCAAGCTCGCAGAAGGCGGTCCGCGCCGGCGCTCCCTGCTGCGCGACGAGGACAGCGCCAACCCCGCCGTCGCCGATGCGCTCAAACGTGGCTGGATCGCCCCCTGCATGGCTGCCGAACCGGCCGCCATGGCCGGCGCGCCCACGCTCACCGACGAACAGCAGGCTGCCGTCGAAATCATCGGTGCCGAGGCCGGCAAGTTCCAACCCTTCCTGCTGGCCGGCGTCACCGGCAGCGGCAAGACCGAGGTCTACCTGCGCCTCGTCGCCCAGGCCATCGCCCGCGGCGAACAGGCCCTCATGTTGGTCCCCGAAATCGCCCTCACGCCGCAGCTCGAAACCCGCGTCGCCAGCCGCTTCCCGGCTGCCCGCGTGGTCAGCCTGCATTCAGCCCTTGGCGAGGCGGCTCGCTCCCAGGGTTTCGTGCAGGCCATGGAAGGCCGCGCGGAGATTGTTCTTGGCACACGCCTGTCGGTATTCACGCCGCTGCCCCGCCTCGGCCTGATCGTCGTCGATGAAGAGCACGACGCCAGCTACAAGCAGCACGAAGGCGTGCGCTACAACGCCCGCGACCTGGCCATCTGGCGCGCCCGCCAGCGCGGTGTGCCGATCGTCCTCGGCTCGGCCACGCCGTCCCTCGAGAGCTGGCACGCCGCCGACACCGGCCGCTATCGCCGGGTCGAACTGGCCAACCGGGCGGTGGCGATCACGCTGCCCAAGGTGCGACCGGTGGATGTACGCCGCGAAAAGCTGCAGCACGGTGTCTCCGAGCACCTCCTGCGGGCCATCGAGGCCCGCCTGCAGCGCGGCGAGCAAAGCCTGGTATTCCTCAACCGGCGTGGCTATGCCCCGGTGCTGTCGTGCCCGTCCTGCGGCTGGGTCAGCCGTTGCCCGCACTGCACCGCCAACATGGTCCTGCATCTGGCCGACAAGCGCCTGCGCTGCCACCACTGCAGCTTCGACACCAGCATTCCCCTCGCCTGCCCCGACTGCGGCGACCAGGACATCCAGCCCTTCGGCCGCGGCACCCAGCGCCTCGAAGAAACCCTCGGCGAACGTTTCCCCGACGCCCGAGTGCTGCGCGTAGACCGGGACGCCGCGCGCACCCGCAGCCAGTGGGAGGCGCTGCTCGACAAGATCGGCAAGGGCGAAGCCGACATCCTGGTCGGCACCCAGATGATGGCCAAGGGCCACGACTTCCCCCGGCTCACCTTCGTCGGCGTGCTCAACGCCGATTCATCGCTGTTTGCCGCCGATTTCCGCGCCCCGGAACGGCTGTTCCAGCAATTGATGCAGGTGGGAGGCCGGGCCGGGCGCGGCGAGCTGCCCGGCGAGGTGATGGTGCAGACCCAGTATCCCGACCATCCCCTCTACAAGTGCCTGGAAAAGCACGATTTCGCCCGTTACGCCGCCCTCCAGCTGGAGGAGCGCAAACAAGCCCGCTTCCCGCCCTACGCGGCCAACGCCCTGCTGTGCGCCAATGCGCCCGAAGTGGCCACCTCGATCGCCTGGCTGAAGGACGCCCGCGCCGCCGCCATGCCCCTCGCCCAGGCCTACGGCGTGCAGGTTTTTGATCCAGTACCGATGCGCATGGTCCGCCTGGCCCGCCGGGAGCGCGCCCAGCTTCTCGTCGAAGCCCCCGGCCGCCCGGCCCTGCAGGCCTTCCTCACCGACTGGAGCCGCCACCTGTGGGCGCTCAAGCCCCCGCGGGAACTGCGCTGGCACCTGGACGTGGATCCGGCGGAAGTCTGAGCCGCCGCCGGGCATGCATCAAACCGCCAACAGCCAGCCCCACCAGCGCCAGGGAGCCCGGCTCGGCGACCTCGCGGACCAGAAAACCGCGAATCTCTCCGCCGGGGAACAGGTTCGTGTGAATGTTCAGATAGGCCTGCTCGCCGGCCAGCCCCGTCATCAAGTCAAGCTCCGCCAGGGCCGGTGTACCGCCATGGTTGGTAATGAAAGTCGGGTTCCAGCTGCTCGCCAGGGTGAGATCGAAGGTGTTGCTGTAGGTGCCGCTGGTCACACCCAGCGGAAAACCGGAGAAATTCGGTACCTGGGTCGCCACCCCCGCCGTGCTTGTGTTGGGCACCGGGGTGCAGCAGTGAATATGAGACGCCGTCGTGTTCCCCAGGAGCCCGCCGAAGATCACGTCCACCAGCATGGAATGCGCCAGGGTATCGATCGTTACCCTGGCCGTACCAAACCCGGTGGAAGCATTGGGGGAAGCCTCGGCGGCACCGCTCAGGGTGGCTGAATAGATCACCAGTTCAGCCTGTGCCAAGGGCGCAGACAGCGCAAGCATACCGGCCACAACCCACTGAAAACCTGCTTGTCGATGCATCATCGGAGTCTCCTTCGTCATTGCGCATGGGGGAACTTGCTCGGCGGACGGCACCCGCTCCGATGCTGCCAGCAGACGGGGCCATTCACTGTTTGTAGCAGACACCGCAGAGACTCCCAAGGTGACGCCCCCGGAAGGTCGGCGTCTTTCCCGCCTGTTACACATGAACATGGACTTACATTTCCCCTGACAACCCGCGGTGGGTGATGGCGTTATTCGCGGCAAGGGCTGGCAATCACGCCAACCCGGAACGAACAACCTTCCCTTTCAGGAGAACGAAAATGCTGAACAAGATCATCGCCCTCGCCATTGCCGCCGGTTTCGCTTCCGCCTCCTTCGCCCAGGCCCCCGCCGCGGTGCCGGCCGCCGCCCCCGCCGTCAAGCCGGCTGCCGCTGCCGCCGCCATGGTGGAAAAGAAGGTCGAAGCACCGAAGGCTGAAGCGACCAAGGCAGCCGAGCCGGTGAAGACCGAAGCCGCCAAGGTCGAGAAGAAAGCCAAGAAAGTGAAGAAGTCCGCCAAGGCGGCCGCCGTGAAGGCTGAAGCCGCTCCGGCCGCAGCAGCCGCCACCAAGTAATCAGTGCAAGAGCAGGGCGTGTTCCGGAAAGCGGGAACACGCCCTGCTGCACAAATAGAATCCATGAGCTGCATCAAGATCCGATACGCATCGAAGGAGTCCAGTCCGTCTGCGGTTTAGACAGATTCCAAAAAAACACCCGTCATCCTCCAGAGAAGCCTTGCCCGATTTCTATCGTCAGCACGTATGGAGGATGTCCCCATGAAACTTTCCCACCTGGCCCTGGCTACGCTGCTTGCCTGTGGTGGTCTCAGCACGCGCGGCTGGGCTGCCAAGTCAGGTGAGCCGGTCAGCCCGATCCAGCCCGCCAAGCTCACGAATCCGAAACTCGTCGAACTGGGCAAGAAGCTCTACTTCGATCCACGCCTCTCCAAGTCCGGCTTTATCTCCTGCAACTCCTGTCACAACCTGTCGATGGGTGGCACCGACAACCTCCACAACGGCCCCGCCTTCGGCGGCACCTCCTTCCAGAAAATGGGCGTTGTTGAAGCCTACAAGGCCACCAGCCCGGCAGAAGGGCGCTCGGCCGTAACCGGCAAGGACGCCGACCGCCTCAACTTCAAGGTCCCGACCTTGCGTAACGTGGAACTCACCTATCCGTACTTCCACGACGGCGAAGCCACCACCCTTGAACAGGCCGTGGACACCATGGGCCGCCTGCAGCTCGGCAAGCAGTTCACCATCTACGAGAACGCCAGCATCGTGGCCTTCCTGAAAACCCTGACCGGCGACCAGCCCGCCTTCAAGCTGCCGCAACTGCCGCCCTCCACCAACACCACCCCGCGTCCGAAGCCCTTCGAATAAGCGCGGCATGGAGCCGGCGCCCGTCGTGGCCGGCTCCGTCAGGAAAGGCGCCAAGCATGGAAACCATGAGCATCACGCAGGCCACCGAGCGCCTGCGCACATCAGGCATCCCGGTAACCCTGCAACGGGTCGAAATTGCCCGGGTGGTGCTGTCGTTTCCAACCCATCTGTCGGCCGACCAGGTTTTTGCCAAGGTGCGCGAGCGCATCCCCGAAACCTCCCGGGCCACCGTCTACAACACGCTGAAACTGTTCAGAGAGAAGAAATTGGTACGAGAGCTCATCGTGGATCCCGAGCGGCGGGTCTATGACTCCAACACCAGCCCCCACTACCACCTCTACAACGCCGAAAACGGGCAGCTCACCGACGTCTGTGCCGATGAACTGCAGGTAATCGGCATGCCCAGCCTGCCACCGGGGCTGCAGCTGGAAGAAGTCGACGTGATCATCCGCGTGCGCACCCGCCGCGAGTAAAGCCCTGAACACCCCCACTTATTGATAACGGTTCTCGTTTACACGCCAAACCAATCGGACTATATTGCGAATCATTCTCATCTTTCAGATCGAGTGATTCGCATGGACCACGTTTCCGGGCACCTGCCCACCTTCTTTCCCCACACCGACGCCAGTCTGTGGGCCGGCGCCCTGAGCCAGGTCCTGAGCTACGGCGAAACCGGCTGCCCGCACTCTGCCCAGCGGGCAGCCGACCTGCTGGCCCGGCTCGCCGACAAACCGGAGCTCGACCGGGAGCTGCGCGACCTGTGCGAACGGGCCAGCGAGCGACTGGAACAGAACAGCCAGGGAGGCCGCCATGTGCTTCGCTGAGCCCAAGCCCACCGACCTGCAGACCCTGATCCGCAGCGAATACGCCAACGCCCTGGTCGCCATCGACATGCCCCCGACCAACACCCGCACACCCATCCGCCGCCCCAGACTGTGGGATCTGGACGACAAGCATCACTGCCCGATCATCGGCACCTGCCTTGCCATGGACGAGCTGCTGCGCATTGCCCGGCGCTTTCACTTCGCCGCCCCGCTGAACGATGAGTTCGCCCTGCACGTCGAAGCCGTCGGCCTGTGCCGCCGCCGCAACCCGGCCTCCGAAGCCATCCAGCGCCACCTCGACCGCAAGTATCAAACCTGGCTTGATCGCCTCGGCAAGCTCAAGACCGACACCGAACTGCGCCAGGGCTGGCGCGACAGCATGGCCCGGGGCGACGTCGCCGGCCCGCTGTGGGCCCTGTGCACCCACCGGGCCGCCTCCGCCGCGACGCTGCAACAGGCCTACGCCGACATCCACATGTTGTCGCATCAGGTGGGTGCCGGCCAGGCTGCCGATGCACGCCGCCTGATGCACCTGGAAAAGGAAAACCTGGAACTGAAAAGCGGCCTCAAACGCGAACTCGCCGCCCTGCGCCGCCAGCTCGCCGCCGCCGAAGCCGGCCTTGCCGAGCAGGAGAACCTGCGCACTGAAACCGCCACGCTGCAAAAACGCCTGCAGCGCTTCGAGTCCGGACAGGTGATTGTCGAAATGGGCCAGCGCCTGATGGAACTGCAAAGCTCCCACGACAAACTGGTGGCCGCCTCCGGGCGGGTGTGGGAGCTCGAGCGCAACCTGAAGGACATCCGCGAAGACACCACCCGCATCGCCGCCGAACGGGATGCCGCCCTCGGCGAGCGCGATGCACTGGAACAACTGCTGCGGGCGATGGAGCCGGCCGGCTGCGACAAGCCGGGCAGCGATGACTGCGCCGGCTGCGAACACGCCCTCAGCGAGCGCTGCATCCTCTACGTGGGCGGCCGTGCCTCCCTGCTCGCCCAGTACCGCCAGCTCGCCGGGCGCCTCGGCATCACCCTGATCCACCACGACGGCGGCCAGCAGGAATCCCTGTCACGCCTGCCGGAACTGATCCGCGGCGCCGATGCCGTGGTGTGCCCCACCGACCACATCAGCCACAACGCCTACTACCACGTCAAAGCCCACTGCAAACGGGTCGGCAAGCCCTGCCTGTTCTACAAGGGCGGTGGCGTGTCGGGCTTCGCGGTAGCCATGGCCCGCCTCGGCCGTGGCGAATACAGCCTGGCCGGCAGCGAAACCGACAACTGAAACCTCAAAACGCCCCGTGAGGTTTGAAGCGGCCCGCGCGCGACAGGGGCACGAAGCTCGCGACTTGCGCCGCCAGCAGGATCAGGAAAGCCACGCGCAGGGAGTCGGCGCCGCCCATGCCGCCACCGCGCAAGCCGTCGAGGAGGCCGCCAAGGCCCCACTGCACCGCAAAGGCACCGATAAAGGCCATCAGATTGATGCTGGTGGTGACGCGGCCGGACAAGTGCAGCGGAAACAGCCCGGCCACCACGCCGTACATCTGCGCACCGGTAGCCGAGACGATACCCAGCGCGCACCACAGCGGGATTGTCGGCCCCAGCTCGGCAATGATCAAGGCCTCCACCACCATGGTCAGAAAGAGCCCGATCTGCATCAGGCGCAGCGGCGTGACGCCCCGCGCCGCCAGCCTGGTCGCCCACGCGCCAATCGACAGCTGGCCGGCCAGCATGCCGATATTGAGCCAGAACAGATGATCCGCCGCCAGCGCCCGGCTGTAGCCATTCACCTGCATCAACCAGGGCACCGCCCACAGGCCCTGAAGGGCCATGAAACCGCCGGTGAAAAAGGCCGCCTGGCCGGAATAGCTCCAGAAGCGCCCCGCCGACAACACCTCCTTCACCCCGCGCATGGCGTGCTGCAGATCGCCCCCGCCGGTGCTGCCTTCCTTTTCGGGCATGGCAAAGAAGATCAGCGCCGCGATAGCGGCGGCCAGTGCCGCCACCATCCAGAAGGCCCCACGCCAACCGATGAAGGGCAGTGCAGCCTCCAGCGGCGCCGAGGCCGTCACGGCCCCCAGGGCTCCACTGGCCATGATGTAGCCGGTCATCGACGCCAGTTTTTCCCGCGGAAACCACAAGGTGAAGCCCTTCAGCCCGGCCATCAGGCAAGCCGCCACCCCGAGGCCAATCAGGCCGCGGGCACCGGCCAGCGTCGGCAAGCTCTCGCCAGTGGCAAACAGCACGCCACCAAGGGCCGTGATCAGCAGCAAGGCCGCTTCCACCCGTCGCGGGCCGTAGCGGTCCAGCGCAATGCCGACAGGAATCTGGGCCAGCCCGAAGGCGAAGAAATAGGTACTGGTCAGCAGGCCCAGATCGGCCGCCGTCAGGCCCAGCTCGCCGGTCAGGTCCGGCGAAATCACCGCATTGACGGTGCGCAGCAGGTAGGACAGGTAGTAGCCCAGCGCAAAGGGCAGGAAGACACGGCTGAGCAAAAAGATCGGCGAGGGCGCAGGACGGGATGACATGACCGGGACACAGACAATTGGGCGAGCCCGGAGCTTACCGGCCCCCGGCACCGGCGTGTCGGAAGATCAGGGAAAGCCCCAAGTCGCGGGTAAGCTCCCCCCATGAAAAGAGGCCACGGAAACGCCGGAGCGCACTCACCCCTTGTGCATAAATTCACTAAAGTTTGCAAAACCATCGCCGTAAGCAGAATGGTCGATTATCCCTATGGAACGCTCACCATGCCCACTTCCGCCACCGTCCTGCTTGTGGATGACAGTCGCGCCTCCCGGATGCTGTGCTGCTCCGTCATCCGGAGCATGCGACCCAGGCTGCAGTTGCTTGAGGCCGGCGACGGCGAAGCCGCCCTCGCCCTGCTGGTCGACGCAAAACCCGCCCTGGCCGTACTGGACATGAACATGCCGGGCATGTCGGGCCTCGATCTGGCCGAAAAAATCCGCCAGCAGCACCCCGACATGAAACTCGCCCTGCTCACCGCCAACGTGCAGGACGCCATCCAGCAGCGGGCTGCCGGGCTGGGCGTGCACTTCTTCCGCAAACCCATTGGCGAAGCGGTCATTGGTGACATCCTGAAACTCCTGGACTAAACCCATGCGTACCTTTTCCGAACTGGAACTGGACGCCCTTACCGAGGCCTTCAACCTGTCCCTGGGTGAAGCCGCGGCAACCTTCTCGAGCATCGTGCGGGAAGAGATCGAACTTTCCGTTCCGACCATCGAGATCCTCTCCCGGGACGAGCTTATCGAGCGCCTGGAAAGCGGCCGGCCCGCCGGCGCCGATGAGCGCCTGTGCCGCATCAACCAGCATTTCAACGCTGCCGGTGGCTTCCAGACCGACGCCCTGCTGCTCTTCCCGGAACACGGCAGCCTGGAGATCGTGCGCCGCATGCTTGGCGACGACACCCCCATCCAGCACATCACCGAACTCGAACAGGACGCCCTCGCCGAAATCGGCAACATCGTCATCAACAGCTGCATGAGCAGCCTGGCCAACCTCTTCGGCACCGAGATGATCGGCTCGCTGCCCCGCGTCCAGTCCCGTACGGCCGCCACCCTGCTCGACGACAAGAACGCCAGCGACGTGATCCTCGTCGCCCGCATCGGCATGACCATGGCAGCCTACAACCTGTCCGGCTTCGTACTGTTCATCATGAATGTGCCGTCCATTGAGAGCTTCATGGCCCAGGTAAGCCGCCTGTTCAACCTGCCGGAACACGACGGAAGCCAGGCACGGCCATGAGTTTCCAAAGCCTCCTTGGCAACAGCGTCGACATTGGCCTGATTCTGCTCGACAGCAGCGGCAAGATCCGTTTGTGGAACCACTGGATCGAACAGCGCGCCAAGCGCTCTGCCGCGCAGGCCGGTGGCCTGACCCTGACCCAGGCGTTCGGCGAGCGCATCGACCCCAGGGTGGCGCTGGTGGTGCGGGAGGCCATCGACTTCGGCTGGTCGGGCCGCCTGTCCCACGCCCTGCACCCCATGCCGCTGCCGCTCTTTCCCCCGGGAGGCGAACACAGCGAGCGCATGAAGCAGTCCATCGATATCACGGCAGTGGATTGCGACGACGCCCGCCACTGCCTGCTGCAGATTCGCGACGTCACCGAGACCGTGCGCCGGGAAGCCCTGCTGAAACAGCAGGCACGCCAGTTACGCAGCGACCTGCAAAGCCTGTCGCGCGCCCAGATCGAACTCCAGCGCAGCGAAATGCGTTTCCGCGAGCTGGCCCGACAGGCACCCGCCGGGCTTTTCGAAGCCGACAGCCAGGCCTGCTGCACCTTCCTCAACGAACGCTGCGAACACATTCTCGGCAACCGTCTCGACGACGTCGACGACACACCATGGATCGACCTGCTCCCCGTTGGCGAACAAGCCCGCGTGCGCACCAGCTGGCGTCTCGCCGTCGAATCGGCAACCCGCTTTGCCGAGGAATTCCGCTACACCCGTCCCGATGGCAAGCAACTCTGGATGCGCGCCGAAGCCGGCCCCCTGCGCGATCAGTACGGCAGCATCAGCGGCTTCATCGGCACCATGGTGGACGTCACCGAGTTCCATGAACGCGCCAGCCGCAACGAATTCCGGGCCAACCACGATGGCCTCACGTCCCTGCTCAACCGGGACCGCTTCGAGCGTCACCTGCGCGCCGCCCTGTCCGGGGCCCGCGAGGTGAGCGACCGGGTCGCCCTGCTCTTCATCGACCTCGACCACTTCAAGCAGATCAACGACACCCACGGCCACCAGGCCGGCGACATCGTACTAAAGGCCATCGCCGCCCGGGTGCGCCGCGTTGTGCGCAGCGACGACATGGTCGCCCGCTACGGGGGCGACGAATTCGCCGTGCTGCTCAACGGCATCGGCGACGAAACGGCCCTGCACGGCATCATCGCCAAGATCACCCAGGCCGTCGCCATGCCCATCAACCTGGGCAGCTGCCACGTACGCATCGGCAGCTCCATCGGTATGGCCGTCTATCCCGACCACGGCGACGACCCCGCCAGCCTGCTGACCCACGCCGACAAGGCCATGTACAGCGCCAAGCGCGGCCGCTGCGAGCAGGCGCTCTCCAGCCAGACCTAAGCCTTTAGCGCCGGGCTCGGCGGAATGCCACAAGCGGCCCGGTACTCCTCTGCCAGCCGATCGCACAGCATGCGCACCGGCGGCGCATCGTGGATGGTCGCCACGCCATGGCCGGCGCTCCACACGTCACGCCAAGCCTTGGCTTCATCGGCCAGGGCCTTGAGCTTGCCCTTGCCAACGCCCTGCACCAGCTCGTCGCGCTGGTGGCCGAGCTTTTCCAGGCTGGGCCACAAGAAATTGGCGTTGGTACCGGAGATGGCGTCGGTGTAGACCACGTCGCCGGCATCCGAATCGACCACCATCTGCTTGTAGGCCTCCTTGGCCAGGGACTCGCGGGTGGCGATGAAACGGGTACCCATGTAGGCAAAGTCCGCCCCCAGCACTTCGGCCGCGCGCACCGCATAGCCATCCGAAATGGCACCGCCGAGGATCAGCGTGCCGTCCCAGAACTCGCGGATCTCGCGCACCAGGCTGAAGGCGCTCTGGGTGCCGGCGTGGCCGCCAGCGCCGCTGGCCACGGCAATGATGCCGTCCACGCCGGCAGCAATGGCCTTCCTGGCGTGATATGCATGGATCACATCCGAAAACACCAGCCCGCCGTAAGCATGCACGGCCTTCACCACCTCGCCCGGATGGCCGAGGCTGGTGATCACGAAAGGCACCTTGTGCTTGCAGATCAGCTCCAGGTCCGGCGCCACCCGCGGGTTGGAGGCGTGGAGGATCAGGTTGATGCCGTAGGGCGATACAGGCGCAAAAGGATCAGCCGCCTTCGCCGAGGCCAGGGCGGCGGTGATCTCACCGAGCCAGCCATCGAGCTGTTCGGGCGTGCGTGCATTGAGGGCCGGAAAAGTGCCGGCCACGCCGGCCTTGCAGGTTTCGATCACCAGCTCGGGGCCGGATACGAGGAACATCGGCGCGGCGATGGCGGGCAGGCGCATCGCGCCGCGGAAGGCGTTCGGTAGGGTCATGCTGTCTCCTGGGCTATTTTTTGATTTGGGTGCTGCGACCGGAAATCTAGCACGCCGCCCAGGAAAACAAACGTACGTTTACTCGCTGGGTTCTGCTGCCGGCCTGGGTGGCGGAGCTGGCGGCGTAGGTGCTGCCTGCGCCGGAGCCGCCTTGGGAATCACCTTCGGAGGCGGCTTCGGCGTCACCTTCGGCATCGCCTTGACGACGCTGCGAACCACCGCCTGCCCCGCATTGACGAGCCCTGTCACCAGGGGCGCACCCGGTACGCCGGGCTCCAGATGCCACTCCGGCTCGGCAAGGGGCCCCTTCACGCGAATCGGCACCGTGACGCCACGCAGGCTCGCCAGCAAACCACTGTCCGGCCCGAACGGCACCACCATCAAGGTCACCCGCGACAGGTAATCGATCCGTGCCGCGACGATGTCGATGTCGCCCGCCCCAGTGACGCGGAAGAGCCCGCTCCTGGCCTGCAGATCGGTGTTGCGAGCCAGGCCCTTGCCGATCTGGAAGCTCGCCGTCACTTCATCGAAGCTCGTCGTTTCGGCATGCCGATTGGGGCGACGGGCGGTCTGGCGGCCGGCAATCAGGCTGCGCCACTCCTTCAGGGCCGCATTCACGTCGATCCCGTGCACCACCCCGTTACGGAAACGCACGCGGGCCAAGCCCTGCAAACCGGAGCGCAGTTCAGCCCCTGTTGCACCTGCCCCCGTCACGTCCACGAACAGATTGGCGACACCGGCGAAATGCTCCTTGCCGATGGCGTCCCGCAACAAGGGGGCCACGTTGGCATTCTGCAGATAGCTGCGATAGGCCAGCTTGTTGCCGTCCGCCTCCAGGGTGAGGCTGCCTTCAACGCTGCCACCGTACAGACTGGCGCTGTGCGCGCTGGAGACCAGCCGCCCGCCATGCACGCTGAGGGGAATGCGCGCGCGCTCCAGGTGCAGCCCCGCCACCTGCAGGCTGCCGACGCGGACGACACCGTCGAGCTCATAGCCCCGCAGGGCCGAAAAATCGATCGGGCCGGCCGGCTCGTCGGCCTTCTTGCCCGCCGTGTCGCCCGGGTGGGTATCGAGCTTGAAGCGGTCCACATCCACATCGAAACCCAGCGCCAGCGGCGACAGGCGCGGCAAGCTCCAGTTGCCTTGCAGATGGCTGCCGTCAGCTTGCAGGTCGAGCTTGCCGGCGGCGCTTTTACGGTTCAGGTCGGCCCGGCCACTGCCCTGTACGGCGATCTTCAACGGGGTTGCACCGGCGCGGGACGCCGCATAGTTGAGCTGGCCGGTGATCGCAGGTGCGTCCAGCACCTGCGGCCCACCCTGCCAGCTGGCCGCACTGGCCAGGCTGCCGGTAAGGCGCCCGTTCGCCAGACGCCAGTCCACGTCGGCCGTCAGCTTGTCGATATCCAGCCCGCGGCCGGTACTGCGCAAGCCCGTCAGGCGGGTACGCAGGGAGCCGTTGCGGGTCTTGCCATCCACCCGCAGCGTGGCATCGACCGCGTCGGCCTCGGGGCCCGCCGCCGCGACGATGAGACGCGGCGACGTGGCCTTGAGTTCGACCGCCTCCCCGTCGGCCTTGCCCTTCGCGAGCAGACTGACCCCGGCCAGACGCGGCGGCCCATCGGCCGGGAACAGCAGTTCCCCCAGCGTTGCATCCAGCTCCACACCCTGCTGCCCGGCCAGGTCGCCCTTGAGGCTCAGGTGCAGGTTGCGCGCCTGCTGGTCCTGGCCATCGACGTCGATGCGGTAGGCGCTTTGCATCTGCACATGCGCATCGACGGCCGGCATCGCCTGGGTCAGGCGGGCATCCAGATCCATTTGCCCGTCGGCCTGACGGCCCAGCCGGCCGGTACTCAGGGCCATCTGGGCCAAGGCCAGCTTGCGGCCGGTGAGTTCGTCCGTCCAGTTCAGCGTCCCGCCGCGCACCACCAGGCTTGTCAGGTCCAGCGCGACGGGCTGGTTGTCGGTGTCGGCGCCGTTGAGCAGGTCCATCCCGCTCACCTTGCCATCCTTGCCGCGCAGCAGCGCCAGGCGCAGGCCGTCGAGCTCGACCCGGTCGACCACTACCCGGCGGGCCAGCAGCGGCAGCAGGCGCACGCTCACGGCCGCCTGCCCGATGCCCATGAACTCGCCTTCGCCGTTCTTCCCGGAAAGCGTCGAGGCCGGCAGCCTGAGCTGCAGGCGGGGGAACATGGAGAGTTCCACCGGACCATCGAGCTTCAGCACGCGCTGGTAGCGCTGCTTGGTGAAATGGGTCAGCTCGGCAGCCAGCCGCACGCCGTCGAAGGTGGCGTAGAGATACAGGGCACCGGTGGCGATCGCCGTGCTCAGGCCACCCAATACGAAGGCCAGATATTTGAGGTATTTGAAACGCATGTCCGGAGAACCCACAGTGCCGTCGCCCCGATAGTAACCCGGGCGCCTCAGGCGGCCACGGACGGCACCGCATGGGTGCGCAGCGGAAGGCGCAGTTCGAACATGCTGCCCTGGCCGATTTCGCTCTCCACCGTGACGCTGCCACCATGCCGCTCGGCCACGGTCTTCACGATGACCAGCCCGAGGCCAACGCCGGAAGGCTTGTCGCGCCCCTCACCGACAATGCGGCTGAAGCGCTTGAAAAGCCGCGGCAACGCGTCGGCCGCCATCCCCTCGCCCTGGTCGCGGACGCGGATCACCCAGTCCGGACCTTCCGCACACAGGCGCACCGACACCATGCTGTTGGCGGCGCCGTACTTGATGGCATTGGTCAGCAGGTTGATCACCGCCCGGCGCAGCAGCGAGAAGTCGCCGCGCACGATGGCCTCTTCCCGCTCCGCATCGCGGGTATCCACCTCGACACGGATGCCGCGGGCGTGGGCCTGGGGCCACACCTCGTCGGCGGCGGAATCGACCAGGCCGGCCAGATCCAGCTCGACGAAGTCCTTCGGGTCCGAGCCCTCGGCACGCACCAGGCGGAACAGGCCGTCGGCCAGATCGAGGGCCGAGCGGGCATAGCGGGCAATGCGCGGAATCTGCTCCAGCTGCAGAGCCTGATCGCCCTTGTAACCCTCGATCAGGGTCAGGATGGACGCCAGCGGCGCGCGCAGATCATGGGACAGGAATGCATGGTGTCCTCGCGGCTGCGCTGGGCCTCGTGCATGGCGGTGACATCGGCGAGGCCGATAACGCGCCCGGGGCGGCCGCTCGATTCGGAGAACAGGTCGGCCACCGACACCAGCAGGTGGCGTTTCTTGTCGGGCGACAGCTCGAACTGGCGGGTACCGGAAAAGCCGCTCACATCCGGCAGCCCGTCGCGCATCGGCAGGTAGCCCGGCCATGGCAGCTCGCGCAGGGACACCAGCAGGGCATCGCTGCGGAAGGCCCGCAGCAGGTGCCGGGCCCGCTCGTTGTGCAGGATCACCCGGTCCAGCTGGTCGATCACCACCACACCGATGGGCAGATGTTCGAGCGTATCGGCGATGAAGCGGCGCACATCGCGCTGATGCTGCGCCGCCTGCCGCACGATGCGGATGCGCTGCTCCAACGGGTCGGCCGCCGAATGCCCGGGTTCATTGATCGGCAGTCCGAGGGGCGTCCCTTCCCGCTCGAGGGCGATCAGTTCGGCATCCAGGTAACGATGGGCGGACTCCAGGCGCCGCCAGCTCCACAAGGGATAAGCCAGCATGCAGCCAAGTACAGCCGGAGCCGGGCCAAACCACCAGCCGCCGAGGTGCAGACCGAAGGCCGCCAGCAGCAAGGCCAGCCCCCCCAGAACGAAGGACGCGACCAGCCCGGTGCGCGGCGAGGCATACAACAGCGACAGCATCAGCCCGACCACCAGGACACCCGCCACGGCCGCCGACACCCATGGTGCCAGGGGCATCACCGCCACACCGCGGCGCAAGGCATCGAAGACATTGGCCTGCACTTCCACGCCCGGCATCGGCCGGGACAGTCCGGAGGTTGGCGTGGGGACCGCGTCGGCCATGCCGGCCGCCGTTGCACCAACCAGCAACACCTTGCCGCGCAAGGCTTCGGGCGGCACCTCGCCGTTCAGGACGGCGCGGTAGGAGTAATAGGTGTAAGTGCCCGGCGGGCCGGAAAAAGGCATGCGCAACCAGTCGGCACGCTGCCATTGCTGGTGGTCGATGCCCGCGCCGACCGGCGGCGCCGGGTAGCGCCGGGCCAGCTCGGGTGCCACAGTCTGGAGCAAGGCCAGGGCCAGCTGGGGATGCCGGGCGGCACCGAAGCCCTCCCACAGATAGACGCTGCGCGCGATACCGTCAGGATCGAACTCGACCTGACCATGCCCGAGGGTCGCCGCCGCATTGGTAAAGGCTTCCAGCGGCAACACCTCGCCGGTGAGGGTCGAGCCGGTGGTGGCCTGGGTCAGGGGCAGGACGACCCGGCCGTAGGTGCGCATCGACAGCGCCAGGGCGGCATCGGCCTCCGGGTCATCCCGGCTCGGCGCATCCAGCAGCAGATCGATGACAACCGCCGCCGCATCCACTTCCCGCGCCCGATCGATCAGCGCCGCATGGATGCGCCGCGACCAGGGCCAGCGACCGATGCTCGCCAGGCTGGCATCGTCGATGGCGATGATCACCACGTCTTCGCTCGGCGGCCGCGTCCAGGACGACAGCACCCCATCGTAGATGGTCTGATCGATCCGCCACAGCCAGCCCTCCGTCGCCGACAGCACGGCGAGCAGCGAACACAGGAGCGTTACCGCGAACCATTCGAAAGTGGGGCGGCGGACGGTTGCCGAAAGAGACTTCACGGACTTGTGGCGGTGGGCGCAGACAGAGACCACACGGGCATGAAGAAGGTCGAGCGGAAGGTCTGGACGGCCGACCAAGGGCCAGCAACGCCGTCCGGATCCGTCGCCCGGAGACGCAGGTAGTAGCTCCCGGACGACGGCAGCGGCACGGTGACTGCCGGCTCGCCGATACGCTGTTCGGCCAGCAAGTCCTTGAAGCCCGCATCCCGCGCCAGCTGGAAGTCGTAGATCCGGCCAGGCTCGCCGGACCAGGCAAAGCGCGCCCGCCCGTTATACACGGTGAGCGCCGCGGCACCCGGCGCCTTGCGGACGCTGAGCAGGACCGGATCGCTCCAGGGGCCGAGCGTGCCGCCGGCACGCCGACTGGCGATCCGCCACTGGTAGTCACCCGCCGGCAGGGCCGGTTCGACGGAGAGGGCATCCGTATCGTGCTCTGCCACCAGCGTCGTGAAGGCCCTGTCGCGGGCGAGCTGCAGACGGTAGCCGTTAGCCTCGGCAGCCGGCTGCCAGGCCAGTGATCCGCTACCGGGCATCAGTGCAACAGGTGGTTCGGGCCGGGCGCGCAGCTCAAATGCCTGGCTCGCATCGAAACCTTCCAGCCCCGCATCGTCGATGGCCCGCACGCGCAGCCAGTAGGCGCCGTCGGGCAGACCGGAAAAACGGGCCGAGGCGGCCGGGAAGACCCCGGTCATCAGCACATCGGAAAACAGTCGGTCGCGGGCGATCTGCGCCCGGTAGGCCACCGCCTTGTCCACCGGCGGGAACGCGAGGCGCAATTCGACCCGTTCAAAAACTGTCGGCACATCCTTGAGCTGCGGGGCCGGCAAAAGGGCACGCGGGGCCGGAATAGTCTGGCCGGACCTGGCGACAAGGCCATAGCCGGCCGGCAAGGCCGTCGCCGCCCCGCCAGCGCCGCTCATGCGCACCTCGCCACCGGTCACCTCGGCCTGGGCGGCCTGGGAAACGGCGTCCGAACCCACCCGGAACTCGGTACCACGCACGCCGATGAGCGCTGTCGGGGTACGGATCTGGTAACGCGCAGCCGGCCCGCGCTGGGCCGCCACACTGGTCTCGACCCGTCCCCGCTCGAGGTGAAGCTGGGTATTCTGGCCCTCGAAGCCGCGGAAGCCCTGCACCTTGTCGAGGCGGGCTTCGCTGCCCGGCTGCACCGTCAGACGCGACTCGTCCGGCATCACCAGGGTCACAAAGGCATCTGCGCTGGTGCGCAGCACGGAACCCGCCGGCACCTTGGCGTCCACCAGGAGCGGCCGACCATCCATCGTCACATCACCGCGCACGCTCACCACCCGGGCCGTCCGGGGCTCGACCCGCAACCAGCTTTCGGGAATCCGCAAGGGCGCGCCCACCGGCATGTGCATCGGGCTGCCGATCCGGTTGTGGGTCTTGAGGCCCTTCCAGCCAAAAGGGTTGGCAAGGAACTGTCTCTCCAGACCGATCAGGGTATCTCCGGCGCGGGTCGTGTAGATGACCTCCAGATCTCCAGCAACGGCGCTGAAACCGGAAAGCATGCCGACGACGACACTCAGGATGCGAAAGGAAGGAAAGGCCACGGCAGAAATCTCTCAGTCGAATTGGAGGACTATAGTAGTTCCATGCTCCATGCAGGGTGCAAAACTTCGCAAACTCACGCATGTATGCAGGCTGACGTGTTAAATACCGCGTTGGGCCGGCCTGCAAGGCACCTATGATCAGTCAGGAACCCCTCCAGGTTTGTCAGGCAAGCGCCAAATATGCGTTTCTCGGCACCCTACCCAAGCTTTATCCACTTTTACAGGAGTAACCCATGAGTCTTGTCCAGGAATTCAAAGAATTTGCCATGAAGGGCAACGTCGTCGACTTGGCAGTCGGCGTCATCATCGGCGGTGCATTCGGCAAAATCGTCGACTCCCTCGTCAAGGACATGATCATGCCGGTTGTCGGCAAGCTCATGGGCGGCGTGGATTTCAAGCATCTCTACATCAATCTTGGCGACAAGACCTTCGAAACCATGGAAGCTGCCGAGAAGGCCGGCGCCCCCCTGTTCAAGTACGGCGTGTTCATCAACTCGGTCATGGATTTCCTGATCGTCGCGATGGCCATCTTCATGGCGATCAAAGCCATGAACAAGCTCAAGCGCGACGAACCGGCGCCGGCTCCTGAAGTGCCGGCGGAACCGGAAGATGTGAAGTTGCTGCGGGAAATCCGCGACGCGCTGAAGAAGTAAGCGCGCTGGAACGGGGTTCCCTCCCCGGGAACCCCGCAGGCCTCAGGCGGCCGGCGACAGCGCCGCCTCGCCGATGGCGGGCGACTCGGACGGGTCGATCTTCTCCAGCCGGTAGCCGAAGTTGTAGGTCGGCGTCAGCCGGAAACCGTTTTCAGGACGCAGATTCAGCTTGCTGCGCACACGGCTGATGTGGGTATCCACAGTCCGCGTAGCCAGATCGGGATTGCGCCCCCACACGGCTTCAAGCAAGTGTCCGCGCGACAGCAGACGACCCAGGTTGCGGAACAGGAAAGCCGCCAGCTCGAATTCCTTGTCGGTCATCTCCACCACCACTCCGTCGATGCTCAGCTCCTTCTTGAGCAGATCGAAGTGATAGGGTGCCACCGTCAGGGTCTGGCTGGTGTTCTTCGGCTGGGCCCGGCGCAACACGGCCTCGATGCGCGACAGCAACTCGATCCGGCGCGGGGGCTTGATCAGGTAATCATCGGCACCGGCGCTGAATGCGTTGGCAATATCTTCCTCGGCATCGCGGGAAGTAATGAAAATAGCCGGCGTTTCGTTGCCACGCTCCACCCGCAGCCAGCGCAGCACCTGCTCGCCGGTCAGATCCGGCAATACCCAGTCCACCAGGAACAAATCAAAGCTTTCGCGGCTCGCAACCCGCATCAGCTCACGGGCCAGTCCAAAGCCATGCACGTCGTGCCCGGCTTCCCTCAGCCAGCCCGTCAATACTTCCATCTGGGCCGGATCGTCTTCGAGAATAGCGAATCGCACGCTGGTTCACCTTTATCGAGAAATTAAGTACGCAAACTCAAGACCACACATCGAACCTGCCGGCCGGAATCAAATCCGTACGGCATTTCATGCATAGTCACCCACATAAGGATTGCTTTCACGCTCCTCGCCAAAATTCGACATCGGCCCATGGCCGGGAATGAAGGCTACATCGTTGCCCAATGGCCACAGCTTGTGGCGAATCGAATTGACCAGCGCAGCATGGTTGCCCCGCGGGAAATCGGTACGCCCGATGGAGCCGGCAAAAAGCACGTCCCCCACTGCCGCCAGCCGGGCACTGGCACTGAACAGAACCACGTGGCCCGGCGTATGTCCGGGGCAATGGAGCACCTCCAGAACCTCCTCGCCCACGCTCACGGTATCGCCATCGACCAGCCAGCGGTCGGGCGCAAACGCCTCGACCTGCGGGAAGCCGAACATCTTGCTCTGCTGCGGCAGGGCATCAATCCAGAAACTGTCCTCGCGCTCCGGCCCTTCGATCGGGATGGACAGCCGGCGGGCCAGCTCGGCGGTACCGCCGGCATGATCGATATGGCCGTGAGTCAGCACGATCTTCTCCACGGTCAGCCCCAGCTCCTGCGCCGCGGCAAGGATGCGGTCTACATCGCCGCCAGGGTCTACGACAGCCGCCTTGCGGGTCACGTCGCACCACAACAGGGAACAATTCTGCTCAAAGGGAGTAACGGGAACGATCTTGTATCGAAGCATGATGAAAAAGCCTGCCGGACCAATCTTGATTAAGAGATGTACTGAATACGCCTTGATTGCCAATTATTCAATACCGGCATCCGGACTCCTTGCATGCAGCAAAGTTTATCACGCACCAAATCGGTCACCACAAACCCTATCGCCTCCCAAACGCCTGACGAGCCCACCTGACACCCTTGTTTTCATTCCAAACCCATTTGCGATGATGCAAATGTCAGAATCTCATTCCAAATACCTCAGAGGCGTATCGCGCATCAATGCAAGACGCCGGCTAATAGGGCCTCAGAGACACGCGCAGCCACAAAGCCTAATTGCACCTTAATTACTGGGGCATACATGGCAAAGCCTGCGGCCGACTTCTCCGCACACCAAGACACAGTCAAGGGACGATGCCCGCCAGAGGAAACCGGCAGGAAAAAAGACGCTCAGCGCGGCGCAGGGTAGCCCGGCGGCCGGGACTCCGTGAGCGTGATGTAACGGCTGCGATCCTGCTCGTAGCGGGTACGGATGGCCTCGATGTCGCGCCGCTTGGCATCGATCACCGAACTGTGGGAGGCCAGTTCGCTGTCCGACTCCCGCACCGCCGCCGCAAGGGTCGGCGGCATGGCGCGTTTCTGATAGAACTCCGCCTCACGATTCAGCGCATCACGCTTTTTCATGAGCTGGGCCTGGCGTGACTCGGCCTGCTTGAGCTCGAGCTCCACCCCTTCGATGGCCCGATCGCGACGGGCATCGATGTCGGCAACGCTGGAATAGGTTTCGAGCAGCGACTGGTTGCGCCGCATCTCTGCCCGCTGGCGGGTCAGTTCGGCGCGCCGGGCGCGCTCGTCGGCTTCCCGGCGAGCCAGTTGCTCCGGCGTCAGAGGCGCCTCCACCAGCCGGCGGACGGTGCCCTGGGGGCTCATCTCCCGGTAGCTCTTGCCGAAACACTGGGGCGGCAGGACATCGCCACACACCTGGTGCCCGTTATCCATGCAGCAAAAGACGCCTCCCCGCGAGGCCGTCTGGGCCCCCGCCGGCAAAGCAGCCAAAAGTGCACACAACAGGACCAGGTGGCGCATGGCTCAGGCGACTCCCGCCACACCGTAGGCTTCGCGGTAACGCTCGACCGCGCCCAGGTTGGCCTGGAGTGCCGGGCTGTCGGCCAGGTAGCCGATCAGATCCTTGAGACTTGCAACGGCCAGCACCGGAATTCCGTAGGCGTCGCGCACTTCCTGCACCGCCGACAGGCTGCCGGTACCGCGCTCCATGCGGTCGAGGGCGATCACCACCACCGACGGCGTGGCGCCATGGGCACGGATGATCTCCACGGATTCACGCACCGAAGTGCCGGCGGAAATCACGTCGTCGAGAATCGCCACCCGGCCGGCCAGCGGCGCGCCAACCAGGGTGCCGCCTTCGCCGTGATCCTTGGCTTCCTTGCGGTTGAAACAGAAGGGCAGGTTATGTCCCCGTTCAGCCAGGCGCATGGACGTACCGGCGACGAGGGGAATCCCCTTGTAGGCCGGGCCGAACAACATGTCGCAGGGCAGATCGGCGGCCAGCAGCGTGCGTGCGTAGAAATCGCACAGCGTGCCGAAGGAAGCGCCATCGTTGAAGAGGCCCGCATTGAAAAAGTAGGGAGAGAGACGCCCCGCCTTGGTGACGAACTCTCCAAACCTCAGTACGCCCTTGTCGCAGGAAAGGGCGATGAAATCACGGCTAAAATCCACGTTGCTCCCAACAAAAAACGGTCCTGATTGATCAAAATGTTACGCGTCGTTACCGCCAACCTCAACGGCATCCGCTCCGCAAGCGTGAAAGGCTTCCTGTCCTGGCTCAACAACCAGAATGCCGATGTAGTGTGTTTACAGGAACTGAAGGCCCAGATCCCGGATCTGACGCCGGAAATGCGCGACCCCGGCCACTTCAGGGGCTATTTTCACTGCGCCGCCAAAAAAGGCTACAGCGGAGTCGGCATATACGCCAGAAAAAGCCCGGACCGCATTATCGAAGGTATCGGCAACGAAGAGTTCGACCTTGAGGGCCGCTACCTGCAGGCCGACTTCGGCAATCTCTCGGTCATCTCCCTGTACCTCCCGTCAGGCTCCAGTTCAGAGGAACGCCAGGCCGCAAAGTTCCGCTTCATGGAACTCTTCCTGCCGCGCATGGCCGAGCTGCGGGCCAGCGGCCGGGATGTAGTGGTGTGCGGCGACTGGAACATCGCCCACAAGGAAATCGACCTGAAAAACTGGAAGTCCAACCAGAAAAACTCCGGCTTCCTGCCCGAAGAGCGTGTCTGGCTGACCCGCCTGTTCGACGAACAGGGCTGGGTGGACGCCTACCGCCGGCTCCATCCCGAGGCCACCGACGCCTGCTACACCTGGTGGTCCAACCGGGGTCAGGCCTGGGCCAAGAATGTCGGCTGGCGCCTCGACTACCAGCTGGCCACACCGGAACTCGCCGCCCGCGGCCTGCGCGCCACCGTTTACAAGGACGAGCGCTTCAGCGATCACTCGCCGCTGACCGTCGACTACGACCTGCCCTTTATCGACTGAAACCTCACCGACGATCTGCCCCAGGCAGGTCGTCGGTGCATCATAGTATTTGGCAATCATTATAGTTTAATCAATCAATTTCCCACATCAACGACCAAGCCGTACGATGAACTCCATCGAATCCAAACGCACACTGACTTCAAGGAGAAACATCATGGCAAACCCCTTCCACGATCCCGCCTCGGCCACCATCCAGAACCTCGAATCCGCCTTCGCCGGCGAATCGATGGCCCACATCAAGTACCGCTATTTCGCCAAGCTCTGCCGCGAGATGGGCGACGAAGAAACTGCCAAAGCCTTCGAAGCCACCGCTGACCAGGAAGTCATGCACGCCTTCGGCCACCTCGACTTGCTCTACCCGAAGGCGAAGATGAGCCCGGCCCGCGCCCTCCAGTTCGCCATCGACGGCGAAACCTACGAATACACCGAGATGTACCCGTCCTTCCGCCACGCCGCCGTCGCCGAAGGCCATGACGCAGCGGTAAAGGAGATCGACGAGCAGATCGCCGAATCGAAGGAACACGCCGAACAGTTCAAGGCCGTGCTCGAAAAGGCCGCCAAGCGTTTCGCCGCCCTCGCCAAGGTCGAAGAGCGCCACGCCGCCCACTACCAGGCCGCCCTCGACAAGATCAGCGCCTGAACCAAGTCATCTATCAAACAGATTGAATAAAGGAAAAATCATCATGAAAAGCTTCCAGTGCATCGTATGCGGCTTCATCTACGACGAAACCGCCGGTCTTCCCGCCGAGGGCATCGCCCCCGGCACCCGCTGGGCCGACATCCCCGAAGACTGGGCCTGCCCGGACTGCGGCGTGGCCAAGTCCGACTTCGAAATGGTCGAGATCTGAGCCTTCCATGAACGCCCCCATCCTCATCCTCGGTACCGGCCTCGCGGGCTACAACCTGGCCCGCGAGATCCGCAAGCTCGACAAGGCCACGCCCATCGTGCTGGTCAGTCGCGATGCAGCGCCCTTCTACTCCAAGCCCATGCTCTCCAACGCCCTGGCCGGCGGCAAGACAGCCCAATCGCTGGTGATGAAACCGGCAGAGAGAATGGCCGAAGAGCTGGACGCCCGCATCCTGGCCCACCGGCAGGTTGAGGCCATCGACCCGGCGGCCCGCCGCGTGACGCTGGACGGGGGCGAAAGCCTCGCCTACCGCGATCTGGTGCTGGCCCTCGGCGCCGACCCGATCCGCCTGCCGCTCGGCGGTGACGCGGCAGACGAAGTGCTGTCGGTGAATGATCTGGACGACTTTGCCCGCTTCAGTGCCCGTCTCGACGGGGTGACGCGCATCGCCATCCTCGGCGCCGGCCTGATCGGCTGCGAATTTGCCAACGACCTGCTCGCCCGCGGCATTGCCCCGACGGTGCTCGACCCGGCCCCGTGGCCCCTCGGCCGCCTGCTGCCCGCAGCTGCCGGCGCCTTCTTCCGGGCCCGCCTGGAAGCCGCTGGTACGACTTTCCGCATGGGTCTCGCCGCCAGTGCGGTGAATAAGAGCGAAAGCGGCTACCGCCTCGAACTCAACGACGGCAGCACGCTGGATACCGATCTGGTGCTGTCGGCCGTCGGCCTGCGTGCCCGCACCGGCCTTGCAGCGGCGACCGGACTGGCCGTCAATCGGGGCGTGGTGGTGAACCGCCAGCTCGCCAGCAGCGATCCGCACATCTTCGCGGTCGGCGACTGCGCCGAAGTGGAAGGCCTCAGCCTGCCCTTCGTGATGCCGATCATGCAGCAGGTGCGGGCGCTCGCCAAAACCCTCGGCGGCACGCCTACCGACGTCATCTACCCGCCCATGCCGGTGCTGGTGAAGACGCCGGCGATCCCGACGGTGGTCGCCCCGCCCGCCCCCGGTCAGGTCGGGGAATGGACAGTCAGCGTGACGGAAGACGGACTCGAAGCCCTCTTCAAGTCCGCCAACGACAGCCTCAAGGGTTTCGCCCTGCTCGGCAGCGCCACCGCCCGCAAGCAGGCGCTGACGCCGCAACTGCCCGCCCAGCTGTAACCGGGGCTGCGGCCCCCATGGCATACCCGTGGCGCGTAAAAGCGTCTCGGGTATAGTTTCTTTCGCTGCCCTTAACCGAAAGAAACGCCATGCCCCGAGCCCTCCTGCCGCTACTCCTCGGCCTGTTCCTCCTCATCGGTCCAGCCCGGGGCGAAGACGCCGCGCCCGCCGGCCACGCAGTACTTTTGGGTGAGCAGAAGGTCGTCGAGATCCGCGCCGGCTTCAAGGGCTTCAGCGCCGAAAGCCGGGCCCGCAACATATCCCGCCGCCTCTCCGAACTCGTCCGCGAATCGCCCCTTCCGCCGATCACCGTCGAGGAGACCGACATCTCCAGCGACATCATGGCCGGCGAGCAGGTCCTGACCTCGGTCTTCGACGCCGACGCCAGTGCCGCCGGCAAACCCCGCGCGGCGCTGGCCGCCGACATGGCCGCCGCCTTTTCGGCAGCCCTCGCCCACCATCAGCAAGAACATGGCCGCGAAGCCCTGCTCGCCGCTGCCGCCAAGGCCGCCGGCACCCTGCTCGCCGCCCTGGCCCTGCTGGCCCTCTTCGAGCGCCTCTACCGGCGCCTGCGCGAAACCGTGCTGCGCAAGGCCGACGAGAAAATCGCCGATGTCGAACGCAAGAGCTTCAGCCTCGTGCAGGGCAACTACCTGCGCGTGCCGCTGGCGGCATTGCTCCACGGCATCCGCGTCGGCGTGTGGGCCCTGCTGGTGTACGGTGCCCTCAGCCTGTCCCTGTCCTACTTCCCGCAGACCCGGCGCTTCGCCGCCAACCTGTCCAGCCTCGTGCTGACGCCCCTGGGCGGGCTCGGCAGCAGCGTACTGGCCGCCATTCCCGGCCTGCTGGTGATCGCCATCATCGTCCTCATCACCCGCTGGCTGACGCGCAGCAGCGCCTTCATCTTCGACCGGGTCGCCGACGGACGCATCCAGCTCGAAGGCTTCTTCCCCGAATGGGCCAACCCCACCCGGCGCATCATCAACCTGCTGCTCGTCGTTGGCGCCGTGATGATCGCCTACCCCTACATCCCCGGCTCCGACTCCGCCGCCTTCAAGGGGGTGTCGATCTTTCTCGGCGTGCTGTTTTCACTGGGCTCCAGCGGCGTGATTTCCAACGTCGTCACCGGCTTCATGATCACCTACATGCGCGCCTTCAAGGTCGGCGACGTGGTCAAGATCGGCGACACCACCGGCGTCGTGGTCGAAAGCTCGCTGCTCGTCACCCGCCTGCGCACCATCCGCAACATCGAGATCACCGTTCCCAACTCGCAGATACTCAACGGCCAGGTCACCAACTTCAGCGTCACCGGCAACCCCACTGTGTCCACCCAGCTCACCATCGGCTACGACACCCCGTGGCGCCAGGTGCACGCCATGCTGCTGGGCGCGGCGGCCCGCACGCCGGGCATCGTCGGCGAGCCGCCGGCCTTCGTGCTGCAAACCGCCCTCGAGGATTTCTACATCCGCTACGAACTCATGTGCGTGGTCGAAACGCCGGGGCGCATGCCGCACATCCTGTCGCAGCTCCACCAGAACATCCTCGACACCTTCAACGAGCACGGTATCCAGATCATGTCGCCGCACTTCATCGACAACCCCGACACCCCGGCGCTGGTGCCCAAGAGCCATTGGCACACCGCCCCCGCCAAGCCGCCCGAAAAATGATCTTGACCGGATTCAGTCAATCGACTAACTTAAATCAGTCGATTGACTGAATCCGCTTCATGAACGTTCCTGCACCCCATACCCCCGTCCGCGCCGACGGCACCCTGGCCCGCCAGCGTCTCCTCGACGCGGCCCTGCGCCTGTTCGCCGAAAACGGCTACCGGAAGACCTCGACCCGCGCCATCGCCGACACGGCCGGCGTCAACCTGGGCGCCATCTCCTACTATTTCGGTGACAAGGCCCGGCTCTACCAGGCCGTCTTCTGCGAATCCTTCAGCGACGCGTCCACCTCGCCCGACATCACCACCGCCCGCGGATGCCTGCCCGACTTCGGCGCCCCCGGGCTCAACAGCGAGGCTGCCCTCGCCGGCTTCTTCCGCAACTTCCTGCAGCCCCTCAAGCTGGGTGAGCAGGTCCGCCTCGTCATGCGCCTGCACTTCCGCGAACTGGTCGAGCCCAGCGGGGCCCTCAACGAAGGCATGGACGAAGACATCGGCGCCCTCTACTTCGCGCTGGCCGAGCTCGCCGCCCGGCGCCTCGGCATAAACGCCACCGACCCCGACGCCCGGCGCCTCGCCCACGCCATTCTCGGCCTGGCCTTCCACTTCTTCGTCACCCAGGACCTGGTCGGCCAGGTCTCGCCGGAACTCGTCGCCACACCGGACGCCATCGACACCCTGGCCGAACGCCTCGCCACCTACGCCGCCGGCATGCTCGACGCCGAAGTCCGGCGTCGCCAACCCACCGGAAGCCCCTCATGAAGCGCAGCCTGCCCGCCCTGGCCCTGCTGGTCCTCCTGCCCGCCTGCTCCCTGTTGCCGCGGGTCGGCCCCGACTACCAGCAACCGGCCCTCAAAACCGCGCCCGCCTGGCAGAGCCCGCTGCCCCACGAAGGCAGCCTCGGCGCCCTCAGCGACTGGTGGCGCCAGCTCGACGACCCGCTGCTGAGCACCCTCATCGACGCCGCCCAGCATGAAAGCGCCAGCCTTGCCCAGGCCCGCGCCCGCATCGTCCAGGCCCGTTCGGCGGCCGTTGGCGCCGGTGTCGCCGGCCTGCCGACCCTCGACGCCAGCCTCGCCGCCAAGCGCGCCGCCTTCACCTTCGGCAGCCCCACCACCTTCCAGACCACCCGCCAGGCCGGTCTGATGGCCAACTGGGAGATCGACCTGTTCGGCGGCATCGCCCGCGACCAGGAAGGCGCCGAAGCCCGCCTCGCCGCCACCCAGGCGCGCTGGCACGAGGCCCGCGTCTCCGTCGCCGCCGAAACCGCCAACGCCTACCTGCAGCTGCGCTACCAGGAGCGCCGCGTCGCCCAGGCCGAAGCCGATGCCGCCTCGCGGGCCGAAACTGCACGTCTCACCAGCGCCCTCGGCCGGGCCGGCTTCAGCGCCCCGGCGCAGGTCGCCCTGGCCACCGCCGGTGCCGCCGACGGGGCCAGCACCCTCACCGAACTGCGCGCCGAGCGCGATCGCCAGATCAAGGCCCTGGTCGCCCTCACCGCCCTCGATGAAGCCGACCTGCGCCGCCAGCTCACCACCGCCAGCGGCCGCTTCCCCCGCCCCGCCCGCTTCGTCGTCGATGCCCTGCCGGCGCAGCTCCTCGCCCAGCGCCCCGACGTAGCCGCCGCAGAGCGCGATCTTGCCGCCGCCAGCGCCGCCATCGGCCGTGCCGCTGCGGCCCGCTACCCGCGCCTCAGCCTGGCCGGCAGCATCACCCCGCTGCGCCTCAACACCGACGGCAACCGCATGTCGGCCACCACCTGGTCCATCGGCCCGACGCTCTCCATGCCGCTCTTCGACGGCGGCCGCATCAGCGCCAACGTGGACGCCGCCCGTGCCGACTACGCCGCCGCCGAGGCCGCCTACCGGCAAAAGGCCCGCGAAGCAGTCAGCGAAGTCGAACAGGCGCTGGTCCGTCTCGACGCCGCCGCCGCCCGCGAAGCCAGCGTGCAGCAGGCTGCCACCGACTACCGCACCGCCTTCCTGGCCACCGAAGCCAGCCAGCGCGCCGGCTTTGCCACGCTGATCGAGCTCGAAGTCACCCGCCGCACCCTGCTCGCTGCCGACACCAACCTGGCCGCCTGGCAGCAGGAACAGGTCGCCGCCTGGATCGCCCTCTACCGGGCCGTCGGCGGCGGCTGGCCCCCCAGCGGCACGCCCCCCGACACCCCCATTGCCCCCCAGGCCGCCCTCGCCGGAGAAGCCCGATGATTTCCCCCCGCATGCCGCTTTTTGCCCTGCTCACCCTCGCCAGCCTGCTCGCCGGCTGCGCCGACAAATCCGATGCGCCCGCCACACCGGCGCCGGCCGCCACGGCCAGCCCGGCCAAGCCGGCCCTCGCGGTCGTCACCGTCCAGCCCGAAACCCGTGACATGGAACGTCGCCTGACCGCCAACGGCAGCGTCGCCGCCTGGCAGGAAGCCTCCCTCGGCACCGAAGCCAGCGGGTTGCGCCTGGTGGACATCAAGGTGAACGTCGGCGCCCGCGTCAAGAAGGGTGAAGTGCTGGCCGAATTCGCCACCGACATGCCCCTTGCCGAGCAGGCCCAGGCCCGCGCCAGCCTGGCCGAAGCCGACGCCACGCTGCAGGAAGCCCGCGCCAACGCCACCCGCGCCCGCAGCGCCGACGCCGCCATCGCCCTCAGCCCGCAGCAGATCCAGCAATACCTCAGCACCGAAGCCGCCGCCGAGGCCCGCAAGCTCGCCGCCAAGGCCAGCCTCAACGCCGCCGACCTGCGCCTGCGCCACACCCGCGTGCTGGCCAGCGACGACGGCGTGATCTCCTTCCGCGCCGCAGCCGCCACCGTCGGCGCCGTGGTACCGCAGGGCCAGGAACTGTTCCGCCTGATCCGCCAGAGCCGCCTCGAATGGCGCGCCGAAGTGCCCGCCGCCCAACTCGGCCAGGTACGCGCCGGCCAGGCCGTGCGCCTCACCGCCCCCGGCGGCGCAGTCGTGGCCGGCAAGGTGCGCACCGTCGCCCCCACCGTGGACGCTCAAACCCGCAACGCCCTCGTCTACGTGGATGTGCCGGCCAGCGCCGGCAACGGGCCCGAAGCCCCGCTCAAGGCCGGCATGTTTGCCCGCGGCGAGTTCGAGCTGGCGCGCAGCCGCGGCCTCACGGTGCCGCGCCAGGCCGTAGCCCTGCGCGACGGCTTCGACTACGTCTTCCTCCTCGGTGCCGACCAGCGCGTCACCCAGACCAAGGTCCAGGTCGGTTACCGCGACCAGGACCGGGTCGAGATCCTCTCCGGCCTCAAGCCCGACACCCGGGTCGTCGCCAGCGGCGCCGGCTTCCTGAACGACGGCGACCTGGTCAAGGTGGTCGAAGCGGGCAGCGCCCCGGCCGCCAAGTGAGCCCCCGGCCATGAATTTCTCCTCCCTCTCCATCCGCAACCCCATCCCGGCGATCCTGCTCTTCGCCCTGCTCACCCTGGCCGGCCTGCTGGCCTTTCAGGGTTCCGGCGTGCAGGACTTCCCGGACATCGAGCTGCCGGTGGTCACGGTCAGCGCCAGCCTGCCCGGCGCCGCCCCCGGCACGCTGGAAACCGAAGTCGCGCGCAAGCTCGAAAACAGCATCGCCACACTGGCCCGCATCAAGAAGATGTACACCACCATCCTCGATGGCGAGGTGACGATCTCCATCGAGTTCGAGCTCGAAAAGAACGCCAACGAGGCCGAGACCGAAGTGCGCGCCGCCGTCAGCCGGGTACGCTCCGACCTGCCCGCCGACGTGCGCGAGCCGGTGGTCGCCAAGATCGCCACCGCCGGCCGGCCCCTCGGCGCGTGGACGCTGAGTTCCGACAGCCTCGACGAGGAATCCCTCAGCTGGATGGTGGACGACGCCGTCACCAAGCGCCTGCTCGCCGTCAAGGGCGTCGGCGCGGTCAAGCGCATGGGCGGCCTGACCCGCGAAGTGCGCGTCGAACTCGACGCCGAACGCATGGCCGCCCTCGGCGTCAGTGCCGCCGACGTCTCGCGTCAACTGCGTCGCAGCCAGATGGAAGCCCCCGGCGGCCGCGGCGACGTGGGCGGCGGCGAGCAAGCCGTGCGCACCATCGCCACCGTGGCCAGCGCCAGCGCCCTGGCCCAGCTCGACATCCCCCTCGCCGACGGGCGCAGCGTGCGTCTCGAACGCATCGCCCACATCGCCGACACCACCGCCGAGCGCCGCTCGGTGGCCCTGCTCGACGGCAAGCCGGTGGTCGGCTTCGAAGTCTCGCGCACCAAGGGCGCCAGCGAAATCAGCGTTGCCGCCGGTGTCGCCAAGGCCGTTGCCGACCTCTCCGCCGCCCATCCCGGCGTGCATTTCGCCCACGCCTACGACAACGTCGCCCCGGTGCAGGAGAACTTCGACGGCTCCATGCACCTGCTCTACGAAGGCGCACTGCTGGCCGTGCTGGTGGTGTGGTGGTTCCTGCGCGACTGGCGGGCCACCATCGTCGCCGCGCTGGCCCTGCCCCTGTCGGTGATTCCCACCTTCCTCGGCATGTACTGGTTCGGCTTCACCCTCAACACCGTCACCCTGCTGTCGCTGGCCCTGGTGGTCGGCATCCTGGTGGATGACGCGATCGTCGAGATCGAGAACATCACCCGCCACCTGCGCATGGGCAAGAGCCCGGTCAAGGCCGCCATGGAGGCCGCCGACGAAATCGGCATGGCCGTCATCGCCACCACCTTCGCACTGGTCGCAGTTTTTCTGCCCACCGCCTTCATGTCGGGCATCGCCGGCAAGTTCTTCAAGCAATTCGGGTGGACCGCGGTGCTGGCCATCATCGCCTCGCTGGTGGTGGCCCGCCTGCTCACCCCGATGATGGCCGCCTACTTCCTCAAGCCGACCGCCGAAACCGCCGAGCGTGAAGGCTGGACGATGCAGCGCTACATGGCGCTCATGCAGTGGTGCCTGCGCCATCGCCTCACCACGGTGCTGGCGGCGGTTGCTTTCTTCATCGGCTCGGTGATGCTGATTCCGCTCCTGCCGACCGGCTTCGTGCCCCCCGCCGACCGGGCCCAGACCCTGGTGAACGTGGAACTGCCCCCCGGCAGCACCCTGCAGGAAACCCGCGACGCGGCCGAACGGGCACGCCAGGCCATCGCCGCCATGCCCGACGTGAAGGCCGTCTTCAGCTCCATCGGCGGCGGTGCCGCCGGCGACGGCTTCAACCCGGGCGCCGCTGCCGAAGTGCGCCGGGCGGTGCTCACCGTCACCCTCAGCCACCGCACCGAACGGCCGCGCAACCAGCAGGCCGTCGAAGTGGAAATGCGCGAACGCCTCGCCGTGCTGCCCGGCGTGCGCATCACCGTCGGCCCGGCCGACTCCGGCGTAAAGATGATCCTCGTCCTCAAGAGCGACGATCCGGCCGCCCTCGCCGCCGCCGCCCAGGCCGCCACCCGCGACCTGCGCACCCTGCAGGGCGTCGGCAACGTCACCTCCAGCGCCAGCCTGGTGCGGCCGGAGATCATCGTGCGCCCCGACTTCGCCCGCGCCGCCGATCTGGGCGTCAGCGCCGACGCCATCGGCGAGACGGTGCGCGTGGCCACCGCCGGCGACTACGACGTGGGCCTCGCCAAGCTCAACCTCGAACGCCGCCAGGTGCCGATCCGCGTCAAGCTCGGTAACGACGTGCGCGCCGACCTGACTGCCATCGGCCGCCTCGGCGTGCCCGGCAAGCACGGCCCGGTACTGCTCGCCAACGTCGCCGACATCAGCGTGGACAGCGGCCCGGCCCAGGTGAATCGCCTCGACCGCAGCCGCAACGTGATCCTCGAAGTGGAACTGGGCCAGCGCGAACTCGGCGAGGTCTATGCCGAAGCCCTCGCCATGCCGGCCCTGCGCGAGCTGCCGGCCGGCGTGCGCCTGGCCGACTCCGGCGACGCCGAGATGATGCAGGAGCTGTTCGGCAGCTTCGGCCTCGCCATGGGCATCGGCGTGCTGTGCATCTACATGGTGCTGGTGCTGCTCTTCAAGGGCTTCACCCAGCCGGTGACCATCCTGGCGGCCCTGCCGCTGGCCATCGGCGGCGCCTTCGTGGCCTTGTTGCTGACCCGCAGCAGCTTCTCGATGCCCTCGCTGATCGGCCTCCTGATGCTGATGGGCGTGGTGACCAAGAACTCCATCCTGCTCGTCGAATACGCCATCGAGGCCCGTCACGGCCGCGGCGGCCCGCCCCTCGGGCGCTTCGACGCGCTGGTGGACGCCTGCCGCAAGCGCGCCCGTCCCATCGTCATGACCTCGCTGGCCATGGGCGCCGGCATGTTGCCCATCGCCATGGGCCTGGGCGCCGATCCGAGCTTCCGGGCCCCGATGGCGATTGCCGTGATCGGCGGTCTGATCACCTCAACACTGCTCAGCCTGCTCGTGGTGCCCGCGGTGTATACCTACGTGGATGACCTCGAAGCCCTCTTTGCCCGGCTCTTCGGGCGCCGCCGCGCGCCGCTGCCGGCAAGCCCGGCGACACCTGAATGAATTGCCTTGCGGAACAATTGGGATTAGCCTAGGTCAGGATATTCAGGTGGCTTCAGACCACCTCCCCGCGCACCTTTCCTTCGATTTTGTTATGACTCTGGAGAACGCCATGAGCGACGCACAAGTAACCAAGGACAAACTGGTTTCCGACTTCAAGGCTGTCGTTGCCGACACCGAAGAATTGCTCAAGCTGACCGCCGGCCAGGCCGGCGACAAGGTGGCCGACGTACGCAGCCGCCTCAGCGACAAGCTGGTCAACGCCAAGTACAAGCTGCAGGACATCGAAGCTGCCGTCGTCGAAAAGACCAAGGCCGCCGCCCGCGTCACCGACGACTACGTCCATGAAAACCCCTGGAAGGCCGTCGGCGTCGCTGCCGGAGTCGGCTTCCTGCTCGGCCTGCTGGTCAACCGTCGTTAAGCGCTCCGCTCCCCCATGAGCGATTCCGCGCCTTCGCGCCTCGGCGAGTCCCTTCGGGGGCTTGCCGACTCCGGGCTGGGTACCCTCCAGACCCGGCTCGAACTCTTCTCCGTCGAGCTGAAGGAAGAAAAGCTCCGCGCCGGCAGTTTTCTTTTCGAAACCGTCCTCGCGGCCCTCTTTGTCGGCTTCGGCATCGTCTTCCTGGCGGTTTTCCTCACGGTTCTGCTGTGGGATGAACACCGCCTGCTGGTCCTCGGCATCACCACCACCGGGCTGTTTGTGGCCGGCGTCTGGTTTGCCAGCCGGGCCGCCAAGCGCCTGCGCAGCGGCTCGCGCCTGTTCGCCTCGAGCCTGGCCGAAATCGCCCAGGACCGGGAAGCCTTGCGCAGCAAAGAATGAACCCGGAACTCGTCGAACTTGCCCTGCGCAAACAGCGCCTGCAGATGCGTTCCGCCGCCCAGCGCGACGCCTTCTTCCAGCACGCCAGTACCTTCACGCCGATACTGCGCGGCGTCGACCGGATCGCCGACGGCATTCAGTGGGCGCGCCACAATGCGCCCATCGTTTCCGGCATCGCGGTCTTCCTGCTCGTCGTACGCCCCCGCGCCACCCTGCGCTGGGCCCGTCGCGGCTGGCTCGGCTGGCAACTGGTGCGCCGTGCCCGCAACCTGATTCCCTGACTTTTGTCGCCGCTTTTTAGCGTATTTCCATGACCGTCGATCTCGAAGAAATCCGTCGCGCCCGTGACGAAGCCGACTGCCTGTGCACCCCGGCCGAAGTGGATGAAGCCCTCAACCGCCTCGCCGCCGACATCACCGTGCGCCTGCAGGACAAGAACCCGCTGATCTACGTGGTCATGAACGGTGGTTTGATCCTTGCCGGCCGGCTGCTCCCGCGCCTGCCCTTCCCGCTCGAACTGGCCTACCTACACGCCACCCGCTATGGCCATGCGCTGCAGGGCACCCAGCTCGACTGGCGGGTCCGCCCCACGCAGGATTTGCGTGACCGCAACGTGCTGGTCCTCGACGACATCCTCGACGAAGGCCACACCCTGGCCGCGATCATCGACTACCTGAAGGCCGAAGGCGCGCGCGAAGTGACTTCCGCCGTGCTGGTGCACAAGGTGCACGAACGCAAGGCCTACCCCGGCATGCGCGCCGACTTCACCGGGCTCGACGTGGCCGACCGCTTCCTGTTTGGTGGCGGCATGGACTACAAGGGCTACTGGCGCAACGCACCGGGAATCTACGCACTGAAGGGCCACTGAAGCCCTCAGGGATCAGGTGTCCCGGGATACCTGATCCATCACCCCCCGCCACGCCCCCTCCGCCTCTTTTCCGGCTTCTGCAAACACCTTCTCCAGCATTTCCATCTGCGTCCCGGACAGCTCCGCTTCCAGCGCAACGCCCGCGTCGGTCAGCACCAGCTGCTTCACCCGCCGGTCGTGCCCTGCCGGGGTCGCCGCAACCAGCCCCTTTTCCACCAGCTCCCGCAACGGCGCGTTGAGCGCCTGCTTGCTTACGCCGAGCACGCCCAGCAGCGCGTTGACGGCAATACCGGGTGTGCGGGCGACGAAATAGAGGATGCGGTGGTGGACGCGGCCAAGGCCGCGCTCGGCAAGAATGCGGTCGGGCGGCGTCGTGAAGGCGCGGTAGGCGAAGAAGAAAACTTCGATGGCTTCGCGCAGTTCGGCCTGGCGCTTCGGGTCAATCATCTTGACAGGGCTCCCGGGGAGGATCAGCATTTGATAGGTCAATATTATTGACTTATCCCCCCTTCCGCAATCCAGGAGATTTCCATGTCGTCCAGCCCTGCCCCCCGTCAGCTTCCGTCCCTTTCCGCCCGTGTGCAGGATCTGCACGCGTCGCCGATCCGGGAGATTCTGGCGGTAGTCGGGCGGCCCGGAATGATCTCGTTTGCGGGCGGCCTGCCAGCGGCCGAGACCTTTCCCCACTTCGGCCTGTCGGCCCCGGATTCGGCCCTGCAATACGGCCCCACCGAGGGTGACCCAGCCCTGCGCGAGCGCATCGCCGAAGAACTCGCCGACATCGGCCTCGATTGCGGGCCCGAGCAAGTGCTGGTGCTGTCCGGCTCCCAGCAGGGCATCGACCTGGTGGGCAAACTGTTCATCGACCCGGGCACGACGGTGGCCGTGGAATCGCCCACCTACCTGGCCGCGCTGCAGGTGTTCCGCTTTTTTGGTGCGCGCTTTGCGCCCTTTACCGCCGACACCGTGAGCGCCGCCGGATTCCGCGACGCAAAACCGGCCTTCGCCTACGCCATCCCGACCTTCCAGAACCCCACTGGGCACTGCTATACCACCGCCCAGCGGGACGCACTGGCGGCTGCCTGCGAAGGCGCCGGCGTGCCGCTGTTCGAGGACGACCCCTACCGCGACCTGGTGTACGACGCCTGCGAACGCCGCCCGGTGTGCGCCGGCCTGAAGGACACCCCATGGATCTACCAGGGCTCCTTCTCGAAAAGCCTGGCACCGGGCCTGCGCCTGGGCTTCCTGGCCGCCTCGCCGGAGTTTTTCACCTATCTGGTGCGCCTCAAGCAGGCCGCCGACCTGCACAGCAACCGGCTCAGCCAGTGGCTGGTGCTGCAGCAACTCGAATCGCCCGAGCGACGCGAACGCCTCGCCGGACTGGCCGATTTCTACCGCAAGAAGCGCGATCTCTTCGAACTCGCGCTGGAACGCCACTTCGGCGGCCTGGCGAGCTGGGAGACGCCGGCCGGTGGCCTGTTCTTCTGGCTGACACTGAATCGCCGCATCGACACCCGCAGACTTCTGCCGATAGCCATTGAAGAGGGCATCGCCTTCATGCCCGGAGAAGCCTTCTACCCGGACAGCCCGGCCGCCACCGGCACCCTGCGCCTCAACTTCAGCCACGCAGCCGACGACGAAATCGACCGGGGTCTGGCCCAGCTGGCGGCACTGATCGCCCGCCAGCCGGATTGACCCCTGCCGTGCTTGCCGGAGCCCTTCCGGCAAGCACGGGCGTCACACAAAAGTATCGATAGTCCGGCCTATCGTTTCCGCCACGCTTTTCACTTTTGCCACATCCGACGTGACCTCATTGGCAACAGCGTCAATTCCACTGCCAATAGCCTTTCCGGCCCGTATCAAATCCCCCTGAATTACCTGCGCACCGTTATAAACCGCTTCCCGTATTGGCTTATAGGCGGCAAGACTCGCGGCCGTCATTACCGTTTCGATTACACTCATCAGTCACTCCTTCCGGTTTCAATTGATCCCGAGCGGGTTCATTCAAATAAGCTCAGGACTCGAAGGATAACGGCCGGTCCACCGATCATTTACGCCTCTTTACCAAACTTATCATTGGCGAATACTGTTTAACCTGCCAATTAGATAGATTGAAAGGAAGACAAATCCGGTAACAAACTCCCGCCATGAAGAGAATTGCCCTTATTGCCGGCCTCGGTCTGGCCAGTACCATGGCACTGGTCGGTTGCGCGTCGCCACCATCCATCGTGGCCCAGCCGACGCGGATTCGCCCCCAGCTCGTCACCTCCAACCTCGAGGGCAACCCGGGGGGAATCTTCCAGCCCAGCCGGGCCCTGCTGCTCTTCGAGGAACACGTCGCCAGCCATGTGGGCGACGCCCTGAAGATCAGCATTTCCGACAGTCTCAGCGGCAGCAACAAGTCGTCCACCACGGCCACCCGGGATTCGTCGATCAGCCAGCAGGGGCCCGGCGCACTGCCCTCCATGGGCGGGCTGCTGAAGGAGATTTTCGACTACAGCGGCACCGCCTCGGGCAGCTCCAGCCTGAAGGGCAACGGGCAGCTGAGCACCGCCAACACCCTCACCGGCAACCTGATTGTCTCGGTCGTGGAGGTGCTGCCCAACGGCTACCTGGTAGTGGCGGGCGAAAAGACCATTGCTGTAGCCGGCAACAACACCACCCTGCGCTTCTCCGGCGTGGTGAGCCGGCGCGACATCCGGCCGGGCAACGTGGTGTCGTCCAACGACGTGGGCGAAGCGCGCATAGAACAGGTGGTAAACGGCATGATCGCCGACACCACCTCACGCACCGTGGTACAGCGCTTTTTCGCCGGGCTGCTGGCCGTCTGGTAGGCCTCGCCAGCCTCAGCGGGCGAACAACTTGTCCACCAGCGGCCCCACTTTCTTGCGGGTCGCCTTCCAGCGGTCATAGCCGAAGTCGTCGATCTGATAGGACGAACTGGCCAGCAGGGAGCCGTTCCTGCGCAGGGACAGGGAAAGGGCAGTGATATAAGGGGCGTAATCGTCGCCGAGCAGTGGCTTCGCCCATTCGACCTTCGCCGAATAATTGAGCATTACCGTGCAGGAATTGGGTGCCATACCCGCGTCGTACACCCGGCTATCCACTTTCAGGCGTTTCAATTCGTTCTGCAGGCTCGGAATAAAGTCGTCAATCGGCACCCTGGAATTCCATTCGATACACACGGAAGGCGGCGGCGCGTAATCGTGATTGACCGCCGAAGCCGATGAAGCAGGCGCCAGGGAAGCCATCGTGGTAACGGCCGAGCCGATGATCTGCACCGCTTCGGCAGTGGGCGTCGGGGTCATGATCATGCAGCCCGGCATTGCCGTGCAGGCCACGAAAACCAATTGATAACTGAACAGTTTCACGCCGTACCCCCGGATTTCATTTTTGCGCCGGAACTCTAGCAGCGCAGAAAATGTCATCCGGGGGATTTACGCGAAATTACACGAATACGGCTTTCTTTACCCTCAGGCGCCAAACAAGGCGGCGGTCGCGACCGGGTTGGACGGGAAATAGAAATGCACATAGGAGGCAGTGAGGCGGCCCACCCGGTAGATCGCCTCACCCTCGCGCCCGGCGGGCGTGAACGCACGGGCGAGGGGCGCCAGCGGTGTTTCGCTCTTCGAGTAATGGAAGGTATGGCCGTTGAGGCGCCCTTCCGGCAGTTCGGCCACCTGCGTGCCGAGGGCTGCCAGGCGGGCCTGCATGCGGGTATGGCCGGGCAGCAGGCCGGCGCCCGGGTGGGTCGCTCCATCCCGGTCGGTGATGCTCTCGAAGAGGCTCATCATGCCGCCGCACTCGGCCAGCAAGGGCTTGCCGGCAGCCATGTGGGCCTGCAGCGCGGTTTGCCAGGCGCCGTTGGCAGCCAGGCTGGCGGCGTGGAGCTCCGGATAGCCGCCGGGCAGCCACAGGGCGTCGCAGGCGGGCAGGGCTTCGTTGGCCAGCGGCGAGAAGAACTTCAGCTCGGCGCCAAGGGTGTGCAGCATGTCCAGGTTGGCCGGGTAGATGAAGCCGAAGGCGGCATCCCGGGCAATGGCAATGGTGCGCCCCTGGAGCAGCGGCGCCACAAACGGGGCCGGCGCATCGGGGAAGGACACCGCCGACGGCCGGTCTGCCGCGCCGGTGCGGGCCAGATGGTCGGCCAGCAGGTCGAGGCGAGCGTCCAGATCGGCAATCTCGGCCGCCTGCAGCAAGCCCAGGTGGCGCTCCGGCAGGGCTGCAGCTTCGTCACGGGGCAGGGCGCCATACCAGGCGATTTCCGGCCGCAGGCTGTCACGCAGCAGTTCGGCATGGCGTTCGCTGCCCACGTGGTTGGCCAGCACACCGGAAAAGGGCAGGTCCGGTTGCCAGGTGGCAAGGCCATGCGCCACCGCCCCGAAGGTCTGGGCCATGGCCTTGGCGTCGATCACCGCCATCACCGGAATGCCGAAATAACGGGCAATGTCGGCCCCCGACGGGCTGCCATCGAAGAGGCCCATGACCCCTTCCACCAGGATCAGGTCGGCGTCCTGCGCGGCGGCGTGCAGACGCCAGGCCGCATCGGCCGAACCGCACATGCCCAGGTCCAGGTTATAGACCGGTGCGCCGCTGGCCACCGTATGGATCTGCGGGTCGAGAAAATCCGGCCCGCACTTGAAGACGCGCACCTTGCGCCCCTGACGGGTGTGCAGGCGGGCGAGGGCGGCGGTGACGGTGGTCTTGCCCTGGCCGGAGGCCATGGCAGCAACGAACAGGGCGGGACAGAGGGCTGCGCTCATGCTTCTTCTTCCGGGTGAAACCAGGCCAGCCGCGGCTGCAGGCTGACCACATCGCCGACTATCGTCAGCGCGGGCGGGGTGATGCCGGCGGCTTTCACGTCGGCGGCCAGATTGGCCAGATCGGAGGTCACCACCCGCTGATCCCGGGTGGTGCCACGCCGGACCACGGCCGCCGGCGTGGTGGCGGCCAGGCCGTGGGCCACCAGCTCGGCACAGATGGTCGCCAACTGGGTGATGCCCATGTAGAAAACCAGGGTCTGCCTGGGGCGGGCGAGCATTTCCCAGTCGAGGTCCACCGAGCCGTCCTTGAGGTGGCCGGTGACGAAGATGCATGACTGGGCAAAATCCCGGTGGGTCAGGGGAATGCCGGCATAGGCGCCGATGCCCGCTGCCGCGGTAATGCCGGGGATCACCTCGAAGGGGATGCCGGCCTTGACCAGTTCCTCCACCTCCTCGCCACCACGCCCGAAGATGAACGGATCGCCGCCCTTCAGGCGCACCACCCGCTTGTTCTGTTGCGCCAGCGCCACCAAAAGGGCGTTGATGCCTTCCTGGGGCAGGGCGTGGTTGGAAGCCTTCTTGCCCACGTAGACGCGCTCGGTTTCAGGCGGCACGCAGTCGAGGACTTCCTTGCTGACCAGATTGTCGTAGACCAGCACGTCGGCCTCGAGCAACAGGCGTGCGGCGCGCAGGGTCAGCAGCTCCGGGTCGCCGGGGCCTGCGCCCACCAGGTAGACCCAGCCCGGGCGGGCCGGCGAACGTTCGCGGGGTAGGGACGAGACAGGCATGGCAGCGCTCCCGGTAAAGGTCTTCAGGATAAGGCCGGCTTGCGCCACAGGGCCAGACGAACCGGCGCACTCGGCGCAAAGCGCAGGCGTCCGGCGACGGTTTCACCGCGGGACAGGTTCAGTTCCTGCCAGTCCTCGGCAGGCACCTGCCCGGCAAAGGCCAGCAGGTCGGCGCGGGCGTCGTCATCCTCGGCGGTGGCTACAAGGCGGCCGCCGGGGCTCAGACGCTCCCAGGCGGCGGCCAGCCAGTCACTCAGGCCAACGCCGCCGCGCACGAACACCGCCTCGGGTGCAGGCCATTCGCGGCTGCGCTGGGGCGTGGCGCTGGCCACTGCAGACAGGTTGTCGCCAACCCCGGCGCGTGCCATCGAAACACCGAGCAGGCTCGGTTCCACGCCCACCGCGCGGACACGCGCCGTCGGCACCGCCCGCGCCCATTCGAGGGCCAGACTGGCTTCGCCGTCGGCAATCGCCCAGCCGGTTTCCCAGGCGGCCGGCTGTAACAAGGCCAGCGCCAGCGTACGCACGGCCAGCGGCAGCGCATCGACAGCACCGTCGCCCAGTGCGGCGTCGCTCAAGCCGGGCAACTCGACGAACACACCGGCAGACGGGCCGGTGGCCACGATCAACACCGCGTGGGCGTCGACGGGCTCGCGTAATTCGACCAGTTCGGACGCCAGCCAGGCTGTTGCCTTCAAGGCCCCGCCGGGGAATTCGCACACCCACACCCGGGCGCCACCAAAGCCGCTGTCGAGCAGCAGGCGGGCCACGGCGAGGGGCACCGCGGCATCGGCCACCGGCACCGCCAGCAGGCGATGGGCGCGCAACTGGCCACGCAGCGCAGCCAGCGGCGCACGCCGCAGATCCACCACCGAAACGATCTCGGCCGACAGGCCGAGGGCCGCACAGGCGGCCTGCACACGGCCGACACCGGGCAGCACGCGTACATGGGCCGGGCCCAGCTCGGCGAGGAGTTCCGCCGCCGGGCCGTCGCCGGCCCCGTCGCCCACCACCACCAGCACGCTGCCGGCATGGCCAACGGCGCGCACATCCACGTGGGCGGAATCGGCCGCACACAATTGCTGGGGCACGTTCAGGTTCAGGCCGGCCAGGCGGTCGAGGGCATCGGCCGTACCCAGCACCAGGCGGGCAGCCCGCAGGGCGCCCAGCGCCTCGGCAGACAGGGCCGGCGGATGGTCCAGACCGAGGCTCACCACGGTAAGGGGCTGTAGCGGAGCGGGTTCCGGCTCCGGCTCGGCCACCGGCAGGACTTCAGCTTCGACAGGCGCATCGAAGGCATCCAGCAAGGCCTGCAACGGGGCATCGAGCGGAACAAGCCCGGCGGCCGCCAGCGGCTCGGCGAGGGGCAGCTCGGTCAATTCGCCCTGATGCTCGCCATTCACCGCACGCTCGCTCTTGCCGCGACGGCGCTTGCGCTTGCGGCGCGGGACGGCGGGCTGCGCGATGGTGGATTCACCGTCGTCGTCGTTGTCCTCGGTAATCTCCAGAGCCGGCTCGACAGCCAGGGTCACAACGGGCTCAGGCTCCGGCGCAACTTCCAGCGGCAGCGCGGCGAACAGGTCGGCGGTCTGCTCATCCACCAGCACGGGCTCGGCAGCCTTCTTCGGCTTGCGCGGGGCCCGCTTGGCCTTTGGCTTGTCAGTCACGGCGGGCTCTGCCGGAGCGAGCTCCACGGACACGGCGGGCAGCTCGACGACGGCCTTCTTGCGCGGCTTCCGGGCCGGCGCCTTGCGACGGGCCGGCTCGGCGGCCTCCACCGGTTCAAGCACCGGGACGGGATTCAGTTCTTCGCTCATTCTCTGTCGGTCAGGCCCATGCACAACCGGAAAAACGGGGGTCGCAGGATAGCACGAAGCCTTTTCCGGCCGCGGGGCCGGATGGCCGCGGA
>JAOAUC010000023.1 GCA_030157785.1 Zoogloea oleivorans
TCGACACCCAGGTTTACCTGGGCTCCGCCGAACTGGCCGCCATGTGCGCGCTGGCCGGCCGGATCGTCACCAAGGACGAGTACATGGAGCAGATCAAGCTGGTCAATGCCAAGGCTGCCGAAGTCTACCGCTACATGAATTTCGACCAGATCGCTTCCTTCGTGGAAGCGGCCGAAACGGTCGAGATGTAAGCTTCATTGCTTGATGCCGGGCCCAGGCCCGGCATCAAGCAAAATGAAACGCCCCCGTCGGGAAACCGGCGGGGGCGTTTTGCATGGAAATATCGCCGCTTACCCCTTATAAATGAATAAGTGCATCGTCCCCCTAAGCCATGAGACCCCTGAACCGTCGCGGTTTGCTTGTCCTCCTGCTTGTCATCGGGGCCGGTGCGATCTTCCCCGGTGCCGCGAATGCCTACTGCACGACGCGGGAGCGCATCCAGCTGCGCAACGAAGGTGTTGCCCCGCAGGAGATCGACCGCCTGTGCGGCGGGGCTCCCGCCCAGGGGCAGATGCAACAGCAAGTACCCAGAAATTTCCAGCCCGCCCCGCGTCTCCGGGTTGCCGCTGTTTGCGTGACCAACGCCGGCCCCTGCCCGATGGCGGTAGCGATGCCTGTTGGCTCGGCCTGTGCGTGCTACACCCAGTGGGGTGCAGTACCCGGGATTGCTCAGTAGGCCCGATCATGGCCGACATCTTTCTCAGTTACTCGCACACCGACCGGGCCCACGCCGAGGCGCTGGCGACGGCGTTGTCGGATCGATTTTCGGTGTGGTGGGACCCGGATCTGGACGCGGCCTGCACCTGGCGAAAGGATCTGGAAGAGCAGATTGACGGTGCCCGCTGCGTGGTGGTGCTGTGGAGCGAGGCGGCCCGGGACAGCAGTTTTGTGCGCTCCGAGGCGAGCCGGGCAGCCCAACGCAAGACCCTGCTGCAGGTCAGCCTGGATGGGGTTGAGGTGCCGCTGGGCTTTACCGAGTCCCAGTGGATCGACCTGAAGGCGTGGAGTGGCGACGGAGCCGATCCGGCGCTGCGGGATCTGCTGCTCGTGCCGATCGAAAAGCGCGTGCGCGGCAATCGCTCGGCCCTGCTGATTGGCGTGGACGCCTATGCCCACGGTGCGGGTTTTCAGGCGCCGGCCAGCGCGTCGGCCAATGTGGATGCGCTGCGCACCTTGCTGGGCGATCAGGCCGATGCGCATTTCGAGGTGGAGACGCTGGTCAACCCCGAGAAAACAGCGCTGATGAAGAGCCTGCAGAAGGTCTTCAAGGACGCGCTGCCCAACGACACCGTCCTTCTTTACTACTGCGGCAACGCCAAGTTGTCGGCACGGGGTGATCTCTACCTGTGCCCGAACGATTCGGAGCTGGATTATCTCGATGCAACGGCGATCTCGATGGAGTGGATCGCCAAGCGGGCCCTCAACGAAAGCAGTGCGTCGCAACTGGTGATATTGCTTGACTGCATTTTCAGCATGACACCGGACGCTGGCGGACAGGCGGATGTACCGTCCATCCTGGTCTCCAATCTGGGCCAGGGGCAAGGCAAGTACGTGCTGTCTGGCTGTACGGTGCTCGACCACGATGTGGCTGAGCGCGGCTCACCGGTGTCGCGGATGGTGCGCTGGTTTGTGCATGGGGTAGAAACCTTCGAGGCTGATGACGGGGATAACATCCTTACTGCTGACGAGATATGCCGTTATGTGCAGCACCGTATCGACGCCGATGCGCCCGAGCTCAAGCCGCTCAGCAAGGGCTTCAATACCAATTCGAGCCGTGGCGAGATCGCCCGGCGCACCACGGCGGCCCCCACCGCCACGGCCCTGCGCGGCAACCGGGAATTCTTTCTGGCGATCCGGGGTTGCCTCGACGAGGGGCGGTTGGTGCCGCTGCTGGGCGATGGCGTCTTCGGCAGCGGACCGCTGAGTTCCTTCCGCTTGGTTAGCGCACTGATCCAGACGGCTGGGCTCGAAGCCGGCATGCGGCTTGATGAGCGTTATCCATTGGCGACGGCTGCCGAATACCTGCTGCTGGTCTTTGGTGGCGAGCGGGGCGCCTTTCTCAAGCGCCTCACTGCCGTGCTCAACGAACAGAGCCTGGCCCTGGTGCCGACCGAGACCCACCGCTTTCTCGCGGCCATGCAGACGCCGTGGATCACCGTGTCGGCCAGCTACGATTGGGTCTTTGAAAGCCTGCTTGAGCAGTCCGGCGTGCCCTTCACGGTGGTTACCCATATCCTTACCGCCGAGGACGACGAGCTCGACGGACGCCTGCTGGTGATTCGCCGGGGCGGTCAGGCGCCGTCGGTGGAGGTTAAGCTGGCCGACAACTGGATTCTCTCCGATCTGGGCGAACACGCTGACCGCATCATCTACAAAATCGTTGGTTCGCCTTTTGCCAATGCGCTGGCGGACCCGCGTTCGGGCATCGACACGGTGGTGATCACGGAGAGCGATCACATGACCTTCCTGGGGCGCCTCGAAAACGAGCACACCAAGCCACCAAGCGCCTTCTCGCGCCGCCTGCAAAAGAGCTCGCTGCTGTTTCTCGGCTACAACCTGGACGTGTGGCATTACCGCCTGGTCGGGCATATTTTCAGCAACGAGGGCCAGGTGCGCCCGCGCCGGCGTTACGCGGTGCGCACGGCCATCTCGCCCATCGAGGAGCGCTTCTGGGCCCAGTTGGTGGCGGCCGAGGATCGGCTCCAGTCCGACTGCGAAGCCTTCGTGCAGACCCTCGGACAGTTCAAATAGGCCTACCCCATGTCCGACGCGCCGCTGAGCCTCTTTCCCGTCGATGCCACCGAGCCATACATCGGTCTCAAGCCCTACACGGCGGCGGAGCGTGACCGTTTCTTCGGTCGCGAACGAGACTCCCAGCTGCTCATCAACAAGCTGTTTTCCCACCCGCTTACCTTGCTTTACGCCCCCTCCGGGGTTGGCAAGACATCCCTGCTGCGGGCGCTTGTGATCCCGGATCTGAGCGACGAAGAAGCCCAGGTTGTCTACTTCGACAAGTGGAACAGTCTTGATCCCTGCGCTGGCGTAGCCCTGGCGATTGCCGCTTGTGACGTGCCGGCCGGGCAGGGGCAACTGGTGGATGCGGCCAAACTGTGCCTCGCCCGCGACAGCAAGACCCTGGTGCTGGTGCTTGATCAGTTCGAGGAATACCTGCAGCGCTACGCCGGGGACCTGGGCATGCTGCCGGCGGCCCTCGGAACGCTGTTGCGGGCCGGCCTGGATGTGCGGGTGGTGCTGTCCTTTCGCGAGGAGTTTCTGGCCAGTGTCGATGCCTGCCTGCGCGGGCATGTGCTGGCGCTGTTTGCGTCGACCTATCACCTGGAACACCTTGACCGGGAGCGTGCCAGGGAAGCGATCAAGGCGCCGGCCCTTAAGTTTGGCGGCAGTTGCGACGAGGTTCTGGTGGACCAGCTGGTGGACGATCTGGCGCCGGGCGATACCGAGAAAAGCACAGGCCGTCTGTTCCGCGGTGGCATCGAGCTGCCCTTCCTGCAGTTGATCTGCCGCTGCCTGTGGGAGCACGCGAAACTGGCTGGTGCGCCCGGCCTGCGCATGGCGGATTACCGCAAGCTGGGCGGGCGCCGGGGCATCATCGCCGGCTACTTGCGAGAGGTGACGCACAACTTCGGCATGCTCCAGTCCCTCGACGCGGCAAAGGTGCTCAAGGCACTGGCGCCACGCAGCGGGGTGAAAATCGCCTATCCGGTCGATGCACTCGCTGCCCAGGCCAGTCTTTCGGAGACGCGGGCCTTGCGCGTCCTGCAAATCCTGCAGCAGCATCGCATCGTGCGTACCCGCGATGCCGGCGGCGGAGTGAGTTACGAGCTGCAGCACGACGCCTTCATCGAGATTGTGCGGCCGTGGGCCGAGCAGAGATTCCAGTGCCGAAATCGCCTGCTGGGTGGTCTGGCAGGCTTGCTGCTGCTGGCCGGAATCGGTGTCAATACGCTACTGTGGCAGCAGGAGCGTGAGGAGCGCGATGCCCGCCGGGTGGCCGCCGAGCTTACCGACCGCATCGAAGTGGATGCCCGCAAGGCGCTTGAGGAAGCCCTGGCGCTGGCGCAAGGCTCGCGCGATCACAACGTCAGCAATACCCTGCGCTTGGCCATTTCCGGTTTTCTGCAGAACCCGGCCCTGGCGCCCCACAAGGGGGCCGCCAATGTGGCCGCGTACAGCCGGGACGGGCACTGGATTCTGAGTGCCGGTGACGACGGAGAGGCCCGCCTGATCGACCGTCAGACCCTGCAGGTGCGAGCCCGCATGAAACACGGTGGGCCGGTGGTGGCTGCGGCCGCCAGCGCCGATGGGCAAAGGCTCGTGTCGGCAGGCCGCGACGGCGTGTTGCGGGTGTGGGGCCCGGATGGCCAGGAGCTGACCGTCTGCGGCCACGCGGGCGGACCACCGTGGGTCGATGCCGATATCAGCCGGGATGGCAGCCGGATTGTCGGCATTCGCGAATCCGATGACGGCACAGCGCCGGATCTGCTCGTCACGCCAGCCGGGGGCGCCTGTCGTCTTACCCGCCTGTCGGGGCATTTCGGCAACCTTGGCTCGGCGGTACTCGACGACGCTGGCGAAAGGGTGCTGTCCTTTGGCAACAATGACAACACAGCCCGAATCTGGAATGCCGGCAGCGGTGACTTGCTGGCTACCATGACCCATCCGGATGAAGTGCTGTCGGCGTCCTTTTCGATGGATGGCCGGGAGGTGGCGGTAGCGGTGGCCGACGGCAGCATCTATCGGTGGACGGTCAACGGACACCTGATCGGCCGGCCGCTGGAGATTCCGCTCGAACCGGGACAGCTGCCGGTGCTGGCCACCTCGGCGCGCCTTGGCCCCGACGGAAAGCGGCTGGTTGCCGCCAGTTCGGACGGGCATATCTACCTGTGGGTGCTCGGCGAAGGCGAGAAGCCACCGGAAAAGCCCCCACTGGTATTGAAAGGTGTGCACCCCGGTGGCGCACTGTCTGTCCAGTTCAGTCAGGATGGCAAGCGCATTCTGTCCTCCGGGGTCGATGACACGGTGCGGGTGTGGGATGAGCCCTTCAACTTCCTGGCCAGGGAATTGCGCGGTCACACCCAGGGCGTGCGCTCGGCTACTTTCTCGCCAGATGGCACGCAGGTGCTCAGCTCCGGCGCCGACGGGGCCGTCAAGTTGTGGCGTCTGCAGGCGCCCGACTTGCTGACACCGACAGGTAACGGGCTGATCCTCGGCGGCCAGGGGCAGTACAGTTTCCGGCTTTCCAGCGGTCAACTGTTTGCCAGCAGTGCGCCGGATGCTCCCCGTGACTTGCTGAAAAAGGGGGAGAGCGTACGCACCGCCTCGTTCAGCCGGGATGGGGCCTTGCTGGCAATGGGCATGGCCAGCGGCCGCTTGCGGGTGCTGCGCAGCGCCACCGGCGAAACCCTTTTCGAGACGGACGATCTTGAAAGCCCGGTCTTTGCGCTGGCCTTTGACGGGCTCGGCCACCGTCTGGCGAGCGGTGGTTCCGATGGACGCCTGCGGCTGTATGAGCTGGCGGCACCCAAGGCCGATCGAAGCGGTATCGAGGCCCATGCGGGGCCGGTGCTCAGCCTTGATGTCAATCCCGACGGCTCCCGCCTGGTGTCCACCGGTGCCGATGGCGCGGCCCGGGTATGGGCTTGGGGATCAAGTCGCGAAGCCCTGAGCACGCTGGAGGGCGAGGCTGACCGGGTTCGTGATGCGCGCTTCAGTGCCGACGGCAAGCGCATTCTCAAACGTAACGGTGATCGCATCTCGACCTTTGACGGGGATGCGTGGGCCCGTTCCGATGCGGCGCTTCCTGCCTACGCAAGATCTTTGCTCGGTCTTTCCGGAAAGTAGTCGCATAGCTGGAATACCTCGGGGCTGAGCGGGCTGACGTGAGGTGGCCCTCCTTTTGCTTCCCCATGACATCCCGACCGTCGATGCAGACCCGCATCCCGGCGTGACTTGTCTGAGGAATGATGGCCATGAAGTTCTACATGACGCCCGGCTCGTGCTCGACCGGCATCCATATCCTGCTTGAGGAAATCGGTACGGTCTTCGAGGTGTATATCGTCAATCTGCCTGCGGGCGATCATCTCAAGCCGGACTATCTGGCAATCAACCCGAAATCCACCATCCCGACGCTGGTTCGCAATGACGGCACGGCGATCACCGAATTCCAGGCCATCGCCTGGTGGCTGGCTCGCCAGTATCCGAAGCGCAAATTGCTGCCCGAGGATGCGGAGGGCGAGGTGCGGGTGCTGGAAGCGCTGGATTACGTGGTGGGAACGATCCACGGGCAGGGCTTCACGCGCATTTTCACGACGCCCAACTTCACACCCAACCCTGCTGATCACGACGCGGTGCAGGCCCGCGGGCGGGAGATCGTCGAGCGTGGCTTTGCCGTGATGGACGACGCGCTGTCCGGCCACGACTACGTGGCGGGGAGCTTCTCGATTGCTGACGCAGCCTTGTTCTATACCGAATTCTGGGCCGACAGACTGAAGATGACATTGCCCCCCAATTGTCGTGCTCACTACCTGCGCATGCTCGAGCGGCCGGCCGTGCGCCAGGTGCTGCGGGAGGAAGGCTACCGGGTGTGAGCGACGCCTTCGTTTTGTCCCGGAGCTTTATTTTCCATGTCAGCTTAAAATGAGGAAACTGTATTTAATCGAGCATCGCTGACGAAATGAGAATGAATCTGAAGGTTCCCTTCGCGGAAAAAGACGAGGCCAAGAAGCTGGGAGCCCGGTGGGATTCGACCCGGAAACTCTGGTATGTCGAGAGCGACGGGGATATGGCCCGGTTCTCCCGGTGGGCGCCTAGCGCTCATGAGGGCGGCGCTGAGTTGCCGGCCAAGAGTGCTCCAGCGAAGAAACTGGAAGCAGCCAGCAAGCTCATCGTGGGAAGCAATTACAGCGCGCAAGTCCGCGTTTGCGAATGTCTGCCCTGGCGCGTGTGCAGTAAATGTGAGTCTACGTCCCTGTCCCATTAGTCCGGCTGTCACACAAAAAAAGAGCCTGCCCCTTGTCGGGGGCAGGCTCTTTCAGCTTAACCGGGGCTCCGTTACATGAGCGCGATCAGCCGCAGGTGCCCACTGCACCGCAGGCGGTGCAGAAATCGCAGCCATCCTTGCGGATCACCGAGTGGTTGCCGCATTCGCCACACAGGGCGCCCTGCATCAGCTTCGGCTCATTGTCGTCCCGCGGGCTTTCGAGGATGCCCATTTCGCGGGTCGGGTAACCGGACTCGTCGAGCACACCCAGCATGGCGTAGCGATGGATGATCAGCGCGGCCATGTAGGCGACGGTGGAGGGCCAGTTCTGCTGACGGCGGGTGCCGGGCACGAAGGCCATGAAGTCACCCAGGGGTTCCGGGTAGTCGATGAGCTTGCGCAGCTTCATGCCGATCCAGGCCGGATCCATCACACGCATGTCGAGGGACAGGATGCGCGACAGGCCGTCCAGGGCGCGCGGGTAGTTGCCCGACAGCCACATGGAGTAGGGGCGGGTGACGCCGTCCGGCAGGGTGATTTCCTTGAGGCCCAGCACGAAGTCTTCGCCGGTGGCCGGGTTCTGGATATCGACCGTCCACGACAGGGTGCCGTCGGTGCCGGTTTTCGGTTCGGCCAGGCTGAACAGACTGTCGAGCACGGGGTTCGGCAGGTCCTCGCCTTCCAGGGCGTTGAGCTTTTCGCAGCGGTAGCGCACGACCTGCGCGAAGGCGGAGACGACGCCCGGCATGAGCTTCTGTTCGCCGTGGGGCGGGAAGCGCAGTTCGAAGGGCTTTTCACCGACCGTCTTGGCCAGGGTTTCGAGCTTGAGCTTGAGCCAGCCGCGGTCGTTGGCACGCATGTCCATCGACAGGGTCTTGGCAACGGCACCCAGACCACGGGGCTGGTCGGCACCATTCACCCACACTTCGAAGGGGAAGGCGCCCTTGGCAGGGCTGTCCTCGACCGGGTCCATGTGGCCGACGAAGAGGGCGAAGTTGCCCTGCGGCGTGCTCAGCATGTAGGTCCAGGCGGAATTGCCGTCCGGCAGGTCCGGCCGGCCGGGCCAGCGCAGGGACGACAGCACCGGGGCAGGCAGGCTCTTGATGGACAGGCGACGGTTGGTGTCGTCGGAGATTTCCAGGTCGTGGGGCTGCTTCTGCTCGGTGGTCGGCGTGACGGACAGCACCGAGCCCAGCACGGCATTGGGTCGGTAGGTAGCCAGACCCTTGAGGCCGGACTTCCAGGCGTCGAGGTAGAGGTTCTCGAAGTCGGCGTAGGGGTAGTCTTCCGGGACGTTCACCGTCTTGGAGATGGAGGTGTCCACGTAGGGGGCGACGGCCGCGACCATGTCCTTGTGTGCCTGGGCGGAGATTTCCAGGGCAGTCACGAAGTACTCGGGCAGCTTGGTGACATCGCCACCAACGTGCTTGTAAAGGCGCCAGGCGTAGTCTTCGACGGCGTATTCCTTGAAGGTGCCGTCGGCCATGCGCTTTTTGCGCGTGTAGGTGTAGGAGAACGGCGGCTCGATGCCGTTGGAGGCATTGTCGGCAAAGGCCAGGCTGATCGTGCCGGTGGGGGCGATGGACAGCAGGTGCGAGTTGCGCAGGCCGTGCTTGCGGATCTTGTCCTTCACCTCGGTCGGCAGGCGGGAGGCGAAGTTACCGCCGGACAGGTACATGTCTGCGTTGAACAGCGGGAAGGCGCCACGTTCCTTGGCCAGCTCGACAGAAGCCAGGTAGGCCTGGTCGCGCATGAACTCGGAGATCTTCGTGGCCATGGCACGGGCGGCATCGGTGTCGTAGCGCAGGCGCAGCATGGCCAGGGCGTTGCCCAAACCAGTGAAGCCGAGGCCGACGCGACGCTTGGACTGAGCTTCGGCCCGTTGCTGTTCCAGCGGCCAGTGGGTCGCCTCGAGCACGTTGTCGAGCATGCGGATGGAGGTTTCGACGGTCTTGGCGAAGCCGGCAAAGTCGAACGAAGCCTTGTCGCTGAAAGCGTCCTTCACATAGAGCGTGAGGTTGATCGAGCCCAGGCAGCAGCAGCCGTAGGGCGGCAGCGGCTGTTCGGCACACGGGTTGGTGGCCTCGATGGTCTCGCAGTAGTACAGGTTGTTGTCCTTGTTCATGCGATCAAGGAACAGGATGCCCGGCTCGGCGTGGTCGTAGGTGGAGCGCATGACCTGATCCCACAGGTCACGGGCGCGCACCTTGCGGTACACCCACAGGCCGTCGTCACGCTGGTAGGCGCCTACATCCTTGAATTCGCTCGACGGTTCTGCCTTGTGGGCCAGTTCCACATCGCCATCGGCTTCGACCGCCTGCATGAAGATGTCGGTAACGGCGATGGAGACGTTGAAGTTGGACAGGTCGCCGTGATCCTTGGCGTGGATGAACTCTTCGATGTCCGGGTGGTCGCAGCGCAGGACGCCCATCTGGGCACCGCGGCGGGAGCCGGCGGATTCAACGGTTTCGCAGGAGCGGTCGAACACACGCATGTACGAAACGGGGCCCGAGGCGTTGGACTGGGTGCCGCGCACCATCGCGCCCTTGGGACGAATCGACGAGAAGTCGTAACCGACGCCGCCACCGCGACGCATGGTTTCGGCGGACTGGGCGAGGGCGGTGTAGATGCCGCAACGACCATCGACAGATTCGGTGATCGAGTCACCCACCGGCTGGACGAAACAGTTGATCAGGGTGGCGGCCAGATTGGTGCCGGCAGCAGAGTTGATACGGCCGGCCGGAACGAAACCCTTCTCCTGGGCTTCGAGGAACTTGGCTTCCCAGTGGGCGCGTTTTTCTTCTGCTTCCATGGCCGCCAGCGCACGCGCCACGCGGGTGCGCACGTCGGCAACGTTCTGCTCGTTACCCTTGGCGTACTTCTCCAGCAGGACCTCGTCACAGATCTCCTGTGGCTGGAGGTTGGCGGCGGTGGCGAGTTGAACTTTGGCGTTTTTTGTCGTGGCGGTCATGGCTGATCGGCAGGTGTGTGGAACGGCGCATAGCTTACCTCGAAGCTTGGTTTTACTACAAATTTTTTAGTTGTTTAAAAACAAATACTTAAAAAAAGCAACAGTGCGGATAAAAGAAATTTTCTACTACATTTAGTAGTGTTTTTAGGTCAGAAAATCAAGAAAAAGAAGTCGGAAATGCGTCCAGATCCTTGATTTTTCTGGGAAATGATCGGCTTTGAAGACGGTTTGCGTGTTCTGAAATACCGTAGTGCAACACGTGCCTGACGTTGCAATGTGCCACCCCGAGGTTCATGCTGAACCCCATCAGGAGGCGTTCAAAATGCATATCAGTTTTATGGGGGCGGCCGGAGAAGTCACTGGTTCCTGCACGTTGGTCGAGACGGAGAATTGTCGTTTTCTGGTCGATTGCGGCATGTTCCAGGGCGGCGCAGCGGCCCGTTCAAAAAACCTGCACGCCCTGAGCTTCGGCTTTGACGTCCGCAGTATCGACTTTGTGCTGCTGACGCACGCCCACATTGACCACTCCGGCCTGTTGCCCCGTCTGGCGGTGCTGGGATTTCGTGGGCCGATCTACGCGACGCCGGCCACCATCGATCTGCTTGAAGTCCTTTTGCTGGACAGCGCCCACATCCAGGAGAAGGAGTCGGAGTGGCAGTTGCGCCATCAGCATCGCCGCGGCACAAGCGAGCGCGGCATTCAAGCGCCTCTGTACACCGTGGCCCAGGCGCAATCGTCCCTCAGCCTGCTCAGGCCGGCTGACTATCGCGAAACCATTCATCCTGCTGAATCGGTGAAGGTCTGCTTTCACGATGCCGGTCACATTCTCGGCTCGGCCTGGCTGGAGGTGACGGTCAGCGGTGAAGGTAAACCGCGCAAACTGGTGTTTTCCGGCGATTTGGGCATGCGCGATCGCCCGGTGTTGAATGACCCTGAGAAAGTGATTCCCGAGGCCGATCTGCTGTTGATTGAGTCCACCTACGGTGATCGCCTGCATCGCCCGATGCCGGAAACGGAAGATGAAATCGTCGCTGCCATCGAGCGGACGCACGCCTGCCATGGCAACCTGATCATTCCCTCCTTTGCCGTGGGCCGCACCCAGGAAATCATCTACCTGCTGGCTGACTTGGTGCGCCGTCAACGCCTCGCGCCGCTGAAGCTCTTTGTCGATTCGCCGATGGCCAACGAGGCGACCCGCATTACGTTGGCACACCCGGCCTTGCTCGATGGCGAGACCCGCGACTTGATTGCCTGGATGGAGGCGCATCCGGCAAAGGTAAAGATTGAGTTCGTTGCTGACGTGGAGCGCTCCCGGGCGCTGAATGAAGTCCGAAGCGGCGCCGTGATCATTTCGGCCAGCGGCATGTGCGACGCCGGACGGATCAAATACCATCTGCGCGAGAACCTTTCACGCAGTGAGTGCAGCATCCTGATTGCTGGTTTTCAGGCGGCGGGCACGCTGGGCCGTCGTCTCGTTGACGGCGACCGGCTGGTCCATATCTTTGGTCAACCGGTGCCGGTCAGGGCTCGCATCTATACGGTGGGCGGCCTGTCGGCTCATGCCGATCAGGCGGGGCTGCTCGATTGGCTGCGCGGCTTTCATGTTCCGCCGCGACACACCTATGTTGTACACGGCGAAGCTGGCGCCTCCGCCACGTTTGCCCAGGCGATTCGGGACCAACTGGGGTGGCGCGATGTGACGCTGCCGCATCAGGGCGAGAAGGTTACGTTGTAAGGGAGGCAACAAGTGCCGGGGCTTGGCCCGTCATCGGCCCAGCTCCGGAAAGCGCCGCAGCCACAGCCAGGCGACGGTCAGCTGGACGGCGATGGTCAGGGTCCAGGTGCCGGTGACGAAGCAGCAGGCGGCAGGCAGAACGACTTCGAGCAGTTCTTCGCACAAACTGCCAAGCACAAAGAAGAACAGTGTCAGGCAAGCCCATTTGAACATGAAGCCGGGAAGGTGATGGATACCGATCCGGCGGTTGTAACGGTAGTTCTGCTGGCGTTCGAGGAGGCTGCCTTGCGTCACGTCCCGGAAGTAGGGGAAGGGCCACAGGTAGCGATAGAGGATGTGCCAGAAGGCTTCCTGGCAGGGGAGTGGGCTCCTGTCCATCGTGCTCTCCATTAACGCCGCGACCATGCACTTGCAGGCATGTTCAGAGAGGCAGTTTGCGCCGACTTGGAGAGGGAGGGAAGAGGCCGTAAACGTAAAAAAGCCGACGAAACGACGTCGGCTTTTTGGGGGGCGCGGCAGGCTTACTTGACGGCAGCCTTGCTGCGCAGTTCGGCGATGTGACGCTCGACGCTCTGCTGCTCGAGGCGCTGCTTGAGTTGGGGCTTCACTTCGTCGTAGGCCGGTGCCTTGAGGGCGCGGCTGTCTTCCACCTTGATGACGTGATAGCCGAACTCGGTCTTCACCGGGGTGGCGGAGTACTTGCCTTTTTCCAGCTTGACCAAGGCTTCGGAGAAGGGCTTCACGAAGCCGGCCGGGTTGGCCCAGCCCAGATCGCCGCCCTTGTCCTTCGAGCCCGGATCCTTGGACTGCTTGGCGAGTTCGTCGAACTTCTCGCCTTTGTCCAGCTTGGCGATGATGGCCTTGGCGTCTTCTTCCTTCTCGACCAGGATGTGACGTGCCTTGTATTCCTTGTCGCCCAGTTGGGACTTGATCTTTTCGTACTCGGCCTTGATGTCTGCGTCGGTGACCGGATGAGCCTTGACGTAGTCTTGCAGGTAGGCACGGATCAGTACGGCCTGACGGGCCAGTTCGATCTGGGCCGTTACGCTGCCGGACTTTTCCAGGCCCTTTTTGCGGGCTTCCTGGGCGAGCACTTCGCGACGGACCAGTTCTTCCTTGACGGCGTTGCGGAGTTGATCCGAATCAGGCGCGCCCTGGGTCTTCTGTTCCGCAATCATCACGTCGGCACGGGCCTGGGGGATGGCGGTGCCATTGACGGTCGCCACGGTCTGGGCGAAGGCGGGGATCGCGACGAACGCCGCGAGAAGGGACAGAGCCAGACGGCTCGGGACGATCTTCATCAGTTTTCCTTGCTTGGTGTAGCGGTTTGAAAGTCAGTTTTCTTCGGGGGTTCTTGCCTGGATGGCCAGGGCATGAATGTCCTGGCGCATCATGTCGCCCAGCGCATCGTAAATCAAGCGGTGGCGGGAGACCGTATTTTTGCCTTCAAAGGCAGCCGAAACAATGCTCAGGCTGTAGTGGCCCCCGCCGGAGCGGGCGCCCGCATGGCCGGCGTGCAGATGGCTGTCGTCGATGACCTCGATCCGTTCCGGCGATAGCGTGTCCAGACGCTTGCGGATTTCATCGATCACGCTCACGGCAGAACCTTCTTGAACGGCTTGACCGTGCACCGGACGAAGACACCGGTGGTGCTGTAGGGGTCGGCTGCAGCCCAGGCCTCTGCTTCGGCCAGCGACGGGAATTCGGCAATGATCACGCTGCCGGTGAAGCCCGCGGGGCCCGGGTCGGGCGAATCGA
>JAOAUC010000024.1 GCA_030157785.1 Zoogloea oleivorans
GACACCTTCGCTGCTCAAAGAAATGGGATCAAGACGGGACAGGGACGACGCTCACGGAAGACCCGCGGGTGCGCACCAACGTCGACCGGGCCCTCAAGGTGGCCAACCGCGACATCCCGATCATGCTGATGGGCGAGACCGGCACCGGCAAGGAGGCTTTCGCAAAGGCCATCCACGATTGCAGCAGCCGCTACAAGCAGCCCTTCGTGGCCCTCAACTGCGCGGCGATTCCCGAAAGCCTGATCGAGAGCGAACTGTTCGGCTACCGGGACGGAGCCTTTACCGGCGCGCGCAGCAAGGGCGCCCGCGGCAAGATCATCCAGTCGGACGGCGGCACGCTCTTCCTCGATGAAATCGGCGACATGCCGCTGGTGCTGCAAAGCCGTCTGCTGCGGGTGCTGGCCGAAGGCGAGGTGCTGCCCCTCGGGGCCGAGGAGCCGATTCCGGTGAAGCTGCACATCGTCTGCGCCACCCACCAGAACCTGCCCACCCTTGTCGAAGAAGGGCGCTTCCGCGAAGACCTGTATTACCGCCTCAACGGCGCCGTGTTCATCCTGCCGCCGCTGCGCGAGCGGGAGGATATCGGCGTGGTGATCGACCGGGTGCTGGTCGAAGAAGCGCACGCCATGGGCCGCGAGGCGATCCGTTTGGCGCCGGAAACCCGTGACGCGCTGTTGCGCCACGGCTGGCCGGGCAACATCCGCCAGCTTCGCTACGCCATGCGTTACGCCTGTGCCATCTGCGAGAGCAATCTGCTGCACACGGCGCACTTTCCGCCGGATCTCTTTATCGGGCCACGTATCACCGCACCGCGCGCCCTGCGTGAAGAGGTGAGCCGGGCGGCCCCGGTGCTGGCGGCGCCGGAGCCGGACCTGCCACCGCTCAAGGAGAAAGACCTGGCGCTGCGCCGGCGCATGCTGGAGGTTTTGTGCCGCAACCAGTGGCAGGTGACGGTGTCGGCGAAGGAGCTGGGGCTGTCGCGGGCGACGTTTTACCGCAAGCTGTCACGGCTGAATATCGTGCCGCCCAACCGGCGAGAAAACTGAAGCGTAGGGGCGACTTCAGTCGCCCACCCACCCCCGTCACTCCGTCCCACCCACCGTTGGCCGGGTCTCGCCCCGGCGGGCGACCGACTTCTTTGCTGCGCGGCAAAGAAGTCGGCAAGAAAGCGCGCCCCGCCGCCGCGGCCCTGCGGGCTTCCCTCCTTCCGGGTGCGCCGGGCGGGGTCTTCGCAAACTCGCCCTGCGGGCTCAAACACGCGAAGCCCTCTTTCCGCCCGTCACCCCCTCCACTCGGCGCGACAGAGGGGGACGAAAGGCGGCCGCTTGACGGTAGGGGGGTATTGGGTGGGCGTTGAGGGGCGCTGATGACCCGAAGCTGATGTTCTCCGTTTCGGAGAGCAGATGTGCAGCCTTGGACTTCACTGGCCTGCGTGGATTTTCGCGCAGGCACGGTGGAAGGAGAAGTTAGATATCGGCTGCGACGACGATGAATTTTGTTCTTTCATGAAGTTCATCGAACGTAATGATCTCGATCCCCGCAATGCTATTGCGGTAAAGCTCAAATGATCGAAGCTTTTCTGCATTAACGCCATTTTCTCCCACGAACTCGCTCAGACTTCCAATCACGACAAATGCGCGCGGTTTGTAGTTGAATACCTCCTCACCAGTAGGATCACCATCAATAGTGCAAGGGCGAATACGGTCTGAGAGACTTCTGATGGCCGACGCGACCGTTCCTTGTACCTGTGCAATTGCGCCGGCTAGCTCTCGCGACGGTGCCCAACAAGCCGGTCTGTAGCTCGACTTGTCGAGTAACGGCGTGCGATGGGTTTTGATTTCAACGAAGCACAGGGAATTGACAATTCCACGGGTCATCATCAGTGCGTCCGCTCTTTTTCCGCGGTTCATAAGATCGTTGCCTTGCACTATCTGCTCAAGCTTCCGATTTTCAAACCCGGTAACAAACACATAGTGTAGGCCGTAACCAAAAATCCACTGGTTGCGCTCAAAGAACTTTTGCCACAGATCTTCATCGCCACGACAAATTTTCTGGGCTTTTATTTTTTCAAAGTAGTCATCGTCGGTGAGTAGGCTACCGAAAACTTCCAACTGCTTCTTTCTGTATCCGAGCGCTACAACGTCTTCCTTCGTAACCTCGGATCTGACGAGTTCAGAGAAGAGATCCTGGTTCTCGTGAACCAAACTCCGCGCCTGATCTTTCGAGAGTATGACTTTTCTTAGCTCGTGATCGCTGACATTCAGCCTCGCGTCATCATGAAACTTGATCTTTGAAATGTTGGCGAAAAACTCAACCAGTTGGTCAATTTCCGACCCGATGAATGTGAAGTAGGTCTTGTGCGGAATGCCCTTCTCTGGATTGAAGCTCTGAATGGTTACGACCTCCATTTCTCGGCTGTCTTCAAAGAACTTAGCCACAATTTCTTTTCGTCCGCCAGTCGTGTGGCGAATTACCAATTCTCCCTTCTCCTTGGCATAGAGGAAGGTCTCGTCCTTATCCATAACCTTCGATGCGTGCCGCAAGTACTCGCCAAGGCTTGTAATAATGCGTCGGCTAATGTAGGTCTTTCCTGGTAGCTTGTTGAAGTGATAGTCGGATTCGTCAGTCATGTTGCGCGGGAAGATGATGATGTCTGACGTTGTAGGTATGATAAGCGTAGCCGGCTTGCCGGCGGAGCGTCCCGGTTGACTGAAGCGTTAAGCTTCATTTGGGTTGTCACTTTTCACGAGGTCTTTGGTTATCTGAGTCCAAGAGGCAGAAAACCTCACAAATGCAGTGAGCAGATCGAAGAAGTGATCCGAATCTTCTAAGCCGAAGCGTTGAAGGTACGAAATCGCATTGGCGTCGTAGTGATAGCCAAATTTGTTGCGGTAGGCCTCGTACGTTTTCACTCGATGGATCTGATGGGCTTGTTTGAGGTCCTCAATTTTCTTTCTGACGTGTGCCTTATCGATTGACTTCCGTTCTGCAATGCGAAGAAGTAATTTTGTCCCAGCGTTGTTGTACCAGTTCCTCGCCTCAAATAACTTACACACGATGTCACCGAGATAGAGTAGTCGAGCAACACCGACCACCTGACACTCGTCGAAGGAGACTACTAGTCGACACAGATCGCAGTGTATGAGGGCTGCCATACCCCACGCTACTTTGTCATCCTCAGGTACATGTTTGAGGTCGAGCGAAGACACCGCATTCAGCGCATTTTCGGCATTTTTGGAAGCACCAGATAGTGCTGTTCTATTTCTCTCTGAACGCATAGGTGCTGATCTAGGCCTAACAGTTATTAAACAGACCCGCTGAGTCTGCATGACAATTGATATTGGTGTATTGATTGTGCATGGGAAATTGCTCGTCAAGCAAGGAGAAATCTTCAGGTGGGTCCGTACAAAGACTCCAATAATACGGACGGTGCGAAGCGCTGTTTTGTGCCCTAATGACCGCTTTTCGGCAACGTTCTCGTTTGACCGCTCCGACCCGAGCCCGCCACCTACCCAATAACCCCTAAACCCCCGGCGGCAGCTTCGAGGCCATCATCTCTTTCCGGTCAATCCTGCGTCCGTCGACGATGAAGGTGCCGTCACCCACCGCGTGCACCCTGCGCGTCTCCTTGCGTTCCGCATCGACGTAGGCGGCAAGTCCCTCGAGGACAACGATGTTGTGCCTTTCGACAATGTCGATGACCTTGCACTCGATGTTGGCGATGCATTCCTTGATCAAGGGGGGGCTGACGAGCCTGGCCGGTACGGGGGTGAGTGCGAATCGGGAAAACTTGTCGGTATCTGCGCTGGTGCATGTCCCTATGCCAATCACCTTGTCCAGCAGGTCGACGGTGGGGATGGCAATGACGCATTCGCGATGCTTCTGCAATGCCGCGAAGGAGTGATTCCATTCGCCCGTGGTGATGGCAAACAGCGGGGTGAAGTCCATCACCATGGTCCACGAGATGGTCATGATGTTGTCTTTGGTCCCGTCATGGGTCGTCACCAGGACGACAGGCCCTGATTCCAGCAGCGTGAAAGCCTTGCTCAGGTTCAACTCGTGCATGGGGGCACCTCCGGTATCAGGCCTTCATAAGTCGCCAATCCGGCTCGCGAGTTCCCTGGTCAGGTCCGCGGCCGGAATTTCCTTGCAGCCCGTCACGTTCTGTCCGGCCCACAAGGGAGAGAAATCACCACTTGCCATGCTTTCTGCCTTAACCCGCAGGGGGGCCGACGCGGCGGTTGCCAGCGGGAACAGCGGGGCCGCTGCATTGATGGGCCCAAGCTCCTTCATCAAGCGGTTCACGATGCCGCGGGCGGGCCGCCCGGAAAAGATATTGGTCAGTGCCGTGTGTCGGGCCTCTTCGCGCTTGAGTGCCGCCCGATGCACCGCACTGGTTGTCGCCTCCGGGCAGAGCAAATAAGCAGTGCCTATTTGAACGGCGGCAGCGCCTAAGTCGAATGCAGCTCGAACACCGCGGGCATCTGCAATTCCGCCGGCTGCAATAACGGGTATGTCAACGGCGCGGACAATTTGTGGAAGCAACGCGAAGCTGCCAATTTGCGTCGTAATGTCGTCACTCAGAAACATCCCGCGATGCCCACCGGCCTCAAGACCTTGCGCAATAATGGCGTCCACGCCTTGCCCGGCCAACCACAGGGCTTCTTCCAGCGTCGTTGCCGAAGACAGTATTTTTGCCCCCGCGCAGCGCACCTGACGCACCAGCTCAGGGGCGGGCAATCCAAAGTGGAAACTCACCACGGCCGGTCGGTATTGACTGACCAGATCAGCCATTTCCTGATTGAAAGGCAGCCGGGCCGGACCCGGTGGCGCCTTGGCGAGGTCGAGTCCAAACTCGCCGTAGTAATCGGCAAACAAGGCTTGCCAGGCATTGGCCCGGTCCTTGTCGGCAGTGGGGGGCGTGTGGCAAAAGAAATTGAGGTTGAATGGTCTCTCCGAGTGCGCGCGTATCGCCTCGATTTCAGATCTCAGAACGTCGGGGCCGAGCATGGCACAAGGCAGCGAACCCAGCCCGCCCGCATTCGATACCGCAATCGTCAATGCACTGCCTTGAACCCCCGCCATGGGCGCCTGGATGATGGGTAGTTCAATCCCGAGGAGTTCCTTGATTGTCATGAAATCCAGCCCTCAATTTTCGATCAATGCCTGATGATGCTCCATCATTGCCAGCATGGCCGGGCACGCTTCTTCGGTCCTCAGCCCTTCGATGACGCCTTGACGGTCAGTCGGCAAGCGGTTCTGGCTGGTCTTCCATTTTCCCTCGATGGCGAGAACGGGAATTTCGATGCCAACGATAGCTTTGAGTTGTGCCGCAATAAAGTCATCAGGCGCATCAGACACTTGCCAGGGATGTTCGCGTCCATTCTCGAGCTTGCTTGTCAGTTGCTCAACATGCTGACGAACCCAGCCGGCCTCATCGACGAGCACAGGTTTGCCGCGCACTTGAACCATCGCAAAATTCCAGGTGGGCACCACTTTGCCGTGCTCCAGCTTTGATGGATACCACGAGGGCGTCACATAGCAGGCAGGCCCCGCGAAGACCACCAGGGTTTCAGCGCCTTCGCGAAGTGCATCGAGCTGCTTGTTCCCCCGTGCAAGGTGGGCGCGAAGTATCCCGTAATCCCCGCCATCGTGAAGCGCGAATGGAATCAGGTTGGCCATCAGTCCGCCACTGCCCGAGGTGATCAGGGTCGCCAAAGGGTGGGCGGCAAGCAGACCATGGAGCACATCCAGTCGTTCCTCGCGGAACACGCTTGGGCAATGCATCTCGCTTCCTTTCACAGTTTGTTTGGTGAGCCTATTCTTGCGTGAAACCGGACTATCATTCAGATCCAGATAGCGAGTAATTTACTGGTCCAGTTTGTGGCCGGTGTGGAAGGTGGATGCATGCCAAGGCGGCAGTTCTTGATGGAGATTCCTGCTCTGGGAGCCATGGACCGGGAGCAGGGAAACATCGGTCGGCAATTGGCGGATGCGCTTCGCCACGCCATCTCGAAAGGTGAGCTTGTGGCCGGTGAGCGGCTGCCCTCCACGCGGGCCTTGGCGGCGTCCCTTGGCTTGTCACGTGGAACGGTGGCGGAAGCCTATGCCCAGCTGATAGCCGAAGGGGGGCTCGAGGCACAGGCTGGCGCCAGCACGCGGGTAGCCGCCAACGTTCGAGACCAGCCCGTCGCACCGGGAAATTCATTTGATGACAAGCCTGTTCTTGCGTCATCGCTTCCCGCCTCGGCCAGCCACTATGCGGCGATTGCCGACAAGTTGGCGCCCTTGCCGTCGGTGCCGTTCTCGGTTGCGGTGCCGGAAGGGGATGTCGCGATGGATGAGCACTGGCGCCGTATCCGCAACCGGGTTGGCGCTTCCCGGGCCGCCGCACCCTCGGGGTACGCCGACCCACGGGGGCTCCTTGCATTGCGGGAGGCCATAGCCGACTACTTGCGAAAGGCCCGTGCCGTCAGTTGCGGCCCCGAGAATATCGTCATCACGGAAGGCACTCAGCAAGGTCTCTACCTGGCCACCAGGGTCTTGCTGACGCCAGGCGATGCCGCATGGGCCGAAGACCCCGCTTATCCTGGACTGACATCGGTGCTGGAAGACGGTGGCGTCCGGATACAGCGGATACCTGTGGATGCCCAGGGATTCGACGTGACGCGGGCGATGGCCGCGCAGCCTGATGCCAAGGCCGCATTTGTGACGCCCTCGCATCAATACCCGCTGGGGATGCCCATGAGCATGCCCCGGCGTCTGGCGCTCGTCGAGTGGGCTCGGGAGCATGGCGGCTGGATTGTCGAAGACGACTACGACAGCGAACTGCGCTATGCCGGTCACCCCTTTCCAGCCATGCAGGGTCTGGATACACAGAGGGTGGTTTACCTGGGAACGTTCAGCAAGGTGCTGGCACCCTCCCTGCGCCTCGGGTACATCGTGGCACCCGGATGTCTGGTCAAGGCATTTGCCGGTGCGCGGGCATTGATGGGGCGAGGCTCGCCTTCAACTGAACAGCACGTCATTGCGGCCTACATGCGGGAGGGCTACTTCGAGACGCATATCCGGCGCATTCGGGGCATCTACGCTGAACGGCGCCAGGCGTTGATTGACGCCCTTCAGGCCGAGCTGCCCGAACTGCGTGTTCAGCCGGCCGACCAGGGCATGCATATTGTGGTGTGGCTTCCCGCCGGGCTGGACGATGTGGCGATTGCTTCGGCAGCCGCCACCGCGGGTATTGCCTTGCGAGCGCTCTCGCCCATGTGCTCCGGCAATCTGCCGCTCCCCGGCCTGATGCTTGGCTTTGGCGGCTTTACTTCCAGGCAACTGGCAAGCGCCGTGCAAGGGCTGCGCCGAGTGCTGGACGAAGTTTCAATCCCGGAGATCGATTAATCCCTCTCCGGGATTGAACTTTCGGCCGTGCAGATCGATTAATCGATCGTGGAAGGGGATTTTCGGATGGTTTTCATCCTTTTTTGGATGTTTCCGCATCGTCCTTTTTGGCCGTTTTCTCGGCCGGCTCGCGGGAGCCGAAGGCCTGGAACATGGAGAAGAATGAATGCGTGAAGGCGTCGTGCATTTTTTCCATGTCGGTGACCATGTGTTCCCACGTGTCCACGCCGGCAGCCTTCATTTCATCCAGCTTCACGGCGGCAACCTTGGACTGCTCACGCAGCTTGACCATTTCGTCCTTGTACTTCTGACGGGCCTCTTCCTTGGCTTCCTTGGCCGTGGCCTCCAGGTCGTGCATTTTCTTGTTCAACTTGTCGAGCTGAACTTCCATTTTGTCGATGTATTCGGCGCGTTTTGACATTCTGATGAGCCCTCGCTGTTGAAAGTGATGATGGGGAAACAGGGGGCAGGATGTTCAGAAAGCGGGGGCCGGTCTGTACGGTCTCGCACGCAGGGGCGAGGGAAGGGGCTCGCTGTAGGGGTGTGCTGTAGGGGCGACTTCAGTCGCCCATCCGCACGTCAATCAGGCGCTATTCGTTGACCGGAGTCCGTGGGCGACTGAAGTCGCCCCTACCGTCGCTCCTGCTCAGGGTTGCTGTTTGCCGAGGTATTGCAGGTAGGCGACCAGTTCCCAGATCTGTTCTTCGGTGAAGGCGGCGCCCCAGGGCGGCATCACGTCGGCGCCCTGGCGGCCCTTGTAGATGGTCTCGTAGGCCATTTCGGCGGGCAGGTCGGTGCGGCCCTTGAAGTCGGGGGCGCGGCCGCCGATGCCTTCGAAACCGTGGCAGTAGCCGGCACAGGTTTTGGCGAAGCGGCGTTTGCCGGCGTTGATGCGGGCTTCGTCGTTGAGATCGAAAGGCGCCAGCGGGCCGGTGCTCTGGCCGCCGGGGGTGGCGGCGAGGCGCTTCACGTAGGCCACCAGTTGTTCGATCTCGGCACTCTCGAGCACGGTGCCCCAGGGCGGCATGGCCTTGTCGCCGTGCTTGCCGTGGATGATGCGGTCGCGGATCTTGTCTTCGGCGAGGTCGCTGCGCCCGGTCAGTTTCGGCCCGTAGCTGGCGCCGCCGCCGCTGCTGGCCACACCGGCGCCGTGCTCGCCGTGGCAACTCACGCACAGTTGGTCGAAACGGGCCCGGCCGGCGGCGATACGGGTCTTGCCTTCATCGGCGGGCGGCGCCACGGCACCCGCGTCGGCGATGAGGGCGAGGAGCAGGGCGGCGGGGGCGAGGCGGTGCAGGATTACGCGGATGGGGTTCATTTTTCTCTCTGTCCGTATAAGGAAAAAGGGGTGCGGCGTCCGGAGGCAGGCGCCACACCCTATAAACAGCACGACTGGCCGCGTCCGGCCCGGGTCGTGCCGCGGAGCAAAAACGGTGCTTACTCGAGGGTGAAGCCGATCAGTGCAGCGCCGCCCGGCAGGTCCTTGATCTGCGGGAAGGCGCCGGCCAGGAAGCCCGGGGCGTGGGAGCCGAGGCCGGTGGGGATCACGATGTACTGCTTGCCCTTCACCGCGTAGCTCACCGGGCCGCCGCGGGCGCCGGAGCCGGCGTTGAAGCGCCACAGCTCCTTGCCGTTGTCGGCGTCGTAGGCGTAGAGGCGGCCTTCCATGTCGCCGGTAAAGACGAGGCCGCCGGCAGTGGTCAGCACGCTGGACAGGGGCGGCAGCTCGTAGCGGATGCTCCACTTGAGCTTGCCGGTCAGCGGGTCGCGGGCGTCGAGGCGGCCGTCAGGCTTCTTGCCGTTGGGCGGCGGCACCAGCTTGATCTCGTCGATGCCCAGCGACAGCGAAGAGATGGCGGTCAGGTTGGACGGGTCGTCCTTGCCGGACACCACCTCGTTGCACACCTCCATGGCGTGGGAGTACCACAGGCCGGTGCCCGGGTTGTAGGCGCCGTGGTTCCAGCTGCGCGCGCCGAGCAGGTTGGGGCACAGCAGTTCGCGCTTGCCCGGCTGGGGACGGCGCGGCTCGATGATGGCGCCGGTCTTGGGGTCGATGCCCTTGGCCCAGTTCATGTTCTCGGCAAACTGCCAGACGTTTTCGAGGGAGCCGTCGGTCTTGTCCATGACGAACACGAAGCCGCTCTTGTTGAGGTGGACGATCACGTCCTTGCCGTCTTTCTTGACCAGCAGGGCCTCGTAGGCGGAGTCGAAGTCCCAGGTGTCGTGGGGGATTTCCTGGCGGTGCCACTTGAGCTTGCCGGTCTTGGGGTCGAGGGCCAGCAGGGTGGCGGTGTACTTGTTGTCGCCCTCGCGGCCCGGGGTGTAGTAGTCGGGGGCGGCGTTGGAGGTGCCGATGTAGATGGTGTCGGTGCTCTCGTCGTAGGTGCCGGGCATCCATGCCGAGCCGCCGCCCACCTTGCCGCTGTCGCCGGGCCAGCTGGCCGGGTCGTTCTTGATGACTTCAAAGTTCCACACCGGCTTGCCGGTGTCGGCATTTACCGCGTAGATCTTGCCGGCGATGGGCTGATCGCCCCCTGTGGTGCCGCCGAAGAGCACGTCACCGGCCAGTTGCGGCGGGGCCGAGAACAGCGCGCCGTACTGGGTCTTGGGGTCGGTGAGCTGGGTGCTCCACACCTCCTTGCCGGTCTTCTGGTCGAGGGCGATGAAGCGCCCGTCGAGGCTGCCGATGAAGACCTTGCCGCGGCCCACCGTCACGCCGCGGCTGGCCGAGGCGTAGAAGGCCTGCTTGGCGATCGGGTTGAGCTTGGCGGTGTAGTGCCAGAGGGTCTTGCCGGTGGCAGCGTCCACCGCCCAGGCGTTGTTGTCGGCCGAGATGTAGTACAGCACCCCGTCAACCACGATGGGGGTGGCCTGCAGGCCGTGGGTGATGTTGCCCGGCTGGTGGATCCACGCCACCTTGAGCTTCTTGACGTTGGTCTTGTTGATCTGGGTGAGCGGGCTGTAGCGCCAGGCGTTGTAGCTGCGGTGGTATTGCGGCCAGTTGTCCGGGTCGGCATAGCCGGGGCGGGTTTCGGCGGCCAGGGCGGCACCGGCGATCAGCAGCGCACCGGCACAGGCGGCCAGGCGGAACGGGGTCTTCTTCATGGTCATATTCCTTTGAATTCGGCGGCGCTCAGAACGTGAAATTGATACCGGCATTCACCAGCAGGGTCCGGTTGCCAACGCTCGGCACACCGGCGGCAACAATACTCGTCTTGATGGTGGCGGCCGAGTCGGCGTCCACATAGGCCGTCTGCACATAGATCGTGGTGTCGGCACGCAGCTTGTAGTCGTTGCTCAACACCACGTTGCGGGTGTGGTCGTTCTTGTTGAGCTTGTCCTTGTTGTCGTAATAGGCCAGGGTCGCCGTGTTTTCGGGATGCCACTTCCAGTCCACACCGGCGCTCACCGCATTGACGTTGGAAACATTGGCGCCGGTGTTCGTTTCGTTCTTGGCATTCAGGTAATTGGCCTTGAAGGTAAAGTCGCCGAAGGGCACGGCGATGCCGAGTCCGCCATGCTTCACGTTGTCGTTGGCCGTCGCTTCGTCCTTGATTACCTGATAGGACGCGGACAGGATCACCGGGCCGGTATAGGTGCCGCCTAGCGCAAATACGCTGTTCTTCTCCAGGCTGCCGGCCTTGCCGCCGGGCGACCACAGGACACCGAAATTGACCGGGCCAATGGTGTTGCGATACTGGATTGCATTGCTGAAGAAAATACCGACGTCGTTATTCGTGTTGCGCTCGGTGCCCGGGCCGCCGGCGGTGGCCGCGTACTGGTTATAGGCCCAGGCATACAGATTCGAGAATTGTTCCTTGAAGGCGCGCGGTTCGGTACCGATATGGGCGAGCAATGCCGGGCCGTATTGGCGACCGAAAGTCACGCTGCCCCAATCGCCGCGCAGACCCAGGTTGGCCTGGCGCCGGAAGAAGGGCGTGCCGTTGCCCTGGGCGTCGCCGGTGCCGTGGAACTGGCCGTTATTGGTATCGAAATGCGCTTCCAGATTGAAGAAGCCTTCCAGGCCCTTGCCCAGATCCCGGTCGCCCTTGAAGCCCAGCACCGTCTGGCGCAAGCCGCTGGTTTCCATGGAAGTCTTGCCCTTGCCAGTCGGGTCGGTTTTGCTCTGATACAGCAAGCCGGCATCGATGATGCCGTATATCGAGACGTTGTTTTCGGCCAGTGCCGGTACCGATGCAGTCAATAGCAGCAGCGCGGCGGAGATGCTCTTCCTTTTCAGGCGGCGCGAAACGGGTGTGTGCTGAAGCATGAATGTCTCCTCTTGTTTTTTTCGCTCCGGAATACCTGCCCGGAACGCTGGAACTCCACCGGCCTGAAATAGCCGACGGGCAAGAGGGGAATTGCAACTTCCTTGCCAGGAATGAAATTCCGCTTTCAGACGGGAAAAACGGAACGGTGGCCGGAGAATAAAGAGACAGGTGTCTCAATTGGGCTTGCGACGGGAGAGACAGACGTCTCTTTGTCGCGCCCTGGTATTTTCGCGGGTCTGACTTCAGTCCGGAAAAGCTGCTCCGGGAGCCATGGCCTGATATTTGCTGAATTAACCTGCTTGTTAAAACCACAATAGTCCGGACACCCCCCAAGGAGCCTTCATGAACGCCACCGACAAATTCCTCGCCTCGTCCGCCCACGTGGACGAAGCGGCCATCGCGCCGCTGCCCAACTCCCGCAAGATCTACGTCGAAGGCTCCCGCCCGGATGTACGCGTGCCGATGCGCGAAATCTCGCAAGCCGACACCCCCACCGGCATGGGCGGCGAGCCCAATCCGCCGATCTTCGTCTACGACTGCTCCGGCCCCTATTCCGACCCCGCCGCCAGGATCGACATCCGCTCCGGCCTGCCGGCGGTGCGCCAGGGCTGGATCGAGGAGCGCGGCGACACCGAAGTGCTGCCCGATCTGTCCTCCGAATTCGGCCGTATCCGCGCCGCCGACCCCAAGCTCGACGAACTCCGTTTCCCCGGCCTGCACCGCAAGCCGCGCCGCGCGCTGCCCGGCAAGAACGTCTCCCAGATGCACTACGCCCGCCAGGGGATCATCACCCCCGAAATGGAATACGTGGCCATCCGCGAGAACATGAACCGCGCCGCCTACATCGAAAGCCTGCGGAACACCGGCCCTATGGGCGAACGCATGGTCAAGCTGCTCGGCCGCCAGCACAAGGGCCAGGACTTCGGCGCCAGCATCCCCGGCGAGATCACCCCCGAGTTCGTGCGCTCCGAAGTGGCCCGTGGCCGCGCCATCATCCCCAACAACATCAACCACCCGGAATCCGAGCCGATGATCATCGGCCGCAACTTCCTCGTGAAGATCAACGCCAACATCGGCAACTCGGCGCTGGGCTCCTCGATCAACGAGGAAGTGGACAAGATGACCTGGTCCACCCGCTGGGGCGGCGACACCGTCATGGATCTGTCCACCGGCAAGAACATCCACGAAACCCGCGAATGGATCATCCGTAATTCGCCCGTGCCGATCGGTACCGTGCCCATCTACCAGGCGCTGGAGAAGGTGGACGGCAAGGCCGAAGACCTCACCTGGGAAATCTTCCGCGACACCCTCATCGAGCAGGCCGAGCAGGGCGTGGACTACTTCACCATCCACGCCGGCGTGCTGCTGCGCTACGTGCCCATGACCGCCAACCGCATGACCGGCATCGTCAGCCGCGGCGGCTCGATCATGGCCAAGTGGTGCCTGGCCCACCATAAAGAGAGCTTCCTCTACACCCACTTCGAGGACATCTGCGAAATCATGAAGGCCTACGACGTGGCCTTCAGCCTCGGCGACGGCCTGCGCCCCGGCTCGATATACGACGCCAACGACGAGGCCCAGCTCGGCGAACTCGAAACCCTGGGAGAACTCACCGACATCGCCTGGAAGCACGACGTCCAGACCATCATCGAAGGCCCCGGCCATGTGCCCATGCACATGATCAAGGAGAACATGGATCTGCAGTTGAAGCACTGCAAGGAAGCCCCGTTCTACACCCTCGGACCGCTGACCACCGACATCGCCCCCGGCTACGACCACATCACCAGCGGCATCGGCGCCGCCATGATCGGCTGGTACGGCACCGCGATGCTCTGTTACGTCACCCCCAAGGAGCACCTCGGCCTGCCCGACAAGGACGACGTCAAGGAAGGCATCATCACCTACAAGCTCGCCGCCCACGCCGCCGACCTCGCCAAGGGCCACCCCGGCGCGCAGATCCGCGACAACGCACTCTCCAAGGCCCGCTACGAGTTCCGCTGGGACGACCAGTTCAACCTCGGCCTCGACCCGGACAAGGCCAAGAGCTTCCACGACGAGACCCTGCCCAAGGAGTCCGCCAAGGTGGCCCACTTCTGTTCGATGTGCGGCCCGCACTTCTGCTCGATGAAGATCACCCAGGACGTGCGCGACTTTGCGGCCAAGCAGGGCATCGCCGAAGCCGAGGCGCTCGAGAAAGGCATGGAGACCAAGGCCATCGAGTTCGTGAAGACGGGGGCGGAGATCTACCGGAAGGTGTAGGGACGCACGCGCAGAGCGACGCGGGGGCGACTTGTAGGGGCGACTTCAGTCGCCCGCCAACACCCGCCGATCACCGACACGCCCCCAAGCAAAGTCCGCGGGCGACTGAAGTCGCCCCTACACATCAGGGCTATCGAGTTCGTGAAGAACGGCGCGGAGATTTACCGGAGGGTGTAAGACCGCACAGAAAAAGCCGAAAAGGGCCGCAATCGCGGCCCTTTTGTCGTCTTTTTCTGATTCAGTTTTCCCGCCAAATGCCGCTAATCAAGCTGTCCGGCACCCGAGAATCCCAATGCAGATGTACCCACACAACGGCTTCACCCTCGTCGAGCTCCTCGTGACGGTAGCCATCGCCGCAATTCTGGCGAGTGTGGCGGTTCCTTCCTACACCGCGATGATGAATTCGACCCGGCTTGCGACCCAGTCCAATGAGCTCCTCGGCGCATTGATGATTGCTCGCAGCGAGGCCATCCGCCTCAACCAGCTGGTCATTTTCTGTCGTAGCGACGACGGCGTCGCGTGCTCCGGCGCCATGGGTCGATGGGAGGGTTGGCTGGTCTTTGCGGACAACAACCGGAACGACAGTCCGGATGCCGGCGAGGTGTTGCGCACCGGCACCATTGCATCAAGCATGCTCTACGTGCGGGCCAGTCCGACGATTCTGGTCCAGTCCAACCGCATCCGGTTTGGTTCCGACGGCTTTGCCCGCAACGCGCGGGGGGCATCGGCCATCCTGCTGCAGGCCTCCCTGGGGGTCTGCATTCCGACGGTTTCTCCGGCCCTGAATTACCGGGCAATCCGCATCGTTGCCGGCGGACGCGCATCGATCAGCTCCGTCGACTATGGCGGCGCTTGCCCCATGCCCTTGAACTGACCTCGTCTCTGCGTGGCTTACCGGACATGAAACCCAGCACAGTTTCCTCCCTCCAGCGCCAACGCGGCGTTGGCCTGCTCGAAGTGCTCATTTCGATGATCATCCTCTCCCTGTGCATGCTGGGCATGGCGGCGCTCCAGACGACGGCCCTGCGCAACAACCAGAGCGCCCAGTCGCGCTCGATGGCAACCATCCTGAGTGCCTCGATCATCGATGCCATGCGTGCCAATGCCACGTCTGCCCGCAGCGGGCAGTACAACGTGGCAACCTGTGCCAACCCGGGCGGCGACGTCCTGGTCCAGCTCGACGTCGTCACCTGGCTGCTGTCCCTCAAGAGCGCGATCGGCGTCACGGCCTGCGGCGGCATCAACTGCCGCAACGGGCTGTGTGACATCACCGTCCAGTGGGACGACTCGCGTGCCACTGCGGGTGAGCAGGTCTACACCGTCACCACCAGGATTCAGCTTTGAAAGCCAGTTCGCTCCGCCTGTCATCAGGGCGTCCATCGCGGGCCCGGGGCCTCTCGCTGGTCGAGTTGATGGTGTCCATGGCTTTGGGGCTGGTTTTGATGGGCGGGGTATTTGTTGTGTTCATGGGCAGTCAGACAGGCTTCAAGACCTCCGAAAACCTGTCGCGCATGCAGGACTCGGCCCGCATCGCGTTCGTGATCATGAGTCGGGAGATACGCGAGGCCGGCAGCACTGGCTGCGGCAACGGCAGCCGTACCGACACGGCGCTCTACAGGCGCAACGCCAGCATTCTGAACGCCGCGCAAACCACGCCCCCCGCCTGGTGGAGCGTGCTGGCCGACGGCGTCCAGGGCTTCGACGCCAGCGTGTCGACCCCGGCAGTGGCCTTTGGTACCGGAAGTGGCGAGCGGGTTGCCGGCACCGACGCGATTCGCGTGGCCGGTGCCTTCGGCGCGGGCTTTACCATCGATGCTCACGACGACACGCTGAACAAGTTCACGCTGAATACGGGCACCTCCGGCATCACCGCCAATGACATCCTGATTGCCTGCGACTACAAGCAGTCCACCGTCCTGGTGGCGTCCACCGTCGCCGCGACCGTCGTTACCTATGCCGCGAGCAGCGCCGGCAATTGCGGCACGGCACTCGGCTACGACATGACTGGCCTCTGCCCGGCGACCGACTACAACTACGACCCGCGGGTCTCGCGCCTGTCTCGTTTCGGTGCCAGCACCTGGTACATCGGCAAGGGGGCCGACGGCCGTTCGTCCCTTTTCCGGATATTCCTCGACGCTGCACCCGAGGAGATTGCCCCCGGCGTCACCAACATGCAGCTCGTGTACCTCCAGGAGGGCGGCCTGACATATGTGACTGCCGCGACGGTGACTGACTGGGGCAGGGTCCTGGCAGTTCGGGTCACCCTGACATTCGAAGGCCAGAACGCGGGCGTATCCACGGATACCACCGGTACGGGCCGCCTCGCGACGGAGACGACCAGCACCGTCATGCTCAGGAACAGGGCGCCATGATGACTTCACGTCGCACACAACAGCGCGGGATCGTCCTCATGGTGTCGATGCTGATCCTGATCATCATCACCTTGCTGGGCCTGTCGTCCATGCGCAGTGTTGGCCTTGAGGAAAGGATGAGCGGCAACCTCTATGACCGGAGCTTCATCTTCGAGGCGGCGGAGGCGGCCCTGCGCGAGGCCGAAAAGGTGGCGGCCACCCCGATCAGCTTTACCGCCGCGTGCCTCAACGGGCTGTGCCCGACCCCGGTGGCCGGCGCCGCCGACCGCTGGCTGGATGGCAGTTTTGCAGGCTGGAAGAGCGCCACCAGCCCCGACGCCAATCTCGTGACCACCCAGTACATCATCGAGGACATGGGAAGCCAGCCCGTCGACGGTACCTGCCACCTGCAGATCCCGGTCGAGCCGACCTGCCTCGTTCCGATGTACCGCATCACCGCCCGCGCCCTGGCTACCAATGGCCGGGGCAGCGCCGTGATTCTCCAATCCAACATTCGCCAATAACCGGACAGTAGGCCATGAGCAAAGCGTCCAGTTCTGCCTCGCGCCCCCGGGGGCTTCGCCTTCTCGCTCCGACGGCACTCGCCCTTGCGCTGTTGAGCGCGCAGGTCGAGGCCGTCGTCGACCTCCCCAGCGCGCCCCTGCAGTCAGCTGCCGCCATCCCGTCGAACATCCTGTTCCTGCTCGACGACTCGGGCAGCATGCAGTTCGAAATGATGCCCGACTCGCTGACGATTTTCCCGACCTACAACCTCGGCTGGACCTGGGGTTTCCGCTACGGCGTTTACCTGTTTCCGCCACGGGACAACGTCTATGACGGAGATATCTATCCGCCGGTGATTCCCACCTTTGAAGACACGAACTATCATAATTTCTTCAAGCGCTCGGCGACGAACAACACCCTGTTCTACGACCCGACGATCACCTACACCCCCTGGGCCAAGTACGACGGCTCGTCCTACGGCAACGTCACGGTTACCGCAGCCCCCTACAACCCGGCCAATATCTCGATCGGAAAGCTGAACCTGACGGCCCAGCAATCCAGCGTCACCTCCGTGCCCTGGATCACCGGTACGTCGAACACGGACTACGCCGTCTGCGGCACCGCCGCCTGCACCTCCTACTGGCCCATCACGTTCTATGTTTACAAGGGCAGCGGGGCGCTGACGTCCTCGGTCAACTACGTGAAGTACCAGGTTCAGGGCACAACGGGCTACAGGAAGGATCTGAACGGCGGCACGCAGACGGCCGTCAGCTCGTTCACCTGGGGTTCGACCACCCGGACTGTTGCCGAAGAAACCCAGAACTTTGCCAACTGGTTCTCCTATTACCGCTCACGGACGCTGGCTGCCCGGGCCGGCGCCAGCCTGGCCTTTGCCAAGCTGGGCACCAACTACAGGGTCGGTTTTGCGACGATCAACGACACCAGTTTCGGGAACGCCATTCCCACCTCCGGATCGTTTGAAGACAACAACCGGCTGAACTGGTTCAATGCACTTCTGGGCAGTAAGGTTCCCCCCCAGGGAACGCCCCTGAAGGCCGCGTTGACCCTGGCCGGCGAGTACTTCTCGCGCACTGACGACAACGGCCCCTACGGCCCCTCGCCGCAGCTTTCGTGCCGGCGGAACTTCACGATCCTGACCACCGACGGCTACTACGACACGGCCACCGTCAGCGGTATCGGCAACGAGGACAACACCAGCGGCAGCACCATCACGGGGCCCAACTCCCAGTCCTACCAGTACGCACCGGCCCGTCCCTACTCGGACAGCTACAGCAACACGCTGGCCGACATCGCCATGTATTACTGGAAGAAGGATCTGCGCACCAACCTGTCCAACAACCTCCGCCCGACGAGCACCAACCCCTCGTTCTGGCAGAACATGAATACCTTCACCCTGTCCCTGGGCTTGAAGGGGACCCTCAACCCGGACACCGATCTGGGTCGTCTGACCAGCGGTGCCATCAACTGGCCCGACCCCACCGCGGGCAGCCCCGAGAAGCTCGACGATCTCTGGCACGCCGCCGTGAATGGTCGTGGCAACTTCGTCGCGGCCAAGGACCCCACCGAGTTCGCCGACGGCCTGGTGTCGGCCCTTACCTCCATCGGGGAGGCTGGCGGTGCCTGGAATATCGCCGTCAGCTCGAGTATGGTCGAAGTGGACGGCAAGACCTTCGTGGCCCGCTACGACGGCAGCTGGGGCGGCGATCTGTGGGCCGTCGGTTTCAACGCCGCGGGCAAAATGAACACCACCTCCGACGGTACCCCGGTGCCGATCTGGAAGGCCTCCCAGAAGCTGCCTGGTGCCGCATCGCGCAACATCTTCACCTGGAAGGACTCCGGCGGCGGGGGCGTCACCTTCACCTACAACAACCTCAGCAACAGCAAGAAGACCGCCATCGGCAGCACCGCCGTCGTGGACTACCTGCGTGGCGTAACCAGCGGAGAACTGGCCAACGGCGGTGCCTTCAGGAACCGGACGTCCCTGCTCGGCGACATCGCCAACCCCGCCCCTGCTTACGTCAAGGCGTCGAATACGGTCTTCGCTGCCGCCAACGACGGCATGCTCCACGCCTTCAACGCGAACACCGGCGTCGAACTCTTCGCCTACATTCCGGGCAACGTCAGTTTCGCCAGCCTCAACGCCCTGTCCAGCCCGACCTACTCCCACAAGTTCATCAACGATGGCGAAATCGTGGTGTCGGACCTGGCGAGCACCGGCAAGAACATCCTGGTGGGCAGCCTGGGACGGGGGGGCAAGGCCCTTTACGCCCTCGACGTGACCACGCCTTCCACCTTCGGCGCGGGCAATGTGCTGTGGGAATTCACCGACTCCGATCTGGGCAACACCCTCGGCAAGCCCATCATCGCCAAGACCAACACCGGCGAATGGGCGGTTATTGTCGGCGGCGGCTACAACAGCACCAACGAGAAGGCCTTCCTGTTCGTCATCAACCTCAACACCGGCGCGCTCATCCAGAAGATCGCCACGGGCGCGGGCTCATCCTCGTCGCCCAACGGGCTGGCGACCCCGGTCGGCTTCGACCAGAACGGGGACGGCAAGGTGGACCTGGTCTATGCCGGCGACCTGCTCGGCAACTTCTGGCGCTTCACCGTTACCGGCGCGGCATCCTCCTGGAGCGCAGCATCCCTGTTTGTGGCGATGGACGGCAGCGGCAACATCCAGCCCATCACGGGCGGGCTGTCGGTCGCCATCGACCCGAAGACGAACAAGCGCTGGGTGTTCGGTGGTTCCGGACGCTATCTGTCCAATTCCGACGTGTCCAATTCGGCCATCCAGAGCTGGTACGGGCTCATCGATGACGGAACGAAGATCACCGCGCGCACCTCCCTGGCCACCCGGACCCTCAATTCCGAAAGCACCCAGGGCAGCTACCTGACGCGGACTTTCTCTACCGCCGTCGCCAACGACATGAACGGCAAGCGCGGCTGGTATGCGGACCTTGCCGTCAGCGGCGTCAAGTCGGGGGAGCGGATGGTCTCCCGCAGCCAGTACTCGACCGGTGTGCTCTACGCCAGCAGCATCATTCCGAGCTCGGATGTGTGCGCCTCGGGGGGGAGCGGATACATCAACGCCGTGGACGCCTTTACCGGTGGCAGCCTCACCACGCCTTTCTTCGACATCAACAACGACGGCCTCTTCAACGATAGCGACAAGAAGAGCGAAGGCGGCAAGCTCGTCCCCACCGGATCGATCAGGACCGGCGGCATGGTGGGAGAAATCACCGTGAAGAAGGTCGACGAGACGAAGGTCACCATCCTGGTCTGCGACACCACGGGCTCCTGCAAGAACCAGCCCAACGTCAACCTGGGGGCGCTCAAGGGGCGTGTGTCGTGGCGCGAAATCCGCGTCGAATGACGTCCCGGCAAGCTAGCTCCACCGAACGGACAAAAAACATGAACAAGCGGGCATTGAATCGTCAGCACGGCCTGACACTGATCGAACTGATGATTGTCGTCGTCATCACGGGCATCCTGACCATGATCGCCTATCCTGGCTACACGACCTACATCGTGAAGAGCAAACGGGTCCAGGCCACTGCCTGTCTGCAGGAGGCCGCCCAGTACATGGAGCGCTTTTACACGACCAACCTTCGCTACGACCAGACCTCCGGCGGTGCTGCCGTCACCCTGCCGGCCACCTCCTGCGTCGATGACATGAGGGGCAACTACGTGCTGTCGATTCCTTCGGTCGCGGCGAATACCTTTGTGGTGCGTGCCACGCCCCAGGGCAAGCAGGCTTCGTCCGATACCGCCTGCGGCACCCTGAGCCTCAGCCAGAGCGGCGCCAAGACCATCTCGGGTACCGGAACCCTCTACTCCTGCTGGCAGTAAGGGGGCGGCTGCCCTACAGCCCGCCCGGCACCAGCTCCCTGGCCATCTCCCAGACCAGCTTGCAGATCAGCACGGCGACCACCACCAGGAAGGCCTTGCGCACGAAGCCGGCGCCCTTGTGCAGGGCCAGCCAGGTGCCCAGGTGGGCGCCCGCCAGATTGCAGGCAGCCATCACCAGCCCGACGGTCCACAGCAGTGGGCCGTGGCTGGCGAAGAAACCGATCGCCGAGATGTTCGTCGCCACATTGACGAGCTTGGCGCTGGCCGAGGCCTGCAGGAAATCCATGCCGAATAGGCGGACGAAGCCGAACATCAGGAAGCTGCCGGTGCCGGGGCCGAAGAAACCGTCGTAGAAGCCGATCACGGCACCGAAGGCGACGGCCTTCCAGCGGTCAGCCGGCAGCAGCTCCCGCGTTATCGCATGGCCGAAGTCCTTGCGCCGGAAGGTGTAGATCGCCACCGCCAGCATCAGCACCACCACCAGCGGCCGCATCGCCTCGCGGGGCAGCCAGGCCACGACGGCTGCGCCGACCCATGCTCCGCCCAGGGCGGCCAGTGCCGCCGGCAAGACCACCTTCCAGGGAATCGACACGGCCCGGGCGTAACGCCACAGGGCCGCGCCGGTGCCGGCAATGCTGGACAGCTTGTTGGTGCCGAACAGGGTGGGAATCGCCACCTGGGGGAAGTGGCTCAGCAGTGCCGGGATCTGGATCAGCCCGCCGCCACCGACCACGGCATCCACCATGCCGGCAAAGAAGGCGACAGCCCCCAGGAAAACGAAATCGAGCGTCATGGCAGGAAGGAAAAAAGCCCGATCCGCGGGGATCGGGCAAAGGGAGGCCCTTTACGGGCACAGGGAAGAGAGACGTCAGGCGGTGACCGGGGCCAGGGGCTCCGGCAGCACTTCGTCCACATCGTCGAGGGCTTCGTTCACCGGGTCGATGGCCTTCTCCCACTTGCCCACGGCAGCGGTGGCAATGGCATTGCCCAGTACGTTGGTGGCAGTGCGCCCCATGTCGAGGAAGTGGTCGATGCCCATGATCAGCAGCAGACCGGCTTCCGGCAGATGGAACATGGGCAGCACCGCGGCCACCACCACCAGCGACGAGCGGGGCACGCCGGCCACGCCCTTGCTGGAGATCATTAGTACCAGCAGCATGGTGACCTGCTCACCCAGCGACATGGGAATGCCGTAGGCCTGGGCCACGAAGAGCGAAGCGAAGGCCGTGTACATCATCGAGCCGTCCAGGTTGAAGGAGTAGCCGAGGGGCAGGACGAAGCCGGTGACCCGGTTGCGCACGCCAAACTTCTCGAGCTGTTCCATCAACTTGGGGTAGGCCGACTCGCTGCTGGCGGTGGAGAAGCCCAGCAGCATGGGGCTGCGCACCAGCTTGATGAGGCGGAACACCTCGCGGCCGAGCACCAGGTAGCCGGCGCCGATCAGCACGATCCACAGGACCAGCAGGGCCAGATAGAAGCTGGCCAGCAGCTTGCCGAAGACGGTCAGCATGCCGACACCCTGTACCGTCACGACCGCCGCCACCGCACCGAAGACACCCAGCGGGGCAAGGCGCATCACGTAGTCGGTGACCTTGAGCATCACGTGGACGACTTCTTCCATGGTCTGCACCAGGCTGCGCGCAGCCTGGTTGTGCAGGTTGCCGAGGGCCAGACCGAAGAACACCGAGAACACCAGGATCTGCAGCACCGAGTTGCCGGCCATCGCTTCGACGATGCTCTTCGGAAAGACCTGGGTGATGAAGTCCTTCAGGTTGAGAGCGCCGGTTTTCAGGTTGGTGGCGGTGCCGACTTCGGGCAGCGGCATGTTGAGCGCGCTGCCGGGCTGCAGCAGGTTGGCGAACACCAGGCCGATGAGCAGCGACACCAGCGAGGCGGCGACGAACCAGCCCATGGCCTTGGCGCCGATGCGCCCGACGGTCTTCGAGTCGCCGATGTTGGCCAGCCCGGACACCAGGGTGGCAAACACCAGCGGGGCGATGATCATCTTGATCAGGCGCAGGAAGATGTCGGTGATGATGCCGAAATAGCCGGCGATTTCCTTGGCGGCCTCGGGGGTCGGCGCCGCCTGGTTGCAGGCGTAGCCGGTGATGATGCCGAGGATCAGTGCGGCAAAGATCAGCATCGACGACTTGTTGGCTTTCATGATCGTGTCCTGTCTGGATTGAATCGGGTGGCGCCGGCCATCAGGCGCGGGCGGCGGGGAGCGGACGCGGGCGGGTCAGCACTTCGGGGCGCAGCACCTCGTCCAGCGCCTCGCGGGTCATCAGGCCGCGGGCCAGTACGATTTCTGCCACGCCCAGGCCGGTGGCATGCGCTTCGGCGGCCACGTCGGTGGCGTTGGCATAGCCGATGTAGGGATTGAGCGCGGTGACAATGCCGATGGAGCGCTCGACGGTGGCGCGCAGGGCTTCCCGGTTGGCGGTGATGCCGTCCACGCACAGGTCGGCGAGGGTGGTGCACCCGCGCGACAGGTGCAGCACGCTCTTGAACAGGCTGTGGGCGATGATCGGCTCGAAGGCGTTGAGTTGCAGCTGGCCGGCTTCGGCGGCGAAGGTTACGGTCAGATCGTTGCCGATGACTTCGTAGGCGATCTGGTTCACCACTTCCGGAATCACCGGATTGACCTTGCCCGGCATGATCGAGGAGCCGGCCTGGCGGGCGGGCAGGTTGATTTCGCCGAAGCCGGCGCGGGGGCCGGAGGACAGCAGGCGCAGGTCGTTGCAGACCTTGGACAGCTTGGCCGCCACGCGCTTGAGCACACCGGAGAGCTGGATGAAGGAGCCACAGTCCTGGGTGGCCTCGATGAGGTTCGGCGAAGTGATCACAGGGATGCCGCTGGTTTCAATCAGGCGGCGGCATACCAGCGCGGCGTAATCCGGGTGGGCGTTGATGCCGGTGCCGATGGCGGTGGCGCCCAGGTTGATCTCGCGGATCAGCAGGGCGGCTTCCTTGAGGCGCTCCTCGTCTTCGCCGAGCATGGTGGCGTAGGTGGAGAATTCCTGGCCGAGGGTCATCGGCACGGCGTCCTGCAGTTGGGTGCGGCCCATTTTCAGCACATCGGCGAACTCCACGGCCTTGCGCTCGAAGGCGAAGCGCAGGTGAGCCATCGAATCCACCAGCCGGAAGATGCCGACGTAGGTGGCCAGCTTGAGGGCGCTGGGGTACACGTCGTTGGTGGACTGGCTCATGTTGACGTGTTCGTTGGGGTGCAGGAACGCGTACTGACCGCGCTCGTGGCCCATGATTTCCAGGGCGACGTTGGCGATGACCTCGTTGGCGTTCATGTTGGTGGAGGTGCCGGCACCGCCCTGGATGACGTCCACCACGAACTGCTCGTGATACTTGCCGGCGATGATTTCGCGGCAGGCGGCCACGATGGCCTCGGTACGTTCGCTATCGAGCAGACCCAGTTCCCGGTTGGCCTGGGCGGCGGCCAGCTTGATCTGGGCCAGGGCGCGCACGAGATCCGGGTAGGCGGCGATGGTAATGCCGGTGATGTTGAAGTTCTCGAGGGCGCGCAGGGTGTGCACGCCGTAGTAGGCGGCGCTGGGTACGGCCTTGTCGCCGAGAAGGTCGTGTTCCATGCGGTGGGTGGTGGTGTTCATGCTTGTCTCCATTGGTTTGAATAGCGGTTGCCGGGCCGGTAGCTTCCGGTCTTTGTGCGTATTCAATCGCAGGAGTCATGCCATGCTGAATTCCTTGTTTTGTGTTTTTAATTCATTGATTAATTGGATGAAAAAATAATGCCGAGGTGCGGCCGTTCGGAATTCCGGAGAATTGGCTTGTTGTGCATCCGGAAAACCGAACGGCCTGGCACGGGCGCCGGCTCAGTACCAGGTGTCGTCCTCGTCCCCCTTCTTGCGCGCGGCCTCGGCCTTGACGCGGACGGCTTCCTCCCGCAGGAAGGTGACGATCTGCCAGATTTCCTCCTGGCTCATGGCCAGGCCGAAGGAGGCCATCTGGGTGTTGGGGCGCCCCTTGGAAATGGTCTCGAACATGAAGGTGTCCGAGTTGGCGCCGCCAGGCGCCCAGGCGCCCCGGACCAGTTGCGGGCACTTGCCGCCGTGTCCGCGGGTGTTATGGCACTGCTGGCAGGTACGGCCGAAGAGCTCTTCGCCCTTGCGGGCCGCGTCGGCATTGCCGAAGAAGGGGTTGGCCGAGGTGGTGGAAGGGGCTGCCGAGCCGCCCGGTGTCACGCCGAAAGCGTGGGTGAGCCCGGCCAGGCCGGCTGACAGGGCGAGGGCCGTTGTCCAGCGCAGGAGGCGTCCGGCCGTTGGGCGCGGACAGGTTTTGGGTGAGGGGTGTGCGTTCATGGATTCGTGCGTGAATGTGTGTTTGAGGGACGGGCCATGCCGTGGCGCTCGAGGATCTGCGTCAGGGAGCCGTCGCCCTGCATCCGGGCCAGGGCCGCATCGACGCCGGGCTTCAGGGCGGGGTCGCCCTGGCGCAGGGCGACGACAAAGCGGGTTTCGAGGCCGGCGATCGCCAGCCTTTCTTCCCGTATCGCCTCCGGCCACAGCGTGAATCCCCGTTGGGTGGCGTTCGCGAGGGCCGGCATCCACAGCAGTCCGGCGTCCACCGAGCCATTGGCCAGCGCGGCGAGAAGGTCGCCGTTGCTGCCGTAGGGCACCCGGTTCATATGCTGCTGGTGGAGATACATGTCGGCCGGCGTGGCGGTGACAACCCCCAGTCGGGCGGCCTTGCGGGCATCATCGAGATTGTGGACCTTCCCCCGGCTTCCTCTGAGCAGGGCGTAGCCTGTGGTGAGGTAGGGGTCGGACGCTTCCAGCCGGAGCTCGACAAGGTCCTCGTTGGCGCCGCCGCTGACCGGAATGCCGGAGAAAATGTCGCAGGTGCCGGCCGCCAGGGTCTGACGCAGGGCCTTGCCCAGCCCGCCCCGGTTGGCGATGGTGACCCACGAGAGGCGCACTTCCCGCCCCAGCTGGCGACCGATGCCGCGGGCGATTTCTGCATCGATGCCGCCATCGCGGATATCGGCGGCGGAGAAGGGGGGATTGGCGTCTGCCAGGCAGACGACCAGGTCGGCGCCGCGAGCCGGCGCCATGCCCAGGGCCTGGAGCGCGAGCAGCGTGCCGATCAGGGATGTCAGGTGTTTCATGAGGGCTCCCCGGGCGCGGATGCCGATGGCGATCCGCGCCCCTTTGCGACGGCTTAGTGGGAAAGGGCGAAGACCATCATGCCGCCGCCCCGGTTCTGGTGCTTGAACAGCTCGCCATACACCAGCGGCCACAGGCTGCCGCCACCCGGCCCGTAAACGATGGCGACGTACTGTTTGCCATTTACGTTGAAGGTGGTCGGGTTGCCGTGGATGCCGGTGCCGACGTTGAAGCGCCACAGGGTTTCCCCGCTGTCGTCACGCATCGCCGAGAAGTAGCCTTCCGCGTCGCCCGAGAAGACCAGGCCGCCGGCCGTGGCAAGAATGCCGCTGGTGGCGGGCGTGCTTTGCGGGCGCGACCACACGACCGCGCCGGAGGTGGCGTCGAAGGCCTTCACGCCGCCGGTGTAGGGATTGGCCTTGAGCACCTTGGAGGCAAGGAACCACTCGCCCTGCTTCCATTCCATCTTCTTTGCCTGGACGTCCATCGAGCTGTCGATGTAGGGCACGTAGAGCAGCTTGGTTAGCGGGCTGTAGGCGGCCGGGTGCCATTCCTTGCCACCGTCCAGGATCGGAGCGATGTCGGTGGCGATCCTGTCGTAACCGGGCACCTTGTCCGGATTGACGATGGGACGGCAGTTGTCCTTGAAGCCGGTCACCCAGTTGACCCGGGCGATGGGTACCACCCAGTTGCATTTGCCGCTGTCCCGGTTGATCGAATAAACGTGACCGTTGCGGTCGGCGTGCAGCCACACCTTGCGGCCCTTGTCGTCGTCCACCAGGATGGTTTCGTTGTTGCCGTCGTAGTCCCAGGAGTCGTTGGGGGTGTACTGGAAGTGGTGCTTGATCTTGCCGGTGTCGGCATCCAGCGCCAGGGTGGAGTTGCTGTACAGGTTGTCGCCGGCGCGCACGCGGGGGTCGAAGTCCGGGGAGGGGTTGCCGACGCCCCAGAAGATGGTCTTGGTCTTCGGGTCGTAGTTGCCGGTCAGCCAGGCGGAGGCGCCACCGGTTTTCCAGGAGTCGTTGGCCCAGGTCTTGGCGATCGGGTCGCTGGCGCTGGTCGGGCGGGTGGTGGTCTGCCAGGCGATCTTGCCGGTGTCCGGGTCGAGGGCGGTGATCTTGCCCACGTTACCCCCCACGTCGGAGCCGGAGTTGCCGACGACGATCAGGCCGTTGGCAACCAGCGGCATGGAGGTGTAGATCTCGCCGGTCCGGTAGTCGCCCAGCTTGACGTCCCACACGACCCGCCCGGTGGTGTTGTCGAGGGCCACCACGTGGCTGTCCAGCGTGGCCATGTACACCATGTTCTTGAAGACTGCGACGCCCCGGTTCACTGCCTCGCAACAGAGGCGGGCGCCGAGGTCGCCGGGCAGGGCGTGCTCGTACTTCCACAGCATCCGCCCGCTCTCGCCATCGAGGGAGAAGACCTTGTTCTGGCTGGCGGTGACATAGACGCGACCATTCACCACGGTGGTCTGGCTGTCCTGGGCGTCATTCACGCCAAAGGACAGGTTCCACTTGGGAACCAGCCTGACGACGTTGTCGCGGGTGATCTGGCGCAACTGGCTGAAACGTGTTCCCTGGTAGTCCTTGCCGTAGTGGAGCCAGTTGTTGGCGTCCTTGTCGGCGTTGTTGAGCATGTCCTCGGAAACGTAGTTGGGGCGCCATTTGAAGCTGGCTTCCAGTACGTTCACGCCGAGAGGTGGCTCCGGATCGGCGGCCGGCTTTTCGTCGGCGGCCAGCACGCCGGTGGCGAACAGGGTTAGCGCCGAGACCGCAAGGAGCGGCCCGGACAACTTGTGAATGTTCCTCATCATTTGTCTCCAGCTTTGAGCGTGGGTTGCTGCATTTTTTTGTTTGGACTGCCTCCGGCACGCTGAGGGGATCAGGTGCCGGGGGCAGCTTTGCGGGGCATGGGCTGCGCAAGTGAGCCGCATCCTGCCCCTCCCGGGAACGAGCCAGCTTCGTGCCAGAGTGAAAAATCAATTTAAAACAGTTGCTTGGATTTTTCGTGGGGAGCCTGGGCGAGACGCTTTTCTCATTTCCTGGCGAGACGCCGAGACATTCGATACAGGTGTTTCAATTTTCCGGTCGGGACAGTCCGCAGGGACGCCGACCTGCCGGAGGGTGTAGGCTCGCGGCTGTCGGGCAGGCGTCGGTCGGGTTTGCCCGTTGCCCGGCGCGTTTTTGTGCTTGGGGTTTTGGCCGGTCAGGGATGACCGGGGTGACGGCCGGATGGTTTGGGTGACGGGTTGAGAATGGCTTTGCGGATTGCAATAAACGGGTACGGACGAATCGGGCGGTGTTTTTTGCGGGCCTTGCTGGCTTCGCCGGTGCGGGGGCAGTTTTCGGTGGTGGCGATCAACGAGCCGGCCGATCTGGAGAGCATGGCCTACCTGACCCGCTTCGATTCGACCCACGGGTGTTTCCCGGGGACGGTGGTGGTGGGCGATAACTGCCTCACTATCGACGGGACGGACATCCCGGTCTTTCACGCAGATACGCCGGAGGGCGTGGACTGGGCGGCGATTGGCGTGGACATCCTGATCGAGGCGTCAGGGCGTTACAGCTACCGGCACGAATTGCAGCGTTTTCTGGACGCGGGTTGCCGGCGCCTGCTGCTGTCGCACCCCGGGCATAGCGCGGGGGACGTGGATGAGACCATCGTCTTCGGCATGAACCACGAGCTGCTGACGGGCGACGAGCGCATCGTGTCTGCGGCCTCATGCACCACCAATGCCATCGTGCCGGTGCTGGCCATGCTCGACGAGGCTTACGGGCTGGACCATGCGTTGATGACGACGCTGCATTCGGTGATGAACGATCAGCCGCTGATCGATGGTTATCACCACACTGACCTGCATCGCACCCGCTCGGCGATGCAGTCGATGATTCCGGTGTCCACCGGGCTGGCCAAGGGGGTGCAGCGCATGTTGCCGGAGCTGGCCGGGCGCATCGAATCGAAGGCGATCCGGGTGCCGGTGGTGAATGTGTCGGCCATCGACCTGGTGGTGACGCTTCGGCGCGGCACGACGGCCGTGGCAGTGAATGCGCTGCTGCGGGCCGCGGTGGATGCGCAGGGCTCGGGCCGCATGGCCTACACCGACGAGCCCCACGCTTCCATCGACTTCAACCACAGCCCGCATTCGGCGATTGTCGATTGCGGCCAGACGCGGATGAGCGGCGAACGTTTGCTCAACCTGCTGGTGTGGTTCGACAACGAATGGGGCTTTGCCAACCGGATGATCGACGTGGCGGCATTCTGGGGCTCGCGGATGAAGTGAGGCTTCCTGACGGGCGCCTAGCTGAAGCCGCGGGCAAACTCCGTCGCTTGCCCGATGGCCCGCTTGGCGTCCAGTTCGGCCGCCACGTCGGCACCGCCGACCAGCGTGTGCGGGATGCCGGCCGCCTCCAGCCCGGCCTGCAGATCGCGGCGCGGCTCCTGCCCGGCGCAGATCACCACCGTATCCACATCGAGCACCTGCACCTTGCCGTCGGCCTGGATGTGCAGGCCGGCGTCGTCGATGCCGAGGTATTCCACGCCACCCAGCATGGTCACGCCGCGCTTCTTTAACAGCAGGTTGCGCGCCCAGCCGGTGGTCTTGGCGAGTCCGCCGCCGACCTTGCTGGACTTGCGCTGCAGCAGCCACAGTTGCCGCAGTGTCGCCGGCATCTGCGGTGGCGTGAGTCCGCCCCGGTTGCTGGTGTAGGCAGCGTCGATGCCCCATTCCTGGCGGTAGGCGGCCACCGGGTCGGGCGTATCGCCGGCGTGGGTGAGCAGTTCGGCCACGTCGAAGCCGATGCCGCCGGCGCCGATGATGGCGACCTTGCCGCCCACCTGGCGGCGCCCTTCGATCACGTCGATGTAGTTTGTTACCTTGGGGTGCGCGATGCCGGGGATGGCCGGCTGGCGCGGCGTGATGCCGGTGGCGAGGACGACGTGGTCGAATCCGGTCAGCTCGTTTGCCGCGACGGCCTTGCCGAGCTGTACATCCACGCCCAGTTCGCCGAGGCGGGTGCGGAAATAGCGCAGGGTGTCGGCGAAGTCTTCCTTGCCGGGGATCTTGCGGGCGTAGTTGAACTGGCCGCCCACTTCGGTGGCTGCATCGAACAGGCTTACCGTATGGCCGCGCTCGGCCAGCGTGGTAGCGGCCGCGAGGCCGGCGGGGCCGGCGCCGATCACGGCGACACGCTTGGGGGTGCTGCTGGCAACGGGGGGCGCCTCGTATTCGCGGCAGGCATCCGGATTGACCAGGCAGGAGGCGACCTTGCCGGCGAAGATATGGTCGAGGCAGGCCTGGTTGCAGGCGATGCAGGTGTTGATCGCGTCGGCACGGCCGGCGGCGGCCTTGTTCACGAAGTCGGCGTCGGCCAGGAAGGGGCGTGCCATGGAGACCATGTCGGCGTCGCCGCGGGCCAGGATGTCCTCCGCCACCTGCGGGTCGTTGATGCGGTTGCTGGTGATCAGCGGGATCTTCACGGCGCCCTTGAGGCGTGCGGTGACCCAGCTGAAGGCGCCCCGCGGCACGCTGCTCATGATGGTCGGGATGCGTGCCTCGTGCCAGCCGACGCCGGTGTTGATGATGTTGACGCCGGTGGCTTCGACAGCCTGGGCAAAGGCGACGACTTCGTCCCAGGTGCTGCCGCCTTCCACCAGGTCGAGCATGGACAGGCGGAAGATGATGATGAAGTCCGGCTCGGCGGCGGCCCGCACGGCGCGCAGCACTTCCAGCCCGAAGCGGCAGCGGTTTTCGAAGCTGCCGCCCCATTCGTCGTCGCGCAGATTGGTGCCGGGGGCGAGGAACTGGTTGATCAGGTAGCCCTCGGAGCCCATCACCTCGACGCCGTCGTAGCCGGCCTGGCGAGCCAGTGCGGCGGTACGGGCGTAGTCGGCGATGGTCTGGCGGATTTCGGCGTCGGTAAGTGCGCGGGGCGTGGCGGCATTGATCGGCGCCTTGAGAGCAGACGGCGCAACCGGTGTCTTGCCGTAAGCGTAGCGCCCGGTGTGCAGGAGCTGCAGGCAGATCCGCCCGCCGTTTTCGTGCACGGCGCGGGTGATGACGCGGTGTTTGTCGGCCTCGGCTTCGGTGTCGAGCACCGAGCCGCCCTGGTGGATGCCGCCATCCTTGTTGGGTGCGAAGCCGCCGGTGACGATGAGGCCGACGCCGCCTTTGGCCCGCGCGGCATAGAAGGCGGCGAGGCGCTCGAAGGGGTGATCCATCTCCTCCAGCCCGGTGTGCATCGAACCCATCAGCACCCGGTTGGGAAGGGTGGTGAAGCCGAGGTCGAGGGGGGCGAGGAGGTGGGGGTAGGGGGAATTCATGGTGCTGCTGTCTCCGTCTCTTATGGTTGTTGACATTTATTTCATGGGAGGTCGAAATAAATGTCAACCTGCCCTAACGGAAGACGCGCTGTAGCGCCACCACCGGAATCAGGGCCAGCGCCAGCAGGCCGCAGGCGGTGTAGGCGTCGGCGCAAGCCTGGGCGAGGGCGGCGGTATGCAGCGCGCCGGCCGGTGCGCCATGCAGGAAGCGGGCGGCCCAGTCGAGGCCGGCGTGGCTGGCGTCCAGATGCCCGGCGTAGCGCCATTCGAGCACCAGCGTGCCCGCCGCGATGGCACTGGACAAGCCCAGCTGGCGCACGATGTTCTTCACCTGATAGGCGTGGGAGAAGACCTTGGGCGCAATCTGGGTAAAGGTGCCGAAGGCCACCGGCCCCATGTAGAGCGGAATGGCCAGGCCGGCGAGCAGAGCGGGGACGAGCAATTGCTGCCAGCCGGTGACCGTGGCCGACTGCCCCAGCCACAGGGTGCCCGTGGCCATCAGGGCAAGGCCGGTGAGCATGAAGGGGCGTAGCCTTGGCCAGCGGCGGGCCAGCGCCACGTGGGTAAGGGCGGCGATGACGCTGCAGCTCATCGATGCGCTGAGGACGGCGGCGGTGGTCGTCATGCCCTGGCCAAGGCCGTGCTGGAACAGGATGGGCAGGATGAAGCCGATCAGCCCGATCATGAAATAGCCGCAGAAATAGAAGGCGATGCCGAACAGGTAGCGCAGCTGGAACAGGCCCCGGTAGTCGATCAGCGGGCGTTCGCGCTTCCATTGGCGGGCGGCGAAGACGGTCAGGGCGATGATCGAGGCGGCGCCCGTGGCGAGCACCTGGCCGGGATTCGACAGCAGCTCGAACTGCAGGCCCTGGATGGAGTATTGCAGCGCGAACACGGCAATCACCAGGCCGAGCAGCCAGCCCCAGTGCTCCTCGCTGCGGGCTTCGGGCGGGGTGGTGTCGCGGTCGAGGCGCGGGCCGGCGATCCACGCCACGGCGGCAGTGAGCGGCAGCATGGCCCAGAAGGGCGCCTGCCAGCCGCCGAGGGTGATCAGACCAGCGGCGGCCAGCGGCGAGATGGCCGTTGCGCCGAGCAGGGTGCCGATGAAGACCAGCAGGCCGGAGAAGCGGGCTTCGGCCGGCAGACGGTTGATCTGCAGGCGCCCGGCAGTGAAGAAGGTGGCCCCGCCCATGCCTTGCAGGGCGCGGCCGGCGGCAAACTGGGTGAGGCCGTCTGCGGTGGCGCACAGCACGGCACCCAGTGCGAAGACGCCCAGCGAGGCGAGAATGAAATCCCGGTAGCCGAAGCGCTCGACGACCCACTGGTGCTTGTAGAGCATGAAGATCGCGCACACCCCATACACCGTGTAGGCAAAGGCGAACTCCTCGGCGCGCAGGCCGAGCCCGCCCATGATGGGCGCTGCCGAGAAGGTGACCATGCCGGTCTCGAAGAACTCCACGCAGGTGACGGCGGCGATGACCCACAGCAGGCCGCGGATGGAGACGGGACGGTCGTCGGGCGGGGAGAGGGGCATCGTGGCCGATTGAACGCGCAAGCTGCGCTCCTGAGGATGGGATTGCGCCAGTCTAGTTGGTGCGGTGTGATGCTTCAAATCGATTGACTTGATCGATAATATCGACATGACCGATATCGACTACGCTGCGTTCCGCCGCCTCGACCTGAACCTGCTGGTGGCCTTCGATGCACTGATCGCCGAGGCCAGCGTCAGTCGTGCTGCCGTCCGCCTGTGCATTGGCCAGCCGGCCATGAGCCACGCGCTGGCGCGCCTGCGGGAACTGTTCGGCGACGACATCCTGTTTCGCGAAGGGGCGGCCATGCGCCCGACGCCTCGCGCGCTGGCACTGGCCGGGCCGATCCGCCAGGTGCTGGATGACGTGCTGCAGGTGGCCCGCGGCGCCCGGCCTTTCGATCCGGCAGAGGCCGAAGGGCGTGTCCGCATCGCCCTCAACGATCCGCTGGAAGCCTTGCTGCTGCCCGGGCTGGTCGCCCGTTTGCGCGCGCAGGCGCCGCGCCTGACCCTGTCGGTGCTGCCGGTCCCGGCGTCGCGCCAGCTCGAGCAGCTCGATGCCGGCATGGTCAGCCTGCTGGTGGGGCACTTTCCGCAGGTGCGTGAGGTGCACAGCCAGCTGCCGCTATACGAGTCGGGTTTTTCGTGCGTCTTCAACCCGGAGTTGATCGAGGTGCCGCTGCGGCCCGACCTGGCCGACCTGGCCCGCCTGCCGCATATTCACACTACCTACGCCGGCGAGCCGCCGGGGGTGGTGGACCGGGTCTTCAAGGCCCACGGGCTGACCCGCCAGGTGGTGGCGCGCAGCGCGATGCCCCTGTCGATTCCCTTCGTGCTCAAGCGCAGTCCGCTGGTGGCGATCCTGCCGGACATGCTGGCGCGGATGTTCGCAGCCCATACCGATCTGCGCTTCGAGCCCCTGCCGGTGGCGGGGCTGAGCCTGCCGATCAGTCTGGTGAGCCATCGCCGGGAACGCAGCGATCCGCTCATCGAGTTTGTGGCGAGGCTGCTGGTGGAGAGCGTGGAGGAGTGGGTGGCGGCCTCGGGAGCTTGAGTCGCCCCGGGAGGTGTCAGGTTCTGGCGCTGTCGGGCGTGTCGTGAAGGGTGTCGGCCTGCATCAGTTGCGGGAACAGGCGTGTCCACAGGCCGACGACGAGCAGCGTGGCGGCGCCACCGATCAGCACTGATGGCACTGCGCCGAACCACGCGGCGGTGAGGCCGGATTCGAACTCGCCGAGCTGGTTGGAGGCGCCGATAAAAATGGAGTTCACCGCGCTGACCCGCCCGCGCATGTCGTCGGGCGTTTGCAGTTGTACGAGGGACTGGCGGATCACCATGCTGACCATGTCGGTGGCCCCGCCCAGGGCCAGAAAGAATACCGACAGCCACAGGTTGGTGGACAGCCCGAAGGCGATCACCGACAGACCGTAGGCAGCCACCGACGCGTACAGGATGCGTCCCACCGAGCGGCGCAGCGGGTTGTGGGCCAGCCACAGGGCCATGGCCAGGGCGCCGACCGCCGGGCCGGAGCGGAGCAGGCCAAGGGCCCACGGGCCGGCCTGCAGGAGTTCGCTGGCGATGATCGGCAGGAGCGCCGTGGCACCGCCAAAGAGCACCGCAAAGAGGTCCAGTGAGATGGCGCCGAAGATGATGCGCCGCTGGCGGATGAAGCGGATGCCTTCGACGAAGCGTTCCAGCGCCGAGCCCTGCAGTGTGCGCGGCACGTGCACGTCGGGCAGGCGCATCAGGCAAAAGGTGGAGCAGGCCAGCAGGGCGGTGGTCAGGCTGTACACCAGCGGCGCGCCGAAGGCGTAGAGCAGGCCGCCGAGGGCCGGGGCGACGATGGTGGCGGCCTGCATGGCCGAGGCACTCAGGGCCAGCGCCCGCGGCAGGGCGACGAGGGGCACGAGGGCCGGCAGCAGTGCCGCGTTGGCGGGCATCTGGAAGGTTTGTGCGAGGCCGAGGACGAACACGGTGGCAAAGATCAGCTCGCGGCTGATGAAGCCGCCGGCGCTGGCGATGGCCAGCGTGGCGAGGCCGAGGGTCTGCAGCAACTGGGCGGCGACGGCGAGTTTGCGCCGGTCGTGGCGGTCGGCCATGTCACCGGCCACGGCGGTGAGGAGCAGGCGCGGCACGAACTGGATCAGCCCCACCAAGCCCAGGTCGAGGGCGCTGCCGGTTAGGGAATAAATCTGCCAGCCGACGGCCACATCCTTGATCTGGTTGCTTCCGCTGAACAGCACGCGGGCCAGCCAGTAAAGGACGAAAGGGCGGTGGTGGCGCAGGAAGTCCGGCGCGTGAGGATCGGTGTGGGGCATCGGGGGCGGCTCAGTCGCCGCGGGAGAGGGCGGGCCGGCGGCCGACTTCCACCTTCATGTCGAGCTTTTCCTTGCCGCGACGCAGTTCGAAGCCCGCCTTGCGGCCCGGTGCCAGGGCGGCGATGGCTTCGAGCATGGCTTGCGGGTCGTTCACCTTGCGGCCTTCGACGGCGAGCAGCACGTCGCCCGGCTTGATGCCGGCCCGGTCGGCCGGGCTGCCGCGCATGACGCCGGAAATCAGGGTGCCGCCGCTGGACGGAAGGCTGAAGGATTCGGCCAGTTCGGAGGTGATGGCCTGCACCTCGACGCCGATCCAGCCGCGAGTGACCGAGCCGTTCTGGATGATCTGCTCCATCACGTTGCGGGCGAGGGAGACGGGAATCGCGAAGCCGATGCCCAGCGAACCGCCGGAGCGGGAATAGATGGCAGCGTTGATGCCCACCAGGTTGCCGGCCGCATCCACCAGCGCGCCGCCGGAGTTGCCCGGGTTGATGGCGGCGTCGGTCTGGATGAAGTCTTCGAAGGTGTTGATGCCCAGGTGGGTACGGCCAAGGGCGGAAACGATGCCCATCGTGACGGTTTGGCCGACGCCGAAGGGGTTGCCGATGGCGAGCACCACGTCGCCGACGCTGAGTTGTTCGGTGTGGCCGAAGGTGATGGCGTGGAGCTTGCCTTCCGGTTTGATCTGCAGCACAGCGAGGTCGGATTCCGGGTCGCGGCCGACGATGCGGGCGGGTAGTTTGCGGCCGTCGTTGAGGGCCACTTCGATCTCGTCGGCGGCTTCAATGACGTGATTGTTGGTGAGGATGTAGCCTTCGGGCGACACGACCACGCCGGAGCCGAGGCCGGATGCCCGCTGCTGGGGACGGTTGTCGAGGCGGTCGCCAAAGAAGTGGCGGAACAGAGGATCGTCGGAAAACGGGGTGCGCTGGGCCTTCACGTCCTTGCTGGTGAAGATATGCACTACCGAGGGCAGGGCCGCCTTGGCGGCATAGGCGTAAGAAGCGGCGACCTTGCCGGACGGTACGGCAGCGGGGGCGGCGGCTTCCTGTATGGTGACGGAAGGCAGGACCGGACGCTCCCCAAGCCATTCGGGCTTGAGGGTGCTGAGTACAAACAGGACGGCCACCGAAATGGTGACCGCCTGGGCAAAAATCATCCACAGGCGATGCATCGTAAAATTTGCCACCGAGGGCGCATTTATGCGCCAGCCAATAGTATTGAAGGATCAGGGGGAGACGGCCATGGAACGAGCCGAATTGCAGCGTTATCTCGACACGTTGCTGGAAGTCGAACGATTCAAGGATTATTGCCCAAACGGCCTGCAGGTGGAAGGACGGGCCGTCATACGGCGCGTGGTTTGTGGTGTGACGGCCAGCCAGGCGTTGCTCGATGCGGCGGTGGCGCGGGGGGCGGATGCGGTGCTGGTGCATCACGGTTACTTCTGGCGCGGCGAGGACGGGCGGATTACCGGCCTGCGCAAGAACCGCCTGGCAACGCTGCTGCGCAATGACATCAGCCTGTTCGCCTATCACTTGCCGCTGGATGCGCACCCGGAGCTGGGTAACAACGCGCAGCTCGGCAAGCTGATGGGCTGGCTGCCCGAGGGGCGCTTTGGCGAACAGGATCTGGGCTGGACCGGGCGGCTGTCGCACCCGATGACGCTGGCGACGCTCGCCCGTCAGGCGGGCGCCAGGCTGGGACGGGATCCGCTCCTGCTGGGCGACCCCGAGCGGCGCATCGAGCGGATTGCCTGGTGCACCGGCGGGGCCCAGGGCTATTTCGAGCAGGCCATCGCGACCGGTGTGGATTGCTTTGTGTCCGGCGAGGCGTCGGAGCCGACGACCCATCTGGCGCGGGAGTCTGGTGTGGCTTACCTGGGTGTCGGGCACCACGCCAGCGAACGCTATGGCGTGCAGGCCCTGGGGGCTCGCCTGGCCGAGGCTTTCGACATCGAGGCGGAATTCGTCGAGGTGGAAAACCCGGTTTGACGGGGGGGCTGCCGTCGCGGCCGGAGTTCAGGCGGCGGCGGTGTCCTGAGGCGGTGGGGCGGGCTCCATGGCTTCGAGGCTCAACTCCGCCGGTGGCTTGTAGGGGCCCAGCTGATCGTCCAGGATGGCCAGCAGCAGCAGGAGCTCTTCCACGATATTGAGGGGGAAACCCTGGCGGGTGCCGTTGCGGTTGTCCCGCAGGATCTGGTGGATATAGGCCTGCGCCTCCATGGTGCCCCACAGCTCCTGCAGGCGCAGGGTGACGTGGCCGATCTGCTCGACAGTGTCCGGTGCGCTGCGGACGGCCTTGAAGTCGCCCCAGCTGATCATCTTTACGTTGAAGGTTTTGTTGAGCTGGCGGGTGAGGGCTTCGAACTCGGCCCGCATGCCGGCCACGTGATAGACGTCGAGCAGCTTCAGCCAGGGCTTGACGGCCTGGCGGGGGTTGTTGCGGATGTAGTCGGCGAGGGTTTCGGCGGCGCCCTGGGTGCGGCCGAAGGACATCATGATCTCGGCGAGTTCGAGGGCCGAATCCTGCTCGTCTACCGTTTCGTCAAAGGGAATCGGATGAGCCGGCGCGAAGGTCGGCTCGGCCCATTCGGCCGTGTTGTCGGTGGTTTGCTGCGTGTGGGTCTGCTGCTGGGGTACCTGCCGCATTTCGGGCATGGAGGGGAGGGGCGTCTCCGGCCCGCCGAGAGTTGCGGGCGCTGCGCTGACCCGAAAGCTTGACTGGGTAGACGGCTCGCTGGGCTCTATGGCGTTGGGCGCTACCGCATTCCGGCCACGCCGAATCCACACCAGAGCGCCGGCGCCGACGGCGACGGCAAGCAGGCCGGCAAGCGGACCGGCCCATTCCCTGAGCTGTTCGAGCATGCCCCTGGCGGGCGGCGGGGGGGGGCGCTGCCGCTGCGGCGGGCCGTGCCGGGCGGCCCTGTTTGTCGAGCTGGGTGACGCGATCCTTGAGAAGGGCCTGGTACTCCTCCAGGCGCTTGATCTTTTCGTCGAGTTCGAGCTGGGCTGCGATTCGGTCGTCGATCTCGGCGAGGGTGCGCTGTTCGGGGGGAACCTGCGGGCGGGGGCTGGTGGGCTCGTCACTCTTGGGCGGGTTGGCGAGCTGGTAGGCCATGTGCAGCGGGGCAAGGTTCGCCTCGTCGCCGGCACCGATGACCAGCCGATCCTTGCGGGGGGCTTCGGGGACACGCGGGAGCGGGGTTGCAGGTGCCATTGCCGGGCTGGCTGTCGCGATCGCCGCTGCAGCCTTGTCGGGTGAGGGGGCCGGCTTGGGTCGCTGCAATCTGGCAGACTGACGGGGTGGCGCCTCGGCGCCGTCGGCCATATAGGAGCGCTCTGGTGCGCTGCGCGATGAGCGGCGCGGGGTTTCACGGTTTGCCGGCACGACGTAGTCGCTGTGGGCCTGCTCCACCACCGGTGAGGAGATGCGGCTGGCCGGCGGCTGCAGCAGGATCGGGTAGTCACGGCGGAATTCATTGCCGCAGGCAACCCGCAAGCCGAGCATGGCGATCGGATGGTTGACCGGGTCGCGGGTGCTGATGATCAGGCGGTCACCGGAGAGTTTGATCCGGGCGTTATAGATCCACGGAATGTCGTCGCTGCCGGCGCTGCTGATACTCTTGATGCAGCTTGCGTCGATTTGCTCACCGGGGCTGCGCACCAGCATGATTTCCGCTCGGAGCGATTCCCCCAGGGATGAATGGGCAACAAGCTCGCCGAGGCCCACTGCACCGGCAGTGGAACCAGTAAAGGAGGCGAGCGTCGCAACGAGAAGGGGAAGGGTCTTTCGCGCGCTGTTCATCAATGGGATGGGTCGTGGTCTGGCCAGTGCAAATTGTTCTCATGTGCCGGGCGGCATCCGTTGAGCGCCGCCGGCGAAGCTACAGTATTCTAAAGAAGTTTGCAGCCCGCCGCGGGTCCTTGTCTTCCTGTCATCGCCCACAAATGTGATGTGTGGTGCCGGGAGGCGTAATTTTCGCTTTGTTGAGCCAATTCTGCTCGTGTTCTATCCGCCATGCCGCTTTCCGAACCCGAAGTAAAACGCAGCCGCGTACACACCCGCCGTATCGAAATCCAGGGCTTCCTGCGTGAGGACGGCCTGCTCGACCTGGATGCCCGTCTGACCGACCTGAAGGACAAGGACTATCCGATTGCCTCCGGTGTCCGCAAGGCAGGGGATCCGGTGCACGACCTGCTCGTCCGGGTGACCATTGACGAGAAGTTCTTTGTGCTGGATGTGGAGGCCTGTTCCGACTGGGTGCCGTACCCGGGTGACTGCGACACCATCGGGCCGGCCTATCGCCAGTTGATCGGACTGAACCTGGTGCGGGGCTTTCGCAAGACCGTCGGCGAGATGTTTGCCGATGTGCGCGGCTGCTCGCACATCACCGAGTTGCTGCTGGCCTTGCCAACGGCGGCGATCCAGACTTTCGCAACCTTCCGCCGCGATAACGACGATAGTGGCGAAAAGCCCTTTCAGCTCGATCGCTGCCATGCCCTCGAAACAACTTCCGCAGCGGTCATGCGCTACTACCCGCGCTGGTATCGGGGGGGCGATCCGGAATGATGTCGATGGCGCGGGGCCGATGTCTCTGTGCAGTGCAGCGTGAAATCGGTCGCGCCCACTGTTTCGTATATAATCAATTGATCCGTAATCCGGAGTTCGCCAGCGCGCCTGGTGAAGTGCCGGATCAGGACGTTTTACCTGCATACCTGCCGTAAAGGCCGGATACAGGTAAAAGAGAGCGGTACATACGTTGGACGAGGGAGAACGGCGTGTGTGTCGCGGGGTCCGGGCCGGACTCCGAACAGTCCCATCAACCAAGCGTGAGCGGCCTCTAAAGGCCAAGACTTCGATCGAAGGGCAACCATGAAAATTCACGAATATCAGGGCAAGGAAATCCTGAGAAAATTTGGCGTCACGACGCCGCGCGGCGTGCCGTGTTTCTCAGTCGATGAAGCAGTCGCAGCAGCGGACACGCTGGGCGGCAAGGTTTGGGTCGTCAAGGCCCAGATCCACGCCGGTGGTCGCGGCAAGGGCGGTGGCGTGAAAGTCGCCAAGTCCATTGACGAACTTCGTCAATACGCCACCGACATCCTCGGCATGCAGCTTGTTACCCACCAGACCGGCCCCGAAGGCCAGAAGGTGCGTCGCCTGCTCATCGAAGAGGGTGCCGACATCAAGAAGGAATATTACGTTGCCGCGCTGACCGACCGCGCCACGCAGAAGGTCGCCATGATGGCCTCCAGCGAAGGCGGTATGGACATCGAGGAAGTTGCTCACAGCACCCCCGAGAAGATCCTCAAGGTCTTCGTTGATCCGGCCATCGGCCTGACCGACGAACAAGCCCTGTTCCTCTCGAACGGTATCGGCGTTCCCGAAGGCTCCACCGCCCAGGCTGTGGACACCCTGAAGAAGCTGTACACCACCTACATGGAAACCGATTGCTCCCTGGCGGAAATCAACCCGCTGATCCTGGAAGGCAACGGCACCATCAAGGCCCTGGACGCCAAGTTCAACTTCGACTCCAACGCCCTCTACCGTCACCCGGAAATCGTCGCCTACCGCGACCTGGATGAAGAAGATGCGGACGAAATCGAAGCTTCCAAGTTCGATCTGGCCTACATCTCCCTGGACGGCAACATTGGCTGTCTGGTGAACGGTGCCGGCCTGGCCATGGCGACCATGGACACGATCAAGCTGTTCGGCGCCGAGCCGGCCAACTTCCTCGACGTCGGTGGCGGTGCCACGGCCGAGAAGGTGACCGAAGCCTTCAAGATCATGCTCAAGAACCCCAAGGTGAAGGGCATTCTCGTCAACATCTTCGGCGGCATCATGCGCTGCGACACCATCGCCACCGGCGTGGTCACCGCGGCCAAGGAAGTGCACCTGTCGGTTCCGCTGGTCGTCCGCATGAAGGGCACCAACGAAGACATCGGCAAGCAGATCCTGCGTGATTCGGGTCTCCCGATCATCGCTGCCGACACCATGGCCGAAGCGGCCCAGAAGATCGTCGACGCGGTCAAGTAAGGAGATACTGAATGTCCATCCTGATCAATAAAGATACCAAGGTCATCACCCAGGGTATCACCGGCAAGACCGGCCAGTTTCACACCGAAAAGTGTATTGAATACGCAAACGGCAAGAACTGCTTCGTCGCTGGTGTAAACCCCAAGAAGGCTGGCGAAAAAATTCTTGATGTGCCGATCTTTGGTACCGTCAAGGAAGCGGCTGCCAATACCGGTGCCACTGTTTCCGTGATCTACGTGCCGCCTGCTGGCGCTGCCGCTGCGATCTGGGAAGCCGTTGAAGCCGACCTCGATCTCGCGATCTGCATCACCGAAGGCATTCCCGTCCGGGACATGCTGGAAGTGCGCAACCGCATGAAGAAAAAGGTTGCTGCCGGTGGCAAGGAAACCCTGCTGCTGGGCCCCAACTGCCCGGGTCTCATCACTCCCGATGAAATCAAGATCGGCATCATGCCGGGTCACATTCACCGCAAGGGTCGCATTGGCGTGGTTTCCCGCTCCGGCACCCTGACCTACGAAGCTGTTGCCCAGCTGACCGAAATCGGTCTGGGCCAGTCTTCCGCCGTCGGTATCGGTGGCGACCCGATCAACGGTCTGAAGCACATCGATGTGATGCGCATGTTCAATGATGACCCGGATACCGACGCCGTCATCATGATCGGTGAAATCGGTGGTCCTGACGAAGCCGAAGCCGCCATGTGGTGCAAGGCCAACATGAAGAAGCCGATCGTCGGCTTCATCGCCGGTGTGACTGCCCCCGCGGGCAAGCGCATGGGCCATGCTGGTGCGCTGATCTCCGGCGGTGCCGATACGGCTGATGCCAAGCTCGCCATCATGGAAGAGTGTGGTTTCACCGTGACGCGCAACCCGTCCGAAATGGCCAAGCTGCTGAAGGCCATGCTGTAATCAGGTCTCAAGCCTGATCGTCACCGCGCCCTCGGCTCACGCCCGGGCGCGGTTTTATTTTGTATGGCAGGCATGACGCAAGCGGGGGAGATAGAATTCCCGGCGCGTCGGTTTTACCTTGATTGAATCGTTCATGGCCGAGTTCTTTACGCCTGTATTCTGGGCCGGGCTTTTGCAGATCATTGCCATTGACCTTGTGCTCTCCGGGGACAACGCCGTGGTGATCGCTCTGGCTTGTCGCCGCCTGCAGCCGGAACAGCGCAGGATCGGTGTTTTCTGGGGCGTGCTCGGTGCAGTGGGTTTGCGCGTGGTGTTGACGGCTTTTGCTGCCAGTCTGCTGGGTTATCCCTGGCTCAAACTGATCGGCGGCTTGCTCTTGTTGTGGATCGGCATCAAGCTGCTCCTTCCCGATGGGGACGGAGAGCATGAGATCAACCCTGCCACGAGCGTGGCGGGAGCGGTAAAGACGATCATCGTGGCGGATTTCGTCATGAGCGTCGATAACGTCATTGGTGTGGCGGGAGCTGCGGGCGACAGCCTGGTGCTGCTCGGCATCGGTCTGGCCGTGAGTATTCCGGTGATCGTATGGTCGAGCCAGATGATCATGAAGAGCATGGAGCGCTTCCCGGTGATCGTCACGCTGGGGGCGGGTCTGCTTGGCTGGGTGGCGGGCGGCATGATCGTTGGTGATCCGCTGCTGCGTGCCTGGCTGATGGATCAGCCCGGATGGGTGAGGCCGATGGCTGGCGTGCTTGGTGTCGCGTTCGTGCTGGGGTTGGCGCGGGTGTTCGGCAGGCGTGCCGCGGCCGATGTTGACCGACAGATTTTGTAATATTCCTTCGATAGGCGGTGAGCGTGGGCGAAGGGCGAGCGAACTGGCGTATGGCGATGCTTTCCCACGTAGGGCGCGTCCGGGCCCGCAACGAGGATTTCCTCCTCTGTGATGAGGGTCGTGGCTTTGCGGTACTGGCTGATGGAATGGGAGGGCACGCGGGGGGCGCTGTTGCCTCGCGCCTGGCGGTTGCCGCGTGGATTGAGCGAATAAGCGAGTGTGGGGCTGGGGGCGCGGACGAGTGGGATCTGCAGGCCGCGGTGGAGGCGGCCAATCGGGCCGTGTTCAGTGCCGCGTGCGAGGATCCGGGGCTGCGCAGCATGGGGACGACGCTGGTGGGCGTGTGTTTTCGCGGTGATGGAATTCTTTTTGCCTGCCACGTGGGCGATTCTCGGCTTTATCGTCTAAGGGATGGTGTGCTGGACTGCTTGACCCGCGATCACAGCGTATTGCGGGAGCAATGCGACGCGGGCATGATTCAGTCCGAATCGAGTGGACCTCTGGCCTTGCGAGGTCTGCTGACCCGTGCAGTGGGGGTGGCTATGGATGTCATGCCGGACGTGGCGAGTTTTGCGCTCCAGCCAGATGATGTCTATTTGCTTTGTTCGGACGGGCTTACAGAGATGCTCCCGGATGCCGATATCGCTGACGTGCTCGGTGCCTTGGGGGGAAGTCCGCGTCTGGCGGTGGAGCACCTGATCGATCTGGCTAATGATCAGGGTGGGATGGATAATATTTCGGCACTTGTCGTATCGTCCCGTACAGCGGGACGACTGGGTGCCGAACTTGGTTGAGGCTGGTTTCAGATAGGAAATGCAATGCCCCGGTTGATATTGAGCATGGATGGTCTGGTGCTGAAGGAGATGGCGCTCGAAAAGGAGCGGACCACCATCGGCCGAAAGCCGCACAACGATATCCAGATCGACAATTTGGCGATCAGTGGCGAGCATGCGGCCATCGTGACCATCCTGAACGATGCCTTTCTGGAGGACATGAACAGTACGAACGGCACCTATGTAAATGGTCAGCCGGTCAAGAAACATGTCCTGCAGAACAATGACGTCGTCGAACTGGGCAAATACCGCCTGAAGTTCATCGCCGATGGTGTCGGATCGCCCTCCGAGCAGGACGAGGCGATGTCCTATGCCCAGGCGGTGGTGACGGATGGTGTGCTGTCGGGCGTGATTGCTGCCGCCGAGCCTGCTACTGCCGCCCCGGCGCCTTCCGGCATGCTCGGGATGATCCAGATTCTCAGTGGCACCCACGCCGGCCGGACGCTTGAGCTCTCCAAGTCGCTCACCACGCTGGGCAAGCCCGGAACGCAGGTTGCGGTGATTACCCGTCGCCCCCACGGGTATTTCATCACCCACGTGGAGGGCACGGTTTTTCCTGTCGTGAATGGACGTTCCCTCGATGCACAGGCCCATCGTCTCAATGAAAATGACATAATCGAGATTGCGGGTGTGAAGATGGAGTTTTTCTCTCAGAGTCTCCAGCCATAGCCTTCCAAGACGCTTGCATGCAACGATCGTGATATTTTTGACGTCAGGTTTCCCCGGTCGAACCGTATCCTGATGGGCTGATTTTTAATACTCCCGGTGTCCGGGCTGATTTTTCGGCCCTCACTCTTGCGGAATTCCATGAGAACAAGATGAAGGTGCGGGTTCTGGGGTGCAGCGGTGGCATTGGCGGGCGCAATCAGCGCACGACGGCGCTGCTTGTCGATCATGATGTCCTCATTGATGCGGGAACCGGGGTCGGGGACCTGGAGTTCGAAGAACTCCTGCTGATTGATCACGTCTTCGTGACGCATGCACACCTGGATCACATCGCCATGATTCCCCTGCTGGTGGATACGGTTGGCGAAGCCCGGTCGATGCCTATCGTGGTGCATGGCTCCCCCGAGACACTGCGCATCCTGCGGTCCCACATCTTCAACTGGCTGGTGTGGCCGGATTTTTCGTCGATTCCCGACCGGGGCAATCCTTTCCTGCGTTTCCAGGAGATGCGTGTCGGTGAAACGGCCAAGCTGGGTGGTGGCCGCCAGGTCACGGCGTTGCCGGCCCTGCATACCGTGCCGGCCGTGGGTTATCAGGTGTCGAGCGAGGGCGGTAGCCTGGTGTTCTCGGGTGATACGGCTTACTCCGAGCCGCTGATTGCCGCGATCAACGAGATTCCGGATCTCCGCTACCTGCTTGTCGAAACCGCCTTTCCCGACGCGCTGCACGACCTTGCCCTGGCGTCCCGGCACTTGTGCCCGAGCTTGCTGGCGCTCTTCCTGGAGCGCATCAAGGCCAGTCCCGAAGTGTGGATTACCCATCTGAAGCCGAGCAGGGCCCAGACTACGCTCGACGAGATTGCGAGCTACTGTGGGCGTTTCGCGCCGCGAGCGCTCTACAACGGTCTCGAGTTTTCCCTCTAGCCTGATCGCTGTGGCCTAAAGTCAGCGGCCTTTCGTGCCGTTCAGCAAAGCATTCGTGCATGCGGGCTCCGTCTGCGACCGAGTCCCATTTTCCGGGTTTGACAGAATTATGAGCAGCGCAGCAAGCAGGGGCGGTATCGGTGCTGGTGACGTGGCCAGCCGGCTGGCTTTTTTCAAGGGTCTCCAGGCGGTTACCAACCGGGTTCATGCCACCGAGAATATCGATGAAATCATCTTCGAGCTATCGGCGGAAATCTGCGCGCTCTTCGCCGCCGACCGGCTGACCATCTACGTCGTCGATGAAAGCAGGACGACGATTTCCTCCCGTGTGAAGACGGGGCTGCATACCATTCGCACGATTCGCCTGCCGATCGCCGAGAACAGTGTGGCCGGTTTCGTCGCCCTGACCGGCCAGATGCTCAACATCCATGACGCCTACGACGAGCAGGCCCTGAGGGCCATCTCGTCGCGCATGGAATTCCGCCGTGAAGTGGATGAGCGGACCGGTTACCGGTGTCACCAGATGCTTGTCGCGCCGATTGCCAACCCCGATGACGGTGAGGTGCTGGGTGTTATCCAGCTCATCAACAGCCGCAACGGCGAGGTTTTTTCGTCCATCGCCGAGGAGGGCATCCAGGGGCTTGGACAGACGCTGGCCATTGCCTTCGGGCACCGGCGCCATGCGCTGATACAGCCCAAGTCCAAATACGAAGGCCTGGTGAATGACGCCAAGCTGACCAGTGCCGAACTCGAGGCAGCTACCAGCCTGGCCCGCGAGCGGGGCATTCCCCTCGAGCAGTTGCTGCTTGAGGAGTACAAGCTCAAGCCGGCTGACATCGGCAGCGCGGTCGCGCGTTTCTTCGGCGTGCCCTACGAGCCTTTCCGGACGGATCGGGTCAAGCCGCTTCATCTGCTTCGGAATCTGAAGCGTGATTACGTTCAACAGGCCGAGTGGCTGCCTCTTGAGGAGAACACCGAAGGTTTGCTGACCCTCGTCACCGACCCGGAGCAGGCCATCGCCTCGCGGGTGGTGCAGAACGTCTTTCCCAAGGCCAATCCGGTGTTCTGCGTGACGACTCACGTGGAGTTCATGCAGACAGTTGCCCAGTTCTTTGGCGGCAGCGCCAACGACGACGCATCGGTCTCCGAATTGTTCTCCGAGATGCTCGACGACGACGGTGAGGGAACCCCGACGGCCGAGGATGTCTCTGCCGCGGCAGACAACGAGCTCGTCAAGCTGGTGAACCGGATTATCATCGATGCCTACCGGCAAGGTGCCTCGGATATCCACATCGAGCCCCGCCCGGGCAAGGAGAAGACCCAGATCCGCTTCCGCAAGGACGGTTCGCTGTCACCCTACATCGAAGTGCCTGCCAGCTACCGCAGCCCGATCGTCACGCGCATCAAGATCATGTGTGACCTGGACATCTCGGAGCGGCGCAAGCCCCAGGACGGGAAGATCAAGTTCCGGCGCTTCGGCCCTCTCGACATCGAGCTACGGGTGGCCACGGTGCCGACTTCGGGCGGCATGGAGGACGTGGTGATGCGTCTCCTGGCCAATAGCGAGCCGCTGCCCCTGAATGCGCTGGGCCTGCTCGAAAACAATCTCCTCCGGCTCCAGCAGACCGTCGCCAAGCCTTACGGCATCTTCTTTGTGTGCGGCCCGACCGGCTCCGGCAAGACTACTACGCTGCACTCCATCCTGGGCTCCATCAACACCCCGGAAACCAAGATATGGACGGCCGAAGACCCGGTGGAAATCACCCAGAAGGGCTTGCGTCAGGTGCAGATCAATCGCAAGGCGGGGCTGGATTTTCCAACCGTCATGCGCTCCTTCCTGCGGGCCGACCCGGACGTGATCATGGTCGGGGAAATGCGCGACAAGGAAACCGTGTCGATCGGCCTTGAAGCATCCCTGACCGGTCACCTGGTGTTCAGCACCCTGCACACCAACAGCGCGCCCGAGTCTGTCGTCCGTCTGCTCGACATGGGCATGGACCCTTTCAACTTTGCCGATGCACTGCTTGGTGTGCTGGCCCAGCGTCTGGCCAAGCGCCTGTGCGGCAAGTGCAAGAAAGCCTATCACCCGGACGAGAACGAGATCCGGCACATGCTTGACGAGTACTGCGAGGATTTGCGGCAGACAACGGCTTTTATCGCGGACCCCGTCGCTGCGAAGGAACAGATCCACAAGGATTGGCTACGCCTCTATGGCGACAGCAAGGGGAAGTTCACGCTTTATTCGCCGGTAGGCTGCGAACATTGCACCGGCGGTTACAAGGGCCGCCTGGGCCTGCATGAGCTGATGGTCGGTTCGGATCGGGTAAAGGAGTTGATCCAGGAGCGCGCCCGGGTCGCCACCCTCCTGGCGGCTGCCCTCGACGAGGGCATGCGCACCCTGCGGCAGGACGGTATCGAGAAAGTGATGGCCGGCCTCACTGACCTGAAGCAGGTGCGCAAGGTCTGCATCCGCTGAGTTGAACGGGGCAGCCCCCGAGCGGGGCTGGTTTCAGTCCAGTCTGGCCAGCTTGGATTTGGCCATCGGCGGGTTCTTGGCGAAGTAGCGCTTCAAACCACGCACGATTGCTTCGGCCATGCGGTCCTGGTAGGCCTCGTCGTTAAGGCGCGCTTCTTCTTCCGGGTTGGAGATGAAGGCGGTTTCCACCAGGATGGACGGAATGTCCGGCGCCTTAAGGACAGCAAAGCTTGCCTGTTCCACTTCCCCCTTGTGCAGGCGGTTGATGCCGCCCAGCTCACCCAGCACGGCCTTGCCGACTTTCAGGCTGTCATTGATAGCAGCGGTCTGGGAGAGGTCGAGCAGTGTGCGCGCCAGGTGGCTGTCCTTGACGCCCAGGTTTACGCCGCCGATCAGGTCGGCCGCATTTTCCTTCTGGGCAAGCCAGCGGGCCGCCGTGCTTGAAGCACCCTTGTCCGACAGAACGAAAACAGAACTGCCGCGGGCGCTCGGGCTGATGAAGGCATCGGCGTGGATCGACACGAACAGGTCGGCCTGCACCCGGCGAGCTTTTGCAACCCGTTGCTGGAGCGGCACGAAATAATCGGCGTCGCGGGTCAGCATGGCGCGCATGTTGGGTTCAGCGTCGATTTTTGCCTTCAAGCGGCGTCCGACCGACAGCGTGACGTGTTTTTCGAAGCTGCCGGCTGCACCGACGGCTCCCGGATCTTCGCCGCCGTGGCCGGGGTCGATGGTAATCGTGATGAGCCGGCTTACGCTCGGTTCGTCTTCTGCGGGCTTGGCCGGGCGGGCAGGCGCCTCGCTGGTGGCGGCTTCGCGATGGGGAAGATCCTGCTTGCGGGGCGCTTCAGCGGTCTTGCGGGGCTTTTCTTCGGGGCGTTGGGGCGTGAGGGCGCCACCGACTGCCGCTTCTTCCGGAGTGATTTTTTCCAGCAGGGCGAGCAAGGGGTCTACAGGCTCTGCCGGATAGAGGTCGAGCACCAGGCGGTGGCCGTATTCGCCGACCGGCTTGAGGGTGAATATCTGCGGGCTGACTTCGGCCTTCAGTTCGATGACCAGCCGGACTACGCCAGGGCGGTTGCGGCCGGCGCGGATCAGCTGGATGTAGGGATCCTGCCCGGTAATCTTGGTGGGGAGGGTCTGGAGAATGTCGTTCAGTTCGACGCCTTCCAGGTCCACTACCAGGCGCTCGGGGTTGTGTACGGACTGGTGGTTGAAGATCACCGGGTCGCGGCTTTCGAGGGTTATCCGCGTGTAGTCCTTTGCCGGCCAGACACGTACGGCCAGTACCGAGGTCTGGGCGGCATGACCGGGGCGGTGGACCAGCAGAAGCAGGCCGGCACCGGCCGAGCCGAGGAAGCGGCGACGCGTCAGCAAACCGCCCTGGCCGGGCATCAATTGGGGGTGTGAGCGGCGAAACGTTCCAGACATGTCTGACCCTCCTCGCTCAGTGCTCGCAGTTCGAGATCGCGGCCGCCGGCAGCGGAAACCTGCAGCCGGACTTCAAGGTCTGCTGCTGGAAGATAAGGCTGGGCACGGTCCGGCCATTCAACAAGACGGATCCCGTCGCCTTCAAAATACTCTTCCAGGCCCGCCTCAAGAAACTCTTCTGCATGAGTGAATCGATAAAAATCAAAGTGATATACGCTTATTCTAGAATCTTTATAGGGTTCGACCAAGGTATAAGTTGGACTCTTTACTTTGCCGGTATGGCCGAGGCCGCGTAGCAGGCCGCGGGTCAGGGTTGTTTTGCCGGCGCCGAGGTCGCCACACAGGAATACCGTCAGTCGCTGGGGGAGGGCGCGGGCGAGTTTTTGGCCGGCAGCCAGCGTCGCGTCTTCATCAACGAGGTGCATACGGCCCGGTGGGTCGTTATCATAGGCAGGATGAACTTGGGGCACGATAATCTTTCCGGTAGTCAGGGCGACCTGGCGTCGCTGTCTTCACGCATCAAGGCGTGGGGCCGGGAGCTCGGTTTCGACGAAGTGGGCGTTTCCGATACCGACCTCGCCAAGGCTGAGGCGGGGCTGGCGGCCTGGCTGGAGGCCGGTTGCCACGGGGAGATGGATTATATGTACAAACATGGCACCAAACGTTCCCGGCCGGCCGAACTGCTGCCCGGAACGCTGCGGGTCATTTCGGTTCGGATGTCTTATCTCCCCGATGCCGCCGACGCGCTGGCGGTGCTCGGCGATCCGTCGAAGGCCTATGTGTCGCGTTATGCCCTTGGGCGCGATTACCACAAGGTCTTGCGCGGGCGCCTGCAGAAGCTGGCGGAGCGGATCGTCGAGGTGGTGCCCAGCGCCTATCGGGTCTTCGTCGATTCGGCGCCGGTGATGGAGGTTGCCCTGGCTGAGAAGGCCGGGCTTGGCTGGCGCGGCAAGCACAGCCTGCTGCTGTCGCGGGCTGCCGGTTCGTTCTTCTTTCTCGGGGAGATCTATACCGACCTTCCGCTGCCGGTCGATGCGCCCGCGGCGGAGCATTGTGGAAGCTGCTCGGCCTGCATTGCGGCCTGTCCGACCGGGGCTATCGTGGCGCCCTACCAGGTTGATGCACGGCGCTGCATATCGTATCTGACGATCGAGCTGAAAGAGGCGATTCCTGAGGTGTTCCGGCCCTTGGTGGGGAACCGCATTTATGGCTGTGATGATTGCCAGCTCGCCTGCCCATGGAATCGTTTTGCCCGGCTGACAGGTGAAACGGATTTTGAGCCTCGTCATGGGCTCGATAGCGAAGAACTGGTAGAGTTATTCCATTGGACAGAATCGGAATTCAATGAGCGCATGGCAGGTAGCCCCATTTACCGGATTGGTTACGAGCGCTGGTCTCGTAACCTTGCGGTTGCCCTTGGCAATGCGCCCTGTATGCCCTCGGTGAGCGGAGCACTTCAATCCCGAATGAATGACCCATCGCCGCTGGTGAGGGAGCATGTTGCGTGGGCCCGTGATCAGCACCACACTCGGTTTTCGGAAGCCGCGTTATAGTAGGCGACAATGTTCCGCAAGCCGTCAAAATCTCCCGCTGAAGAAGTTCGAGCACCGCAAACGCTTGCGGAAGTCACTGCCATGGAGTCATGGCGTTTCGATCCGCTCTGCCTGCCGGAAGACGACCCGAAGGTCGATGCACCTACCGAGCGGCAGGACAAATTCCGCATAAAGATGCTCATGCGCGATGGCGAGCGCCGTCGTGAAACCGAGCTGCTTATCCAGAAACGTTATGCCTGGCGTGGCTACGGCCAGCTCGGTTCCCTGGATGAGCCCAACCAGCTCACGATGAACGCCGAACTGTTCGGCCGGGTTTATGCCACGGTTACCGTTAACGTGGACTCGCCCGCCGGCCTGGCGCTGGATACCACTTATGGTGCCGAAGCGGCCCGCCTGCGCGCCCAGGGGGCCAAGCTATGCGAGTTCGGGCGCTTCGCCATTGATCCGTCAGCGCGCTCCAAGCGGCTGATCATCTCGCTGATTCATCTGCTTTACATCTACGCCTACCGCGTCAAGGGATGTTCCGACATCCTCATCGAGATCAATCCGCGGCACCGCGCCTTCTATGAGAAGTTGCTCGAGTTCGAACAGCTTGGGGCCGAGCGGATGTGCGAGCGAGTCAAGGCACCCGCCATCCTGATGCACATTTCCTGCGCCAGGATTGAAAGCCGGCTGAAAGAAATCGGCGGTAAATGGCGGGATCTGCCGGATGAAAAATCGGCCTACAAGTTTGCCCTCAGTTCGGAAGAGGAATCCGAGCTGATCGCGCGGCTCGGCTACTAGGCGTCTGCCGCCGGCGGGATCCCGACTGGCGTAGAATCCGCGTTCCCTTTCTTCCGCATTCACCATGTCTGAAACTGGCAAGCTGCCCATCGGGGTCTTCGATTCCGGTGTCGGTGGTCTCACTGTCGTGCGCGCCCTGATGGAGCGCCTGCCCCTCGAGAACATCATCTATTTTGGCGACACGGCCCGGGTCCCTTACGGGGTCAAGTCGGTGGCGACCATCGAGCACTTCACCGGGCAAATCACCGATTACCTGCTCGACCAGGGCGTCAAGATGCTTATCATCGCCTGCAACACGATGGCGGCGGTGGCTTCCCAGGTGGTCAAGGAGAAGGCCGGGAGCATTCCTGTGCTGGATGTGATCGATGCCGGCGCACGGGCGGCGGTGGCCGAATCCCGTTCCCGGGCGATCGGCGTTATCGGCACCCCGACCACCGTCAACAGCAACGCCTACGCGCGGCGCATGCATGCCCTCGATCCGAATGTGCGCGTCTACTCGCAGGCCTGCCCGCTGTTCGTGCCGCTGGTGGAGGAGGGCTGGCTGGAGCACGAAGTCACCCGCTTGACCGCCCAGGAATACCTGAAGCCGGTCCTCGCCGAAAACGTAGACACGCTGGTGCTCGGCTGCACCCACTATCCCTTGATCAAGTCGCTGTTGCAGGACGTGGTGGGGCCCGACGTGCGCCTGGTGGATTCAGCCATCACGGTGGCCGAGCAGGCGGCGCGCATGCTGAATGATCTTGGTATTGCCAATCCGGGAGACAGCCTGTCCACCTACCAGTACACCGTCACCGATATCCCGCTGCGCTTCCAGACCATTGGCGAGCGTTTTCTGGGGCGCTCCCTCGGCCAGATCAACAAGGTCGATTGGTAAGCCGGCAGGGCGGCCCGTTCGGGGCCGCCCTGCAATTCATTACGCGTTCTTGCTCTTTTGCCACAGTACGTCGCCGCGGCCGCCGGCCCGGTTGAGCACGCGGCCAAGTACGAAGAGCAGATCCGACAGGCGATTGAGGTACTGGCGCGGCGCGTCATTCACCGACTCTTCCTGCCCCAGCGCCACAATCATCCGCTCGGCCCGCCGACACACGGTACGGGCCTGGTGGCACAGGGCTGCGGCGCGGGTGCCGCCGGGCAGGATGAAATCCTTCAGCGGCTCCAGGTCGTCGTTGAAGCGGTCCAGTTCCGTTTCCAGGTGATCGACCTGCCTGGCGGTGATCATCTCCATGCCCGGAATGCAGACCTCGCCACCCAGGTCGAACAGATCGTGCTGCACGTTGGTCAGCAGGGTGCGCACGTCTTCCGGCAGCTCTTCGCACAGCAGGATGCCGATGGCTGCATTGGCTTCGTCCACCTCGCCGAGGGTGTGGATGCGCAGGCTGTTCTTGGAAACCCGGTTGCCGTTGCCCAGGCCGGTAGTGCCGGCGTCGCCGGTGCGGGTGTAGATCTTGGAAAGGCGATGACCCATGTTTGCTGTCTCCTCAGGGAGTTGATGTTATTGGAGAGGCGATTATAGCCAGCCAGACCGGACGGGGAGGGATGCTACAATTTCCGGCTCTGAAACCTGATATTTCCCCGACCGTCGCTGTTTGAGACACCCGGAGACCCCACGCCGATGAAAAGCGCCGAAATCCGCCAGAAGTTCCTTGAATTCTTCGCCTCCAAGGGCCACCAGATCGTGGCCTCCAGCTCGCTGGTGCCCCACGAAGATCCGACCCTGCTGTTCACCAATGCAGGGATGAACCAGTTCAAGGACGTTTTCCTCGGCTTCGACAAGCGCCCCTACACCCGCGCCACCACCTCGCAAAAGTGCGTGCGTGCCGGCGGCAAGCACAACGACCTTGAAAACGTCGGCTACACCGCGCGCCACCACACCTTCTTCGAGATGCTGGGCAACTTCAGCTTCGGTGATTACTTCAAGCGCGACGCAATCAACTACGCGTGGGAGCTGCTGACTGGCGTTTTTGGCCTGCCCAAGGACAAGCTCACCGTCACCGTTTATGCCGAAGACGACGAAGCCTACGACATCTGGACCAAGGAAATCGGCGTTCCGCCCGAGCGCGTGATCCGCATTGGCGACAACAAGGGTGCCCGCTATGCGTCCGACAACTTCTGGATGATGGGCGACACCGGCCCCTGCGGCCCGTGCACCGAAATCTTCTACGACCACGGCGAGCACATCTGGGGCGGCCCCCCGGGTTCGCCCGAGGAAGACGGCGACCGCTTCATCGAAATCTGGAACAACGTGTTCATGCAGTTCAACCGGGACGAAGCCGGCGTGATGCATCCGCTGCCCAAGCCTTCGGTGGATACCGGCATGGGCCTCGAGCGGATTTCCGCTGTTCTGCAGCACGTGCATGCCAACTACGAGATCGACCTGTTCCAGGCCCTGATCGCCGCCGCCGCCCGCGAGACCAGCAACGCCGACATGGACAGCCCGTCCCTCAAGGTGCTGGCCGACCACATCCGCGCCTGTTCCTTCCTGATTGCCGATGGCGTGATTCCCGGCAACGAAGGCCGTGGCTACGTGCTGCGCCGGATCATCCGCCGCGCCATCCGCCACGGCTACAAGCTGGGCGCCCGCGCCGCCTTCTTCCACAAGATGGTGCCGGACCTGGTGGCCGAGATGGGTGAGGCCTATCCCGAGCTGAAGACCGGCCAGCAGCGCATCACCGACATCCTCAAGCAGGAAGAAGACCGCTTCTTCGCCACCATCGAAAACGGCATGGCGATCCTCGAAGGCGAACTCGCCGCGATGGCCGCTGCGGGCAATACCGTTTTCAACGGCGAAACCGCCTTCAAGCTCCACGACACCTTCGGCTTCCCGCTCGATCTCACCGCCGACGTGTGCCGCGAGCGCAACGTGACCGTCGATGGCGCCGCCTTCGACGCCGCCATGGCGCGCCAGAAGGAGCAGGCCCGCGCGGCCGGCAAGTTCAAGATGGCCACCAACCTTGAATACGACGGCCCGGCCACCACCTTCCACGGCTACGAAGGCCTCGAAGCCAAAGGCAATGTGCTGGCGCTGTACAAGGACAGCGTGGCCGTCAATGAGCTGGTTGAAGGCGAGATGGGCGTCGTCGTGCTCGACGAAACCCCGTTCTACGCCGAATCCGGCGGCCAGGTGGGCGACCGCGGCGAGCTGCGGTCGGTGCACGGCATCTTCACCGTCGAAGACACCCAGAAGATCCAGGCCACCGTTTTTGGCCACCACGGTGTTGTTACTACCGGCAAGCTGACCGTCGGCAACGGCGTCACCGCCAAGGTCGATACCCTGGCCCGCGCCCGCACCCAGCGGCACCACTCGGCCACCCACCTGATGCACAAGGCGCTGCGCGAAGTGCTCGGCGAGCACGTGCAGCAAAAGGGCTCGCAGGTCGATCCGGACAAGACCCGTTTCGACTTCGCCCATACCCAGCCGGTGACCGCCGCGGAAATCGCCCGCATCGAGCGCATCGTCAACGACGAGATTCTTGCCAACGCCGCCACCGAAGCCCGCGTGATGGACATCGAATCCGCCCAGAAAACTGGCGCGATGATGCTCTTTGGCGAAAAGTATGGCGACGAAGTGCGCGTGCTTTCCATCGGATCATCCAAGGAACTGTGTGGCGGCACCCACGTGGCCCGCACCGGTGACATCGGTCTGTTCAAGGTGACGCTCGAAGGCGGCGTTGCGGCCGGCGTGCGGCGTATCGAAGCCGTTTGCGGCGACGTGGCGGTGGCGCTGGTGCAGGATCAGCAGGTTCTGCTCGATGGCGTGATTGGCGCCCTCAAGGCCCAGCCGCAGGAAGTGCTGACCCGCGTCGCCCAGGTGATGGACAACGTGAAGGCGCTCGAAAAGGAGCTCGCCCGCCTTAAGAGCAAGCTTGCCGCCAGCCAGGGCGACGATCTGGTGAGCCAGGCGGCTGACGTGGGCGGCGCCAAGGTGCTGGCCGCGATGCTCGAAGGCGCCGACGTGACGGCCCTGCGCGAAACTCTCGACAAGCTGAAGGACAAGCTGAAGAGCGCGGCCGTCGTGCTGGCCAGCGTTTCGGATGGCAAGGTCAGCCTGATTGCCGGCGTCACGTCCGATCTGACCGGCAAGGTCAAGGCCGGCGAGCTGGTTAATTTTGTCGCCCAGCAGGTGGGTGGCAAGGGCGGCGGCCGCCCGGACATGGCCCAGGCTGGCGGTACCGATGCAGCGGCGCTGCCGGCGGCCCTGGCCTCGGTGGCGGGCTGGGTCGGCGGCAAGCTGGGCTGATGCGATGAGCAGCTGGCGGTTCTGCCCCCAATGCGGCAGCCCCCTCGAGTGGGGCGAGATGGCCGGCGCCGAGCGCCAGCTGTGCTTCGCCCCCGGCTGCGGCTTCGTGCGCTGGGACAACCCGCTGCCGGTGGTGGCGGCGGTGATCGAGTGCGTGGACCGGGACGGCGCCATCCTGCTGGCCCGCAACCACGCCTGGCCCGAGAAGATGTTCGCGCTGGTCACCGGCTTCCTGGAGCGGGGCGAGACCCCCGAAGAGGCGGTGGCCCGGGAGGTGATGGAGGAGGTCGCCCTCGAAGCCGTGTCGGTGAAGCTACTCGGCGCCTACCCGTTTGCGCGCAAGAACGAGGTCATCATCGGTTACCACGTGCAGGCCCGCGGCGAGATCCGCTTGAACGAGGAGCTCGCCGAATACCGCCTGATCGCCCCCCACCAGCTCCGCCCCTGGCCCCAGGCCACCGGGCTGGCGCTGCGCGACTGGATGCTGTCGCAGGGCATGGCGGTGCCGGAGATCGCCGAGGGCAACCTGTTCGTGCACGCGGATATTTGATGCGCCGACTTGAGCTTGCCCAAGTCAAACTTGGGCGCACTCAAGTCTGACTTACGATCACTCAAGTCGGACTTGAGTTTTTGTTGCCTAAACTTGAGTGAGTTCAAGTCTGAGGTCAGTGAGTTCAAGTTTGGTTTGAATGTTTGTTGCTGAAACTTGAGTGGGTTCAAGTCCGACTTGAACTTTTGATGTCCGGACTTGAGAGGGCGTAAGTCCGAGGTCAGCGAGTTCAAGTCTGACTTGAACGAGCCCGTGCGAGGCACAGAACGCAAGGCTCCAGGGGTGTGCAGGGGAGAATAGGGGGCGACTTCAGTCGCCCCTACAAAGGCACGACGACACAGCCAGACACAAACGCCCCGGGGCCTTCACCCCGGGGCGTTTGCATTGAAGCGGCTGGAAAGTGGCTGGAGAGCCTCAGAAAGGCAGCTGTACGCCCGGCCATACGCCCTCGATGGCGCGGCGGAAGTCGGCCTGGATGCGGGCCAGCGCGGCGTCGGTGTCGGCCTCGAAGCGCAGCACGACCACCGGCGTGGTGTTGGACGGACGGGCCAGGCCGAAGCCGTCGGCGTATTCGACGCGTACGCCGTCGATGGTCAGGATGCTCTCGGCACCTTCGAAACGGGCCTCGGCCTTGAGCTTGTCCACCAGCGCGAAGGGCTCGCCCTCGTTCATCTTGATGTTGAGCTCGGGGGTGCTGATGGCGTCGGGCAGATTCTTCAGCACCGGGTTGGCGTCGGCGTGGCGGGAGACGATCTCCAGCAGGCGGGCGCCGGTGTAGAGGCCGTCATCGAAGCCGTACCAGCGTTCCTTGAAGAACACGTGGCCGCTCATCTCGCCAGCCAGCGGAGCGCCGGTTTCCTTGAGCTTGGCCTTGACCAGCGCGTGGCCGGTGTTCCACATGGTGGGCTTGCCGCCGTGATCACGGATCCAGCCGGCCAGGTTGCGGGTGCACTTCACGTCGTAGATGATCTCGCCGCCCGGCACGCGGCTCAGTACGTCAGCCGCAAAGAGCATCAGCTGGCGGTCGGGGAAGATGATTTCGCCATCCTTGGTGACCACGCCCAGGCGGTCGCCGTCGCCGTCGAAGGCGAGGCCGATTTCGGCGTCGGTTTCCTTCAGGGCGCGGATCACGTCGGCCAGGTTTTCAGGCTTGGAGGGGTCTGGGTGGTGGTTGGGGAAGTTGCCATCCACGTCGCAGAACAGCTCGACCAGCTCGCAACCGAGGCGCTTGAAGAGTTCGGGAGCGACCGCGCCGGCCACGCCATTGCCGCAGTCCATGACGATCTTCATCGGGCGGGAGAGCTTCACGTCGCCGATGATCTTGTCGAGGTAGGCGGGCACCACATCGGCCTGGGTGAGCTGGCCGGGGACGGCGGCGTGCACCAGGTTGCCGTCGATGATGCGCTGGCGCAGGGCCTGGATCATCTCGCCAAACAGGGTCTGGCCGCCGAGAACCATCTTGAGGCCGTTGTAGTCGGGCGGGTTGTGGCTGCCGGTGACCGACACGCACGAGTTAGTGCCCAGCTCGTAGGCGGCGAAATAGGTGAGGGGCGTCGGCACGCAGCCGACGTCGACCACGTCCACCCCCGCTGCACGGATGCCGTCGGCCAGGGCGCCGGCCAGTTCGGGGCCGGACAGGCGGCCGTCGCGACCGACGGCAATGGCCTTCTGGCCGCGGGCGACCGCTTCGGAGCCGAGGGCGTGGCCGATGGCGCGGACGGCTTCGGCAGTCAGGGACTTGTCGACGATGCCGCGGATGTCATAGGCCTTGAAAATCTCGGGGGCGGGGACGAACATGCTTGAAGCTCCGGTTCGGAATTAATGAAAAGTGAATTATACGCAGTGCACCATGACGGGCCGGCGAAGCATTGAAAAGCTATTTAACGTTTTCCGGCCTGCGTGAAAAAACTCACGAGCCGGCTGGGCAGCCAGTCGAGGGTGCCGGGCCAGTTGCCACCGACAAAACCCACATGGCCGCCTTCAGTTGGTTGCTCCAGGAGCACCGCGCGGGAGACGTCCTGCGCAGACGGCAGGTAGCGGGCCGGCAGGAAGGGGTCGTTGAGCGGGTTGATCAGCAGTGTCGGTACGACGATGTCCGGCAGGTGGGCCTTGCTGGAGGCGCGCAGCCAGTAGTCGTCAGTATCGCGGAAGCCGTGCAGTGGTGCGGTGACAAGATTGTCAAACTCGTACAGGTTGCCGGCCTGGCGCATGGCCTCGCCGTCGAACAGGCCGGGGTGCTGCGCAAGCTTGGCGTCGGCGTTGCGTTTGAGGGTGGCGAGGAAATGGCGGGTGTAGACCCGGTTGAAGCCGCGTCCGAGGGTGTGGCCGGCGGCGGTCAGGTCGAGGGGCGGGCAGATTGCTGCGGCGGCCGTGAGAACGGCGCTTGCCGCGGTGCCGCGGGTGCCCAGCCACAGGAGCAGGGCGTTGCCGCCGAGGGACACGCCGGCGGCGTAGCGGGGCACGTCGGGTATGCGCCCGGCCAGGCGTTCGAGGATCCAGCCGACTTCATCTGCATCCCCCGAGTGATAGGCCCGGGGCTGGCGGTTAGGCTCGCCTGAGCAGCCGCGAAAGTGGGGGACGACGCCGTTCCAGCCCCTGGCGGCGACGTGGCGCATCAGGCTGCGGGCGTAGGGCGACTGGCTGGAGCCTTCGAGGCCGTGAAAGAGGATGACCAGCGGCGCGCCGGGTTGGCGGGGCAGCCAGTCCAGATCGATGAAGTCGCCGTCCGGAGTGTCCCAGCGTTCGCGCCGGAAGGCTGGCAGCGGGCCCTTGCGCAGCAGGGGCCAGATTGTCTGGGCGTGGCCGCCGGGCAGCCAGCGGGGCGCGACGTAGGCCGGGTGGCTCAATGGACGACGTGGGGGCTGTCGTTGCCGTGCAGGTTGTCCATGTCGGGGGCCGGGGAGGCGTGGTGCATGACCATCTTCCAGCCCAGCGCACCGCGGGTGAACACGTTGGTGGCAATGATCGGCGGATGCAGGCGGTCGTCGCCTTCTACATGCACATGCTGGTGCAGGGTATGCACGGCGGTCATCACGTTGAGCCAGCGGATCGGGTGGGTCGGGCTGACGCTGATGCGTGCGCCACTGGCGAACAACTGACGCCAGGATTCGCGGATCGCGGGCAGGCCGACCAGGCGGATGCTGCCCGGATGCACGCAGACCACCTCTTCGTCTTCCGACCACACGGCCATCATGCCGTCGATGTCGGCGTGGGCGAGGGCGGCGTAAAAGGCAGTCTCGGCGTCTTCGGCGGAGGTGAAGATGGGGTTCGTCATGGGGCTTCTCGCAAGGACGTTCGTACGTGACACGGGGGCGTTACCGCCCCCGTGCTGGCCAAAGCCTCGTTCAAGGAATCAGTGATGACCCTTGGGCAGTTCGCCCGCAAACACGTACTGGGCGCCGCAGTAGGGGCAGGTTGCCTTGCCTTCGGTCGTCACGTCGAGGAAGACGCGGGGATGCCGGGCCCACAGGGGGGTGTCGGGCATCGGGCAGTGCAACGGCAGATCGTGGATGGTAACTTCGATCGGCTTGGACTTGTCCTGGTTTTCAGGCATGGGTTTCTCCCGGGGTCTTAGATGAATGACAGCCAGTGTTCGTATTCGGGGGCCTTGCCGTTCACGATCTCGAAGAAGCGCTTTTGCAGCTTTTCGGTGATCGGGCCACGCTTGCCTTCGCCGATGACCCGGTTGTCCAGGTCGCGGATCGGGGTGACTTCGGCGGCGGTACCGGTGAAGAAGGCTTCGTCGGCGATGTAGATGTCGTCGCGGGTGATGCGCTTGGAGATTACGTCGAGACCGAATTCCTTGGCCACCTGGATCACCGAGGAGCGGGTGATGCCGGTGAGGGCGGAGGCGATTTCGGGTTCGTAGATGGCGCCATCCTTGATCACGAAGAGGTTTTCGCCGGCGCCTTCGGCCACGAAGCCCTGGGTGTCGAGGAGCAGGGCTTCGTCGTAGCCGGCTTCGACGGCTTCGGCGTTGGCCAGGATCGAGTTGGCGTAGGTGGACGCCAGCTTGGCGCGCGGCATGGTCACGTTGACGTGATGGCGGGCAAAGGAGGAGGTCTTTACGCGGATGCCGTTTTCGAGGGCTTCCTCACCCAGGTAGGCGCCCCACGGCCAGGCGGCAATGGCCACATGGACGGTGGCGCCGTCGGTGGAAATGCCCATCTTTTCGGAGCCGTAGAAGGCGATCGGGCGCAGATAGCAGCTTTCCAGCTTGTTGGCGCGAACGACTTCCAGCTGGGCTTCCATCAGAACTTCCTTGGTGTAAGGAATGTTCATCATGTAGATCTTGCCGGAGTTGATCAGGCGCTGGGTGTGCTCGGCGAGACGGAAAATGGCCGTGCCCTTGACGGTGTTGTACGCGCGGACGCCCTCGAATACGGACAGGCCGTAGTGAAGGGAGTGGGTGAGCACGTGGGTGGTTGCTTCACGCCACGGCACGAGCTTGCCGTCGTACCAGATGAAACCGTCGCGGTCTGCCATTGACATAAGGGGATCTCCAGCTGAAAACAGTAAATTCAAGCCCGCGATTCTAGCGCATTCCGCGGGGCTGCGGACCGCCGCCCCGAAGGGGGTAAAATGCCGCCTTTGCGTGCGGGGTCGCGATGAGAACCTGGAAACCGAACGTCACGGTGGCGGCTGTGGTGGAGCGCGACGGGCGCTTTCTGCTGGTGGAAGAAGAGACCGAGACGGGTTTGCGCTTCAACCAGCCGGCTGGTCATCTGGATCAGGGGGAGTCGCTGGTGCATGCCGCGGCCCGCGAGGCGCTGGAGGAAACTGCGCATCACTTCCGGCCGGAGTTTCTGGTGGGCATCTACCAGTGGCCGAAGCCGGATAGTGACATCACCTATCTGCGCTTTGCCTTCGGCGGTTCGATCAGCGGTTTCGATGCAGAGCGAACGCTTGATTCGGGCATCGTGCGAGCGGTGTGGCTGACGCTGGACGAACTGCGGGCCACCCGCGAGCGGCATCGCAGCCCGCTGATCCTGCAGTGCTGCGAAGACTATCTGGCTGGGTCGCGCTATCCGCTGGACCTGATCCGGCATTACGACGCTTGATGTGGCGCGGGCTTGTCCTGTGCCTGATGCTGTGGGCCGGACTGGTGCTGGCGGACGAGCGAGTGGGGATCTGTTTCAACTACGGTTGCCTGAATGAGGCGAGCGTGGTGTTTTCGGAGGGGCGGCTGGCGGATGTTCGTGAGCGCCTGATGCTGGCGGATTCGGCCTTTGCCGAGCGGGCGATCCTGGCCCAGGCGGTCGGGCAACTGTACCGCTGGGCAGGCGAGCAGTCGCCGATCAGTGCGGATCGGCCGGGTGATTTCCTGGACGACGATATATACGGGAAGATGGATTGTATCGATCACGCGGAGTCCACCACCCGTTTGCTGACGATGCTGGAGGTGCGGGGCTTTCTGCGCTTTCATGTGGTGGCGCCGATAGGCCGGCGGGTGCGCTGGCTGGTGGCCCAGCATTTTTCGGCGGTGATTCGCGAGCGGAATGACGAGGCGCCGGATACCGGCGCGCGATTTGTAGTAGATACCTGGTTCGGGGAGCACGGCGATCCGGCCGTGGTGTTGCCCCTGGAAGACTGGCTGGATGGAGAAGGACCGAATGTCTCGTAAGGAAAAAGTCGTTGTCGGCATGTCCGGCGGTGTGGATTCGGCCGTAGCCGCGTTGCTTCTCAAGCAGCAGGGCTACGACGTGGTCGGCCTGTTCATGAAAAACTGGGAGGACGACGACGACGACGAATACTGTTCGACCCGGGAGGATCTGGTGGACGTGGTGTCGGTGGCCGACGTGATCGGCATCGAGCTGGAAGTCGTCAACTTCTCGAAGGAGTACAAGGAGCGGGTTTTTGCCGATTTCCTGCGCGAATACGAGGCCGGCCGTACGCCGAACCCGGACATCCTGTGCAACTCGGAAATCAAGTTCAAGGCCTTCCTCGACCACGCTATGGCGCTGGGCGCCGACCGCATCGCCACCGGCCACTACGCCCAGGTGCGCGAATGGACCAACGATGGGCGCACCGAATACCAGCTCCTGAAGGCAGAGGATGGCACCAAGGACCAGAGCTACTTCCTGTATCGCCTGAATCAGGCGCAGTTGTCGAAAACCCTCTTTCCCATCGGGCACCTCTACAAGCGCGATGTGCGCAAGATGGCCGAAGCGGCGGGGCTGCATGTGCATGCCAAGAAGGATTCGACCGGCATCTGCTTCATCGGCGAACGGCCGTTCCGGGAGTTTCTGGCCCGCTATCTGCCAGCCAAACCGGGTGAGATCCGCACGCTGGAAGGTGACAAGGTCATTGGCCAGCATCAGGGCCTGATGCATCACACCATCGGCCAGCGCAAGGGCCTGCAGATCGGCGGCATCAAGGGTAATCAGGACGAGGCCGGCGAGCACGATGCCTGGTATGCCGCCCGCAAGGACATGGAGAAGAACGTGCTCTACGTGGTGCAGGGGCACGCCCATCCGGCCTTGCTGAAGGAGCGTCTGGTTGCTGCCGACCTGTCGTGGGTCTCGGGGCGTGATCCGCGTACCCACTGGGTTTACACGGCCAAGCCGCGCTATCGCACGCCGGATGCCCCGTGCGAGATCGATGTGCTGGCGGACGGCCGTGCCGAGATTGTGTTTGCCCAGCCCCAGTGGGCGGTGACGCCGGGGCAGAGTGTGGTGATCTACGAAAGCCGGGTGTGCCTGGGCGGCGGGATTATCGTTGCGTAAGTGCCTTGGGGGCTGTGACGTAAAAAGGGCGCCGTGATGGCGCCCTTTTTAATGCTTGCGTTCCGCTCAGGGGTTCTGGGCGAGGCGCATGGGCGGGTAGGCCCAGTTGTGCTCCCAGGCTGAGCGGACGATGTTCGGATATTCGGCCCGGCCAAGGCTGCCGTTGTAACGGCCCAGGGCGCGGAAGAGATCACCCTTTTCGATATCCACGTAGTGACGCAGGATCGTGCAACCAAAGCGCAGGTTGGTACGCATGTGGAAGAGGTTGCTGTCGGGGGCACCGATGAGCCGGCCCCAGAAGGGCATTACCTGCATGTAGCCACGTGCACCTGCGGAGGACAGGGCGTATTTCTTGAAGCCGCTTTCCACCTGGATCAGGCCGAGCACCATTTGCGGATCAAGGCCGGCCCGGGTGGCTTCGTAGTGCACTGTGCGCAGCAATTCCGAACGGTAGGTTTCGTCGGGAATGCGCCGTGCAAGGCGCTGGGACATTTCGGCCAGCCAGCGGGCCCGCTCGGGTGAGCGCTGGAAGCTCGGGTCGAGCGGTGCCTGATCGCTCACCGCAGCGTGCAGGGCGGCCTGCACGCTGGCGGCCAGCGGCTCGTACTGCTGGTTGCCGGCCAGCGCGCCCGTCGCCCATCCCGCCAGTGAAAGGGCGAGGAGGCTTGAGGCAATGACGGAGCGCATGGCTTGCATCGATCAGCCCCGCAGCTTGCCGATGACGGTGGCAGCCACATCGGCCAGCGCCAGCTTGGTGGCTTCGGCTTCACGACGACCTTGATATTCGACCACGCCTTCCTTCAGACCACGGTCGCCGATCACCACCCGGTGCGGGGTGCCGATCAGTTCGTTGTCGGCCAGCAGCGAGCCCGGGCGCTCGTCCCGGTCGTCGAGGAAAACGTCGATGCCGGCGCCCTGCAGCTCGGCGTAGAGGGCGTCGGCGGCGTCACGCACGGCTTCGGACTTGGCGTAGCCCATCGGCACGATGACCGCTTCGAAGGGGGCGATGGCCTCGGGCCAGATGATGCCGCGGGCGTCGTAGTTTTGCTCGATGGCGGCACCGAGGATGCGCGACACGCCGATGCCGTAGCAGCCCATCTCCATGATCTGCTCTTTGCCCTGCTCGTTGAGGAACTTGCAGTTGAGGGCTTCGGCGTACTTGGTGCGCAGCTGGAAGATATGGCCGACTTCGATGCCGCGGCAGATTTCGAGGCTGCCCTTGCCGTCCGGCGAGGGGTCGCCGACGACGACGTTGCGCAGGTCGGCCACTTCGGCTTCGGGGAAGTCGCGGCCGATGTTGGCGCCGGTGTAATGGTGGTCGTCGTCGTTGGCGCCGGTGACGAAATCGGCCATCGCAGCCACCGTGCGGTCCATCACTACGCGGCCGGTGAAGCCGATGGGGCCGAGCGAGCCGGCGTTGGCTCCAAAGGCGGTGAGGATGTCGCCGGGCGTGGCGAAGGTGAGCGGGTTGCGGATGCCGGCGATCTTCTGGGCCTTGACCTCGTTAAGCTCGTGGTCGCCGCGCAGCAGCAGCAGAACGGGCTTGCCGCCGGACGCGTCGTCGCCTTCGACGACGATGGCCTTGACGGTGGTTTCGGCGGGAATCTTCAGGAAGGCAGCCAGCTCGGCGATGGTCTTGGCGCCGGGGGTGGGCACCTTGGTCAGCGCTGCCGTGGCCGCGGGGCGCGGCATTGCAGGGGCGACCGCCTCGGCCAGTTCGACGTTGGCGGCGTAGTCGGAATCCGGGCAGTAGGCGATGTCGTCCTCGCCGGTTTCGGCGATGACATGGAATTCGTGGGAGCCGGTGCCGCCGATCGAGCCGGTGTCGGCAGCCACCGCGCGGAACTTCAGGCCGAGGCGGTTGAAGATGCGGTGGTAGGTGTCGTACATGTTGCGGTACTCACGCTGCAGATCCTCGAAGGAACTGTGGAAGGAGTAGCCGTCTTTCATGACGAACTCGCGGCCGCGCATCACGCCGAAGCGGGGGCGGATCTCGTCGCGGAACTTGGTCTGGATCTGATAGAAATGCTTGGGCAGCTGGCGGTAGCTGCGCAGATCGCGGCGCACCACGTCGGTGATGACTTCCTCGTGGGTCGGGCCGACGACGAATTCACGGTCGTGACGATCCTTGAAGCGCAGCAGTTCGGGGCCATAGAAATCCCAGCGGCCGGACTCCTGCCACAGTTCGGCGGGCTGCACGGCCGGCATCAGCACCTCGATGGCGCCAGCTCGGTTCATTTCTTCCCTCACGATCGCTTCCACCTTGCGCAGGGCTCGCAAGCCCAGCGGCATCCAGGTGTAGATGCCGCCGGCAAGGCGTTTGATCAGCCCTGCCCGCATCATCAGCTTGTGACTGATGACTTCGGCGTCGGACGGGGCTTCCTTGAGGGTCGAGAGGAAGAACTGGGAGGCACGCATGGACGGAATCCGTTGAAAGTTCAATTTGCAATTTTAGCGTGCACCCGCAGCCTTGGCGGTGTTCGTGTCGCAACGCACCGTTTCGGGCGTGCTCCTTTCAAGGGCGGGGGAAATGTGGAAGAATTCTGGCCAGTTCATGAATTAAAGGTTGCACCATGCTCGACCGTGAAGGCTTTCGGCCTAACGTCGGCATCATTCTGGTGAATGCGCGCAACGAAGTTTTCTGGGGCAAACGGATACGAGAACATTCCTGGCAGTTTCCGCAAGGCGGAATCAAGCACGGCGAATCGCCGGAACAGGCTATGTACCGTGAGCTCTTCGAGGAAGTCGGCTTGAAGCCTGAGCACGTACGCATCGTCGGCCGCACCCGCGGCTGGTTGCGCTACGACGTGCCCAAGCACTGGATCAAGCGCGAATGGCGCAACACTTATCGCGGGCAGAAACAGATCTGGTTTCTGCTGCGACTTGTGGGGCGCGATTCGGACGTCTGCCTGCGTGCAAGCAATCACCCGGAATTTGATGCCTGGCGCTGGAGTTATTTCTGGGTGCCGCTCGAAGCGGTCATCGAGTTCAAGCGAGGTGTGTATCAGTCAGCCTTGCTGGAGCTTTCGCGGCTGCTGTTCCGCGATCGGCTCTTTGAAATCCCCGACAGCTACCGGCTCTTCGACATGCCGCCGGATCAGGCCGAACCACCTCCGTCGGCTTGAACGGGCCGGAAACTTGGCTGTTCCGCTCCTGTCTTATTCCTGAAGTCCCTTCGTTTGCTGCCGTTAAAGGCGGCGGGTACGCCGGAGTCGCTTACGCGACTCCGGTTCTTGATGTTCCGCATTGGGGAGGAGACACCATGGAGCGCTTGCACTATCAGCCGATCGATCAGTTCCGTGTCAAAAGCGGCACTTGTGAAATCACCGATGCCTGGAGCCTGGCTAAAGTTACCGCGTCGTCACCGGCGATCGAGGTGATGACCGATTTGCGGCGCATTCCGGCCGCTACCATCGCTCACGGCGTTTCATTGTCTGAAACCAACCACAGCATGATTCTGCGGGGTGTCCGCCTGCTGTTTGTGGAAGATGCCAGCCGGCGCATCGTTGGTATCGTCACCTCGAACGATCTGCTCGGCGAGAAGCCGACGCGCGTGGCGCGTGAGCGGATGATGCGTCACGAGGAGCTGACTGTCCGGGACATCATGGTGGCAACCGAGGAGCTGGACGCTGTTTCCCTGACGGATGTGCTGCGTGCGGAAGTCGGGCACGTGGTGGCGACCCTCAAGTCTTGTGGCCGGCAGCATGCGCTGGTTGTGGAGGAGGGCGCTGACGGCGTGCCGGCGGTGCGCGGAATTTTTTCCGCATCCCAGATTGCCCGCCAGATGGGTATCCCGCTGCAGACCACGGAAGTTGCGCGCACCTTTGCCGAGATCGAGGCGGCCATCGCCAGCTAGTCTTTTCAGGCGCGCCGGGCCTTTGGCCCGGCCGGGGAGGTTGTAGAATCGAAGGTTTCCATTCCTCCGGAAAACGCCATGGGTTTCATGTTCAGCTCTTTACGCAGGCCTTCGCCTTTTATAATGGCGCTTGCGCTCTTTTCGTCCCTGTCCGCTTGCGGCGGGCGCACATCCCTGTTCGAAGAAGAGGTCAAGCCTGAGTGGAAGGAGCGTGAGCCTGCGCTGCCTTCGTGGCCTGTCGTTGTCGATCTGATTCCTGTGGATGTCAGTGCCGCAGCGACGACCTCATTTTTCATCGACGAAAAATCGCTCAGCCTGGCCGATGACGGGATTGTTCGCTACACCCTGGTCGCACGTGCAGCAGGCGGCGCCGAGAATGTCAGTTACGAAGGCATTCGCTGCGAGACGGCCGAACGCAAGCTTTACGCTATCGGGCGAGGCAAGGGTGAATGGGCGCTGCCGCGTAGCGATGCCTGGCAGCGCATCGTCGACAACGCCTTCAATCGTCAGCATGCGGTCTTGGCCAAGGATTTTTTCTGCCCGCCGGGCTCCATCCTGCCGACCCGCGATGAAATCCTCCAGTCGCTCCGCAGGGCGGCAAAATTGCGCTGAAGCATCACGCGAATCGGAATCGTAAACATGATTGATCATTTGATAATTGGCTTCGACAAGGCCTTGCGCACTGTTTTCGCAAACGCCCAGACGGTGCGCCCGGTGCCCGGTGAGAGTCTGCCGGAGGCAGAAATGAGCGACGAGGAGAAGCGTCGCGCGGCGTCCTTGATGCGGGTGAACCACTGCGGCGAGATTTGTGCCCAGGCGCTCTATCAGGGGCAGGCACTGATGTCGAAGGACGAGGGGGTCAAGCGCGCGCTGGAAGGGGCTGCGCAGGAGGAGACCGAGCACCTAGCATGGACCGAGCGCCGGATCGCCGAGCTGGGCGGGCGGAAGAGCTTGCTCAACCCCCTCTGGTACGGCGGTTCGCTGGCCATCGGAATGCTTGCTGCGCGCTTTGGTGACGGTATCAACCTGGGTTTTCTGGCCGAAACCGAACGCCAGGTCGAAGCCCATCTGAAGAGCCATCTGGATCGCCTGCCGGAACAGGACCTGCGCTCCCGGGAGATTGTCGAGCAGATGAAGACCGATGAGGTTGCCCACGCGGAAACTGCTGAGCGCCTCGGCGCGCTGGAGTTGCCTGCGCCGGTGAAAGCCGCCATGAAGGCCAGCTCAAAGGTGATGACCGGCGTGGCCTACTGGGTCTGAGCCAGCGGCTCAGACCATCGCTCATACCTCGACTATTTCCCAGGTGTGCTCGATTTCGGCGGTCTTGCCGAGCATGATGGTGGCAGAGCAATACTTCTCGTAAGAGAGCTTGATTGCCCGCTCGACGCTTTCCGGCTTCAGGTTGCGGCCGCTGACCTTGTAATGAAAGGCGATGCGGGTGAAGACCTTGGGGTCCACTTCGGCGCGATCTGCCTTGAGGCTGACAGCGCAGTCAGTCACGTCCTGGCGGCCGCGTTTGAGGATCAGGATCACATCGAATGCCGAGCACCCGCCTGCGCCTGCGAGCATCATCTCCATCGGACGGGGGGCGAGGTTGCGGCCGCCGGCTTCCGGTGCTCCGTCCATGGTTATTGTGTGGCCGGAACCCGTTTCCGCCATGAAGGTCATTCCATCAACCCACTTCACTACGCATTCCATCTTGCATCCCTTCGAAATCAGCTATTGGGCGAGTCCGCCGGACCTTGTCTGTGAGGCGCGATTGTATCCGCGCTTGTGAAAAGGGGGCAGCTCACCAATGCTGCGATGCAGCATAGATGTTCGTTTGGCGGTGCTTCCGTGATCGCCGTGGTTGCTTGATCTTTATTTGTAATTCACTATAAAACAATGGTTTAGGTGCTTATTATGGTCCATAAGTGTATTTTATGAATCTATCAAAAGATTTGTGCCGCGGCGCACAAAAAAACCTTGCCTGGCTTTTGTCGCGCGGTCATAATTCGCTCAGTCCAGTAGCTTTTGAGGTCTGAAGCTCTGAAGCGGTGTCTCCTCCACCCTCCTCCTTTGGTGTGGATTTAGCGCAGATCTCCCCGATCTGCGCTTTTTTTTATCTCTCGATAGGGTTTGACAAAGGCCCGAGCTGCGCGATAGAATCCGCGGCTTTCCGAATTATGGTTTGTTCCCGGTGTCGGGAAAAGTCTGAGGATTCTCCATGAAAACGTTTTCTGCCAAGCCGCATGAGGTCAAGCACGACTGGTTCGTCGTAGACGCGACGGACCTGGTCCTTGGTCGGCTTGCTTCCGAAGTTGCGCGTCGCTTGCGCGGCAAACATAAAGCCATCTACACGCCGCACGTCGATACGGGTGATTTTATCGTCGTCGTCAACGTTGATAAGCTGCGTGTGACCGGCAACAAGGCCCAAGACAAGAAGTACTACAGCCACTCCGGTTATCCGGGTGGTATCTACGAAACCAACTTCACCAAGCTGCAGCAGCGCTTCCCTGCTCGCGTGCTGGAAAAGGCTGTCAAGGGCATGCTGCCCAAGGGCCCGCTCGGCTATGCGATGATTAAGAAGATGAAGTGCTACGCTGGCGCCGAGCATCCGCACGCCGCCCAGCAGCCCAAAGTTCTCGCGATTTAACAGGAGCCGATAATGGCTGTGACTTACAACTACGGTACCGGTCGCCGGAAATCTGCCGTCGCCCGTGTCTTCATGAAGAAGGGCACCGGCAACATTGTCGTAAATGGCAAGCCCGTCGATCAGTTCTTCTCTCGTGAAACTGGTCGGATGATCGTTCGTCAGCCGCTCGTGCTGACCAACTTCTCCGACACCTTCGATATTCTGGTCAACGTTTCCGGTGGTGGCGAATCTGGTCAGGCTGGTGCAGTGCGTCACGGCATTACCCGCGCCCTGATCGACTTCGATGCCGAGCTCAAGTCCCCCCTGAAGAAGGCTGGTCTTGTTACTCGCGATGCCCGTGAAGTCGAACGTAAGAAGGTCGGCTTCCGCAAGGCTCGTCGGCGTAAGCAGTTCTCGAAGCGTTAATCGCTTCAAGTCAGTACCAGAAAGCCGCCTTTGGGCGGCTTTTTGTCATCTTGACGTAGTATCTTTTGGCTTGGGCGCAAGGATGGCGCCGCATTGTTGTAGTCGTTCATTTCCTGTTGGGGGCGAGCATGATCAAGGTAGGTGTGGTTGGCGGGACGGGTTATACCGGAGTCGAGTTGCTGCGTTTGCTGGCGCAGCACCCGGAGGTGGAGCTCAAGGCAATTACCTCGCGTGGCGAGGCCGGCATGCCGGTGGCAGACATGTTTCCGAGTCTGCGTCGGCGAGTTGATTTGCGCTTTGTAGACCCGCAGTCCGCGGATCTGACGGCGTGTGATGTCGTTTTCTTCGCCACGCCCAACGGGATTGCCATGCAGCAGGCCGTCGAGCTCGTGGCTGCTGGCGTCAAGGTGATCGACTTGGCTGCAGACTTCCGGATTTCCGATATTGCCGAATGGGAAAAGTGGTACGGGATGAAGCACGCGTGCCCCGAACTGGTGGCGGAAGCGGTATATGGCTTGCCCGAGGTTAATCGAGAGGCTGTCAGGAAGGCGCGCGTCATCGCCAATCCGGGGTGCTATCCGACCGCAGTCCAGCTCGGTTTTCTGCCGCTGGTAGAAGCGGGCGTCATCGAGCTGGATGGCCTGGTGGCCGACGCAAAGTCCGGGGTTTCCGGTGGGGGGCGCAAGGCCGAGACGCATATCCTGTTTTCGGAGTCGGCGGACAACTTCCAGGCCTACGGGGTTGCCGGGCACCGGCATCTTCCGGAAATCCGCCAGGGGCTCTCACGCTTTGCAAATGCCCCGGTTGGTTTGACCTTTGTGCCGCATCTGACGCCGATGATCCGCGGCATCCATGCAACTCTCTACGGTCGCCTCACGAAGGACGTGGATCTTCAGGCTTTGTTCGAAGAGCGCTACGCTGGCGAGCCGTTTGTTGACGTGATGCCCAAGGGCTCGCACCCGTCCACCCGCTCTGTGCGCTCTGCCAATATGTGTCGAATTGCGGTTCATCGACCGCAGGGTGGTGATGTAGTGGTGGTGCTGTCAGTTATCGACAATTTGGTCAAGGGAGCGGCGGGGCAGGCGGTTCAAAACATGAATATCCTGTTCAATTTGCCGGAAACCACGGGGCTCGGCCAGATCCCGGTTATGCCTTGAACTAAATTCGAGTAAATTCGTCAACTATTCGTTGCCAGAGCCTTGACCGTGGGTTGGGGCCTGACCATAATTCGAAGATAAATGTAAAGGAGTAGCTCTATGAATGCCGTCACCGAGATGCCGATCCCGCTGGTTTTTACCGATAGTGCCGCGGGCAAGGTTAAGGATCTGATCATCGAGGAAGGGAATCCCGACCTGAAGCTGCGGGTGTTTGTGACCGGCGGTGGCTGTTCCGGCTTTCAGTACGGTTTCACCTTCGATGAAATTCGTAATGAAGACGACACCGTGATGGAAAAAGACGGTGTGATGCTGCTGATCGATCCGATGAGCTACCAGTATCTGGTTGGTGCCGAGATCGACTACACGGAAGGTCTCGAGGGTTCGCAGTTCGTGATTCGCAATCCGAACGCTACCAGTACTTGCGGGTGCGGCTCTTCGTTCTCTGCCTGATTGGCAGCAGGTACATAAAAAAGGGCGCTCAGGCGCCCTTTTCTTTGTTATCGACTTTGGGATGCTCAGTCGAGAATCGCGGTTTTGCTTTGTTGCAACTGGCCGAGTCTGGCCATCAGCGGGGCAGTCTGGTTGTGGAAGTTGGTCAGCGAACTGCCGCTCAAAGGCATTGAATCCGGAAGGCTGACTTTCAGCGGATCCTGCTGAATATTGTTGATCCGAAATTCATAGTGCAGATGTGGGCCTGTGGCCCAGCCGGTACTGCCCACGTAGCCGATGGTTTCTCCCTGGGCGACGTGACTGCCTGGTTTCAGGCCGCGTGCGAAGCCGCTCAGGTGTCCGTAGGCTGTCGTATATTTGTTGCCGTGGCTCAAGATGATGAAGTTGCCATAGCCATTCTGCTGGCCAACGAACTCCACCGCGCCATCAGATGTGGCCTTTACGGCCGTTCCCTGGGGGGCGGCGTAGTCGACGCCTTTGTGCTCCCGCCAGATACCGAGCACGGGGTGCAGGCGCATGGAGAAGCCGGAGCTGACTCGGGAGAACTCGAGCGGCGAGCGCAGGAAGCCTTCCTTGCGACTCTTGCCGTCCCGGTTGTAGTAGTCCTGGCTGCCATCCTGGTTGGTGAACCGGTAGGCGGAGTGATGAGCCCCCTGGTTGATGAACTCGGCAGCCAGAATGCGCCCTGCGCGAATCGCGCGGCCCTGATGGTAAAGGACCTCGTAGATAACGCTGAAGCGGTCACCCTTTTTCAGGTCGGTATGAAAATCGATGTCGTCGCCGAAGATCTTGGCGAGCTCTTCCGCGACGCTGTCCGGCAGGCCTGCGGAGTCCATTGCAGCAAAGAGCGATGACTGGATCACGCCGCTCTGCATGTGGACACGGCTCTCCAGTGCCAGTGTCTTCTGGGCCACTTGCAACTTGCCGTCCTGCGCCTCGAGCACGTAGGTGTTGTCGGAGCCCGGGATGGTAAGGGAGGCCGAATGAAGGCCGCCCTCCGCGGTGCTGGCTACTGTAATCAGGGCGCCCGGGCGGAATGTGCCCGCCAGATCCTTCATGATTCGCGGCGCGTTGGCTTGAGCGGCTATCCAGCTGTCCGATAACCCCAGGCGACGCAGTGCGCCGGCGAGACTTTCGCCCGAGCGAATGCGGTCTTCGCGAATGAACGGGCGGGAGTCGTTCCGGCTGATTGATACGGGCGGCGTCCCAAGTTGTTCGACAACGATTTCCGTTGCGATAGGGGCTGTTGCTGCTCCTGGTACGACGGCAATCGCCGCCGCCATTCCTACTATGGAGCCCAGGGTGACGCTCACCAGACGCCAAAGTTGTACCGGGTCGCCTTCGCGCAGCTTTTTGAGATGCGCTAGAATCGCCGTCTTTTCTCTAAGCATCGGACTTTCCAAGCAAAAACAAGCCGCGAAGTCTAACAAAAACGACGCGTGTCTGGACTTGCGTAAGGATAAATATGACTGAAATTACTGCGGCGCTGGAGCTCATCAAGCGTGGTTCTGACGAACTTCTGATTGAGGCGGAGCTCGTTGAAAAGCTAAAGACCGGGCGGCCATTGCGCGTCAAGGCCGGATTTGACCCCACGGCGCCGGACCTTCATCTTGGTCATACGGTGCTGATCAACAAGCTGCGCCACTTTCAGGAGCTTGGTCATCAGGTGCTGTTTCTGATTGGCGATTTCACCGGAATGATTGGCGATCCGTCGGGAAAGAACTCGACCCGGCCGCCTCTTACCCGTGAGCAGGTCTTGGTCAATGCCGCCACCTATCAGGATCAGGTCTTCAAGATTCTTGACCCCACCAAAACAGAGGTCTGCTTCAACTCCAGCTGGATGGAGGCGCTTGGGGCGTCTGGAATGATTCGCCTGGCTGCGCAGAGTACGGTGGCGCGCATGCTTGAGCGCGACGATTTCTCCAAGCGGTATTCGGCGCAGCAGCCCATAGCCATTCATGAGTTTCTCTATCCGCTGTGTCAGGGCTATGACTCGGTCGCCATGAAGGCGGATATCGAACTCGGCGGGACGGATCAACGCTTCAATCTTCTGGTGGGGCGTGAGCTGCAGAAGCACTATAAGCAGGCGCCTCAGTGTGTGCTGACGATGCCCCTTCTTGAGGGGCTTGACGGCGTAAACAAGATGTCGAAGTCCCTGGGTAACTACGTCGGGATCTATGAGCCGGCGAACGAAATCTTCGGAAAAGTGATGTCGGTTTCCGATGAGCTGATGTGGCGCTATTTCGAACTTCTGTCATTTCGTCCGGTTGCCGAGATAGCCGGCTTGCGAAATTCGATTGCTGAAGGGAGGAATCCGCGGGATGTGAAAGTGATGCTTGCTCAGGAGTTGGTGGGCCGCTTCCATGGTGCTGCTGCGGCAGTGGCTGCGCTGGAGGACTTTGAGGCAAGGTTTCAACGCAATGCCATTCCTGATGAAATGCCCGAGATATCTCTTGTGGGTGGGGAGGCTGGGCTAAGCGTGGCTGCCGTTCTCAAGCAGGCCGGTCTTACTGCCAGTACGTCCGAATCCTTCCGCATGATCGATCAGGGTGGTGTACGCCTGAATGGTGAAAAAGTGACTGACAAGGCTCTTCTACTCATGGCCGGAGAGGTTGTTGTGCTTCAGGTTGGCAAGCGTAAGTTCGCGCGATTGCGGGTGTTGTGAATTTATT
>JAOAUC010000025.1 GCA_030157785.1 Zoogloea oleivorans
AGCTGTTAGCTGTTAGCTGTTAGCTGTTAGCTGTTAGCTGTTAGCTGTTAGCTGTTAGCTAGGACGTTAAGGGATTAGGTATTAGGGGCCAGATAAGAATCAAGGTAGTGCCTAGAGGATAAAACAGGTGAGTAGCTAAACAGCAGCGTAGTAGCTGATGTAGTATGCATGCCACAAGCAGTGAGCGTCCTGCGGATCGAAGGGGCACCACGACTCAGATGGATGGCAGAGCAGCAGTCATTCCTGCAGACTGGTTAGCGCGACACCACCGTCGAAGTAACCAATAATTAATCGCGGCCGTCGTCAATTAGTGCTCTGATAAAAATTGGAGGTACGTCGGAAGGAGCCTTCTCCCCATGAAGTCTCGAAGCTGTGCAACAGCGTTCGCTGTCGGCTGATTACATTCGACTACCTCCTGACCCACCGGCGTCAGACTCTCCCCGGCCTGGTTCACCGGCAGGCCCGTAGGCATCTCAGCCAATAACTGCGCCAGTCCTAGTCTGCCCACTCTATGCTTGGAGAATCGCCGATTTGGTGTGGCTGCATCCGCTACTGCTGAGTTTATTGCCATATCCGCAAGCTGAGTGCTCGACAAGAGTCGAGATAAGGTTGGAGAACCACGCATTTTCACGTATTTCATACCGACTCCTGTAGCTAGAGATCTTGGTATCAAGCAGGGCCAGCCTTGAGGCATCAAACCGCGACTTCGTAAATATCCTGAGTATCGCTGCTCCTTGTTTCAAAGTGTCCTCAAGCAGGTGGCTTTTGGCAATCTTCATGGGAAAGTAGGGTCTTTGGCGCAAGTTAGCTGCCGCTGCTCAAAGACAGGGGAATGCCGCCGAGCAGCGCCAACACTGGGTTTAAGGCAGAAAACATGTAACCACGTATTTTTCACCTTCTGCTCCCAGAACAAGATAAATCTGTAGTGACGAAACGCCAGAATCCGCAAGGCAATCCACTTCACGGATCTCTTCTGCCGACAGCCCTATGCTCACTCGGGCCTGGGTTCCAGGGCGGTGATGCCTTCGGCAAGCGCCTTACTAGGTGCTCAACATGCAGGGCGTCGTCACTATCGTGCTCCTCATGGCCCAAGTTCTTGCAGCTGTAGACATACAGGATCAGGGACAGGTGAAACCACCCGCCCACAACGCTTGCTACCACACTGATTTCCATCATCAACGGAGCCGGCAGCATCAGTAGCAGGCGTTGCCTTGGCAAACTGGATCAACGCCAATCAGCTGCGGTACTGGATGCGCAAGCGGGGCGACGAGCCTCCTGCAGCGGGCAGTATTCTCCGCGCCAGGGGATGAACAGTCGAACTCCCAGCTCTGGCATCGGCTGGGAGTTCGACTGTTCATCCCCGCGACGGCTGGAGATTCAGTGCTTACGAGAAATAGATGTAACCGCCCTAATCACACAGGGGTGTCAGCATCTTCCGTGTAAACGTCTTCGCAACTAACCGTCCAATCAACCGGCCGCTTTCTTGATGCCTCCAGCCGGATACGCATGATTACTCTCTGCTCGAGTTTGGAGTCTGTACTGCTCAACCATGCAACAGCAGCCCCTGGTGCAAACTCGAGCTTGAAGCGCGAGATATAGCGAGACTCTCGTCCGATAAATACGAAATTCGGAAAAATCTGTGCGAGCGCTGTCCTCACTTTCTCTACGGGCAACCGCCCATCGAGAAGTTTTCCCGCAAGAGAACCCGCATCTACGTGAAGCTGAGCTTCAATATCGCGGGGACTCCAATCACGATTAGCAACTTCAAACTCTGAAAGAGCAAGCTCTGCTCGTTTATGTTCGCTTCGTGCATCCTTGTACTCCTCGTCCAAGAGAGCATCAACCCCATCCGACTTACGAATCAAGTTGATAAGCTGTTTGAGCTCCCGAGCCGCCTTGTCACGACATCCCGCCAATCGTGCAAGCTCGGCGTCTGGGCCCGCATCAAGCTGAGCTCTGAGCCGTGCCTTCAACTCACACAGCCGCACTTCATCAAACACATACCGTAATGCAAACTTCACGACTTCGGTGAGTCCGGCAATCGAAATACTTGGAGTGTACACAGGCGCGTCAGGATCACCAGCACGGTGATTCGCACCACAACTTCCACAACTCATACATTCTCCGCCCGAACTTGAACTCAGTACGGCCCTGCAGCCTTTATGCCCGCACTGAATGATTCCTGAAAACTGGTTTCGCCCACCTCCATAACCTGTTCTCGAAATTTTCTTGGGCTGAGCTGAACTCCACATTGAGTCAGACACAATACGCAGCTCCGGTCGTGCGAAGTGCTCTTCGACAAGCGTGACCCCTTTCTTCTTCGCTCGATGCTTCGAGAAGTTACTACCGTTCCAGACAAACGCGCCCCGATATATCGTGTTTTCCAGTATGCGACTCACTGCCGCAGCCCGCCATATTCTGCCTCGCAAACTGGGTCGAACGCCTGATTCATTGAGCCATCGCGCAATATTATCAAAGGATTTACCGCTTGAGCGTCGTTCATACATCTCGCGAACAATCTCAGCTTTAACATTGTCTATCAACCAACGTGTTCCAATTTCACGTCCACCATCGCCAATAACTCTTTCTCCGCGATAGCCGAACGCCGGAGCTGCAATCATGAATCCGCGCTGCAATTGCCCCAGCATACCTCTCTTTACTCGAAAACTCGTTCCACGGCTCTCCTCCTGGGCCATCAACCCCTGGATTCCCATTAGGAGCGGCCACTGCGGCTGATTAGTATCAATCCCGTTTGCCGAAATCATACGTACCGAGGTGTTCTCAAGAAGCTCATAAAGCTCTAATTGCTGCCGCGGATTTCTAGCCAGACGACTCAACTCGTCAACAAGCAAGACGTCAAATTTTCGCTCACCCCATGCCTTCATCAATGCCAAGTAGCCCGGACGTGAAGCAGCCTTACTACTGAAGCCCGAGATCTCCTCATCCCGAAACTCGATAGCTGACTCCACGTCAATGTTATTTCGTACACCAAGCTCCCGACAACGACGAAATTGATCATCGATTGAAGTCGGACTCTGCGTGTCGTACGAATAGCGCCCATAAATTGCGCAACGCCGTTCTCTCATTTTTCTCTCTTCTGACTAGCGGACGTCCCCTGTTTTTCCAGAAGCAGCCGATCCACGAGAAGATCGAGCAATCTATCTACAGCAGCAGGTAAGGATCCCGACGACACATTTGCCGCCCCCTCCTTGCGGACCCTTGTATGTATAGCGCCATCCAAGAAAAGAGCATTTTTCTCTACACATTCATCTTGCCCGCTATGACGTTTCTTCATGGACTTCACTCCAACTGTTGTTTAAGCGCGTTACCAACCACGAAAAAATCACACTATTTCTGTCAAACATCTGTTGGCGATAGCTATGCTATTAACCAGCAGCTCATTCTCTTTTTGCCCATTCTTGTCTCTCTCTGCTGGCACAAGGTGTGGCAAGAGCAAGAACACAGCATGAGCAAAACGAAGTACCTGACGTTTGAAAAAGCACGTGACCGCTACGTTTTTCAAATGCGCATCCCGACTGCTCTGCGAGCGTATTTCAAAAACCGAACAGCAATCCGAATTGCTTTCGGCACCATTCCAGAAGACACGGCAATACAGCAAGCAAAGGCGCTTGAGTCGAAATGGAAGCTGAAATTCCATGAAGTGAAATCCAGAAATAGTGTTGTGCGCGTTGCAAAAGAAAACAATCGACTTATCACCACGGTCCTCAGACTCACTGACGACATAGTGCGGCGTGCCGTAGCAACGACTCTTGTCTCTCGCACAAATATGTTGAACGACAAGCTCACTCTTCTTCGAGCAGCCGGTGACTCTGCATGGACAACCGAGTTGGCCGCGGCCGAGATAATTATTGCGTCGGTACGGAGACGGCTGGCTCGAGGACATCAAAGTGACGCGCTCTGCGCTCTTGGAGCGCTCGAGGTGGAGTACGGCCTGAATTTCCGGAGAGACGGATCCGAAACCGAGTTTTTCGTTGAACGCTGGAACGCTGCCGAAGTTCAGTTCGAGCACGCGTGGATAGAAGTCCTTAGGGGCACACGGTCGATCAAGACGATGATGCCCTTGAGAACGGAACTGCTTCCACTTGTGCGCTTTTTTGGAACGCCAGCGAACGGACTTACACAACGCTGGGTAGATAGGCAGGGGCTGCTTGGGAAAAGCCCGACCAGCAAAACACGTGAGAAATATGAAAATATCGCTGCCGACGCTCACGGCATCGTGGGCGAGCAGCCGGTAGAGCTGCTCACCCCCGTGAACATTCGGGACCTCGCTGCACTGTGGAGGAACAAGGGAAACTCTCAGACGACGATCGCGGACAAGCTTGGCATTCTCATCTGCTTGCTTGATGCGGTCAGCAAGGAAGCCGCCGACATTTGTCGAAGTGAGCTCCCGCGGACACAACTTGACGGGGTACGCCGCCACCCGTTCAGCGACGCGCAACTCGGCGCCCTCCACCAGCACTTCAGAGAAGCTCGTAACGTACACACAGACGACATGCATCTCGTCGATATGATGATGCTCACGGGGGCACGGCTTGGCGAATTGCTTCGGCTGAATTGCGACGAACTTTCCCGCAGCCAGAGTGGATGGATCGTAACCATCCGCAGTCGCGAGGACTCGCGTCTGAAGAACACTCCGTCGGAGCGGGAGCTGCCGATTGATACCTCCGGTTTGCCTGAACTTCATATGTGGCTGCAGGAACGAATATCGAAGAACGGCAGACTTTTTACAGATGCTCGTGCGGACAAGCATGGTCACTACGGCAATGCAGAGAGCAAACGGCTGAACCGCATCTTGCGAAAGCACTTTCCAGATAGACGACTTGTGCTTCAAAGCATTCGGACAACCGTTGGACAAACCTTGCGCCGCAACGGGATTGACCCACGCGTCCGTCGGCGTGCACTGGGCCACGCAGATGTTGATATACATGACAAGCATTACGACCCCGCTGAACTTCTTGGCGCAGCTGACTTGGAGTCGATTGCGCCGGTACTTGCAGCCCTCGCCGTTCGCACACGGACAGTTCCGGGTGCGAACGAGGAAGCAAAAACCTAGACAACCAAGATCAATCGGGTCGATTTTCTGGAAGAGGAGCAGGTGTCGTTCTTAGCAAATCTGAATACGATCCTGAGCCGTTCTCGTTGCCTATCAGGCCAGATCTGCGAAGTGCCATTCGAACATGCTGAACAAATGCAATCACCTGACCTGGCCCGTGCAGTAAGCCCTCGTCGATAAACGCAACACGGAATCCTTGCAGATCAAAGTATTGAGGCAAGGGAGCCAACCCACCAGAATATCTCCCGACCCGCAGCACTAGTTGATAGTCTGGAATCAGGACGTCGCCCGATTCGCAGTAATCGGGTTGACGCTGGCAGATCATGAGCGGAAGGGTGTGCAGGTAGCCATCATCACCAGAAATCAGTGAAAACCCGACGCCCATCCCTTCAAGGTCACGGGCGACGATAAGCAGTGCAATCGATTTCGTCACCCCCCCTCGGGTAATCCAACCTTGGTCAGGCATGAACGACAAGTGATGTGACACTTCGAGGAACCAACCCTTGGAAATAACGCAGGCAGCCGTCTGTCGATCGAGCTCAAGCCATGCCTGCAGACTCCAGAACGGCGTAGCAGTGTTTATCGCATCAGCGAGAGTCTCCGGCTGGTAGTGTGCAGGCGACGACCATCCGAGAAATTCAGCGACCAATCGAAAGCGGCCCTCCCTATGCAATTGATCCGCGCATTCCGGCTCTCCATGCCAAAATTCAAACGCATCCTCCATGCCCATATTGAGCACGACCGCAACAATCTCTGCTAAAGACATTGAGGCAAACATGCGGAGATTCAAACTGGTCGGCCACCCTAACTGCTCTGCAATTTCATGCCGCAAGGCAGGGGCTTTGTACAACTCAAGCCATCCACTCGGATCAAGTAAAGCCATCTCGACAAATGAAGTCCGGCCATGGGTCAAGATGCGAAGGGCCAGTTCGGCCGAGCGTGTGATACCACCAACTGTCGGAAGATCTTTCGTTTCCATCGCAACCTCCTTAACCCACAACAAGCGCAAGCGTGATCGGCAACACAATCCTGCCAATTGCCTCCACCAGAGGCTCCAAGGGCATTTCGCCATAATTACGACTTACACTTGAGGAGACATGCCCGGTCAACGCGTCATGCAGCTCTTCAGTGATGGCTGCTGCACGGCAGAGCGTCTTGAATGTGTGACGAAATGAGTGAAAGACGAGTCTTGGGTCACGGATTCCACAGCCCGACACAGCACGTAGATGGCGCTGAAACCATTTTCCGAAGTTTCCACCCCGCCGGCCATCATGATTCGGCTCAAGATCAGGAAACAACCACACATGCCGGGCATCGCGCACCGCATCGACGTAATCAAGAAATCCAGCGCCCAGGAGGTCAGGATGGAGCGGGATCATGCGACGGGAACCGTCGGTCTTGAGGTGCTGATCAGGCCCTTGGTCAGTCACACGCATCAGCGGCCCCAACTTAGCATCGAGAACGATGTCGTCAGTCCGCAACTGCGCAATCTCTTCCAGCCTGGCCCCAGTTACAAATGCAATCATTGGAATCCAGACGCACGCCTCCCCACCTCCGCCGACGGGGCGAAAACCATGGGTATAGATGCGGGTCGAAAAAACAGCACGCAGTTCTGCCGGCGTATAGATCCTGCGAACAAGCGTAGGGACTCTCGCCCGTGGAATTTTCAAGCCGCGAGCGACGTTCTGCTTGAGATGGCCGGCGTCATACCCGACTTGCAGAAGCGTCGAGATAAAGCCTACCCTTTTGCTCACGGTAGCCCTGGCGAGCCGTTGCGCCAACAAATGGTCTCTAAAGCCGGCAACATCCAGCCTGGTCAGCTCCAGCAGTGGGACTTTCGTATACTTGCGAAACGACCGAAGCGCTGCTTGCATATCACGCACAGTGCCGGGCTCTCGGTCCCGATCAAGGCGTTTCCATGCATCAAAAAGCGCGCTATCTCCTTCTGAAACTGAGCTTGCTTTGCACCCGGACGAGGAACCTGGCGCATTTTGCGTCGTCTCCGCCAGAGGGCTCAGTGCAATGTGCGTGCTAGATTCGTCACATGCATGAGGCGCCGCTTGAGATTGACCGTGTCCCGCTGTTACTTCAAGCTCAGTGGGTGGCGCATCAGCCCGCGATGAAGTATTGAGCGCTATGCCCCCGAGAGAAACATTCTCGCGGGCCGCGTCAAAGCGCGACAACCAGTCGCTTGCAAGCCGCAACGCGATTGGGCGAGCCTCGGTACGGTCGGCTGTCTGGAGATTGACCCGCACAACCTTGCCGAACCGCTCAGTCAGCGGTGCAGGAACACGGATCTGGAAATAATAAGAATTGTGATGAAACGTCAAGTAGCTCATGCAGCTTCTCCAAGATAAAGGGGAAAACTGCTGGCATTACTTGTACGCCAATTTGTAACACCAATGAAAAAAGCCGCATGGCGGCTTTTCCCAATAACCAAGCCCCATGCGGGCTTGGTGGTGTTACTGGCGGAGAGTGAGGGATTCGAACCCTCGATGCAGGTTTGTGCCCGCATGCTCCCTTAGCAGGGGAGTGCCTTCGACCTCTCGGCCAACTCTCCGCAACAGCCGCGCATTATAGGCAACACACGGCACTAAGGCAAATTATTTTTTAAGCCTGATCGAGGCCGAAAGCGCGGTGCAGCACGCGAACGGCCAGTTCCAGGTATTTCTCGTCGATGGCGACGGAAATCTTGATCTCGGAGGTGGAGATCATCTGGATGTTGATGCCCTCTTCGGCAAGGGTACGGAACATGCGGGAGGCGACACCCGGGTGGGAGCGCATTCCGACGCCGACGATGGAAACCTTGGCCATCGTGCGGTCGCCGCGGATTTCGCGGGCGCCGATGTGGGACTGGACACCTTCGAGGATCTTGACGGCCTTGTCATAGTCAGGACGATTCACCGTGAACGAGAAGTCCGTGGTGCCGTCATGGCCGACGTTCTGGATGATCATGTCCACATCGACGTTGGCATCGGCAACCGGGCCAAGGATCTGGTAAGCGATGCCCGGCTTGTCGGGAACGCCCAGCACGGTGATCTTGGCTTCGTCGCGATTGAAGGCAATGCCGGAGATGATCGGCTGTTCCATGTTGTTCTCTTCCTCAACGGTAATCAGGGTTCCTTCGCCTTCCTCCTGGAAGCTGGAAAGAACCCGAAGCTTTACTTTGTACTTGCCGGCGAATTCCACCGAGCGGATCTGCAGCACCTTGGAGCCGAGACTGGCCATTTCCAGCATCTCTTCAAAGGTGATGGTGTCCAGCTTGCGGGCTTCCGGCACGACACGCGGGTCGGTGGTGTAAACACCATCCACGTCGGTGTAGATCTGGCACTCGTCCGCCTTGATCGCGGCAGCCAGCGCAACACCGGTGGTATCCGAGCCGCCACGGCCGAGGGTTGTGATGTTGCCCTCCTCGTCCACGCCCTGGAAACCAGCCACGACGACCACCGAACCGGCATCGAGGTCACGACGGATGTTTTCTCCGTCGATATCGAGGATGCGCGCCTTGGTGAAGGAATCGTCGGTGAGGATGCGCACCTGACCACCAGTGTAGCTGCGGGCGTTAACCCCGGCTTCCTGGAGCGCCATGCACAACAGGCCAATAGTGACCTGTTCGCCGGTGGAGATCACCACGTCGAGTTCGCGGGGGCTGGGGTTGGCACTGATTTCCTTGGCCAGACCGATCAGACGGTTCGTCTCGCCGCTCATAGCGGACAGGACGATCACCATCTGGTGTCCCTGGGCATGGAACTTCGCGACCCGCTGGGCCACGTTCTTGATCCGTTCGGGGGTTCCGACGGAAGTGCCGCCATATTTCTGAACTATGAGCGCCATCTTGACTTCTAAGAAGATGAGGATGTGGAAAGCCGGTGATCTTATCGGATTATGCGAATTCTTGCATCAGCGCGATTTTTCCGGGGTATGTGAATCAGGTCACGCTTAGACCGTGTGGAAAACCCTAACCCATACAAATACGGCGTTGTATCTGTTGCGAGTAGTAATCTATACTTTCTGGCATATAACGAAAGTTATAGAAGAAACCTGCGGTAAAGCCGTAATAGCTAACATAGTCAAACCCTTGAGGAAGCCAACATGAAAACCACCGAAAAAGTTGATGTGCGTGAAATCCGTCGCAAGCTGGGCATGAACCAGTCCCAGTTCTGGTCCAAGATCGGTGTAACCCAAAGCGGTGGCTCCCGCTACGAAAGCGGCCGCAACATTCCGCGCCCCGTGCAGGCCCTGCTTCGCTTGGTGCACATCGAACAAGTCGATATCGGCAAGATCAAGAAGGACGACGTGGAAGTGGTCGAGTACCTGAAGGCCACCAACCCGGAGCTCTTCAAGACCCTGAAAAAGGAAGCCCGCGCCAAGCGCAAGGAACGCGTCCCCCACTGAGTCTGGAGACGTGCTTATTCAGGGGCTGACTGTAACGGTCAGCCCTTTTTCCTTGAGCTGACGGGCAATCACTTCCAGCTCGGGCGCAGTCAGTTGATGCAGATGTATGGCTTCCGGCTGGAACGATGGCCGGGCAACGCCATATAGCAGCACGCCCTTCAGTGCCACCAACCCCGCAAGCTCCAGCATTTCGATGTAATTCTCCACCTGTTCGCCGGAAGGCAACTTGCCATCCCAGCGGAACATGCACGTCTGCACCCAGGTCGGGCACAGGGAGGCGCACAAGGCCAGGCGTCTGGCGTGAGCCTCTGGATGAACATCGATGCCATTGATGCGCTTGATGTCTGCCGCAGTGCCGGCGTCAAACTTGAACCACACCTCACCACCCGCAGCCGCCAGGCTCTTGAGCGCCGCCTGCACATAGGTGCGATCGACCAGACTGCCGTTGGTGATAAGCCGGATCGGCACGTCAGCCAGCCCCGCCTCGTCACGAATCGCTACCACCCGCTCGGCGATCTCTGCAAAGGCCTTGGCACTGGTCGGCTCGCCATTGCCCGAGAAGGCAATATCGCGAATTACCTGCACGCCCGCCGGCACGTGCTCTTCCATGAAGCTGCCGTGAAGCAGCGCATGAAGAAAGCTCCGCAACTCCGCCTCAAGCAGCACCAAATCGATCTCCGGCGCGGCACCGCGCACCAACCCCGGCACCTGGCAATAGGCGCAATGCCAGTTGCAGGCATTGTTCGGATTCAGGTTGATCCCCACCGACACGCCACCAGCACGCCGCGACACCACCGGATAGACGTAAGTCATGTTGATGAAGCTGCGGTTGTGGTCCGTGACCGTGAGCATTTGCGAAGGCATGTTCATGCCGGCATCCGGGTACAAAAACGAGGCGGCTATAATACGGCACCTTTTTTGTTACCCGGTGCTCCCCATGCGTATTACGCGCCGCCTGGAATTTGACGCGGGTCACCGCATTCCCGACCACGCCAGCCAGTGCCGTCACCTCCACGGCCACCGATACGGACTGGAGATCACCCTCTCCGGGGAGATCATCCAGGCCGGCGGTTCGCCGGTCAACGGCATGGTCATGGACTTCGCCGACGTGAAGTCGGTTGCCAAGCAACATGTTGTAGACATATGGGATCACGCCTTCCTGGCCTACAAGGGCGACACCGCGGTGGTCAGCTTCCTGCAAAGCATGCCCGGCCACAAGACCGTGATTCTCGACGTGGTTCCCACCGCCGAAAACCTTGCCGCCGAGGCCTTCCGCATCCTCGACCCGCTTTACCGCGACGTGTACGGCAATCACCTGCGCCTGGAGCAGGTGCGCCTCTTCGAAACCCCCAACTGCTGGGCCGACGCGCTGGCGAAGTAACCGGCTACTACCCGCAGGCCATCATCCGCCGCCACACTTCCTCCACCCCCTCACCCAATGGAGACAGGCATGGCCAAGAAAATCCTGATGATCTGCGGCGACTTCTGCGAAGACTACGAAACCATGGTGCCCTTCCAGGCGCTGCTGGCCGTCGGGCACACGGTGCACGCCGTGTGCCCCGACAAGAAGGCCGGCGACACCATCGCCACCGCCATCCATGATTTCGAAGGCGACCAGACCTACACCGAGAAGCGCGGCCACAACTTCGCCCTCAACGCCACCTTCGCCGACATCCGCGCCGAGGATTACGACGCGCTGGTGATCCCGGGCGGCCGCGGCCCCGAATACCTGCGCCTGTACCCGGCCGTGATCAGCGCCGTGCGCCACTTCTTCGAGGCCAACAAGCCGGTTGCCGCGGTATGCCACGGCGCCCAGCTGCTCGCCGGCGCCCGCGTGCTCGAAGGCCGTACCTGTTCCGCCTACCCGGCCTGCCAGGCCGAAGTGGAGCTGGCGGGCGGCACCTACGCCAGCATCCCGGTGGATCAGGCAATCACCGAAGGCAATCTGGTTTCCGCCCCCGCATGGCCCGCCCATCCGGCCTGGATCGCCCAGTTCCTCGCCCTGCTCGGCACCAAGATCACCCACTGATCAAACCGGCTGCAGCACAAGGCCCCCGCAGCACCTACAATGGATCTGCGGGGGCTTCCCCGTTTCAGGAGCCCTTCCGCGATGTGCCAGATCTTCATCAACGCCGACCCGGACCTCTACACCACCCGCAGCCGCTCCATCCGCCTGCATGGTGTCGCCACCAGCCTGCGCCTGGAAAACCTGTTCTGGAACGTGCTTGAAGAGATCGGCGAGCGGGACGGGCTCAGTGTGCCGCAACTGGTCAGCCGCCTCTACGACGAGCTGGTTGCCAGCCGGCGCCTTGAAGAACACGCGAACTTTACGTCCTTCCTGCGGGTCTCCTGCATGCGCTACCAGCAACTCCAGCTGGCCGGCCGCATTCCTGCCGACACCCGGGTGCCGATCCGCGGCCTCGACCCCGCCTGGGTACTCGCCACCGAACGACGCCCCTCCGCCTGAAAGCTTTCGCAATGATCGACCTGTATTACTGGACCACCCCCAACGGCCACAAGATCACCCTATTCCTCGAAGAAGCCGGCCTGCCCTACCGCATCGTGCCGATCAACATCGGCAAGGGTGAACAGTTCCAGCCCGACTTCCTGCAGATCGCCCCGAATAACCGCATTCCGGCCATTGTCGACAACGCCCCGGCAGGCGGCGGCGAGCCGATTTCGGTCTTCGAGTCGGGCGCCATCCTGCTCTACCTGGCTGAAAAGACCGGGCAATTCCTGTCCACCGACCCGCGCGTACGCATCGACACCCTGCAGTGGCTGTTCTGGCAAATGGGCGGCCTCGGCCCCATGGCCGGACAGAATCACCACTTCGCGCAGTACGCACCCGAAACCATTCCCTACGCCATTGACCGCTACGTCAAGGAAACCGCCCGCCTCTACGCCGTGCTGAACAAGCGCCTCGCCGACCGGGACTTCATTGCCGGCGCCGATTACTCCATCGCCGACATGGCCTGCTACCCGTGGATCGTGCCCTACGAACGGCAACGCCAGAACCTCGCCGACTTCCCGCACCTCGCCCGCTGGTTCGCGGCGATCCGCCAGCGTCCGGCCACCGTTCGGGCCTACGCGCTCGCCGAGCAGATCAACAAAGCGCCGGTGATGGACGAGGCCGCAAAAAAGCTGCTCTTCGGCCAGGACGCCAGCACCGTAACAAAAGCGTGAACCAGGCCCGGGACGCGAAGGCCGGCTTCCGGTAAAATACCGGCTTAGCTGAAGCCGCTTCTTATTTTCCGGGCCCAAGACCGCTTCACCCTTCACCCGGCCCGCGCCCCTCTCCCATGACTGCTCCCATCGAACGCTTCGACCAGCTTGATCTCCAGGCGCCGCTCCTCGCGGCCCTCGCCGAGATCGGCTACGAAACCCCCTCGCCCATCCAGGCCGCCTGCATTCCGCACCTGCTCGCCGGCAACGACATCCTCGGCGAAGCCCAGACCGGCACCGGCAAAACGGCCGCCTTCGCGCTGCCCGCACTTCACCGCGTGGACATCACCAAGCGCAACCCGCAGGTGCTCGTCCTCGCCCCCACGCGCGAACTCGCCATCCAGGTTGCCGAAGCCTTCCAGCGCTACGCCAGCAAGATGCCCGGCTTCCACGTGCTGCCGATCTACGGCGGCCAGAGCATGGTCGTCCAGCTGCGCCAGCTCCAGCGCGGCGCCCACGTCATCGTCGGCACCCCCGGCCGTGTCATGGACCACATGGAGAGAAAGAGCCTCAACCTCGAAGGCCTCACCACCCTGATCCTCGACGAAGCCGACGAAATGCTGCGCATGGGCTTCATCGACGACGTGGAATGGATTCTCGAGCGCATTCCGGCCGAACGGCAAACCGCCCTCTTCTCGGCCACCATGCCGGACGCCATCCGCCGGGTCGCCCACCGCTACCTGCGCGACCCGAAGGAAGTGAAGATCAAGTCGGCCACGACAACCGTCTCCACCATCCGCCAGCGTTTCCTGCAAATTGCAGGCCCGCACAAGCTCGACGCGCTGACCCGCATTCTTGAAGTGGAAGACGAATTCGATGCCGCCATCGTCTTTGTCCGCACCAAGACCGCCACCGTCGAACTCGCCGAGAAACTCGAAGCCCGTGGCTACGCCGCCGCCTGCCTGAACGGCGACATGACCCAGCAGCTGCGCGAGCGTGTCATCGAGCAACTCAAGAACAAAACCCTCGACATCGTCGTCGCCACCGACGTGGCGGCCCGTGGCATCGACGTGCCCCGCGTCAGCCACGTCATCAACTACGACATTCCGTACGACACCGAGGCCTACGTTCACCGCATCGGCCGCACCGGCCGCGCCGGCCGCGCCGGCAACGCGATCCTCTTCGTCGCCCCGCGTGAAAACCACCTGCTGCGCCAGATCGAGCGCGCCACGCGCCAGCCGATCGAAGCCCTCAAGCTGCCCTCCCGGGAAGCCGTTGCCGACAAGCGTGTCGCCTCCTTCCGCCAGCAGGTTACCGAAGTGCTCGAGTCCGAAGACCTGAGCTTCTTCCTCAACGTGATCGCCGGCATGGAAGAGAACAACGACTCGGACATCCGCGAAATCGCCGCCGCGCTCGCCTACCTGGCCCAGAAGGATCGCCCGCTGCAGATGCCCGATTCCGGCAAGCCCGACTTCGCCCAGATGTCCGCCTCCGGCAAGCCGGATCCGCGCGCCCCGCGTGAAACGCGCGAGCCCCGCGAAAACCGCGGTGAAATCCTTGAGCGTCGCCGCGACTACGCTGAAGGCCGCCTGGCCCGCTACCGCATCGATGTGGGTCGCGAGCACATGGCCAGCCCGAAGGACATCGTCGGCGCCATCGCCAACGAGGCCGGCATCGAAAGCCGCTTCATCGGCCAGATCAACCTGTTCGAGGACTACAGCACCGTCGAACTCCCGTCCGATCTGTCCAACGATGTCCTCCAGATCCTGCGCCGCGCACGGGTGCGTCAGCAGCCGCTGAACATCCGCCTGGCCAGCCCCGAGGAAGCCAGCCGCGAACGTGGCCGTCCTGGCCCCGGCGGCCCCGGTGGCCCTGGCGGTGCCCCGCGTGGTGCCGGCCCGAAAAAACCGTTCCGCAAGGAAGGCTTCGACCGCCCCGCTGGCGGCGACTTCAAGTCCCGCAAGCCCAAGCCCTGAGCCCATAAGCAGGAACCTGCCCTGACAGGCTCCTAGCTCAGTTCAAAGCCACCGACGATCCGCTGCAAAGCTTCAAGGCAGCGGGCGTCGATGGCTTTTCCTACTTCTGCACCCATGATTTCCAGCGTTTTATCCACCGGCACCGCTCCCCGGTAAGGGCGCTCGGCAGTGATCGCATCGAAAATATCTGCAGTGGTAATGATCCGGGTTTCGAGCGAAATCAGCTCGGCACCGATCCCTCGGGGATAGCCCTTGCCGTCGAGGCGCTCGTGATGGGCACCCGACACCGCGGCCAGCTCAGAGAACGCATCGATACGCGACAGAATGCTCTCCGTGTAAACGGCATGACGCTGCACGGCGGCCCACTCATCGGGCTCCAGCTTGCCCGGCTTGTCGAGAATCGCGTTGCTCACCCCCAGCTTGCCCATGTCGTGGAGCAGTGCCGCGCGCTTCAACCAGCGACGACGCGGCAGCGCCAAGCCCAACTCTGCGGCAATCCGGTCGGTGTAAAAGGCCACCCGGGCGCTATGCCCGGAGGTATAGGGGCTCTTCGAGTCCACCACCTGACCGAAGGCTTCGGCAATCTCGTCCAGATAGTCTTCATCCAGCGGCACCACAAAGCGTCCAGGCTCAAGTGCGAACACAGCCTTGTCCAGATCAGACGCCGAAAGTCGCTCCCAGAATCCGGGGATTTCCGAGCAGCGACGAAAAGCCGACACCACTGCCGGATCAAACCACGAGCCGCAGCGATCTTCGACCTCCCAGCACGCCGCATCGACCCCGTCCGAGACATTGAAGACGTCCACCACCTGGGCAAGCAGGGCGATCCGCGCGAAAACGGGAATACTCTCCCCCTTCAATTGCCCAGGGCGTCCGCCGCCATTCCAATGCTCGTCAAGGCAGTGAATGCCCATCGCCACGCCCTCGCTGAAACGCAGCTGACGGGCAATGTCGGCACCACGGGTGCAACGGGTCTGGATCAGCTCCTGGGCGATGTCATCGCCGTTCTGAAAGATATTGGCCATCGCCTTGAAGCGCTCAGCCAGGCCGGCACCCAGTCCTGTGTGGCCAATGACGAACTTGAGCACCTTGGGCAGCCTGCCATTGACGGTCTTGAAATCGCGCTTGAAGGACAGATCGTCGGTCATGTAGAGCTCGCAGATCCGCGCCGCATTGCTGCTGCAGCCCAGATCCTTGAGGAGGATCGTGTAATACAGCTCCCACAACTCCTCGTCCGAAAGCCCCATCGCCCGGCCAATGTGCATGCCGATCCAGCAGCAACGGACGCAATGCCCTTCAGGCTGCCCTTCCGTAATGTCCAGGGCGTGACTGAGCGCCCCGATCAGTTCCGACAGTGTCAATCCGCCAAGCGGCATCGCAGGTCTCCACCCAAGTTCGTCCTGCCCCACCAGTCTGGGCACACAGGATCATCAAGTGGGTTTAACGGCACGAACGGGAAGGGACTGAAGACGCCGTAATCCGTTGCGCGCACCCCACATTTCTACCGCGCCAGGCCGTGAAGGGCCGGTCGTCTGATAAAATGTAAAGTTACCGTCATCCTTTCGTAACAATCAGACCCATGTTCGGACGCCTGCTGCCCCAAGAGGGCCGTTTTTTTGACCTTTTCAACACCCATGCGGAGCAAATCGTTCTTGGAGCCCAGGAACTGGTTGCACTCATGGAAGACCTGGCTGGCGCAGAAAAACATATCGCCAACATCGAGACGATCGAACAGGCCGCCGACAAAATTACCCACGAAACCGTCGCCCAGCTCCACAAGAGCTTCATCACCCCCCTCGACCGCGACGAGATCCACAGCCTCATCAATGCCATGGACGACATTCTGGATACGGTTCAGGACGTGGCCGAGTGCATGACGCTGTACCACATCCAGCGCATCACCCCTGAAGCCCTGCAACTGGCCAACGTCAGTCTGTCCTGCTGTACCCGCGTGAAGATCGTCGTCGGGCTGATCTCCAACATGGACAACGCCAGCGCCATCCTGCAGACCTGTCAGGAAATCGATCGTCTGGAAACCGACGCCGACCGCATCATGCGCGGCGCCATGTCCAAGCTCTTTCGCGACGAACGGGATGCGCTGCAGGTCATGAAGCTCAAGGCCATCTACGAGCAGCTCGAATCCATTACCGATCGCTGCGAGGACGTCGCCAAGATCGTCGAAGGCATCGTGCTGGAAAACGCCTGAGCCTCCCATGGAACACGTACAGATCGGTTTCTGGGTCATCGCCGGGCTGGTGGTGATCGCCCTGCTGTTCGACTTCATGAACGGCTTTCACGATGCAGCGAATGCCATCGCCACCGTCGTTTCCACCGGCGTCCTCAAGCCCCACCAGGCCGTCGCCTGGGCCGCCTTCTTCAACTTCGTCGCCCTCTTCATCTTTCAGCTCAAGGTCGCCAGCACGGTGGGCAAAGGCATCATCGATCCAGGCGTAGTAGACCACTACCTCATCTTTGGCGCCCTCATCGGTGCCATCGCCTGGAACGTGGTCACCTGGTATTACGGCATCCCGTCCAGTTCCTCCCACGCACTCATCGGTGGCCTGGTCGGTGCTGCTGTCGCCAAGGCTGGCAGCACGGATTCCCTGATCGCCGCCGGCATCTGGAAGACGGTTGCCTTCATCATCATTTCACCCCTGTTCGGCTACGTGCTGGGCTCGCTGACACTGGTAGCGGTGGCATGGATATGCCGCAACAAGACCCAGCGCAGGGTGGACAAGTGGTTCCGCCGCTTGCAGCTCGTCTCTGCAGCAGCCTACAGCCTGGGCCATGGTGGGAACGACGCCCAGAAAACCGTCGGCATCATCTGGATGTTGCTGATCGCCGCGGGCGTCACGGCCCAGGGTGATCCGGTGCCCATGTGGGTTGTCGTGCTGTGCTACATGTCCATTGGCCTCGGCACCCTCTTCGGCGGCTGGCGGATCGTCAAGACCATGGGCCAGCGCATCACCAAGCTCAAGCCGGTGGGTGGCTTCTGCGCCGAAACCGGCGGTGCGATCACCCTGTTCATGGCCACCAGCCTGGGCATTCCGGTGTCGACGACGCACACCATTACCGGCGCTATCGTCGGTGTCGGCTCGGTGCGCCGCACTGCCGCCGTACGCTGGGGTGTTGCCGGCAGCATCGTGTGGGCCTGGGTCCTGACCATCCCCTGCTCCGCGCTGATCGCGGCAGGCGCCTACTGGCTGGGCCGTACGCTGATGTAAGGATCGCCGGGGTGCTTGACGTGCGCGAGGAGAAGCCCGATCCTCGCGCCACCCCGGTTTTCCCATATCTCGTCAGATGGCCACTCCCACCCTCAAGCAGCAAAAGACCTTCGCCCTCATCCGCATCATCGGCGGCCTGGCAGCGGCAAGCGTTCTCGGTTACTCCTTCGTCACCAACATACTGGCCGGCCAGCCTGCCGAAGGCCCGGTTCTGATGACCGGCCTTATGGCCTTTGTCGGCCTCGGTTATTCGGCTTTCTACACCCGCAAGCTGAGCCGCGTCGCGGAAGCTGAAAAAGGTGCGGAGCCACGTTGACGCACGCCATCGGCAAGCTCGCCGGCCTGATAGTCGGCGTTACCCTGCTCGGCGGCTGTGCAAGTACCGGCCCGCTCGAATCACGCCCCTCGCCAAAGCTTCCCCCGGTGCCCGGCGAGCCGGCGTCCCAAAGCCGCCCGCTGCCGACGCCCGAGCCTCCGCGGACGCTTCCGTCGCCCCTCCCGGCTCAGCCAGCCACGCCTCCGCCGCCCATCGCCCCCAAGCCGCCCGTCGCCACCTACCCCGGCGAACGGGAAGGCCGCGCCCTGGTTGCCCGCTTCATCCCGCCCCAGATAAAGGAACGGGATGGGTGGGCCAGCGACATCTTTGGCGCCTTCTCGGCCCTGCGAATTTTCCCTACGCCGGATAACATCTGCGCAGTGGTCGCGGTCATCGAGCAGGAGTCCACCTTCCAAGCCGATCCAGTGGTGGCAGGCCTTCCGCAGATCGTCTGGAAGGAAATCGACAGCCGGCGCGAACGCCTGCACCTGCCCAAGCTCCTCGTCGATGCCGCCTTCCTCAAGAGTTCCCCCGACGGTCGCAGCTACAAGGCGCGCGTCGACGCCCTGCGCACCGAAAAGCAGATGAACGAACTGTTCGAGGACATGATCTCGGAATTCCCCAACGGCAAATCCCTGCTCGGCGGCTACAACCCGGTACGGACCGGCGGCCCGATGCAGGTCAGCGTGGCTTTCGCCGAAGACCAGGTGAAAGAAAAAGCCTATCCCTACCCGCGACGCGGCAGCATACGCAACGAGGTCTTCAGCCGTAGGGGTGGCGTCTATTTCGGGGTGGCCATCCTGCTCGATTACCCGGCGCCCTACACCAAGCCCCTGTACCGCTTTGCCGACTTCAACGCCGGACGCTACAGCAGCCGCAACGCGGCCTTCCAGAGCGCCCTGGCGCGCCTCAGCGGCCAGCCCCTTGCCCTAGATGGCGACCTGCTCCGCTACACCAACGGATCACCGTCAGCCGAACCAAGTACGACGCTCATAGCACTACAGAGCCTCCGCGGGCGGCTGGCCCTGTCCCGCTCGGAGATCGAGCGCGACCTGCGCTTCGAAAAGACGGCCCAGTTCGCCCAGACCCAGCTCTACGCCAAAGTCTTCACCCTGGCCGACGCTGCGGCAGGTGGCCGCCTGGCTCGCGAGGCAATGCCGCAGATCGACCTGAAAAGCCCAAAAATCCAGCGCAAACTCACCACTGGCTGGTTTGCCGAGCGGGTAGACGCACGCCATCGCACATGCCTGGGAAGAGACCCGTCCTCGCTGCCCTGATTCACGCTATAGCGCCCTGCGAATTCCTTGATCCAGACCATACGCGAGGGTACGGACGACCTTTACAATCGAGTACAGGCTGTGCCGCAAAGGCATGGTTTAATTCACGATAAAACGATGTCAAAGGGAGAGAAGCACATGAGTTTCCAGGCGCAATACGCCAGCAAGCGCGTCACCGCGGACGAAGCAATCCGCCATGTTCACAACGGCGACACCATCGTGGTTCCGACCGCGGTAGCCGAGCCTCCGGCGCTTCTCACCGCGCTGTCCGAGCACCGTCGCGATTTCCGCGATGTGAAAGTGTCCCAGATCCTGGCCGTGCGCAAGTTCGGCTACCTTGATCCGGCAACCGCCGAACACGTCCGGCATGTGGCCTATTTCTTCAGCGGGGCCACCCGTCCCGGCTTCAAGGAAGGCGCTGTCGATTTCTACCCGAGCTACTTCTCGGAAATGCCGCAGTTGATCGATCGTGGCCTGATGCCTGCCGAGGTGGTATTCACCCAGGCTTCGCCGATGGACAAACACGGCTACTTCTCGCTGGGTCTTGCGCCGGACTACACGATGGCCGCCATTCGCAAAGCCCGTGCGGTGATCGTCGAAGTGAACCCCAACGTTCCCTACGCTTTCGGCAACTGCCACATCCATATTTCCCAGGTCACTGCCCTGGTCGAAAACGATGAGCCGGTACTCGAAGTGGGTCTGCCGACCATAGGCCCCGTGCAGGAAGCCATCGGCAAATACGTGGCCGACATGATCGACGACGGTTCGACCCTGCAGATCGGCTATGGCGGCATTCCGGACGCAGTGGTGATGCAATTGACCCACAAGCACGACCTGGGCATCCACACCGAAATGATCGGCGACGGGATTCTGACCCTGCTCGAGGCCGGTGCCGTGACCAACCGCCGCAAGAACTACATGCCGGGCAAGATGGTGGCCACCTTTGCGCTGGGCTCCAAGAAGCTCTACAACTGGATCGATCGCAATCCGATGATCGAGATGCACCCGGTGGACTTCACCAACGATCCTTACCTGGCCGGTCAGAACGACAACCTGATGTGCATCAACGCCACGCTGGAAATCGACTTCCTCGGCCAGTGCGGCTCCGAGAGCCTCGGTCCGCTCCCCTACTCCGGCACCGGCGGCCAGTCCGACTTCGTGCGGGCAGCCAACCGCTCCAAAGGCGGCAAGGCCTTCATCGTGGTCCCCTCCACGGCCAAGGGCGACACGATCTCCCGCATCGTCCCGACCCTGACGCCGGGCACGCATGTATCCACCAGCAAGAATGACATCAATTACGTGGTGACCGAATACGGTGTGGCCCAACTGCGCGGCAAGAGTGCCAAGCAGCGCACCCAGGCTCTCATAGCCATTGCTCACCCGAACTTCCGTGCCGAACTGACGGAAACCGCCAAGAAGATGCACTTGCTGTAATTCACAACAGCAATACGTCAAGGCATCTTGCGCCCCGGCTCCGGCCGGGGCGCAAGCGCTTTAAAACTGTTCCCGCTTAAGGAATCATCGCTTCCAGTTCAAACTTGGCGCCTTCATCCAGGCCAAGCACCTGCACCAGGTACGGCATCACTTTCTTCAGCGTCGCCGGCAAGCTCCACGGCGGATTGACGATGAACAGCCCGCTGCCGTACATCCCGTAGCCGTCTGCCGACGGCTTTTGCACGTCCAGGCTCACATTCAGCCAACTGGTGATCGGTAGGCGCTTGAGCTTGTCCGGCAACTCACGTGCCATCATCGAATTCAAGCGCGGAATCCACACCATGTAAGTGCCTGTCGGAAAGCGGCGCAGGCTTTCCTTCATCATCGTAAGAACGGTACGGTAATCGGTCTTCACCTCGTAGGGCGGATCGATGAGAACCAGTGCCCGCCGGGTCGGCGGCGGCAGGAAGGCGTTGATGCCGGTGAAGCCGTCGAGCTCCTGGATCATGACCTTGTTGCCGGCGTTTTCGAAGGTTTTCTGCAGCAGGCGGCTGTCCGACGGATGCAGTTCAAACAGGCGCATCCGGTCGTCTTCCCGCAGCAGCGGTTCGGCGCAGCAGGGTGAGCCGGGATAGAGGTGCAGTTTGCCCTTGTTGGGGTTGAGGTCACGCACCAGCTTGAGGTAGCTCTTCAACTCCGCCGGCACGTCCTTGCGGCCAAGAATGCGGCCGATGCCCTGCTCGTACTCCGCGTTCTTGCGTGCAAAGGCCTGGTCCAGTGCGTAGCAACCGGCTCCTGCATGGGTATCGATGTACCAGTAGGGTTTGTCCTTCTGGTTGAAGTACTCGAGCAACTGGACGAGAACGAAGTGCTTGAGCACGTCGGCGTGATTGCCGGCATGGAAGGCGTGGCGGTAACTCAACATGGCGAATGCGCCCGGAAACGGGTACTAAGGATCAGGGTCGCGATGCTATCACCTCGACCGCCCTGCCGCCTCTCCGACGATCATTCCGGTGCATTGTATTTGCGCCGCGAGCCATGAAAAAGCGCTACGGGGTACTTGGCTTCATTCTTGGCCAGCTTGACACGAGTGGCCGCGTCCAGATCAATGCCGGCCCGCTCGGCGATCAGCAGCAGGTAGAGCAGCACATCGGCGCACTCGTCCTCCAGGGCCTCGCGCTCATGCAGATCAGCCGGCAGGCTGGCGATCTCCTGGTCGCTCTTCCACTGGGTCAGCTCCAGCATTTCGCTGGCCTCCAGGTTGAGAGACACGATCAGGTTGCGCAGGGAATGGAATTGGGCCCAGTCCCGGGCGTCCCGGAAGGCCGTGACCAGCCGGGTAAGTTCATCGAGATCGCCAGCCATGGCTCAGCCCCTCTTGCGGTCGAGGAAGGCCGCCACTGCCGTGTCGTGCTCTTCCGACGTGTGGGTCAGGGCCTGGTAGGCCGCCGACAGTTCGAGAACCGTGTCGAGCCGGCTGGTCTGGGCTTCACGCATCAGGCGCTTGGTCATGCGCAAGGCCTGACCCGGATTGGCGGCCATCCGTTCGGCCAGCGCCCGGGCCTCGTCGAGCAGTCTGTCGGCCGGCACCACCTTCGACACCAGACCGATCGCCAAGGCCTGCTGCGCATCCAGCAGATCGCCGGTAAAGCTCATTTCTGCGGCCTTCGCGTAGCCCACCACTCGCTGCAGCAGCCAGGCGCCGCCATCGCCAGGAATCAGCCCGAGCTTGACGAAGCTCTCGGCAAAGCTGGCCTTATCTGAGGCGATGCGGATGTCGGCCATGCAGGCCAGGTCACAGCCGGCGCCAATCGCCGGGCCATTCACCGCGGCGATGGTTGGCACGTCAAGACGATAGAAGGCCAGCGGAATGCGCTGAATACCGTTGCGGTAGTTCTCCCGCACCGCCATGCCGCCCCCTGCTGCCAGGCCGCGCTTGTCGCGAAAATCCTTGACGTTGCCACCGGCACAGAACGCACTCCCGGCGCCGGTGAGGATCACCACCTTCACCGACTGACCCCTCTGAACCCGCTCGCAGGCCAGCACCACGGCGTCCCACTGAGCCTGGCTGGAGAGGGCGTTGCGCTCCTCAGGGGCATTGAGGGTCAGGGTCACGACCCCGCCCTGCTGTTCGAAAACCACAAAATCCGTCGTCACCACTTCGCTCTCCTCCTGTTTCCGGACTAGCCCCGGATGCTTTGCCCAGGCCCTCGAAAGGCTGAGCTAAGCCCTTATTTCCCTTACGGAAAGGGGCAACAAAGCGCCCCATTCCCCTTGCGCTCGACTGTCACCCTGATATTATGGCGCGCTCTTCGGCTGGCCATTCGGCGGCACGGCCGAAACTTAACTAAAACAGGAAAAAATATGCCGATATACCGCCTCGGAGAGCTTGCTCCGCAGTTGCAGGAGGGAGTCTGGATTGCCGAAAACGCCACCGTCATCGGCGATGTCCGGCTTGGACGTAACGTGAACATCTGGTTCGGCGCCATTCTGCGCGGCGACAACGACCCGATCACGATCGGCGACAACACAAACGTGCAGGACGGCTCGGTCCTGCATACGGACGACGGCGTGCCGCTGGACATCGGTGCCAACGTAACCATCGGCCACAAGGTCATGCTCCACGGCTGTACCGTGGGCGAAGGCTCGCTGATCGGCATCAACGCCGTGGTGCTGAACCGGGCGGTGGTCGGCAAGCACTGCCTGATCGGCGCCAACTCGCTCATTCCCGAAGGCAAGGTGATTCCCGACCGCTCGCTGGTATGCGGCTCCCCGGGACGGATCATTCGCGAGCTGACGGACCACGAGGTCAGCCGCCTGCAGGCCAGCGCTGACGGCTATGTGAATAACGCCCTGCGCTACCAGGAAGACCTGGTCAAGCTTTAAGGGCTGGCAAGCGTGCGCTGCGGGCCGGGCCCGCTGGCGTTCACACCAGAGTCAGCATGACCGGCTGATGATCCGAGGCCGCGGTTGCCTGATCGACCGCCACTGCCTCGACCCGATCCACCAGGTCGGCACTGACAAAGAAGTAATCGCAGCAATACGTGCGATCCGGCCACTCAGCGCCGTTCAGCCCCACCGTGCTCAGATGGGGAATCTCGCTGTAGCAGGCATTCCACGCATCTTCCCAACCCGACACATCGGCGCTGATCGGTGCCGTCATGCGGTAGTACTCCGGGCTGCCCGGCTCGCAATTGAAATCACCGCACACCACCGCCGAAGACGGACGCGGCCACACCGCAAACGGCGAGTCCACCTTGGCATTGTGACCAGCGACCTGCCCGCCCATGTCGGCCAGGCGCACCGCGTCCGACTGCAAGGTGTGCAGCGCCGCGATCTGGGTCATGCGCTGGATCCGCGAGTAGTACTCCAGGTGGGTATTCATCACCCGGACCGGACCGTTCGGTCCTTCCACGATCACCTCCAGACACACCCGCGGCATGCTCGGCACACCCTCCTCGGGCGGACGCGGCAAGCTGTGGCGAAAAACCTGCCCGACAGGCAGACGCGACAGGGTCAGGTTGCCGAAGCGACTGCGGCCGCCGGCACCATCCGGCACATCCACGCCTCCTGCAAAATGGACGCTGTAAGCAGGAAAAGCCTCCGCAAACACAGCCACCTCATCGATCGGCACGCCGCCCTGCAGGCCGGCAAAACCGACTGCCACCTCTTGCAGGCACATCACGTCAAAATCGCCCAGCGTACGAATGGCCGAGATCGTGCGGCCGAGGTCCACCACCCCGTCGGCGCCCCGCCCCCACTGAATATTCCAGCTCAGTAGTTTCATTGAAAAGTCAGCTCTCCATGGTCTTCGATCCCTCCCGGACAAGCCCGCGGAGATCATTAACAACGAGAATAGCAAGCCTGCAGCGGAGCCTCCTCCCCTATCCTCGACGTGCTGTGCTCAATTGCCGAATGCCTTGCAGGTCTTTGATAAAAACAGGATTTTTATCACGAACGAAAAATTCAACAAGTTCATGAGGCACCATTAAAGCGGGCATCGTGGCTGCCGTAAATCCTTTTGTCCCCTGTTCATCCTCACGATCATGTCCACACCCCATGAACTAGTCGCCTGCGTTGAAAAGCTCGCCAGCCTGCCTGCGGTGTATCACCGCATCCGGGCCTTGATCGATGACCCGGAGAGCTCGGTTCATCAGGTAGCCGAAGCCGTTTCCAGCGATTCCGCCATCACAGCCCGGGTGCTCAGGGTCGTCAACAGCGCGCTTTACGGCTTTCCCGGCAAGATAGAAACAGTCGGCCGGGCCGTCAATCTGATGGGGATGCAGCAAGTGCATGATCTGGTGCTCAGCACCTCGGTGGTCGGAGCCTTTTCAGGCCTTCGGCCAGCCAGACTGCACCTGGTCGGCTTCTGGAAGGACTGCGTGTTGCGGGGCATGGCAGCCCGTGCCGCCGCCCGGCAGTTGGGCATGGGCGATCCGGAACGAATGTTTGTCGAAGGACTGCTGGCTGACATTGGCCATCTGGTGATGTTCCAGGCGGTACCGGATGCGGCCAACGCCGCGCTCGAAAGTGCCCGCAGCACAGGCCAGCCGGTGCATGAAGCAGAACAAACGATCATCGGCTGCAACTTCGCCGAAGTTGGCGCAGCCCTGGCCTCGGCCTGGCACCTGCCCACCGGTTTTGCCACGGCCATTGGTGCACAACTGATGCCGGCCCTGGGCGGGCCTCATGCCACTGAGGCATCGCTCCTTAACGTGGCCAATCAGATCGTCGCCACCAAAGAGCACGAGAGCCCCGACACCGCGGCCCTCGACCTGATCGACCCGATGACTGCCGCCCGCCTGGAGTTGGACACCGAACGCCTCGCGGCGATCCGTGCCCAGGCACAGGACGAAACCCCTGAAGTTATCGCCCTGTTCTTTCCGGACCAGGGCTAAGCAGCATCAAAGGCGGCGGAATACCGTCTCGACGGGCTCACCGGCGGGCACCAGGCCACGCCACACCACGGTAGTGCTCGGCACAATGCTGTCGTAGCCCCGCGACACCCAACCAGCCAGCGGCTCATCCGAGCCATGCAGGACGCTCACCTCCCCCCCCAGCGGCAGGGTCATGCCCAGGCACACCGGCCCGTTGGCGATCTTCAGGCCCTCCGGCGTACATGTCACGTTGCAGTCCTCGCTGAAATGCCAGTGCAGGGTCAGCACCTGGGGCGCCGCCGCCGACACCACATCCTCAACAGTCAGGCAGGCCGCAAGCTTGTCGAGTTGCCAGCTGCGCCGATGCAGCGGCCGCCCCGGCAAACGCCGGTAGCCGTCGTGCTCCGCCACCAGACGATCGATGCCCGGAGTGGTCTCCCGCTCGATGACCCGGGTCTTGTACTTTCTGATCCACATGAACTTGCCCCCCGACACCGCCTGATCCTGACCGGCGATGGATAGAGTGTTGTGCATGGAGGTGCCGCGGAAGCCGTCCCGCCAGCTGCGCGGGCCATGGTAGGTGCCGGTGCCGGGATCCACGAGAAACTCCCGTCCGGCCAACGACAGCGTGAATGACAAGGCATCCGCATGACCATGGGCGGCGATACCGCCCAGCCCCAGGGGCGCGGCATCGGCGACGATGCGAAACTCGCGGGGAGTATCCAGGTTGGCGCCCAGAACGAACATGCCGCCGTCGGGAAAATCGGTACGCGACGTAGCCGGCGCCGCCTTCAGCAGCAAGGCGTCAAACGGCTCGCACGCTTCGCGCCCGAGCAGCCAGCGCGTTCGCAGGTCAACAATGCCGGCCTTGCGGGCCAGCCCGGCGTTGCCGAACAGCAGCGCACCCGTCGCCAGCTGGGACTGGAAGGGACAAGCACCGGCCCCGAGGGACAAGCCCGAGACGAGGCCATCGTCGGCATCGCCAAACATCGGCACATGCCCGCCGCTGTCCATGATGGCGGCCACGTATTCGAGCATGGCCTCCATGCGCTGCCAGCAGGCCTCGCTCAAGGGCTTGCCGGTGGCCTTGGCGGCCAGGCCCGCGACCAGCAGGAAGTCCCACACGAACTGCTGGTAGGAGGTGGCCTGCTCGCGGTTTACACCGTCCGGCGCGTTCTGCCGCAGGATCTCCGTTTCCAGCCCTTCGCGGCCAATCCGGCGCCACGCCTTGGCCTCGTCCCACAGGGGCCAGGTGGCTCCGGCAACAAACAGCCCGGTGAGCTCGCCGATCAGGTGGTTGTTGGCCGAGGAATGGCGCGAGCGGTGACCGCGGATGAATTCCGCGTGCCGCCACACGCTGTTCAGCCAGTCGGTGCGCAGCATCTTGCCCACCGGCTGCTCGAACAGCGGTGACTGCATGCCGCCGATCAGTTGCCAGGCGGTCGCCCAGTTGATCAGCCGGATGCCCGCCTCCAGCGAACTCGACCAGTTGGGCCCCTGCGGATACGGACACTGGACGAACCAGCTGTCGAGCAGGGTGCCGATTGCATCCAGGTAGCGGCGCTCGCCGCTGATCTGCCAGGCCTGGGCCAGGGTTACCAGCTCGAGGTGGCGGTTGGGTTCCCACAGGTACTTGATGTCGCCGGTTTGCGTCGTATCACGAAAACTCATCAGCTTGCCGTAGGTCATCGGCAGCTGCGCACCATTGTCCGGATTGCGGTTCCACTCGGGCGGAAAACCCAGGTTGAGCGCACCACGGGCGAAGATCCGCCACTGCCCCGACAGGACTTCGTCGGCCCGCTGCAGGATCGCCCTGTTCGACTCCGGCGCCTCCCGCGGCAACCAGCGGGCACCCGGCTTGTCGAGCCGCGCAGGCGGCACGGACACCGGCAGGCGACGACGCTCGACGGCCTGCGTGGCGCTCGTACCCGCCCGCCCCACGATTTCCGACACCGACATGCAGCGCAGCCGGTTCCAGTACCACCCCACCCGGGTCAGGCTAGACATAAACTCATTGCTCTCCGCTCAACCGGCTGACAATCTGCCGGAACTTGCCGTTGCGCGTGCGCTCGATACTCGCCACGCGTTCTATCCGAATATTCACCCGCTCACCGAGGCGGTCCCGCGCCCGGCCATTGAGGGCCAGCTCTTCGCGCTTGCCGAAATCCGGCCCGGCAACGATGCGGATACGCACCTCGTCGAGGCGCTCCTGCACCACTTGCGCCTCCATCAGCCCGAACAGGCCCGAGAAGATCCAGTCCAGCATCACCACATGCCGTCCGTCCGGCGTACGGATCACGTCGTCCACCCGCCCGAGCACCCGCTCGACAACCCGGAAGCTGCGCCCGCAGGGACACTGGTAGCCCGGGTCGGCCGGCACCACCACGTCGTCGGCCCGATACCGGAAAAGGGGCATGCTGCGATTGCCGAAACCGGTACCGATGAGGTTGGCCGTACCGTCGTCGTTGTGCTCGAACTCGACGCAGCCGTAGTCTTCCATCACGTGGTAATTGCCGTGCTCGCAGGTACCGATGGCGGCCACCCGTTCAAAAGCCCCGTACCAGTCGAAAACCCGGCAACCGAAGCGCTCCGCGATGATCCGCCGGTCGTCCACGCCGAGGGTTTCCGACGAGGTCACGATGCCGCGCAGGGCCTTGCCCCGGTAGAACAAGTCGTGCTCCTCCAGCCAGCGTGCCAGATAGCTCACTGACGACGGGTAGGCCTGGATCATCACCGGATCAAACTTCTCCAGGGCTGCCAGGTAGGCCGCTCCGTTCTCCCGGGTCAGGTGATAGGAGGACAGCATCAGCATGTTCTCCGCCCGGTTCATGCGCCACAGGGGGCCGTCGGCCTGGCCCGAGGGCACCACCGGGTCGCCCCGCAACCAGGCACGACGCTCGCCACGCCGATAGCCGGCCCAACTGGCCTGACGGTCAACAAAGGCTTGCTCGAACGCAATCGACGCCCGGTCGCGCCAGCCCAGCATGGCCCGGCCGGTGGTGCCACTGGTCGAACCCTTGAAGCGCATCCAGGGGCCGTTCTCGGCCAACAGGCGCTCGCCGGCGGCGATCACGTCGTCCTTGCTCAGTTCGGGAATCAGGTTCAGGTCACGGAGGCTCGTCCACCGGGCCGGCTCGATATCCAGCCGGTCAAACAAATCCCGGTAGTAAGGCACCCGCCGCTGCGCATCGAAGGCCATCTGGCGCAGGGACTCCAGCTGCAGCTTTTGCCAACCTTCCGGCGTCAGCCACTGGCTGCGTTCGATCGCATCTGCGGTCTGCACCAGTATCCGGCGCTGGGTCAGCAGACCACGCAGGCGGCTCTGCAGGGACAGCAGGCCTTCCTGCAGGGCCAGCGGTGACGCGCGATAAAGTGTGGAATGGCTTGAGAACATGACCGCACTCAACCTCGTCGCAGACCGCGCACGGCGTCGAGTCGCCGCCAGGCGGCGTCCAGCAAGCCACGCACGCGGTCTACCCCGTATCCGGCCAGCACACGCTCACGACCGATGGCACCCATCTGACAAGCATGGCCGGCATCGGCCAGCACCGGCGCCAGGGCTTCCACCAGCGAAGCCACATCGTCCGGATCGGCCAGCATGCCGTTCTCGCCGTCCGTTACCACCTGGGGAATGCCGCCCACGCGGGTGGCCACCACCGGCAAGCCCGCGGCCTGCGCCTCCAGCAAGGCCATCGGCAAACCTTCAAAACGCGACGGCAGCACAAAGATGCCGGCACGCGCCAGCAGGCCGGCCTTGGCCTCGCCGGCTACCCAGCCGGGCAGCTCGATCCGCTCGAGCACACCGGCCGTGGCCGCCGCAGACCGCAGCGCGTCCATGTCGCCTTCACCGGCAAAAACCACCCGCAGCGCCGGATAGTGGCCAGCCAGCCGCGCCAGCGCCTTGACCAGGACAAAGACGCCCTTCTCCTCCTCCAGGCGGCCCAGGAACAGCAGGGTATGCGACTCGCGCACCACACCGGCCGGCAGGCTCGGCGGGACTACCGGGTTCGGCAGCACCCGCACATCCGGGTGACGAATGGTCTGGCGCAACCACGCCGCCCAGTTGTCCGACAGCACAAAAACCACCTCTGCACCGCGGATGGTGTGCCCCACCCAGCGGCGCTCCAGCGCCGAGGCCCCCGCGTAGTAGCGATCGAAGGCACCACCGTGAAGGTGAAAGACATACGGCTTGCCGGCCAGCCGGGCCAGCGCCAGGAACAGGCTCTTGCGCCGAAAACTGGCATTGGAGGCCGAATGGGCATGCACCGCCGCAACCTGCCCCGTGGCCAGCAGCACGACAAAACGCGCCAGCGTCCACAACAAGGCGCCGAACTTGGCCGCCGGGGTGCCGTCGACGTAAGTCGGCAGATGTACCACCGGACGCCCCTCCCAAAGGCCGGCCTCGTGCCAGACCCGCAGAACCGACGCAATGCCGCCCCGCGCCTGCGAATCCGGTCCGAGCATGATCAGCGCGGCAAGCTTGGGCTCAGGCATGCGCATGCACCTCGTCGGCCACCACATGCTGCGCAATATTGCGCAGCATGTCGGCGGCGCGGCATTGAACGCTTGGCACTTCCGGGTCAGCCGCGTCCAGTTGCCCATGACAGCCGGAAGCCTGTCCTTCAATCCGTTCCAGCACCGGGAAACCCGGCAGTTGCGGATGCGCCGACCCGGCCGACCAGCAAGCCATGTCACCAGTGCGGTAGCGCACGAAAGGCATTACCCGGTTATCGAAGCCGGTGGCCACGATCTCGCCGACCTGCCCGGGCTCGCTGATTACCTCACCGTCAGCCCCCACCAGCTCCACCTTGCCGTACAGGGGCCACACGAAATAGCGTGGATCATCGGGCATCGAGCCGGCCATTACCGCCCGCTCCGAATGGCCGTAATGAAAGATCACGGGGCATTTGAAGACATCCCGGATCGTCTCGACCATGAAGGGCTGGACGGTCTCCGAGAAGAGCTGAACGCCGCGGATCCCCGCCAGCAATCCCGATGCCGGCGCGTTATCCCGCAGCCAGCAGGCGAGGATGTACACCGCCGATGGATAGCCCTCGACGAGAGACACCCGATGACAGATGGCAGCCTCCACATGGCTGGGCATGTACGCGCCGTCCAGGTGCTTCGGACTGATCGCCAGGGTCTGCTTGATGGGATCGAAGCTACGCGTCGTTCCGCGCTCCGGGCCGCGCGCAATCGGCCCACGCAGGGACAGGATGCCCCCCTGGCCAGCACTGCCCAGCCGGCGCCTGAAACTGTCGATATAGGCCGTCTCCTTGCAGCGGGTGACGCCTCGCTCAAGGAAGAAGCTCAAGGATTCGGACGACGTGGAGCCGGTCTGCATCGGCAGCCTCGCCTGTTCGGGGCGGGCCAGGGAAAGGTAGTCCTGCGGGCGCGCCTGCAGATCGGCCCGGGATGTCAGCGCAAAGGCATGCAACCACTCGTCCACCGGCGCACCGGCGCGCAGCAGCGGACGCACCGACGCATGGGCCGGCACGCTCTGCGCAGCCCACAGCAGCGCGGCGCGCAGCCGAACCTCGGCCAGGGCGTTCACCTGGCGGGGATCGTCGAGACGGGCCTCGGCAAGGAAACGCCGGTAGTCCGACCCGTAACGGATCGGCTTGGGCAAGGTCGAATAGGCCAGGCCCACTGGCGTCTTGACCCATTGGGGCGCATCCACATACTTCCCGAGCCAGCGGTAAAGCCAGTCTTCGACGCTCATTGGAGAGTCTTTCCTTCAAGGACGGAGCCGGCCGCGGCGGGCTGACGACGCTCGTCGGTGATGTGCTGGATCATCAGGCGGCGCTTGCCGCGGGCTGTCCGCTCGATGTGGCTGACCACCTCCAGTTGCGTTTCCACGCACCCCAGCAGCTTGACCCTGAAGTAGTTGCGGATCACCTCGAGCACGGCCGGATCGAGGGGCACGCAAGACTGCAGGCGGACGATCAGCCTGCCCGGTTCGAACTGCTCGTACTGACTGGCCTCGATCTGCAGGAACTCCGGCGGACGCAGCCCGCCAAGCGACGCCACCGGAATCCGGCGGCCATCCGCGCCCACAAAGTAGTCGTTATTGCGCCCGTCGATGCGCTCCAGCACCGGGTAGCCCGGCAGGGCCGGATGGGCTGGCTTGTCCGACCACATGGCCAGATCGCCGGTGCGGTAACGGATGAAGGGCATCACCTTGTTGTCGAAACCGGTGGCCACCACCTCGCCCTGCACGCCGGGCTCGGTAATCGGCTGACCCGCCTCATCGATGAGCTCCACATGCCCGTACAGGGGCCACACAAAATAGCGATGATCGTCGGGCATCGAGCCGGCCATCACCGAACGCTCGGAATGCCCGTAGTGCACCAGCACCGGGCAGCCAAAAACCCGTTCGATCAGGTCCACCATGTCCGGCTCGGCGCTTTCCGAGAACAGCTGTACGCCGCGCACCGCTTCGGTAAAGCGCGGATTCGGGTTGAAGTCCAGCCAGCGGGCCAGTTCATACACCGCCGACGAATAGCCCTGGATGAAGCTCACCCCGTGTTCGATCGACGCTTCCACGTGGCGGGGCATGTAGGCGGCATCCAGGTGGTTGGGACTGATCCACAACATCCGCTTGATTGGCTCGTAGCTATGCAGGGGGCCGTTATCCGCCGCCGAGCCACGGATGTTGCGGCCGCGCAGGGACAGCACCACGTCCTGCCGGGTCAGGCCGATGCGCTGGCTGTAAGCCTCGATGTAGGCCGCTTCCTTGGCCCGCGAGACACCCTTGTGGAGGAAGAAACGAAAGGGTTCCGACACCGAGCCGCTGGTCTGCATCGGCAGGCGGTCCACAGGCGCACAGCCGGTGGACAGGTACTTGTCCGGCTCACGCCGGTAGTCCAGCTTGGTCATCAGCGGAAACAGCGCCAGCCACTCGGAAGCCGGCATGTCGATCAGCAACTGGGCGGCGAAGGCCGCGTAGGCCGGCACCGTCTGCGCCGCCCACATGAGGGTTTCACGCAGGCGGATTTCGGCCAGCAGCGCGACTTCCTCCGCCGAGCCCAGCGACGCCTCGGCGCGGTAGCGCGGGTAGTCCTTGCCGTGGCGCAGACTGTCGGGTAGCAGGCCGTAGAGGCGCCCGATGGGCTCCTTGACCCATTGGGGGGCGTCCATGTAGCGCTTCAGCCAGCGGTAGCCCCAGTCTTCGATTCCCATATCCGCTCCCGCCCCCTCAGCGCTTGATCCATTCGCGCGCAAACAGCGCAACGAAGGCCATGTCATCAATGAAATAGCGACGGAACATGCGCCGCGGTTCCTGCAGGAAGCGGTAGAACCACTCCAGCCCGGCCTTCTGCATCCACACCGGGGCACGGCTGACAAGGCCGACGGCCACGTCGAAAGTACCGCCTACGCCCATCGCGAACGGCACCTTCATGGCGGCCTGGTAGCGCGCCAGGAAGGCTTCCTTCTTCGGGGAACTGATGGCCACGAAAAGGATGTCCGGCCGCGTGGCGGCGATGGCCTCGACGACGCTCTCCTCTTCCTCCGGTTTCCAGTAGCCGTTGCGGTAACCGGCGAGGGTCAGGCCCGGGTAGCGGGCCGGGTAGATGCGCGCCACACCGCCCACCACCTCTTCACGGGCGCCGAGCAAAAAGACCCGCCAACCCTTCTCGGCCGAGCGCTTCATCAGCGCCTCGAACAGATCGATGCCGGTAACCCGCTCCTTGAGCGGCTTGCCGAGCAGGCGCGAAGCCCACACCACCGGCATGCCGTCGGCGTTGATCAGGTCGCAGTCGTTGATGATCCGGCGCAAGCCCGGATCGCGGCTGGCCTTGACGATCTTGTCCACGTTCACAACCACGTGCTGGTGCGGCTTGCCTGAGCGGATGAACCCATCGACCTGCCGAAGGGTTTCCTCCATGTTCAGGTTATCCACCGCACATCCCATCAATTGAATTCTCATAGTGACTATCTCGCCCGGGAATTATCCCTGCCCCCCTCTACCCGCACCGTGCCGCAGGGCACGCCGCAGGGGTCCCGCCGGGGGTCCCAGGCGTGACCTTCTTGTCAAGAAATCGAAAACAGTCAGCCCGGACTGATGGCTCAGGGTGTGCACGCAGGCAATCCCCGGCAACCAGCCCGGATCAATCCGGAGTTCTGTGTGCTCCATGTATTCAGTGGTCGTAAGCTTGTCGATGCAGCGCAGGCTGAGGGCGTGGCCGTATTCCGGCACGCACACCTGGGCCGGGCGCAGCAGCTTGCCGGCGTGGCTGAAGACCGGCCCCGCCGGCCGGGCGAAGCGGGCATCCGCCACCACCGGATTGGCAGCGTGGGGCTGCCACGGCCCAAGCGGTGTCGGCGCATGAAAGAGGTGCAACTCGTCGTGCTTGTCGGCGCCGGGCTCGGTGACATTGCCCATCAGCCACCAGCGCCCGTCGTGGGCAAACAGGGTGGCATCCACCAGATCGATGTCGGTGAGGATGTCGGCGACCTTCTCCCACTTGTCCGGCAAGGCCGAGCAGCGGTACAGCTCGACGGTCCGGTTGGCGCCGCTCTCGGGCACCATCCACAGCGCCCCCTCCCACCAGAACAGGAAGGGATAGGACAGATGCCAGGGCCGCGCCATAACAGGCACCGGCGCTTCCCAGTTGCCATCCCGATGAACGCGGATGGCCTTCAGGGTGCCGCGGCCTTCCTTGTAGATGACTTCCTCGATGAACACCCACCAGCCCTCGCCCGCAGCCGGCCACACCATCGGGTCGGCCCAGAAGCGGTCGGCCGGCGGCAGGATCAATTGGGCACGGGCCGGATCGAAGCAGATGTCCTCGCCGAAAGCCAGCGCAATGCCCCACTGGTCACGGCTCAGGGCCTTGACCGCCGAGCGGGCGACGCTGCGCCGCAACTGGGTCGAGAAACGCGCACGGGCGCTGATCGACGGCAGCGGATGCGGGGCGCACACAGGCTCCACACGCTGCGGTGGCAAACCGCCGTCGCGGGCCAGGCGCAGCAATGCCCGGCGCACCATGCCCATGCCCTTGGCGATTGCCCGGCGGCGGTTGCGACGGATCGAAAAACTGCACGAAGCACCCAGGGACGCATCGATCAGATGGCCATTGGAAACCGACTCAAGACGAATCGTTGTCGTGTCGGCCCCCGCCACCACCGGCGCCGCACCGGCCAGCGGATCCACCGCAGAACGCCCGGCCAGCATCAAGGACCAGTGCCGGGCCGGGCCGGCGGGGATGGGCGCGGGATGGGCGCGCAGGTCGAGCACCACGTCGCAGGCCTGCTCGGCAAGCCAGTTGCCAGCCGCCATCGGCCCGGTATCGCGGGCCGACCACTCGGCCACGCCGGCCGGCATGTCGAACGCCACGCTCTTCAGCGGCGACGTGCCGCGGTCGAACACCAGCGCGTCGAGGCGATCGGCCCAGTCGGCGGCCGGCAGAGCTTCACCGTCACGCAGCACCGTGGCCAGCTCGACGCCGGGAAGGGCGTGGCAGGCCCTGAGCAGGCGCCCGACCCAGGCCGGCACGGGGCCGGCAGGCAGATAGGCGGCGAAGCGGACCATCATGCGAACACCTCCGGTGCCCGCCGCAGCACAGCCCGCCGCAACAAGATGTTGCGCAGCAGGGTAACCAGCAGCAACACAGAAAAAAGGCTCAGGACCGCATTCAGTCCGTTGGGCAACACAACCATCACCATCCAGCAGGCCACCACAAAGAAGATCAGCGAGACGAGGTTCACCTGCAGCGGCAGGCGGGTTTCTTCCACCGTTTGCAGGTAGTTGGCTTCAGGCAGCACCAGCTGACCCACGTAAAAACTCGCCAGCTGGAGCAGGAAGATCGCCGTTGCCCCGCTCAGCGCAAAATCCGGGCGCTTGCCCCACCAGGCCATCAGGCCCCAGCCGACAATGGCCAACAGGCTGAGCCCACTGTTGAGGCGGACCAGATTGGTGCGCAAAGTGCCCAGCAGCGCCCGCACCTCCGCCACACCCTGCTGACGCACCACCCGGGCCAGGGCCGGCAGGGCATTGAAAGTCAGGGCCCGCGGAAACAGCAGCAGCACACTGGTCATGCTGCCGATCAGGGCCACCAGACCGCCATAGCCCTGCCCAGCCACCTGCACGGTCAGCGGGACGAGGATCATCGACATGCCGGCACTCACCAGATTGAGGGCCGCCTGTTCGGCCGCCGTACGGGCGCTGCCGGCCGGCGGCGGCACGGCGCCTCCGCCGGTGCGGGCCCGACCGATCAGCAGGATCAGGCCGAGAGCGCCCATCAGCGCGGTCGGAATCGCGAAGGCGGCGTAGGCCATCACCGGATGGGTCGCGCCGAACAAACCCAGCCCGGCAGCCAGCGCCAGCACCACCAGCACCTCCATGACCAGCAGAGCCCGATAGGTGCCCAGCGCCAGCCCGTAGTGACGGATTAGCGTGTAGGCCGTCCAGCCCGCCAGCAGCAATGCCGTCCAGCCGGGCTCAAAGAGCCAGCCCGCCCACGCCAGCAAGGGCAGCGGCAGGCAGGCCAGCAGCGTGAACACCAGCGCGCCGCGGGCAAGGCCGAGCATCACCGGTGCGCTTTTGCCAGCGCCGGCCACCGGCACGCGGGCCAGGATCAGCGCCGACCAGCCCACCGCCGAGAACAGGCCCAGCATCATGGCGATGGACAGATCGTTGGCAAAGCGGCCAAGGGCTTCGGTGCCGCACAAGGTCTGGATCAGCATGAAGTGGAGCAGACGCTGGCCGCCCGGCGCCGCCGTCACGGCCAGCACCTCGCCCCGTTTGAGAAGGAACTGCAGGCGGCTTTTCATGGCGCCGCGCTCCGGGCCTGGCGGCGCTGCCACGCATCTGCCGCCGCCACCAGCGCCAGCGGCATCAACAGGCTCGCCTGGGGGCGAAACATGATGCCGTTGCTGAAAGCCGTGGACGCCACCAGGGCCGCCAGCAGCGGTGCGGCCACCCCGGGGGGAAAGATGCGCGCCCACACGGCGAGCACCAGCAGCACCCCGCCAAGGCCGAGCAGGCCCTGCTGGTTGAGCAGGCGGATGAAGTCGTTATGGGAATCCTTGGCGCTCCACCACCACACTTCGGAAACGATCCAGTCCGAGCCCTCACCGTGGCCGAACAGCCATTCGAGCAGGTTGCTGTTGGCCAGGATGTCGATTTTCTGCAGCCACATGGAAACCCGCCCTGACGACAGCTCGACCATCTCGTCCCACGAGGGCAGATGGATCAGGCCGAAGAGCAGCGGCACAAAGGCCAGCGCCAGACCGACCGCCGTCAGCACGAAGAAGGCCAGCGGCGCCATCCGGCTGGCCTGGACCAGGTACACGGCACCAAAGGCCACGGCTGCCACCATCGAGGTGCGCACGCCCCAGCCGTAGAACACCAGCAAAACCGAAAACAGCGCCAGCGCGATCAGCAGGCGGCGCCCCAGATGCCCGGCTTCGTAGAGGTAAAGGGACAAGCCGGCGCACACCACGATCAGGTAGGACGTGGTGTGCAGCGACGCGAAATACACTGGCCAGAAGAGTTCTCCGCCGCGGTTCAACGACGGTGGCAGCAGCACCAGGCCACCGACGACCGCCACCCACACCAGGCCGAGGGTGGCACGCAGCAGGCGCAAGACCAGCTCGGGCTCGCGCTCGAAGAGGCGCATCAACACCACCGACATCAGCACCGGCGTAACGATCTTCAGATATTCGAAGATCGCCGTCGTGAAGTTGTGCCCGGTCAACACCTCGGTGGTCATAAAGGACGCCATGCCGAGTGGCACCGCCACCAGCACCAGCGGCGCCCGCTGCAGGATGGCGTCGGCGTAGGTCAGAAGGCCCGAGAAAAGCACTGCCAGCAAAACCATGTCGGCCAGCCGGTTCAGGCTGGACTCCCCTTCGGCGTCGATCACCGGCTGGGTCAGCATCACCGACACCGCCAGTTTTCCCCACAGGCCAATGAACAGCGCCCAGCAGAAGCCCCGCGCCACCCGCGTTTCAAAAGGAATCGGGTTGCCGGCCGAAGCAGGCACCGGAAGCGCCATGTTCATCAGAAGTCGAGAAGCACGCCGCCGATGACCGTCACCCCTGCCTCACGCAGGCTGGCCGACAGCACAGACAGCCGCTTGTGGGCGGTTTCATGCCGGCGGGCTACCACGATGGCGCTGCCGCAGGCAGCGGCAATCAGCTGGGCATCGGCGCCGACGTCATCCGCCGGCGTATCCACCAGCGTCATGTCGAAGTCGTCCCGGGCAGCCGCCAGCTGGGCGGCAAAAGTCGGGCGGGCCAGCAGCTCCTGGGGATTTGGCGGAACGATGCCGGCCTGCAGCACCGACAGCCGGGGAAAGCGCACATGCGCCGGAACCAGCCCCATGTCACTGCGCTCGGCCAGACGGGCCACCAGCCCGCCCGCCGGGCTCATGCGAAAAAGGCTCTGCTGGCGCGGAAAGCGCAGATCGCCATCGACCAGCAAGGTCCGTTCGCCCAGTTGGGAAAAGACCACCGCCAGATTCGCCGCCAGCCAGCTGCGCCCCTCGCCACGCGAGGTACCGACAATCGCCACGGTCTTCTGGGCCGGCTTGGCCAGGCGCCGCAATACCAGCTGGCTGCGCAGCTTGCGCAGGGCCTCCACCCGGGGCGAATCGGGCTCGAAGGCCGCCACCAGCTCAGGATCGACACCCTGGTCACCGACGCGCAGCACCGGGTAATCGAACTGGCTGGCGAGGGCGCCCTGCACATCCGCCACCGTCACCAGACCCAGCTCCACCGCCGCCTCGCCGAAGGGAATGCCGCGCTCCTTCTGGCGCGCCGCCACGCGGCTCACCGCATCAGCCGACAAGCGCCCGCTGGCAACCAGGATTTCGCCCAGGCTCGGGGCCAGCGGCCGGGCCTTCTCGAAGGCCGAAACATTGAGGCGGCCGACCGGATTCTTCATGTCCATCATCACTCCTTAAGCCCGTCGTGCCGCAGCCGGCAGAAAGCGCGCCAGCAGGCCGGGGGCGCTACGCGCGCCACTACCGATTTCCACCAGCAGCGTTGCGCCAAGGGCGTCGCTCAGATCGCTGGCCCCGCGGATGCGGCGATCCAGCAGTTCGCGCACGATGACCACCGCCATGCCGAGCAGGCCGCCAATGAAAGCCGCCAGGCCCACGTTGAGCAGCAGCTTGGGGCTGGCCGCCTCGGTGGGCGGCACGGCCGACGACAGCAGGGCCACGTTGCCCTGGCGCGACTTGCTCTCGAGGGTGGTCTGGGTCAGGCGCGCCATCACCAGGTCGTAGGCTTTCTGGGCGCTGTCCACCTCGCGTTGCAGCACGCCCATTTCGTCGCGCTGCTGCTTGAGGGCCAGCACGCGCTGCTTCTGGGCTTCCAGGCGGCTCTTGATGTCGCCTTCCTTCGCCTGGTTGATACGGCTGTTAGTGCCCACCACTGCCGCCACCTGGCCGGATTCAGCCCGCAGGCGGCCACGCAGGGATTCGACTTCGCCCTTGACGCGCTGGTACTGGGGATGGTTTTCGCCGAGGTAGCCGGACAGCTCGATGAGCTTGGCTTCCTGGCGGGCCAGGTCCACCTTGAGAGCCTGGATCAACGGGTTGGTCGCCACTTCGTTCATGCCGCCGCCCTGACGCTGGCGTGACGACGTTTCGGTGCTCTGCCCCTGGGCCGCGGTGAACTGGGTGGAAAGCTCGGTGAGGCGGGATGTTTCGAGGTCGAGCTTCTCGTCGCCGACAAGGCCATGAGCGCTCTGGAATTCGGACAGGCGCACCTGGGCCTGTTCGAGGTTGGCGCGCAGGGACTTGGTGTGCTCGTCGAACCACACGGCCGACTGGCGGGCTGGCTCGACCTTCAGTTCGAGGTCGGTTTCGGTGTAGGCCAGGGCCAGCGCATTGGCGTAGTCGGCGGCAAACTTCGGATCGTCGGCGGTAACGGTAATGGTCAGCACATTGCTTTCATGGGACGGGCTGACCTTGACGCCCTTCTTGAGGCGGCCGGCGATCCAGCGGTCGGCATCGCCCTGCCCGCCCGACGCCTTCTGCCAGCGTTCGGCCCAGCGCGGCTGTTTGGCCACCTGGAGGGCCGCCACGGCGCGGGCACCTACCCGGTCGCTGGCAATGATGTCGGCCTGGGTGGCCAGAAAGCCCGGCGTGGTGGCGCCGCTGCCCGGATGCCCGACCAGCGGATCGGTGCCGCGCGCCTCCACCACCACATCGGCGGTGGCGATGTATTGGCGCGGCAGGACCAGGCTGACCAGCAGCGCGAGCAGGACGACCCCGCCCCACACCAGGTAGAGGCTCTTGCGACGGGCCTTGAGAACCGCCAGGAGTTGTGAGAATCCCATTATGTGTTTCCGCTCAAAACAGTGCCTCGCGCACGACGATCACGTCGTCCGGCTGCACGGTGTCATTCAGTTGGGGAGTGAGGATACGGGTTGCCCCATCCTCGCCCCGGCGATGGATGCGGATGCCGCGCTCGGTGCCCCGCGGGCTGAGGCCGCCGCCCATCGAGAGCGCCTGCAGCACCGTCATCTGACGCTCGACCCGGTAGGCACCGGCGCGCTGCACCTCGCCATACACGTAGAACTGGGGCGCGCGATGCACGTAAAGGGTGTCACCGGCCTGGATCGGCACGTCCTTCTCCGGCGTCCAGGTGACGAACAGCTCGGTCACGTCGATCTCGGCGCGCACCCGGCGACCGTTGCGCGTGCCGGTCAGGATCACCTTGTCGCCCGCCTGGGGGCTTCCGCCGCCGGCCAGGGCCAGCGCGTCGGTCACCTTCATCGTGGTGCTTTCCAGCGGGTAGCGCCCCGGGCGCGCCACCTGCCCGAGCACCGAAACCTGCGCCCCGCGCACTTGCTGCAGCACCAGGGTGACCTGCGGCTGGAGCACGAAACCGCCCTTGCGCAGGCCGTCGGCAATGGCCTTCTCGGCTGCCGCCACACTGAGCCCGCCGATCTGCACGCTGCCCACCAGCGGGTAGCTGATCACGCCGGTTTCCGACACCCGCGTTTCGAGGCTCAGGTCCGGGTTCTGGAAGACCGAGATCTTTACCCCGTCACCCGGCCCGAGACGATATTCCTGCGCAGCCGGTTCGCTGGCACGCACGAGCGCCGGCACCAGCACGAGGGCCAGCATCACCGACGCCAGCACGCGGCCCAGCCAGGCCTTCTTTCCGATCCAGCATTCCCTCAAAACAGCCACTGAAGACTCCCTGCCAATGTCCAATAGTTGAAACTCAAACCGGCCTCGGTCGAATCCCGGTTTTCCCGCGTCAGGCTGCTCACCCAGCGGGTATGTGCCGTTACTTGCCAGGTGGCGGCCACCGAAGTGAGCAGCCCCTGGTCCTGTCTTCTGGCGGCCACCCGCGCGCCAAATCCCGGGTCGCCCCGGTACTCGGCATCGCGCCACTCGGCACGCCCCTCGATGCGCAACTTCGGGGAGTAATCCCACACGACGCCCCCGGCCAGCCGCTTTGTCGCCACATAACTCGACACAAAATCCTGGGCCGGCTCCACGTCGTAACGCAGCGTGCCATTGAGCTGCAGGCGCGGCGTAAGCTGCCACTCCAGCCCCAGCAACCCGTTGCGGCCCGAAAAATCATTCTGGGGGTAGCGCCCGTAACTGCGGCTGATCGTCCCCATCCGCACCAATCCGCGCGTCCCGCTGCGCAGCGGCAGCGAAGCCTCTGCAAAAATCTCTTCCTGTTCAAAACGCTTTTCCGCCAGCGCGCCCGCATCGGTCGGCAGGTTCGGGTACTGCCCCCGCGCCTTCCGGCGGGTAATCGCCACTACGGCGCCCGAATCCGGCACATAGCGCAGCACCGTATCCACGCCGGCAAAATCGATCTCGTTGCTCGGCCGGGTGCCGTCCGGGTAGCGCCGGTTGCCCTGCGCCGCCTGCACGCCCACTTCCCAGCCCGGCACCACACGGTAAAAGGCGCTGCCGGTGTTCTGGCGCGTCACACCCAGGCTGCGCTGGCTGCTCCGGTAGTAGGCGAAGTCGTCCAGCGCCTCGCGGTATTCGGTACTCAGCTCGCCCTTCCAGTTGGGGCCGGCCGTCCAGCGCCAGCGCCCGACGGCGGTGCTGGCGTTGTGATTCAGAAAATCAAAGGCGCCGTAGCGAGCCAGGCTGAGGTCGTAATCAAGGGCCAGTTGCTGCCCCGCGTAAGACTTCTCGAGCCCCAGGCCCAGCCGGGTCGTGCTGTACCAGTCGCCCATCTGCGCCAAGCCTGCCGCCGTAGCCGCTGCCGCGCCGGAAAGGCGAAAAACATTGCTGTCGTAGCCGGCCGTTTCGCTAACCCGGATCCGCGAACCGATTCCCTTGGCCAGCGGCAGATCGAGCGGGTCGCTGCCACGCGCTTCAGCGGCCACTGCGGCCGAGGCAGCACTGAGGCCCCGGCTCGGCTCGAGCTGCAGCGCCTCCAGCTCATCGCTCTCGAAAACAGGGCTGGCGGGGCGCGGCTCGCCAAGCAGGATCGAGGCGCGCAGGGCCGGCAAGTCACCTGCCAAAGCGGGCATACCAGCGCCCAGCACCAGCAGGACACTCCCAACACGAACGCCAAATTCGCCCAAATCGAAATCCAAAAAAACGCAGTGGGCGCATCTTGAGTCAGTCACTAGGGAAAACAAGCCAATTTCTACTCAATTTGCAAAAACTCATCATCGTCGTGTTCGATTTTGCAAAAGACTTCACATTTCATGCAAATTTGACAATTTTCCGACATCTTTTATTCTTGAGGTACCGTAGATTCTCACCAGCTTCAGACACCCAACGGACAAGCCCCTCAGCAAGACAGCCCATGCAGGCAACCATTAATCGGCAGGAACCGGCCATCAAGGCTCACCTGTCCCTCGTTTCCATCTTCGAGCATCTCGTCGATCCGCTGGCATTCGCGGGGAGCTTCCTCGCCGTCGCGGGCCTGCACGGCGTCGCCTCACACCCTGCCTACCTGGCCCTGACGATCATCGTCTTCCTGCTCGCCCAGCCGGTCCCGATGCACATCGACAGGCCGCTGAAGATCCTCTATCGCGGCAGCTGGATGAAGGCCGTGGTGGTCTTTTTCGCCCTGCTCCTGCTGGGCATGCTGACGGGCTACGCCAATGCCTTTGCACCGGACATACTGCTCCAGTGGTTCGTGGCGGCACCGCTGACGACCGCCTTGCTGCGCCACGCTGCCCACGAACTGACGCCCCTCGTGATGGCCGGCACCGGCTATCGCCAGCGTGCCGTCGTGGTTGGAGCCAGCGCTACCGGCCAGGCCATCGCCGAGCGGATCGAACGCTCCCGCCGGGCCGGCAAGCGCCTGCTCGGCTTCTTCGACGACCGCCACCCCGATCGCCACGTCAAAGCCGGCATGCGTCACCTGGGCCGGATTGATGCGCTGGCCGACTACGTGCGTCGCAACGACGTGGACGTCATCTACATCGCCCTGCCAATGACCAGCCAGCCGCGCATCCTCAAACTGCTGGACGACCTGCGCGACACCACCGTATCGATCTACTTCGTGCCGGACCTGTTCGTCACCGACCTGATCCAGGCCCGCATGGACGACCTGGGCGGCCTGCCCGTCGTCGCCGTTTGCGAATCCCCCTTCACGGGCATCAACGGCGTGGTCAAGCAGTGTTTCGACTTCGTGGCGGCCGCAGCCATCCTGACCCTGATCGCCCCGCTCCTGCTGGTGATCGCCATTGCCGTAAAGCTCACCTCGCCGGGGCCGATCCTGTTCCGCCAGCACCGCTACGGCCTCGACGGCGAACGCATCCTGGTCTACAAATTCCGCTCCATGAGCGTCTGCGAAAACGGTGACACCATCACCCAGGCCCACGCCGGAGACATGCGCATCACGCCGCTGGGCGCCTTCCTGCGCCGCACCTCCCTCGACGAGCTGCCCCAGTTCCTCAATGTGCTGCAGGGACGCATGAGCATCGTCGGGCCCCGCCCCCACGCCGTCGCCCACAACGAGACCTACCGCAAGCTCATCAAGGGCTACATGATCCGGCACAAAGTCCGGCCGGGCGTTACCGGCTGGGCCCAGGTCAATGGCTGCCGGGGCGAAACCGAAACCCTCGACAAAATGAAACGGCGCATCGACTACGACCTGGAATACCTGCGCCACTGGTCCTTCGCCCTCGATTTGCGCATCATCCTGCGCACCGTCGGGCTGATGCACAAAGACCCCAACGCCTACTGATCCCCAATGAAAACAGCCCGCAAATTGCGGGCCGTTTTCATCGACACAAGCGGCAGACAGAATCAGGCCTTCACGGCCCTCACCTTGACGGGCACCGACCGGGGCGCCTTGCGGCTACGCGTCTTGCCGCTCGCCGCCCAGGCATCGTAGCCCTCGGCGTCGATCAGGATCCGCCCATCGGGCGCCTTCACCCACACCTCCCCTTCACGCCAGATCCCGTCGCGAATCTTCGCCCGGATCGCGTGCTCCGTATAACCGGACTCAAGGGCATGCTTGTCGATGGTGACAAATCGGACCATGTTCAACTTTCAAAGAAATCAGGCAATGCTCTCGACGATACCGCCTTCCACACGCAACGCCGCCCCCGTCGTGGCACTGGCCTGCGGCGAGGCCGCATAAACGCACAGGTTGGCCACCTCCTCCGGGCTGGCAAAGCGCCGGATCAGCGTGGACGGCCGGTTCTCCTTGAGGAACAGGGATTCCATCTCGCCCTGCGACACTCCGCGCTGCTCCGCCATCTTCGCAATGAAGGCCACCGCACCTTCAGTGCGGGTCGGCCCCGGCAAAATCGAATTGACGGTGACCCCGGAGCCCGCCAGCACCTTCGCGAGCCCCCGCGACAGCCCCTGCAACGCCGCCTTGCTGACACCGTAATGGACCATTTCCGCCGGGATGTTCAGCGCCGACTCGCTCGAGATGAACTGGATTCGCCCCCAGCCCCGTGCCTGCATGGACCTGGCGTAATGGCGTGACAGGCGCACCCCGCTGAGCACGTTGATCTGGAAAACCTCCTCCCAGTCCGCATCCTCGATCTCGAAGAAATCCTTGACCCCATAGATACCGAGGTTGTTGATCAGGATGTCGGCCTCCGGCTCGGCGGCAATCAGTTTCCGACAACCGGCTGCGCCGCCGAGGTCGGCAACCACACCGCGGGCCAGGGTGCCACCTTTGGTCTCCCGCAAAGTGGCCAGCGCCGCATCGACCTTGCCTTGCTCACGACCACACACGACAACTGCAGCCCCCGCATCTGCCAGGCCACGGGCAATGGCCAGACCGATACCGCCGGTCGACCCGGTCACGATGGCAGTTTTGCCGGAAAGATCAATGATCATGCACAGACTCCTGTTGATTGAGGAAAATGAAAGGCACGGGGCGCGTCCCCCGACACATGATTATGCTGGCGCATCCATGTTCGGATGTCGGCCATCATTCTTTCTATCCCAATCGTAGATTTAATATGCCCGGAGCTGGATTAAATAATCCAGGTCGTAAATTAAAGGATGAATTTCGATATTAAATCCACCGCCATCGTGGATCTTTCCCCGTCCTGAATGGATTAATCATCGGCAGAGATCGAAACATCGACGGTGGACGTGGAAAATTCGATGCCCGGCGGGAATATTTTTATCGCGACAGATATTTAATCGACGTCTGCCGAGCCTGTCCGTATTTTTGTGTTTGAGGCCTACCATGCTCCCCGAAAGGAACATGTATGACCTCAAAGAAACAGAAGGTAGTGAAACCGGTGGTCGCAGCCTTGCCCGCGGCCGCGTCGGAATGGCTGGACCAGATCGTCACCGGCCCGATGACCGCAGAGTCCGTCGAAGAGGTGATGCGCGGCTTCAAGAAAGCGCTGATCGAACGGGCACTGGGCGCCGAACTGAGTCACCACCTGGGCTACCCGGCAGGTAGCGCGAAACCGGAGACGAGCGCCAATCAACGTAACGGCAGCAGCGGCAAGACCGTTCTGACCGATGACGGGCCGCTGCGCATCGACATTCCCCGTGATCGGGCCGGCCTCTTCGAGCCGCAACTGATCGGCAAGCACGAACGTCGCTTCAGCGGCTTCGACGACAAGATCATCGCCATGTACGCCCGCGGGATGAGCGTGCGCGAGATCCAGGGCTTTCTGGTGCAGATGTACAACACCGAGGTGTCGCCGGACTTCATCAGCAGCGTCACCGACGCCGTAATGGAAGAGGTTCAGCAGTGGCAGGCCCGGCCCCTCGAAGCGATGTATCCGGTGGTGTTCTTCGACGCCCTGCGGGTCAAGATCCGGGAGGACGCGGTGGTGCGCAACAAGGCGGTGTTCCTGGCCCTGGGGGTCCGCGCCGACGGTAGCCGTGACATTCTGGGCTTGTGGATCGAGAGCACCGAAGGGGCCAGGTTCTGGCTCAAGGTCTTCAATGACCTGAAGGTGCGCGGCTGCCACGACATCCTGATTGCCGTCACCGACGGGCTCAAGGGCATGAGCGAGGCGCTGGAGGCGGTGTATCCCCAAAGCACCTTGCAGACCTGCATCGTGCATCTGCTGCGCAATAGCCTGAGTTACGCGGGCTACAAGGACCGGCAAGGTCTGGCCCACGCGCTCAAGCCGATCTACCAGGCGGTGAGCGCCGAGGCGGCAGAGGCGGCCCTGGAGGCGTTTGCAGAAGGAGAATGGGGACAGCGTTTCCCGACCATCGCGGTGGCCTGGCAGCGGGTGTGGGAGCAGGTGATCCCGTTCTTTGCCTTCCCGCCCGATGTGCGCCGGGTGATCTACACCACCAACGCCATCGAGAGCGTCAATGCCCGGGTGCGCAAGATCATCAAGACGCGGGGCCACTTCCCGACGGACGAGGCGGCCACCAAGCTGATCTGGCTGGCGCTACGCAACATCACAGCCGAGTGGAAGAGGCCGATGACGTATTGGAAGAGCGCGATGAATCAGTTCGCCATTCTGTACACGGATCGCTTCATTCCGGCGATGGCGCGATGAACCCTGGGGATTCTTGCCCTGCCGCGGCAGGGCAAGAATCCCTAAAACCGCCTCGAACACAAAATTTCTGACACTCCCCGTCGGCCCGACGATACGCCCCCAAAAACAAAAAAGCCCGCAATCGCGGGCTTCTTCGTATTCCTCTGCTACTTCCTGATACTGCTTGAGACCATAATTTGGTCCCCCCGACAGGAATCGAACCTGTATCTAGCGCTTAGGAGGCACTCGTTCTATCCATTGAACCACGGAGAGAGGAAGGGCCGCATTCTATCCCGGCCCAGCGGAAAAGCGCCATGCCAGATTGACCCGCAGAACAAGAAAAAGCCGGCAAACGTCGCCGGCCCCTTCTTCATCACGTGACAAGTTGGATCAGTGCTTCACCACTTCGCCATTCTCGGCAAGCTCAGCCGGCTTGGCGACGGCAGCTACTTCAGCGGCCGGCGTTTCGGGCAGGGCTTCAGGCATGCGTTCGAGGGCATGTTCAAGCACCTGATCGATCCACTTGACCGGAATGATCTCCAGCGCGTTCTTCACGTTATCCGGAATCTCGGTGAGATCCTTGACGTTTTCCTGGGGAATCAGCGCCCGCGTGATGCCACCGCGTACCGCGGCGAGCAGCTTTTCCTTAAGGCCACCGATCGGCAACACTTCGCCGCGCAGCGTGATTTCGCCCGTCATGGCCACGTCACAACGCACCGGGATGCCAGTCAGCACAGACACCAGGCCGGTGCAGATGGCGATGCCGGCGGACGGACCGTCCTTGGGAATCGCGCCTTCCGGCAAGTGAATGTGAATGTCGGCCTTCTGGTAGAAGTCCTCCGGAATGCCCAGCGACTTCGAACGGCGACGCACCACCGACAGCGCAGCCTGGATGGACTCCTGCATGACCTCACCGAGCTTGCCGGTGGTAATGATCTTGCCCTTGCCCGGCAGCGAGACGGCTTCGACGGTGAGCAGTTCGCCACCGACTTCGGTCCACGCCAGACCGGTCACCTGACCAATCTGGTTTTCCTTCTCGGCGACACCGAACATGTACTTGCGCACGCCCAGGTACTTGTCGATGTTCTTGGCGTTCACCACCACCTTGGCGCGACGCTTGCCGAGGACAATGGCCTTCACCACCTTGCGGCAGACCTTCGACACTTCACGCTCGAGCCCGCGCACACCGGCTTCGCGGGTGTAGTAACGGACGATCTCGCGCAGCGCATCTTCGGTAACCGACAGCTCCTCGCGCTTGATCCCGTTGTTCTTCATCTGCTTGGTAACGAGGTAGCGCTGGGCAATGTTCACCTTCTCGTCTTCCGTGTAGCCCGACAGGCGGATGAGTTCCATCCGGTCCAGCAGCGGTGCAGGAATGTTGAGGGTGTTGGCCGTCGCCACGAACATCACGTCCGACAAGTCGTATTCCACTTCGATGTAGTGGTCGACGAAGGTCGAGTTCTGCTCCGGATCCAGCACTTCGAGCAGGGCCGACGACGGATCGCCGCGGAAGTCCTGACCCATCTTGTCCACCTCGTCGAGGAGGAACAAGGGGTTGCGCACGCCCACCTTGGACATGTTCTGCAGGATCTTGCCCGGCATGGAACCGATGTAGGTGCGGCGGTGGCCGCGAATCTCGGCTTCGTCACGCACACCGCCAAGGCTCATGCGCACGAACTTGCGGTTCGTTGCACGGGCCACGGACTGGCCAAGGGACGTCTTGCCGACACCCGGAGGGCCGACGAGGCACAGGATCGGCGCCTTCAGCTTGTCCACCCGCTGTTGCACGGCAAGATACTCAAGGATGCGTTCCTTGACCTTCTCGAGACCGTAGTGCTCCTTGTCGAGGACCTTCTCGGCTTCCGCCAGATCCTTGCTGATGCGCGACTTCTTCTTCCAGGGCAGGCCGACCAGGGTCTCGATGTAGTTGCGGACAACGGTGGCTTCGGCAGACATGGGCGACATCAGGCGCAGCTTTTTCAGCTCGCCCTGGGCCTTGAGCATGGCTTCCTTGGGCATGCCGGCAGCCTTGATCTTCTTGTCCATCTCCTCGAGGTCGGCGCCGTCTTCACCTTCGCCGAGTTCCTTCTGGATGGCCTTGACCTGCTCGTTGAGGTAGTACTCGCGCTGGCTCTTCTCCATCTGACGCTTGACGCGGCCACGGATGCGCTTTTCCACCTGCAGGATGTCGAGCTCGGTTTCGAGCTGGTTGAGCAGGCGCTCAAGGCGCTCGCCCGGATCGAACATCTCGAGGATTTCCTGCTTCTGCTCCAGCTTCAGCGGCAGATGTGCAGCAATGGTGTCCGCGAGCCGACCCGGCTCCTCGATGCCCGACAGGGAGCTGAGGATTTCCGGCGGGATCTTCTTGTTGAGCTTAACGTACTGGTCGAACTGGCTGATGATCGCCCGGCGCATGGCCTCGACTTCATTGTCGGGCGCCTCGACCGCCGGCAACGGCTGGGCCTTGGCCACGAACAGGGTGCGCAGGTCTTCCACCGACAGCACGCGGGCACGCTGCACGCCTTCGACCAGCACCTTCACGGTGCCATCGGGCAGTTTGAGCATCTGCAGGATGTTGGCGATGCAACCGAGGTCGTAGAGGTCTTCAGCCGAAGGCTCGTCCTTGGCGGCGGATTTCTGTGCCACCAGCAGGATGCTCTTGCCGGCTTCCATCGCGTTTTCAAGCGCCTTGATGGACTTGGGGCGACCCACGAACAACGGGATCACCATGTGCGGAAACACCACCACGTCGCGCAGGGGGAGCAGCGGGAGTTCGATCTGGTCTTCGGGTAGGTCAAGCGTGCTCGACATGATTATTCCTTAAAAGGCACTAAGGCCCCATATGGGGCCCTAGCGACATCAATTCAAGCAGTCCGGAAAAAAACTTCTGCTCGATGTCAGTTGGAGCCGGAGACCTTGGGCTGATCGGCGTAGATCAGGATCGGCTTGGTACCGCCGTCGATCATGCCCTCGTCGATCACTACTTTGGACACATTCTCCATGGAGGGCAATTCATACATGGTGTCGAGCAGCGTGCCTTCAAGGATGGAACGCAGGCCGCGGGCACCCGTCTTGCGTTTCAGGGCCTTGCGGGCAATCGCCTGCAGGGCCGCCGGACGCACTTCAAGTTCGACACCTTCCATCGAGAACAGTTTCTGGTACTGCTTGATGAGCGCGTTTTTAGGTTCGACGAGAATCTGGATGAGGGCTTCCTCGTCGAGTTCCTGGAGGGTCGCGACCACCGGCAGACGACCGATCAGTTCGGGGATAAGGCCGAACTTGATCAGGTCACCCGGCTCCACTTCACGCAGCGACTCGGAGATGTTCTTGTTCTCGCGGCTCTTCACCTCGGCACCGAAACCGATCCCGAATTTCTCGGTACGGTTGCGGATCACCTTGTCGAGACCATCGAACGCACCGCCACAGACGAACAGGATGTTGGTGGTATCCACCTGCACGAAATCCTGGTTCGGATGCTTGCGTCCGCCTTGCGGCGGCACCGATGCGATGGTGCCTTCGATCAGCTTCAGCAGTGCCTGCTGGACGCCTTCGCCGGACACGTCGCGGGTGATCGACGGGTTGTCGGACTTGCGGGAAATCTTGTCGATTTCGTCGATGTAAACGATGCCCTGTTGCGCCTTGTCCACATCGTAGTCGCACTTTTGCAAGAGCTTCTGGATGATGTTCTCGACGTCCTCGCCGACATAGCCGGCTTCGGTGAGCGTCGTCGCATCCGCCATCACGAAAGGCACGTTGAGAAGGCGAGCCAGCGTCTGGGCGAGGAGCGTCTTGCCGGAGCCGGTGGGGCCGACCAGCAGGATGTTGCTCTTCGACAGCTCGACATCGTCGTGGGTCTTGGACAGGTGACGCAGTCGCTTGTAGTGGTTGTACACCGCCACGGCGAGGATGCGCTTGGCCGGGCCCTGACCAATCACGTACTGGTCGAGGATCTCGCTGATCTCGCGGGGTGACGGAAGCTCGCCCTTGACGCCCTTGGCGCCGCCGGTATCTGCAGTAATTTCATCGCGAATGATGTCGTTGCAGAGCTCGATGCATTCATCGCAGATGAACACGGACGGGCCCGCAATCAGCTTGCGGACCTCGTGTTGGCTCTTGCCGCAGAACGAGCAATAAAGGAGCTTTTCTCCGCTCGTTTTCTTGTCCGCCATTACTGCCCTTTCTCTCTGTACTGATGCTAGGGGAGGATCAAGCCGCTTCGGCGCGACTGGTCAGGACTTTGTCCACCAGACCGTAGCGCACCGCGTCTTCCGCAGACATGAAGTTGTCCCGGTCGGTATCCCGCTCGATGCTTTCGATCGACTGACCGGTGTGCTTGGCCAGCATGCCGTTGAGCTTGGCGCGCAGCGCCAGGATCTCGCGGGCGTGGATTTCGATGTCCGAGGCCTGGCCCTGAAAACCGCCGAGCGGCTGGTGAATCATGACCCGCGAGTTGGGCAGCGAGAAACGCTTGCCCTTTTCGCCGGCCGCCAGCAGAAAGGCGCCCATGCTGGCCGCCTGCCCGATGCACAGGGTGCTCACGTTCGGCTTGATGAACTGCATGGTGTCGTAGATCGCCATGCCGGCCGTGACCGAACCGCCGGGGGAGTTGATGTAGAAGAAAATGTCCTTGTCCGGATTTTCGGATTCAAGGAACAGGAACTGGGCGACGATCAGGTTGGCCGTGATGTCATTGACGGGGCCCACCAAAAACACCACCCGCTCCTTGAGCAGACGCGAGTAGATGTCGTAGGACCGCTCGCCGCGACCGCTCTGCTCGACCACCATCGGAATGAGGCCGAGGCCGACCGGATTCCAGTCACTTTGCGAATACGGGGGTGTCATGGGATTCATTTAACGTCGCTCTCCGCGGAATTAAGCCGCATTGCCCATCAGGTCGTCAAAAGAAGTAATGACATCGGTCGTCTTGGCATTGCTGACGACCCAAGCCACCACGTTGTCCTCGATCACCAGCGCTTCGGCCTGGGCCAGACGCTGGGGCTGCGAGTAGTACCAGCTCACGACTTCACTCGGATCTTCGTAGCTGGCGGCGAAATCTTCAATGATGGCGCGAATCTGCTCGGGCTTGGCGTGCAGTTCCTTGCCCTTCACCAGCTCGGACATGATCAGGCCCAGCTTGACGCGACGCACAGCCTGCTCGCCGAACCAGGCAGCCTCGATGGGCATGTCCTTGGTCTTCATACCGCGCGCTTCAAAATCCTTCTTGGCGTTTTCGGCCAGTTGCTGCGACTCCTGCTCGACCAGCGCCTTCGGCACTTCGATCGGATGGGCTTCGATCAGCACATTCATGACGCGTTCCTTGACCTTGGCCTGGATGCGACGCTTCACTTCGCGTTCCAGGTTGGCCTTCACTTCTTCGCGCATCTTGGTCACGTCGCCATCGGGGATACCGAGGGACTTGGCGAATTCGGCGTCGATTTCCGGCAGCTTGGGCTCTTCAACCTTCTTCAGCACCACGTCGAACTGGACGGTCTGGCCGGCCAGGTGACCAGCGTGGTAGTCAGCCGGGAAGGTCATGTCGAAAGTCTTGCTTTCGCCCACGTTCAGGCCCAGCACTGCGGTTTCGAAATCCTTCAGCATCTGGCCGCCGCCGATCACGAAGGCGAAATCATCAGCCTTGCCACCGTCAAACTCGACACCGTCCCTGCGGCCGGTGAAGTCCACCGTCACACGGTCGCCATCCTGGGCGGCGTGCTCGGCAGGCACAAAAGTGGTGCGCTGCTTGCGCAGCACGTCGAGGGTCTTGTCCACTTCGGCTTCGCCGACTTCCAGCTGGGGACGCTCCACTTCCTGGGCGCTCACATCGGAAATCACCACTTCGGGGTAGACCTCGAAAACGGCGGTGAATTCCAGCGCGTCAGTCGCGGTGGATTCTTTCGGCTCGATGCTGGGGTAGCCAGCCACGCGCAGGCTCTGCGCACGGATCTGCTCACCCAGGGTCTTCTCTACCGCGGCGCCAATCGCCTCGGAACGGGCCTGCGGGCCATACGACTGGGCCACCATCCGGAACGGAACCTTGCCCGGACGGAATCCCGGCATTTTGACGGTGCGAGCCATCTGCTTCAGACGAGCCTCAACGTCCTTGTCGATTTCGGCCAGCGGCACGGACATGTCGATACGGCGCTCAAGCGCGCTCACGGTTACCTGGTTGCTCATGAAAATTCCCTGATCGGTCTTAACAAAAACGCCTCACAAACAGGACAGGAAACACGTAGCAAAAGCTGTGCCTCCCAACTTCGTCCGTTGATGAAGTCGTCGGAAAAACCTTTAGTCTAACACAGCCCCCGAATCCACTAGCAGAGCCCGCGCCAGCACTCGGCTTTACACCCGCCGGTGTGAAAAACTACTCTTCAAACATTGGAACTCCGCTCGCCATTTGGCTATCACATGGATGAAATAGCTTCACTCCGCAGCCTCGACAAGGCAGCGGGCTTTACGAAGTGCTCAAGCATCTGCATTACAAGCCGCTTGTTCCCGCACAGACGATGGCAAACCCCGCGCCCCGCCCGGGTGCCCTGCTCCAGGAGACATTCGATGAGTATCTTCACCAGCTTCCAGGCACGTTTCGAGTCGGCACGAGAAGAGGAAATGTCAGTTCAGGAATACCTGGATCTGTGCAAGTCCGACCCCATCGCCTATGCCACCTCTGCCGAGCGCATGCTGCAGGCAATCGGCGAACCGGAACTCGTCGACACCCGCCTCGATCCGCGCCTGTCGCGCATCTTTTCCAACAAGATGATCAAGATCTACCCCGCCTTCCGCGATTTTTACGGCATGGAGGAAGCTATCGAGAACATCGTGTCGTATTTCCGACATGCGGCGCAGGGGCTGGAGGAAAAGAAACAGATCCTCTACCTCCTCGGCCCTGTCGGCGGCGGCAAGAGCTCGCTGGCCGAAAAGCTGAAGACCCTGGTCGAGAAGATCCCGTTCTACGCCATCAAGGATTCGCCGGTGCATGAGTCGCCGCTGGGCCTGTTCAGCGCGCTTGAGGACGGGACCATCCTTGAAGACGACTATGGCATTCCCCAGCGCTACCTCAACACCATCATGAGCCCGTGGGCGGTCAAGCGCCTGCACGAATTCAACGGCGACATCACCCGGTTCCGCGTCGTCAAGCTGCGGCCCTCGGTGCTGCGCCAGATCGCCGTGGCCAAGACCGAACCGGGCGACGAGAACAACCAGGACATTTCCTCCCTGGTCGGCAAGATCGACATCCGCAAGCTCGAACAGTATTCACAGGACGACCCGGACGCCTACTCATACTCCGGCGGCCTGTGCCTGGCCAACCGGGGCCTGCTGGAGTTCGTCGAGATGTTCAAGGCGCCGATCAAGGTGCTGCACCCGCTGCTGACCGCCACCCAGGAAGGCAACTACAAGGGCACCGAAGGCTTCGGAGCGATTCCCTTCGACGGCATCGTGATGGCCCACTCCAATGAATCGGAATGGACCGCCTTCAAGAACAACCGCAACAACGAGGCCTTCCTCGACCGCATCTACACTGTCAAGGTCCCCTACTGCCTGCGCGTGTCCGACGAGGTGCGCATCTACGACAAGCTCCTCGCCCACAGCTCGCTGTCGCAGGCGCCCTGCGCCCCCGACACCCTGAAGATGATGGCCCAGTTCGCCGTGCTGTCGCGAGTCAAGGAGCCCGAGAATTCCAGCCTCTTCTCGAAGATGCGTGTTTACGATGGTGAAAACCTGAAGGACACCGACCCGAAGGCCAAGAGCTACCAGGAATATCGCGATTACGCCGGTGTCGACGAAGGCATGACCGGGCTTTCAACCCGCTTCGCCTTCAAGGTGCTGTCCAAGGTCTTCAACTTCGACCACCGGGAAGTCGCCGCTAACCCGGTGCACCTGATGTACGTGCTCGAGCAGCAGATCGCCCAGGAGCAGTACCCGCCCGAGAACGAAGCCCGCTACCTGGCCTTCATCAAGGAGTTCCTCGCCCCGCGCTACGCCGAGTTCATCGGCAAGGAAATCCAGACCGCCTATCTGGAGAGCTACAGCGAATACGGCCAGAACATTTTCGACCGTTACGTTACCTACGCCGACTTCTGGATCCAGGATCAGGAATACCGCGACCAGAACACCGGCGAGATCCTCGACCGCAACGCCCTCAACGACGAGCTGGAAAAGATCGAGAAGCCGGCCGGGATCAGCAACCCGAAGGATTTCCGCAACGAGGTGGTGAACTTCGTACTGCGCGCCCGCGCCAAGAACAGCGGCAAGAACCCGAGCTGGACAAGCTACGAAAAACTCCGCGCGGTGATCGAGAAGAAGATGTTCTCCAACACCGAAGACCTGCTGCCAGTCATCAGCTTCAATGCCAAGGCCAGTGGCGACGACCAGAAGAAGCATCAAAACTTCGTCAACCGCATGATCGAGAAGGGCTACACCGAGAAGCAGGTCCGCTTGCTGTGCGAGTGGTATTTGCGCGTTCGCAAGTCGTCATGAGCATCTGCCGACCGACCTGCTGCACGGCAGGCTGGTAGCGCACGCCACTACTTCGGGAGGCTCGAATGGTTCGCATCATCGACCGCCGCTTTGACAGCAAGAACAAGAGCACCGTAAACCGGCAGCGCTTCATGCGCCGCTTCAAGAGCCAGATCCGCGAAGCGGTGGCCGACGCCATTTCCGGTCGCTCCATCAAGGATCTGGATAACGGCGAGAGCGTTTCCATTCCGTCACGGGATCTGTCTGAACCGCAGTTTCACCACGGCAAGGGTGGCATCTGGGAAAACGTCTTCACCGGCAACGACCAGTTTTCATCCGGCGACCAGATCAACCGCCCCCCGGGCGGCGGCGGTAGCGGCTCGGGCAAAGGCAAGGCCAGCAAAGATGGCGAAGGCGAGGACGATTTCGTCTTCAATCTGTCCCGCGAAGAATTTCTCGACGTATTTTTCGACGACCTGGCACTGCCCAACCTCGTCAAAACCCAGCTTGCCCGCATCCACGAGTACAAAAGTCAGCGGGCCGGCTTCACCAACGATGGCACACCCGCCAACATCAACGTGGTGCGCTCCCTGCGCGGCGCACTGGGCCGTCGGCTGGCCCTGGCTTCGCCCTACAGCGGCAAACTGCGCGAACTGCAAAAGCAACTGGAGGAACTCCTCGAAACCCGCCCGGACGACGATCCGGAGGTGCTCAAACTGAAGGACGAGATCGGAATCCTGCGTGCCAAGATCGAGGCCATTCCCTTCATCGACACCTTCGATCTGCGTTTCAACAACCGCATCAAGGTACCCAAGCCGACCACCCAGGCCGTGATGTTCTGCATCATGGACGTCTCCGGCTCGATGGACGAGGGCAAGAAAGCCACCGCCAAGCGCTTCTTCATGCTGCTTTATCTCTTCCTGACCCGCACCTACGAACACATCGAGGTGGTCTTCATCCGCCATCACACGGTGGCCAAGGAAGTGAACGAAGAGGATTTCTTCCACTCCCGGGAGTCCGGCGGCACCGTGGTATCGAGCGCCCTGGACCTGATGAAGGAGGTTCTTCAGCAGCGCTACCTCAACGGCGCCTGGAACATCTACGGCGCCCAGGCCTCCGACGGCGACAACTGGGAGAACGACTCCCCCCACTGCCGCGAATTGCTCGCCGAATCGATCCTGCCCTTCCTGCAATATTTCGCCTACATCGAGATCACCCCGGGCGAACCCCAGAACCTGTGGCGCGAGTACGAAAAACTGCTCGGCGTCCACGCCAACTTCGCCATGCAACACATCGAAGGCCTGCCGGATATCTACCCGGTGTTCCGGGAACTTTTCAAAAAGAGGCTCTGATGAGCGCGAAAAGACAAAAGCGGAAACAGCCTCTGCCCTCCCCCGGCGAATGGACATTCGAGTTGATCGAGGCTTACCACCTCGAAATCGACCGGGTGGCCCGCGAGTACGGGCTGGACACCTACCCCAACCAGATCGAGCTGATCACCTCCGAGCAGATGATGGATGCCTACTCCTCGGTAGGCATGCCGGTGAACTACCACCACTGGTCCTTCGGCAAGAGCTTCATGCACACCGAAAAGGGCTACCGCCGCGGCCAGATGGGCCTCGCCTACGAAATCGTCATCAACTCCAACCCCTGCATCGCCTACCTCATGGAAGAAAACACCATGACGATGCAGGCGCTGGTGATCGCCCACGCCGCCTACGGCCACAACAGCTTTTTCAAGGGCAACTACCTCTTCAAGCAATGGACCAATGCCGACGCCATCGTCGACTATCTGATCTTTGCCCGCAACTACCTGAGCGAATGCGAAGAGCGCTACGGCGAAGAAGAAGTCGAGTTGCTGCTCGACTCCTGTCATGCCCTGATGAACGTCGGCGTCGACCGCTACAAGCGCCCGGCCAAGCTGTCCCTCAACAAGGAACTGACCCGCCAGCGCGAACGCGCCGAATACCTGCAGAGCCAGGTTAACGACCTGTGGCGCACCCTGCCCGCCCATCAGGTCAAGACGCAAGCAGTCGAGGAACGCCGCTTCCCGTCCGAACCCCAGGAAAACCTTCTCTACTTCATCGAGAAGAACGCCCCGTTGCTGGAGCCCTGGCAACGCGAAGTCGTGCGCATCGTCCGCAAGATCGGCCAGTATTTCTTTCCCCAGCGCCAGACCCAGGTCATGAACGAAGGCTGGGCCACCTACTGGCACTACACCCTCCTCAACACGCTCTACGACGAGGGTTTGCTGACCGACAGCTTCATGATGGAGTTCCTGCACTCCCACACCAATGTCGTCTACCAGCCCAACTACAACGAGCCCTGGTACCGGGGCCTCAACCCCTACGCGCTGGGCTTTGCCATGTGGCAGGACATCCGCCGCATCTGCGAGCACCCCACCGACGAAGACCGCCACTGGTTTCCCGACATTGCCGGCAGCGACTGGCGCGAGACCTTCGACTTCGCCATGCGCAACTTCAAGGACGAAAGCTTCGTCGCCCAGTTCCTGTCACCCAAGGTGATGCGCGACTTCCGGTTATTCGCCATCCTTGACGACGACAAGGAGTCCAAGCTCAAGGTCTCTGCAATCCACGACGACGCCGGCTACCGCAAGGTGCGCGAGATTCTCTCCGACAACTACAACCTGGGCAGCCGGGAGCCCAACCTGCAAGTCTGGAATGTGGACCTGCGCGGCGACCGCTCACTCACCTTGCGCCATCAGGCCTACCTGCGCCGACCGCTCAACGGCGATGCCGAAGAGGTCGTCAAGCATGTGGCCCGTCTATGGGGCTTTGTCGTGCGAATGGAAGTCGCCCATGAGGACGGCCGCGTCGAAGTGCTGCACGAATGCCGACGCGACCGACGCAAGAGCGACACCCACTAGGGCCGGAAGGCACCGATAACCGCCGGCCGCTCACCGCGGCCCACAACCCGCAAGCTGGCGCGATGGGCGTATTCCCGCCCGGGCACCAGCGACATTCCGTAGGCGCTCCCGGGCGCCACCGGCGCTACCGGCCATTTCGTCCCGAATGCCGGGCGAAAGCCGTTCAGCTCCAGGCGCATCCGCCACGCTGGATCGCCAACATGAACATTGCCGGCCTCCTCCGGAAACATGTCATCCACCCACGGCAGACGGCCCGCCTGCAAACGGACGGAGCCGCGCTTGACGGCCTCCTCGACGCAGGCCAGGCCACCGCAACTGCCCACCAGCAGGTTGTTGTACGCCTTCACGCTCACCTGCTCGGGTGACCACACGCGCACGAACTCGCCTCCGGCCGGCAAATCGTCCACCAGCGTGTTGCTGGCCATGATGAGCACGTTCTCCGGATGCCTCAGCCCCTCGGCGCCAAAGGCAATGATCCGGTTGTTCTCGGTCCCCGCCGATTGCCGGACCAGATTGCCGATCAGCACCGCTACACCCCCATCGGGAAAATCCATCTCGTAACTCGCCCGACCACTCGCCTCGTCGGTCAGGCGGTTGTACTCGATGAGATTGAAGCGCGCCCGGCTCTTAAGAAGATGCCCGACCCGGCCATGGTGGAAATAACTCCCCCGCACCTCCAGGCGACCGATATGCCCGGCGTACAGCAGATGACTCACCCGCGGCGCGACGAGCACCCCGTGGGCAAACTCCGAGTTTTCGACAATCAGGCTCAGGGAGTCGCGATTCGCCGTCAGGATGCCCATCTCGTTGTCGTCGAACAGGCAGTTGCGCACCGTCAGCCTGCCCTCCTCAAGGCGGATCCCAGCCCCGTTGAGATGGCGCACCCTCGCCCCCTTAAAGGCAATGTTCTCGACGAGCACATCCTCGCCGCGAATCACCCAGATGCCCTTCTCCTCCGCGCTCCGGCCCGCCGCAACAAGCCATGCCCGGCCGCCAACCCCGCGGATGGTCAGGTGCTTCTGCGTCCACACGGCCACATCGCCCACGTAAGTACCGGCAACAATCTCCACCGTATCGCCGTCCTGCGCCCGGGCTGCCGCCACCGCAATGCTGCGGATGGCCTCCCGCGGGCCAACACGCAGAGTGGCCGCAGACACCTCGACAGACATCAGCAGCGCCAGCACTGCCAGACCCCATTTCGCACCCAGATTAAGCATCTTCCACCCGTTTCAGCCATGAATTGACTGTCGCCGATTAGAATACAGAAATGTCAGCCGTCGATTTCCATCAGATCCTGGGTCTCACCCCCGATGCCAGCGCCGCCGAGATCAAGCGCGCCTACAAGCGCCTTGCCATGCGCTGGCACCCCGACCGCAACCCGGATCCGCAAGCCCACGTCCAGTTTCGCCTCGTTCGCGAGGCATTCGAACGCCTCACGCGCAGTCCGGACGAGGCGCCAGAAGCACCGCCCCGCCGACACACGCCAAAGGGCGAAGATCGCCACATGGACATCCCGGTGGACCTGCACGAAGCCGCCTGCGGCGCCACCGTAACCGTCACCATCGAAGGCCGAGAGCCCTGCGACGAATGCGACGGCAGCGGCCAGCGCAGCTATGGTCGCACTACCATGTGCAGCGCCTGCTACGGCAGCGGACGGGTACGTGGCGACGGCGGCCTCAAGCCCTGTACGGCCTGCAACGGCAAGGGCTTCACCACCGACAACCACTGCCCCGCCTGCACGGGCCGGGGCTGGAACCCGGCCGATCGCCAGCTCGCCATCAACATTCCCGCCGCCATGCTGCCAGGCGAAGAATTACGTGTCGCCGGCCAGGGCGGCCCCGCCCCCGAAAACGGCGAACCCGGCGACCTTTACCTGGCGCTACGCGCCAAGCCGCACGACATTTTCCGCCTCGATGGCAACGACCTCCACGTGACGGTACCGGTCAGCATTTTCCGCACCCTGGCCGGTGGTCTCATCGAGGTGCCGACCCTCGACGGCATTCGCGAGGTTCTGCTGTCCGAAGCCTCCTCCGGCACCGAAATCCGGATTCCCAAGGCCGGCTTCCCCGGCCGTGGCCGTCGCCCGGCGGGTGACCTGCTGGTTCACCTTGAAACCCAGTACCCCCAGTTTCTCAGCAAAGAACAAAAGGCCATGCTCGAAATGGCCGAACAGGTCCTGCTGCACCAGCTCGAAGCCCAGAGTCCGTCCCTGGCGAACTGGAACGCAGCACTCGAGGCCTACCGCTGATCCGCACGCCTTTTGCGTGTTCCCCAACCGTCCGCCGTACCCATGCTCCTGAAAACACCCGAACTCCTCGCCCCGGCCGGTTCCCTGGCCATGCTCGACACCGCCTTCGGCTTTGGCGCCACCGCCATCTACGCCGGCCAGCCGCGCTACTCCCTGCGCGTCCGCAACAACGATTTCGGCGACCTGCCGGTCCTCGCCGACGGCATCCAGCGCGCCCGCGCGCAGGGCAAGCGCTTCTACGTGGTCGCCAACATCTTCCCCCACGGGGCCAAGATCAAGACCTTTCTGAAGGACATCGCCCCGGTCATCGCCCTTCAGCCGGACGCCCTGATCATGTCCGACCCGGGCCTGATCCTGATGGTCCGCGAAAACTGGCCCGACATGCCGATCCACCTCTCGGTGCAGGCCAATACCGTGAATGCCGCCGCCGTGCGCTTCTGGAAAATGGCCGGCGTATCCCGCGTCATCCTGTCCCGCGAACTGTCCCTCGACGAGATCGCCAGCATCCGTCAGGACTGCCCCGACATGGAACTGGAAGTCTTCATCCACGGCGCCCTGTGCATTGCCTATTCGGGCCGCTGCCTGCTGTCCGGCTACTTCAATCACCGTGACCCCAACCAGGGCAGCTGCACCAACTCGTGCCGCTGGGACTTCAAGACCCACGAGGCCAAGACCTGCGGCGCCGGCGATGTGCATCTGATCGAAGAAGCGCACAAGCGCCCCGGCGAGTACATGCCCATCGAAGAGGACGAACACGGCACCTACATCCTCAACTCCAAGGATCTGCGCGCCATCGAGCACATCCAGCGACTCACTGAAATCGGCATCGACTCCTTCAAGATCGAAGGCCGCACCAAGAGCCCGTATTACGTCGCCCGCACCTGCCAGGCCTACCGCCAGGCCATCGATGACGCCGTCGCCGGCCGCAGCCTCGACCCGGCCCTGCTCGGCCAGCTCGAAGGCCTCGCCAACCGCGGCTACACCGACGGCTTCCTGCAGCGCCACACGCCCCACGAAACGCAGAATTACCTGCGCGGTCACTCCGAGTCCAATCGCAGCCTGTACGTAGGCGACGTGGTGGGCTTCGACAGCGTGCGCGGCATGGTCGAGATCGCCTCGAAGAACGCCTTTGCAGTAGGCGACCGACTGGAACTCGTCCAGCCCGGTGGCAACCGGGAGGTGCTGGTCGACAGCATTTTCAACGCCGCCGGCGACAACATCCAGCGCATCCCGGGCAGCGATCACAGGGCCTGGCTGCGCCTCCCGTCCGACAGCGTCGGTGCCTTCGTCGCACGTTTCCTGTAGCAAGCGCAAGAATCTTGCATAAGGCGCTGAACTAGTTCAAAATACCGCGTTCCCGGGTGGCCAAATTCACCATCCACTTGTAACTCAAAGGACCCTGCTATGAAAGCCGATATCCATCCGAAGTACGCCGAAGTGGCGGTGACCTGCTCTTGCGGCAACGCCTTCACGACCCGCTCCACCATGACCAAGCCGCAACTGCACGTTGAAGTTTGTTCCGCCTGCCACCCGTTCTACACGGGCAAGCAGAAGATTGTGGACACCGCCGGTCGCGTCGAGCGCTTCCGTCAGAAGTACGGTTCCGTGCAGCGTCTGGGCTGATTACCGCGTATTGCCGGTATCGTCCGAAAAAGGCAGCCGCGGCTGCCTTTTTTATTGCCTGAAACAAATCGACCGCGCCGCCCAGACCCATGCCCAACGCCGCACCACGCTTTGCCCTCCCGGCCCCGCTGGAAGGCTGGCAACTGGCCCTGCTCCTCGCCATCTATCTGCTCGTCGGCACCACCGGACATCTTCCGTGGCGCGGCGACGACCTCACTCACCTGGGACCGATCCATTCGATCCTGACGAATGGCAACTGGCTGATTCCGCAGATCGCCGGCGAAACCTACCTGGGCAACCCGCCCCTCTACTACTGGCTCGGGGCCTTGATGGCCAAGCTGCTGGGCTGGCTGCTTCCCGTCCATGACGCCGCCCGACTCGCCAGCAGCGTCCTTACTGCCGCCACACTTTACTGGACCGGCCTGGCCGCCCGCCGCCTGTACGGCGACAAAGCCTTTACGCCAGCCATCCTGCTCGGTATGGGCTCCCTCGGCCTGGTGGTACATGCCCACGAAACACAACCCATGCTGGCTCAACTGGCTGGCATGGCCCTGTGCTACGCCGGCCTTGGCGAGCTGGCCGAACGTCCGTATCGCGGCGGCATCCAGGCCGGCATCGGCAGCGGCATGGCGTTCCTGGCCAACGGGCTCTCCGGTGCGGCACTCACCCTTCCGGTTCTCCTCATCGCCCCGCTGCTGTGCCCCAACTGCCGCTCAAAGACAGTCATCTATGGCATCGCCCTGGGCCTTACCGTCGCCGCCTTCATCGGCGCCAGCTGGCTCGGCGCAGTAGCCATATTTCATCCTGGTGAAATTTCTCGCTGGTGGAGCGAAGAACTGCTCAGCATCCTGCCCACGCAATCCAGTCTTCCTGCTTTCGGAAAACAGATCCAGCTCCTCGGCTGGTTTGCGTGGCCGCTATGGCCCATAGCCGGGTGGGCCGTCTGGCGCAACCGCAAGAAACTCGCCACACCGCAACTTGCCCTGCCGATCATCGCCAGCGCACTGGCGCTGTTGCTCATTGCCACCACCGGCAGCCAGCGCGCCGCCAGCATGCTTCCCCTGCTGCCCCCCCTGTGCCTGCTGGCAGCCCTGGGCGTTGAAAGCCTGCGCCGTGGCGCCGCCAACGCCTTCGACTGGTTTGGCATAATGGCCTTCATCTTCTTCGCACTGGTCGTCTGGCTTGGCTGGACGGCCCTGCATTTCGGCTGGCCGCCGGGGTTGGCACGCCAGGTTGCCAAGATGGCACCCGACTTCCAGCGGGATGAAGTCGCATGGAGCGCATCCATCGGGGCACTCCTCAGCGCGGCCCTGCTGCTTGTTCCGGCACTGATCCAGCGCACCCCCTTGCGCGGCGCTACCAATTGGGCCATCGGCATGACCCTCCTGTGGTGCCTGGCGGTAAGCCTGTGGCAACCGTGGTTTGCCCACACCAAGAACTACCAGCCGGTCGCCGCAGAGCTGCGCGCCCTTCTGGCCGAGCAAGCCCCCGGTTGCATCAAGCGCAAGGGAATCGGCGACACCCAGCGGGCAGCGCTGGATTACTTCGCCGACATCAGAACCATTCCCTATCAGGACCCGGCCGATTGCCGGCTTTTGCTCACTTATTCAAGCGGCGTCAATTCACAACGCATTTCAGGAGAGTGGGATATGCTTCGGGAGCGTCGCCTGGGAGCAGGCCGCAAAGCCGAAACGTTCAGGCTCTACCGCCGCGACTAACACGCCATTCCGCCTCGATCAAAGTCGCGCTGCAGCGGCACTCCGCACGCACGCACAATCAGCGCGGCTGGGCAATCTCCGCCAACTGTTCAATGAAGACACGGATCGTTTCGGGAGTTTTTCATGCTCGGCCGACGGCATGCTCTCCGGCGCACAGGTGAACAGCACGGAGGGTCGGGCCGCCCTGCACAGCACAGCACGCCTTTTCGAGCGCACACCGCCCGAGGCACGGACAGAAATTGCCATCACCTTCGGCCAGCTGCAAGCCTTCGTCCGCAAGGTCCACAGCGGAGATCTGACCGGCGCAACGGGCAGCCCAGCTCGACACTCCTCATGCCCCCGTCAACGCGTTCAGCCTCGGCCAGTTGCTTGCGCTCCACGAGCACAAGGTCTTCGTCCAGGGCTGGATCTAGGGCATCAACAGCTTCGACCAATACGGGGTGGAGCTGGGCAAGAAAATGGCCCGCAGCATAGCAACGGGCTCAAGCCAACAACAGGACAGCTCGACGACAGGCCTGCTCGCCGCCATCGAAAACATGTCAAGAACGCCCTGACGGGCGTCAGGTACGGAAAAAGTACGGCAAGCCCGGAGAGGGCCTACTTTTGCTGGGGAGTCTGGACGAAGACCTCGTCCGGCTTGGTGAGTCCAAGCTCGAAGCGGGCGCGCTCTTCCACCGCCTCGTAACCTGTCTTGAGATCACGGACTTCCGCCTCAAGACCCGTATTGCGCCGCTCCAGCTTGCGGTTTCCATCCTTCTGGGCGGTCAGCTGCTTCTCCACTTCCCAGACGCGCAGCCATCCGCCCTTGCCGATCCACAGGGGATACTGCAAGGCGACAGCAAGAAGGGCTATGACGAGGACTGGCCAGCGCATAAGAAGCGGACCAGCCGGCACAAGGCCGGCCGGTCCGGCCTGCATCAACGGTTACGCAGGTTGTAGAAGGCGGAGATACCCGGGTAGTAAGCGGTATCGCCAAGATCTTCTTCAATGCGCAGCAACTGGTTGTACTTCGAGATGCGGTCGGAACGGGACAGGGAGCCCGTCTTGATCTGCATGGCGTTGAGGCCCACAGCGATGTCGGCAATGGTCGAATCTTCGGTTTCGCCCGAACGGTGGGAGATCACCGCGGTGTAACCGGCACGCTTGGCCATTTCGACGGCGGCGAAGGTTTCGGTCAGGGTGCCGATCTGGTTGATCTTGATGAGGATCGAGTTGGCGATGCCCTTGTCGATGCCTTCCTTCAGGATGCGGGTGTTGGTCACGAAGAGGTCGTCACCGACGATCTGCACACGCTTGCCCAGACGATCGGTGAGGGTCTTCCAGCCAGCCCAGTCACCTTCGGCCATGCCGTCCTCGATCGAGATGATCGGGAACTTGTCGGCGAGGGTTGCCAGGTAATCGGTGAAGCCTTCAGCGGTCAGCGACAGGCCTTCGCCCACCAGCTCGTACTTGCCGTTCTTGTAGAACTCGGAAGCCGCGCAATCCAGCGCCAGCACCACGTCACGACCCGGCTCGTAGCCCGCGTTGGCGGTCGCTTCGAGGATCATGTTGAGGGCTTCTTCGGTACCGGACACATTGGGGGCAAAGCCGCCTTCGTCGCCGACGGTGGTGGGGTAGCCCTTCTTGTCGGTGAGCTTCTTCAGGTGGTGGAAGATCTCCGCGCCACAGCGCAGCGCTTCGCGGAAGCTCTTCACGCCGACCGGCATGATCATGCATTCCTGGATATCCAGGGAGTTGTTGGCATGCGCGCCGCCGTTGATGACGTTCATCATCGGCACCGGCAGAGCCATGCCACCGGAACCGCCGAAGTAACGGTACAGGGGCAGGCCGGCTTCTTCAGCAGCGGCCTTGGCCACGGCCATGGAGACGGCCAGCATGGCGTTGGCGCCCAAGCGGGACTTGTTCTCGGTGCCGTCGAGATCGATCAGGGTCTTGTCGAGGAAGGCTTGTTCTTCGGCGTCCAGGCCGATGATGGCCTCGGAGATTTCAGTGTTGACGTTCTCGACCGCCTGCAGAACGCCCTTGCCCAGGTAACGGGAAGCATCGCCGTCGCGCAGTTCGATGGCCTCGCGGGAACCGGTGGAAGCGCCGGACGGGACCGCTGCACGGCCCATGACGCCGGACTCGAGCAGAACGTCCGCTTCAACGGTGGGATTGCCGCGGGAATCCAGTACCTCGCGGGCAATGACATCAACAATGGCGCTCATGAACTTCCTCTCTTTTCGCTAAATTGAAACCGGCGACCATGAAATCGCCTTGAACTCGTAATCGGAAAACGGCTGCCCATGGCAGCCGGGCAGATCAGGCGCGCAGCTCCTCGAAGCCCTCGGCCTTGACCAGCGCATCGATACCCTTGAGGGTTGCCAGCAGTGCCTTCATCTTGTCCAGCGGCCACGCATTGGGGCCATCGGAGAAGGCCTTGGCGGGATCCGGGTGGGTTTCCATGAACAGGCCGGAAATGCCGACCGCCATCGCCGCCCGCGCCAGCACCGGCACGAACTCGCGCTGGCCACCGGAGACGGTTCCCTGCCCGCCGGGCAGCTGCACCGAGTGGGTGGCGTCGAAAACCACCGGGCAACCGGTTTCCCGCATGATCGCCAGGGAGCGCATGTCGGAAACCAGGTTGTTGTAGCCGAAGGACGCTCCGCGTTCGCAGACCATGATGGTGTCCGCGCCGCCGTTGGCTTCGCGGGCCTTGTCCACCACGTTCTTCATGTCGCCCGGCGCCAGGAACTGGCCCTTCTTGATGTTCACCGGCTTGCCGGAAGCTGCCACGGCATGGATGAAATCCGTCTGGCGACACAGAAAGGCCGGCGTCTGCAGCACATCGACGACGGAGGCCACATCGGCCACCTCATACTCGGCATGCACGTCGGTAAGCACCGGCACGCCAAGCTTCTCGCGGACTTCGGCGAGAATCGCCAGGCCCTTCTCCATGCCCATCCCGCGATAGGACTTGCCGGAGCTCCGGTTGGCCTTGTCGTAGCTGGACTTGTAGATGAAGGGAATGCCCAGTTCGGCACAGATCTCCTTCAACCGCCCGGCCGTTTCGAAGGCCATTTCCCGGGACTCGATGACGCAAGGTCCGGCGATAAGGAAGAAAGGCTTGTCGATACCGACGTCGAAGCCGCAGAGTTTCATGGGGTTTCCTTTCAGCCGGCCTGCTGGTGGGCCAGAGCTGCCTTCACGAAGGCGGTAAAGAGGGGATGGCCGTTACGCGGGTTGGACGTGAACTCCGGGTGGAACTGGCAACCCACGAACCACGGGTGCGCATTCGGCCCTTCGGTCGGCAGCTCGATCATCTCGCACAGATCGGTACCCGGCGCACGCCCTGCCACACGCAGGCCCTGCTCTTCGAGCTTGGCCAGCAGCGTGTTGTTAACTTCGTAGCGGTGGCGGTGACGCTCGGTCACTTCGGGCTTGCCGTAGATGTCACGGGCCAGCGTACCGTCGGCCAGCTTGCAGACCTGGCCGCCCAGACGCATGGAGCCGCCCAGGTCGGAGTCTTCGCCGCGAGTTTCAAGCTTGCCGGAGGCATCGAGCCACTCGGTGATCAGGCCAATCACCGGGTAATCGGTGTGCTTGTCGAACTCGGTGCTGTGGGCGCCGGGCATGCCTGCCACGTCACGGGCGAACTCGACCACCGCCAGCTGCATGCCCAGGCAGATGCCCAGGTAGGGCACCTTGTTTTCACGGGCATAGCGGATCGCCGCGATCTTGCCCTCGGTACCGCGCCGGCCAAAGCCGCCGGGAACGAGGATGGCGTCCATGGACTTGAGCGCGCCACAGCCGTTCTTCTCGATGTCCTCGGAATCCAGGTAATGGATGTTCACCTTGCTGAGGGTGTGCATCCCGGCATGGTTGAGGGCTTCGATCAGCGACTTGTAGGACTCGGTGAGGTCCACGTACTTGCCGACGAAAGCGATGTTGAGGTTGTGCAGCGGGTTGTTCAGGGCGTCGAGCAGGCGCTCCCAGATGGACAGATCCGCCGCGCGGGCCAGAATGCCCAGCTTGTGGCAGACGATCTCGTCGAGCATCTGGTCGTGCAGCATGCCGGGGATGCGGTAGATGGAATCCGCGTCCAGGCACTCGATCACGGCTTCCGGCATCACGTTGCAGAACAGCGCGATCTTGCGGCGCTCGTCGGCTGGTACGGAACGATCGGCACGGCACAGCAGGATATCGGGCTGGATGCCGATCTCGCGCAACTCCTTCACCGAATGCTGGGTCGGCTTGGTCTTCAGCTCGCCGGCGGTCGGGATGTAGGGCAGCAGCGTGAGATGGATGAAACAGGAGCTCTGACGCCCCTCTTCCAGGCCCATCTGACGAATGGCTTCAAGGAAGGGCAGAGATTCGATGTCGCCTACCGTACCGCCCACTTCGACGATCGCCACGTCGGAGCCTTCAGCACCGCGCTTGAGATAGAGCTTGATCTCGTCGGTGATGTGGGGGATCACCTGGACGGTTTTGCCCAGGTATTCGCCGCGCCGTTCCTTCTTGATCACCGACTCGTAAATCTGGCCGGTGGTGAAGTTGTTGCGCCTGCCCATCTTGGCGCTGGTAAAGCGCTCGTAGTGGCCCAAGTCCAGATCGGTCTCGGCGCCATCTTCGGTCACAAAGACTTCCCCGTGCTGAAAGGGACTCATCGTGCCGGGGTCGACGTTGATGTAGGGGTCGAGCTTGAGGTGGGTAACCTTGATGCCGCGGGATTCAAGGATTGCCCCGAGAGAGGCGGCGGCGATGCCCTTGCCCAGAGAGGACACGACACCACCGGTAACAAAGACGTATTTGGTCATGACACAGGGGACTTCAGGAAAGATGAATGATAGCCGATTCCCCCCCCTTTCTTCAACGGTCAGACCGGCGTCAAAGGATATCCAACCCCATTTTGACGCCGTCGCCGCCCCTCACCCCTCAACAGCCTTAACCGAAAAACCCCTAGTTGTCGCGGATGAAGTCCCGGTTCAGCTCACGAAAGAGGTCCGTCGCACTGCGCTGTAGCCACTCGAAGGCAACCATCTCGCGGGTGACGATCTCGACCCCGTGGGCGCGCATCCGCGCCAACGCCGCCTCCTTGTCGGGCCCCTTGCGGGAGCCGACCGCATCGGCGACAACAAAAACCTCCTTGCCCTGCCAGCGCAACTCCAGCACGGTCTGCAGCACGCACACATGCGCTTCGGTGCCGACCACCACCACCTGGCGCCGGTCATCGACCGGCGTACCGGCCAGGCAGCCGTCAGCCACGCAGGAGAAATGCGTCTTGTCCACGATACGAGCATCGCCAACCGCTTCCAGTAGCGCATCAGCAGTGCGCCCGAGCCCGGCGGGATATTGCTCGGAGACGACCACCGGCACCGCCAGCCGGCGTGCCACGCCGGTCAGCCAGACACAGTTCTGCAGCACCGTCTCGCCGTCTTCGATGGCCGGCAGCAAACGGGTTTGCACGTCAACAATCAGAAGGCTGGCCTTGCCGGCATTCATCAACATATTCGCCTCCTCAGGACTTCAGCTCGGGCCGGGCCCGGAAATTATCCAGTGCAGCAGGATTGGCCAGTGCCTCAACATTCTTGACCGGTTGCTCATGCACGACGGCACGCACCGCCAGTTCGACGATCTTGCCGCTCTTGGTGCGCGGAATGTCATCGACCTGCACCACCCTGGCCGGCACGTGACGCGGCGTCGTGCTGTCGCGGATGGTCTGGCGGATACGGGCAGTCAGCGCGTCGTCAAGGACAAGCCCTTCGCGCAACCGCACAAAGAGCACCACACGCACATCGCTGGCGTCTCCCGGCGGCCATTGCTGGCCAATGACGAGGGCTTCCATCACCTCTTCCAGCTTCTCGACCTGCCGGTAGATTTCCGCCGTACCGATGCGTACCCCTCCCGGGTTGAGGGTCGCGTCGGAGCGGCCATAGATGATCAGGCCGTCATGGGGCGTGATCTCGCAGTAGTCGCCGTGACACCACACATTGTCGAAGCGGGCAAAGTAAGCCGCGCGATACTTGGCCCCGTCCGGATCGTTCCAGAAACCGACCGGCATCACCGGGAAGGGGCGCGTACACACCAGCTCGCCCTTCTCGCCGCGTACCGGCGCGCCGGTGTCATCGAAGACATCCACCGCCATGCCTAGCCCCTTGCACTGAATCTCGCCCGGCCACACCGGCAGGGTCGGATTGCCAAGCACGAAGCACGAAATGATGTCGGTGCCGCCCGAGATCGACGACAGACACACGTCGGATTTGATCTCCTGATAGACGTATTCAAAGCCCTCCGGCACCAGCGGGCTACCGGTGGAAAACACTGCGCGCAAGGCCGACAGGTCATGAGTCGAACGGGGCCGCAGCCCGGCCTTGGCAATCCCATCGATGAACTTGGCGGAGGTACCAAAGTGGGTCATGCCCTCGGCCTGAGCATAGTCAAAAAGAATCGCACCCTGCCCGATCATCGGCGAGCCATCGTAAAGCAGCAGCGTAGCGCCGGATGCCAGCCCCGACACCAGCCAGTTCCACATCATCCAGCCGCAGGTGGTGAAGTAGAAAACCTTGTCGCCGGGCTTCACATCGCCATGCAGACGATGCTCCTTGAGGTGCTGCAGCAACGCGCCACCAGCACCATGCACGATGCACTTGGGCACACCAGTCGTGCCCGACGAAAACATGATGAACAGCGGATGATCAAAAGGCAGCCGGGCAAAGGGAATCTCGGTACGCCCCAGAAAAGGCTTCACGAAATCCGCCAGCATCCGCGCGTGATGCACATGCGAAATGTCGTGACCAGCATGTACGTAGGGCACCACCACCACCCGCTTCAGCGACGGCAGGCCTTCCGTAATGGCGGCCAGGCGGTCGAGGCAATCGACGATCTTGTCGTTGTAGTAGTAGCCATCCACCGCCACCAGCACCTTGGGCTCGATCTGCCCGAAGCGGTCGAGCACACCCTGCACACCAAAGTCCGGCGATGCCGACGAGAAAATCGCACCGATGCTCGCAGCTGCCAGCATGGCGACGATGGTTTCCGGCAGATTGGGCATCCACGCCGCCACCCGGTCGCCGGCGACCACTCCGGCCTCCTGCAGCGCCGCCGCAAAATGAGCGACCTGACGGTACAGGTCGCCATGAGAAAGCCGGTTCTTGACCCGGTCTTCACCCCAGAACACCAGTGCGTCGCTATCGTCGCGGCTGCGCAGCAGGTTCTCGGCGAAGTTCAGGCGCGCCCCGGGAAACCAGCGGGCACCGGGCATCTTGTCGGCATTCTCGAGAACAACCGCGCCCATCTGCCCGCGCACCTCACCGTATTCCCAGATAGAGGTCCAGAACTCTGACGGCTCCTTGACCGACCAGGCGTGCAGCGCAGCGTAATCGGGCAGCAGACGCCCCCAACGGGCTTCAGCCTGACGGGCAAAGGCGGTGATATTGGCCCCGGCAACCCGATCGGTATCGGGAACCCACAAGGGGCGTTCGGCTACTGCGTAACTCATCGATCCATCTCCTCGGACTGTTCTATGTTCGCCGGATCTTCGTCCGGCCTTTTCTTGAGATGCGGCTTGCCGCTAGCTTACCTTGGCCCGCAGCGCGTCGGGGAGGGGTACCGACTTGCCGGTGCGTGGATCCATCCACACTACCTTGGCCGCGCCCTCGGCAAAGACCCGGTCATCGCCCTCGACACCCAGCTCATACCAGGTCATCACACTGCTGCGGCCCGGCTCGCCGGCATACAGCCGAACCACCACCGTCGCCGGATAATTCACCGGAATCATGAAGGTACAACTGGCATTAACGATCACCGCCCCGCTTTCCGACTCGGGGCTGACAACGTAGCCATACGCCTCCAGCCATTCGACCCGGGCCTGCTCGAAGTAGCGGAAATAGATGGTGTTGTTCACATGCCCGTAGAAATCCATGTCACCCCAGCGCACGGGGATTTTCGTGGTCAGCAGCAGCTTGCGGGTCGGGGTCTGGTCGGTTGCGGCGGTGCTCATGATTCATGGTCTCCTGGGAAGATTATTATTTACTTGACAAAGGCCAGCCAAGGGCAGATCCAGCCCCTGCACACCCTCGAGCCAATGTAACATACGCCTGCGTATGTAGAGCAAGCCCCCCGCCGCAGCCCTTTCCGGGATTGCCCTGAGCCGGGCTCGGGGTTACGCTTCGATAGTTACGGTTTGAACAAAAAAACAAATCCAATAGATTTCAGGAGGAGGCAGCGATGGAACGTGATTCCATGGAATTTGATGTCCTGATCGTGGGTGGAGGCCCGGCTGGCCTTTCCGCAGCGATCCGGCTCAAGCAACTTGCAGCAGAAAAAGGCCAGGACTTCACCGTCTGCCTGATCGAAAAGGCCGCCGAAGTCGGCGCCCACATTCTGTCCGGCGCGGTGCTCGACCCCCGCGCCCTCAACGAACTCTTCCCCGACTGGAAGGAACGCGGTGCGCCGCTCAACACGCCGGTCACCGAAGACCGGGTGATCTTCCTGTCGGAAACCGGCGGCAAGCAGATTCCCAACGGCCTGCTCCCCGACGCCTTCCACAACGAAGGCAACTACATCGTGCGCCTCGGCAACATTGCCAAGTGGCTTGGCGAACAGGCCGAAGCCATGGGCGTGGAGGTCTATCCGGGCTTCTCCGGCTCCCAGTTGCTGTTCGATGAAAACGGCGCCGTGGCCGGCGTGATCACCGGCGACATGGGCGTGCTGAAAGACGGCTCCCAGGGCCCCAGCTTTCAGCCGGGCATGGAACTGCGCGCCAAATACACGCTGTTTGCCGAAGGCTGCCGTGGCCACCTGGGCAAGCAACTCGAAGCACGCTACAACTTGCGCGAAGGCGTCGACCCGCAAACCTACGGTCTCGGCATCAAGGAACTGTGGGAAATCCCCGCCGCCCAGCACCAGCAGGGCCTGGTGGTGCACACCGCCGGCTGGCCAATGGACACGGCCACCTACGGCGGCGGCTTCGCATACCATCTCGAGAACAATCTGGTGTCAGTCGGCTACGTGGTCGGCCTGAACTACACCAACCCCTTCCTGTCGCCCTTCGAAGAGTTCCAGCGCTACAAGACGCACCCGGAAATCAGCAAGTTCCTCGCCGGCGGCAAGCGCATCGCCTACGGTGCCCGTGCCATTGCGGCCGGCGGCCTGCAGAGCCAGCCCAAGCTGGTCTTCCCGGGTGGTGCGCTGATCGGCGACGACGCTGGCTTCCTCAACGCCGCCCGCATCAAGGGCAGCCATGCCGCGATGAAGTCCGGCATGCTGGCTGCCGAAGCAGCGTACGACGCCCTCGTGGCTGAGCGCGCCCAGGACGAGCTGAGCGCCTTCCCGGCAGCCTTCAAGGCCAGCTGGCTGCACGCCGAACTGCACAAGACCCGCAACTTCAAGCCCTACATGAAAAAGGGCCTGTGGCTGGGCTCGCTGCTCTTCGGCATCGACCAGAAACTGTTCGGCGGCAATGTGCCCTGGACACTGCACAACCACGCCGACCACACGACGCTCAAGCCCGCCGCCGAGTGCGCTCCGATCGCCTATCCCAAGCCGGATGGCAAGCTCACCTTCGACCGCCTGTCGTCGGTCTTCCTGTCCAACACAAACCACGAAGAAGACGAGCCCTGCCACCTGCAGTTAAAGGATGCATCGGTGCCGATCTCAATCAACCTGGCCATGTACGACGCTCCAGAGCAGCGCTACTGCCCGGCCGGCGTGTATGAGATAGTGCGCAGCCCGGAAGGCGACAATCCGCGCCTGCAGATCAACGCCCAGAACTGCGTGCACTGCAAGACCTGCGACATCAAGGACCCGACCCAGAACATCAACTGGGTAACGCCGCAAGGCGGCGAAGGGCCGATCTACCAAGGAATGTAATTCCTGCAATGCGGCATGGGGACGACGGTAGGGGCGACTTCAGTCGCCCTCGGACTCCGAGCAAAGGAATTCGATGATTCAACGTGTGGAGGGCGACTGAAGTCGCCCCTACTGGAAAAGCAAAAAGGCCGTCGAATGCGACGGCCTTTTTGCTTGGTCTGACCCGTCCTGAAATAGGTTGACACTTTTTTGCCGCAGCAAGGAAGCGTCAATG